>NZ_SLYT01000004.1:0-573803 GCF_004346065.1 Rahnella sp. JUb53
CCGCCACAGTGCCTGTGAGGATCAACCCCCTGCAGCTTATGAAAGTGCCTGGTTCATGAGGCACGGAACAGTCTAGGAAACTAGGGTCTATTCAGTCGCAAGTTTGATTTCACCTGTGGCAAATGATGAAGAAATTGCAGCCCCCATTGAGAGGGTCAGGCAAAAGGAGGCGGAAAATGACGATATTGGCAGCCCAGTGCCTGCCATAAAATATGCCTCTTCTGTCGTCCCGGATATTGCGAAAATCTCCCCTACGGGTAAGTACAAGATCAATGATTTGCAGGAATGGAGCAGCAAAACTAATGCCGAGAAATTTTATGACCCTGAATACAATGAAACGCTCAACGGCCTCATTGAGGCCGTAGTGACAACGGAATCACCTGTTCTTGAAACCACGTTAATACAACGAATTTCCCGGGTTCACGGTTTTAACCGGGCCGGCAGATTGATCAGGGAACGTGTGATGGAGGTCGTCGATAAGCACTATCATATTGCTACCGATCACTATGGCGAAAATTTTGTCTGGCTATCTGCCGGTCAGCGTGCCGACTGGAATAGCTATCGCTTACCAGCAACAGAAAATGATATCCGGCTGGTTGATGCCATTCCCAGCGAAGAACTGTGCGCGCTGGCGCTGGACACCAGTGGAGAGAACAAGATTGCTGAAATGGCTAAATCACTCGGCATTAAACGTCTGACGACTCAGGCAAGACAAAAGCTTGAATCTTTACTCTGATAATTCACTGGATTCTCAGGGTTAATTACTGACTGAGCCTGACCAGAAACGCCCGCTTAAGGAAACTTAAGCGGGCGTTTTGCTTTGGTGTGTTTCACTCTTCACCTGCCCGACAGGTCGCCACCTGCTTTAAAATTCGTTATCATCCGGTCCCACTCTTCCGCCGGTTAGTCTGATGTCTGCGATTATTGATACCTTTATTGCCCCGCCGTGCCATGAAACGATTGAGATCCTCTTTCAGGACGAGCATCTGGTGCTTATCAATAAACCCTCCGGACTACTCAGTCTCTCTGGGAAAAATCCGCAAAATTTGGATTCTGTTCATCACCGGCTGGTAAAGCTATTCCCCGGTTGCACCCTGATCCATCGTCTGGATTTCGGCACTTCCGGTCTGATGGTGCTCGCCCGTAATAAAGCGATAAATGCTGCCCTCTGCCAGCAGTTCAGCCAGCGCACCGTGACCAAAATCTACAGCGCATTGCTCTGCGGGCATTTGCAAGATGATGAAGGGGTGATAGACGCGCCGATTGCCAAAGACCCGGCGCTGTTCCCGCTGATGTCGATTTGTGCAATCACTGGCAAGCCTGCCCGCTCCGGCTATCAGGTGGTTGAGCGCTTTTATCATAAGCTGGAGGACGGAACGTCGCTGCCGTTAACACGGGTTCAGCTGATGCCGGAAACCGGGCGCACTCACCAGCTTCGCATCCACTGCCAGCAGATGGGTCATCCTATTTTAGGCTGTGACCTGTATGGCGGCCGCCTGCTGCCCGGCACAGAACAGACTCCGCGGCTGATGCTGCACGCCAGCGAACTGCACTTTGTACACCCTGTCAGCCTGGAGCGGATAGAAGCCCGCAATGCCAGCCCGTTCTGAATGAGAAATTTCCTGTAAAACCCCTGTCAGCCTCCTTCCCCGCATTAAATTCCCTTCACTTTGCAAAAGCGTTTTTAACCTGACGGTTGACGCTGTAGTCTCAGTAGCGGTTTTATTTTGCTGTGCGCCAGATGAAACCCGCTTAACTGTTTTAATAAATAAAAACGCTAATAACTAAAAGTTTAGAAATCTGAGGAACAGACAGGACAATTATGGACTCCATGCTCACCGCCCCCCGCCCCGATGAGGAGATAATTTCACATAACCGTGCCCGCCGGGCTGCCTGGGGCAGCTTCGTTGGCGCAGTCGTAGACTGGTTCGATTTTCTGCTGTACGGCATCACCGCAGCGCTGGTGTTTAACAGCGAGTTCTTCCCGCAAATCGACCCGGCAATGGGCACGCTCGCCGCATTTGCTACTTTCGGCGTCGGCTTTCTCTTTCGCCCGCTCGGCGGCATTGTCTTCGGCCATTTCGGCGATCGTCTGGGCCGCAAACGGATGCTGATGATGACCGTCTGGATCATGGGCATCGCCACCGCGTGCATCGGTATTCTTCCCTCTTTCGCGACGATTGGCTGGTGGGCTCCGGCGCTGCTGGTCACGCTGCGCGCTATTCAGGGGTTTGCCGTCGGGGGTGAATGGGGCGGCGCAGCGTTGCTGGCTGTCGAAAGTGCGCCTGCCGGAAAAAAAGCCTTCTACAGCAGCGGCATTCAGATGGGTTATGGCGTCGGCCTGTTACTCGCAACCGGTCTGGTGTCTTTGATAAGCAGCCTGACAACGGATGCGCAGTTCATGAGCTGGGGCTGGCGTTTGCCGTTCCTGTTCAGTGTTGTGCTGGTACTCGGCGCGCTGTGGGTGCGTAACGGTATGGAAGAGTCGGTCGAGTTTGAACGCGCTCAGGAAGAGCAGCCAAAAGAAGCAAAAAAACGCTTACCGGTATTCGAAGCACTGTTCCGCCATCCCGGCGCATTTCTGAAAATCATCCTCCTGCGCCTGTGTGAATTGCTGACGATGTACATTGTCACCGCGTTTGCACTTAACTATTCGACGCACAACCTTGGGATGTCGCGTGAACTGTTTCTGAATATCGGACTGCTGGTCGGCGGTATCAGTTGCCTGACTATTCCCCTGTTTGCCTGGCTTGCAGACCGTTACGGGCGTCGCCGCATTTACATTACCGGCGCACTCGTTGGCGCACTGAGCGCCTTCCCGTTCTTTATGGCGCTGGAAGCCCGCTCCATTGTTGGCGTAGTTATCTTCTCGTTGCTGCTGGCAAATATCGCCCACGATATGGTGGTCTGCGTCCAGCAACCGATGTTCACGGAAATGTTTGGCGCGGGTTACCGCTACAGCGGTGCGGGTGTGGGGTATCAGGTCGCCAGCGTGGTCGGCGGTGGATTTACGCCGTTTATTGCCGCTGCGTTGCTGAATTTCTCAGGAGGGGAATGGCATTCTGTCGCCATCTACCTGATGGCCGGTTGTGTGCTCTCGGCCCTCACGGCGATGTTTATGAAAACGTCTCAGCCGCACTGAACCGCCACCTGTTAAAAAAGCATCATCCGGAACAGTTGCGCGAATAAAACATTGGCGGCAGCGCGCAGACAAGCCATATTTAGAGTGAATGATGACGAAAGAAGCACAAAGGAAAACGTATGGATAACAAGTCCCTCACCGCTTCACAGGCGATTGAGAAGCTCGAAGAGATGTATAACAGCTCTGTGGCCGCATTGCGGGTGGCGATTAAAGACTTCATCGTTGAGGGGACACTGCCTGACATCAGTGCGCGTGCCGCCGGGTTGTTTGTTTACCCGGAATTACGTGTCACCTGGGACGGCGTAACGCCCGCTAAAAACCCGACCCGCGCTTATGGCCGTTTTTCCCATCCCGGCCGTTATGCCAACACCATCACGCACCCTGAATTGTTCCGTCACTATCTGCTCGAGCAGCTGTCCCTGCTGGAAGAGGAATATGAAGCGGTAATTGAAGTCGTCCCTTCCCAGCAGGAAATCCCGTATTCCTACGTGATTGACGGCTCAGATCTGATGCTTGACCGCTCAATGAGCGCGGGTCTGGCGAAGCATTTTCCGACCACCGAACTCTCGCAAATTGGCGATGAAACCGCAGATGGCCTCAGTTATCCCGGCGATATCTTCCCGCTGTCGCATTTTAATGCCCTGCGGGCGGACTTCTCGCTGGCGCGCCTGCGTCATTACACCGGCACACTGATCGAACACTTTCAGCCGTATGTACTTTTCACCAACTACACCCGCTACGTGGATGAATTCGTCAGCTGGGCGTGCGCGCAGATTGCCGATCCTGAAAGTCCTTACGAGGCGCTGGCCTGCGCGGGCAGTGTATTCATTACCGCAGAGACGCAGAATCCGGAACAGGCAGTGTCTGATCTGGCCTGGAAAAAGCATCAGATGCCTGCCTATCACCTGATTGCCCGCGACGGCTCGGGTATTACGCTGGTGAATATCGGCGTGGGTCCGGCGAACGCCAAAACCATTTGCGATCACCTGGCCGTCTTACGGCCACACGTATGGCTGATGATTGGTCACTGCGGTGGATTACGTGAAACGCAGTCGATTGGTGATTATGTTCTGGCACACGCCTATCTGCGTGACGATCACGTTCTGGATGCCGTTCTGCCGCCAGATATTCCTATCCCGAGCATCGCTGAAGTGCAGCGCGCACTTTACGACGCAACGAAAAAAATGAGCGGAATGCCGGGTGAGGAAGTGAAGCAACGGCTGCGCACCGGTACGGTTGTGACCACCGATGACCGTAACTGGGAACTACGTTACGCCGCGTCGGCACTGCGCTTTAATCTCAGCCGTGCCGTGGCCGTCGATATGGAAAGTGCGACAATTGCCGCGCAAGGTTACCGTTTCCGTGTGCCTTACGGCACGTTGCTGTGCGTATCGGATAAGCCATTGCACGGTGAAATCAAACTGCCGGGCCAGGCGAACAAATTCTACGAAGGCGCCATTTCAGAACATCTGCAAATTGGCATCTGCGCTATCGACCTGCTGCGCGCCGAAGGCGATCATCTGCATTCACGCAAATTGCGCACGTTTAATGAGCCGCCTTTCCGCTGAAAACCACTCTGAACTCCCCTGAATAGTTCGGGTTGCAGGCAGGCGGCAAGTTTGATAATCCCGATGAGCTGACATTCAGTCAGTGATTCGGGTTGTTAAACGCAGCCAGCGCATCTGCGGCACGAAATATGACGGGGAATTAAGGATTTCCATAAAAAGACTTTGCATATTGCGGAGTCTTTTACCATCATAAATTAAAACGCTGTTCTACTTTCTTCCACACTGGAACTCTCTTGCAAAACGTCATCGTCTCTTTGCGCAAAGCCATCGAGCGCACGCCCTGGTATCCGAAACGGCGTTCTTACCGCACGTTGTTCTGGCGCGAAATAACGCCCCTCGCTGTCCCGATCTTTTTTGAGAATGCCTGCGTCCTGCTGATGGGCGTACTGAGTACTTTTCTGGTCAGTTGGCTGGGTAAGGAAGCGATGGCGGGCGTTGGCCTGGCCGACAGTTTTAACATGGTGGTGATTTCGTTCTTCGCGGCGGTCGATCTGGGGACTACCGTTGTCGTTGCCTTCAGTCTGGGAAAACTCGACCATGAACGCGCCCGCGCTGCTGCCCGTCAGTCGCTGGCCATCATGACCGTTTTCGCGGTGCTTCTGGCCATACTTTTGCAATTTTCCGGGCATGTGATTATCGACATGATCGCCGGAAATGCGGAGCCGGAAGTCAAAGAACTGGCGCTGTCTTATCTGCAAATGAGTAGCTGGAGTTATCCGGCGGCGGCCATCGCACTGATAGGTTCCGGTGCGCTGCGGGGTGCGGGCAACACCAAAATCCCGATGTTATTGAATGGCGGGATGAACATCCTCAATCTGGTGATCAGCAGCGTGCTGATTTACGGCTGTTTTGGCTGGCACGGTCTGGGCTTTATCGGTGCCGGTCTGGGGCTGACTATCGCCCGTTATATCGGTGCGATTGCGGTCATTTTTGTGCTGATGGTCGGTTTCAACCCTTCGCTGAAAATCTCCCTGAAAAGTTATTTCCTGCCACTTAATACCAATATTTTGCGTGAAGTGCTGGGCATCGGTATCCCGGCCAGTATTGAATCCGTGCTGTTTAACGGCGGTAAATTACTGACACAGGTTTTTGTGGCGGGCATGGGCACCAATGTCATTGCCGGTAACTTTATTGCCTTCTCGATTGCCGCACTGATCAACCTGCCGGGGAATGCCCTGGGGTCAGCTTCTACCATCATTGTCGGTACGCGCCTGGGTAAAGGGCAAATTGCTCAATCCGAGCGCCAGTTGCGCCACATATTCTGGTTATCCACTTTCGGGCTGTGCGTGCTGGCGTTCCTTTCCGTGCCGTTTGCCGGATTGCTGGCGCGGTTTTACACCAATGAACAAGACGTTATCGACGTCGTAAAAATCCTCATCTGGCTGAACGCCGCCTTTATGCCTTTCTGGGCCGCGTCCTGGGTATTACCTGCAGGACTAAAAGGCGCACGTGACGCACGTTTCACAATGTACGTCTCGATGCTCGGCATGTGGGGTTGTCGTATTGTGGTGGGCTATTTCCTCGGTATTGTTCTTGGTTTTGGCGTGGTTGGCATCTGGCTGGGGATGTTCCTCGACTGGATCGTGCGCGGAATATTCTTTTACTGGCGCATGGCGAGCGGTCGCTGGCTGTGGAAATACCCGAAAACGAAAAGAACCGAATAGTTTTGACTGCTACGCCCGCCGGTACATCCGGCGGGGATGGCCAATTTTCCCGTACAGCATTTCGACTTTCAAATCTCCTTTCTGCACACAATGTTCAAGATAACGCCGGGCAGTGGTTTTACTCAAACCGGTTTCACTGACCACTTCATCCACTGAATAGCAACGCCCGCTCTCCTGGATAAAGATACCTTCCACAAGATTAAGTGTATTTTCCTCGATGCCTTTATTGCCCGCTTTCGGCGTAAAATCCTTCGCCTGTAGCTGGTAAAGACTGTCGACGTTTTGCTGATCCACCACTTTCCAGGCACGCTGCGTCTGGCTGAACTGAATAAAACGCTCCAGCGATTGTTGCAGCCGGTTCCACGACACAGGCTTCAAAATATAATCAAAAGCCCCGCAGCGGATCGCCTGACTGCACGTGTTCATGTCACTGGCCGCTGTAATAAAGATCACCGAACAGTGGGTCTTTTTAAGCAGGTCATTTTCAATTAATGAAATGCCCTGACCGTCAGGTAAATAGTTATCCAGCAGCAGGAGCTGCGGTCGTTTTGCTTCTATAAGTTCTCTGGCTTCGCGCAACGTTGTTGCTACACCCGCCAGTCTCAGCCAGGGATGATTGTCTATAAGTTCGGCATAAAGCTGTGCCAGCCGGTTTTCATCTTCCACAATCATTACGTCAATTATTTCAGCTTGCATCATTTACTCACTTCCGTATTTTCCGGTTGAAGGTACTCTGCTGTATGACCTGGAACTCCGTTACCGTTGGGGATAAAAACAGAGAAAACAGCACCGGTTGGCACATTGTCGGAAACCTCAATACTGCCGCCAGCATGGCTGACATAGCTGGCGACCAGATGCAGCCCAAGGCCGTGATCCCCTTCCGGCTTTGAAGTCACACCCATCGAAAATATGTCTTCCCGCCGTTCCTGCGTAATACCCACTCCGTGATCTGCCACTTCAATCACCAGTTCATCCTGGCTGCAAACGATATACACCTCGACCGGCCCTGCCTCGCTACCGCGCAGCAGCGTAGCTTCAATGGCGTTATCCAGCAGATTTCCGATAACTGACATCAGCTCAGTTTCACTCAGTGTTGCCGGCAACCGGGTTATCTCACAGGCCGGATCAAACTCCAGCACGACGCCCTTTTCACGGGCACGGGCATATTTACCCAGTAGCAATCCGCACAGTCTGGGTGAGCAAAAACGCGCCGAGACAAAATCCAGTATTTCCTGTGCATTTTCTGATTGCGCCTCGATGTAGCGTATGGCCTCGTCATAACGCCCCATATGCAACAAACCCGCGAGCGTCGCTGTCCAGTTAAGCTGTTCATGACGCATGATGCGCAGGTTATCGGCATAACGTTGCACCTGACTGAGCTGGATGCTGAGCCGGTCGATATCGCTGCAATCGCGGAAAGTAATCACCCAACCCTGCAGCTGATTTTCCAGCATGATCCGCACCCGGCTGGCGATCACCGTCAGGTTATTGAACAGGCAAATTTCATCGTGAATATCTTTTTCCAGCATCACCTGCGGAGTGAAAAAACCGACCGGAACGATGACCTGCTGAAGCGGGAGACCGCGCAATTCACGCGACGGCGCATCCAGATTCAGTAATTTTTTAGCGGCCTGGTTGACCACCGCCACGCGAAACTGGTCATCAATGGCGATCACGCCTTCGTAGATAGACTCCATCAGGGCTTTTTGCTGACGCACCAGCAGACCGATGTCGCGCGGTTCCAGCGAGAACATCTGCTTTTTGATCGAGCGGGAGAAAAACCAGGAGAAAGTAAACAACGCCACCAGCAACGTGGCTGCGGCCAGTAAAATGCTGATCACTTTCTCGAGTGTCAGGCTATTAATGTGGCTGGTCAGATACCCGACCGAGACGATACCGATCACCTGATTTTCAGCATTGCGGATGGGTGCTTTGCTGCGCAATGACAATCCGGCGCCTCCCAGCCTGATTGTGGTGGTACTTTTACCGGCCAGCACCTCTTTGTTATCACCGCCGATCAGCGTTGACCCCAGCCTGTCGGCATCGATGGAGTGAAACAGATGCATCGCTTTCCCGTCGCCGATCACCATATAACTGGCATCACTGTGTGCAGAGACATTCTTCATTAAATGGTTAATTGCTGAAATATCCTTATTTTCAACTGCGTTTATTAATGAGGGAATAAGTGCAATTTCGTCTGCCTGAACTTTTGCACGAATACCCATATCGTCATACAACTGTCTCTGAATATCCTGATAGTAATAAATGCCCACTATCGAAAGCAGCGCCATAAATAACATAACAAGATAAGTAAAAAGTTTTATCTGAAAAGAAGGCCGAAACCGCATCAGGCAACCTGTAAACAAACAGTGATATTAATAACAGTGCAGGGATATTATCACCGGGCGGTATTCCAGTCAGAGTGGAGAATAAAAGTTGCGAGGCGTGCCGCAGAACATCGCCCGCCAAAGCAAGCCACGGGTGGCGAGATACATAATTCACAACAGTTATTTCACCATAAATTAACAGCAATATTATAATTACAAATAACACCATAAAAACCACGAAAAAATAAACTCAGCCACTTTATGAATTTAATTAAAACCATAAAAACCTTTCACTCCTTTAAAATACCGTTTCTAATTTGTGGCACCTCACATATTAGCGGGCATTATCTCTCTTACACTCCCTGCACAAATTGACACAGGGGATTCATCATGAGTACAACCGACGACACCTATTCTGTTCCCGCGGGATCTTCACCCGCAAAACAGCTCTCATTAAAAGAAAAATGGTGGCATATTCTCGACACCTGGAAGATCGGCATTATTCCACTGCCTTTATTTGTCATGGCTGGCGTGCTGATCGCCATTGATTGCCTTGATGGAAAACTGCCCAGCGATATTGTGGTGATGGTCGCTACTTTAGCGTTCTTTGGTTTCGCCTGCGGTGAGTTCGGTAAGCGCCTGCCTTTCATCGGCAAGATGGGCGCGGCGGCGATTTGCGCCACCTTTATCCCTTCCGCACTGGTCTATTACGGCCTGCTGCCGGATGTGGTAGTGGAATCCACCACTAAGTTCTATAAAAGCACCAACATTCTTTACCTCTATATCTGCTGCATTATCGTCGGCAGCATTATGAGCATGGATCGCAAAGTGCTGATCCAGGGTTTCATGCGCATCTTCTTCCCGATGCTGTGCGGTGAAGTGGTCGGCATGTTAACCGGCATGGGCGTTGGCCTGGCGCTGGGCATGGAACCCTTCCAGATTTTCTTCTTCCTGATCCTGCCGATTATGGCCGGTGGCGTCGGTGAAGGGGCTATTCCGCTTTCCATCGGTTACGCGGCATTACTGCATATGGATCAGGGTGTGGCGCTCGGTCGCATTCTGCCGATCGTCATGCTGGGTGGTCTGACCGCTATCGTTATTTCCGGCTCACTCAATCAGTTAGGTAAACGCTATCCGCATCTGACCGGCGAAGGCCAGTTGATGCCGACGTCCAAAAATGCCACCGCTGACAGCAGCAAACTGAGCAGCACCGGCGGTAAAGTTGATGTCACCACCATTGCCGCAGGCGCGTTACTGGCCGTTCTGCTTTATATGGTGGGCATGCTGTTACACAAACTGATTGGTCTTCCTGCACCTGTCGGCATGCTGTTTGCGGCGGTTGCGCTGAAACTGGCGCACGGCGTTTCACCACGCCTGCTGGAAGGTTCTCAGGTGGTTTACAAATTCTTCCAGACATCTGTTACCTATCCGATTCTGTTCGCCGTGGGTGTGGCAATCACACCGTGGAATGAACTGGTCGCCGCATTCACCCTTTCTAATCTTTTGGTCATCGTCAGCACCGTTGCGGCGCTGGTTGCGACCGGTTTCTTCGTTGGCAAGAAAATTGGTATGCACCCGATTGATGTTGCCATTGTCTCCTGCTGCCAGAGCGGTCAGGGCGGAACCGGTGATGTCGCGATCCTGACCGCCGGTAACCGTATGCAACTCATGCCATTTGCGCAAATCGCCACCCGCATCGGCGGCGCGATCAATGTCTCCGTGTCGCTGCTGGTGCTCGGCAACTTCCTCGTCTGAGGCTGTGTGAAATCTCTTTAAATCAGGACCTAATATGAAACTGGCAAGCTATCTCTATCAGGGGCGCAAGTCCTACGGCATCGCGACCGACAAGGGCATGATCGACCTCGGTCGTCATCTCGGGAAGCGTTATCCGGACCTCAAAGCCCTGCTGGCAGGCAATGCGCTGTCGCAGGCTCAGGAACTCGCCGCCCTGCCCGCTGATCTGGATTTCGCCGACATCACGTTTCTGCCGGTGATTCAGAATCCGGAGAAAATTCTCTGTGTCGGCATGAACTACGCCGAAAAGCGCAAAGAGTTTGATCAGCATAATCCGGCACCGACGCTGTTTGTGCGGTTCGCTGATTCTCAGACAGGTCATGCCTCCCCCATCATCAAACCGAGCCGTTCCGTTGAGTTTGACTATGAAGGTGAACTGGCGGTGATTATCGGTTCTGCGGGGGAAAATATCGCACGTGAAGACGCCCTGTCGCATGTCGCCGGATACAGCTGTTACATGGACGGTTCCGCCCGCGACTGGCAGCACACGTGGTTTACCGCCGGTAAAAACTGGCGTCAGACCGGCGCATTTGGGCCGTGGATGACCACCGCCGATGAGATCCCCGATCCGCACACGCTGGCAATCCGTACCTGGCTCAACGGCAATATGGTGCAGGACGACAACACCTGCAGCATGATCCACAAAGTGGCTGAACTGATTGAATACATCAGCACCTTTACCTCGCTTCATGCCGGTGACGTGATCATCACAGGTTCACCCGGCGGTGTGGGCAAAAAACGTGTGCCGCCGCTGTTTATGAAACCCGGCGACCGCATTGAAGTGGAAATCGAAAAGATTGGTCATCTGAGCAATGTGATTGTCGCAGCAGACATGAAGATTGCCCCCCGTCGTCACGCGAGCCCGGCTTATGTTCAGTCGTAATACGCCTGACTTTCACGTCATCTCTGTCAGCAAGCCACCAAAAGGCATGATTGAGGACATTCGTGCCCTGCTTCAGCAAAGTCAGCTGGGCATGGATGATGACATTGAACAGTTTGTGGTGGCCTGTTCAGGCCACCGTGTAGTCGGCTGCGCAGGTCTGGTCAGTAACACCATTAAATGCGTCGCCGTCGCGTCCGGCTGGCGCGGTGAAAATCTCAGCGCCAGATTGCTCGGTGAAGTTGAGAACCTGGCGGTTCAGCGCGGTAATTTTCATCTGTTTCTCTATACCCGCCCTGCCAATCTGGAGCGTTTTCGCGGCTGCGGATTTTATCCGCTGGTGCAGTGGGATGATGTGGCCGTACTGATGGAAAACACGCCGGTGGGTATCAGTCATTACTGTCGTTCGCTGCAACGTCACCTTCACCACGGTCAGCGTATCGGTGCGGTGGTGATGAATGCTAATCCGTTTACCCTCGGCCACCGTTATCTGGCAGAACAGGCGGCCGCCACTTGTGACTGGCTGCATGTGTTTGTGGTCAGCGAAGACGTGTCGTATTTCCCGTTTCAGGAACGGCTTGAAATGGTGCGTCAGGGCGTCGCGGATTTGCCTAACGTGACCGTGCATGCCGGTTCGGAATATCTGATTTCGCGCGCGACCTTTCCCGGTTATTTCCTCAAGGATGCCGGGCTGGTCAATCAGGCATGGAGCGTGATGGATTTGCTGATTTTTCGTCAGTACATCGCTCCGGCATTAGGCATTACCCATCGGTTTGTCGGCAGCGAGCCTTTTTGTCCGGTCACCCATCAGTACAACTGCGACATGCATGACTGGCTGGAAACGCCCGGCCGCTCGGCCTCACCGCCACTGAGCGTTATCGAATTGCCACGGAAACGCCATGCCAGCGGCAGAGCCATTTCCGCATCCGAAGTGCGCGCATTGCTCAAAACGCAGCAGCTGGCCCGTATACGCGACATCGTTCCGCCCGGCACTTATGCGCACCTGAAACAGCATTATTGCGTCACGGCGGCGGTTGAAACGACGCACGACGACGCACTCACTATTTCACCCTCACTTTGTTAACTGCAGGAAAAACGAATGAAAATTATGAAGGAGGCGCTGGCAGGAACGGTTGAATCCAGCGATTTGCTGGTAAAAATCGCCCCGGCCAGTGAGCTGACGGTGATCATCAACAGTGAAGTCATCAAACAGTTTGGCGACCAAATCCGCAGCGTCGTCAATGAAACACTCAGCGCCCTCGCGGTCACTGAAGGTTTGCTGATTATCGACGACAAGGGCGCGCTTGATTGTGTGATCCGCGCGCGCGTTCAAAGTGCGGTAATGCGTGCTGCACAAGCCGAAGAGATTAACTGGGAGACATTACGATGAAGAAACTGCGCCGCAGTATGCTTTTCCTGCCCGGAGCCAGCGCCGCCATGCTCTCCACCGCGTTTATCTATCGCCCGGACTCCATCATGTTTGATCTCGAAGATGCTGTTTCCCTGCGCGAAAAAGATACCGCACGCATTCTGGTATTTCATGCGCTGCAACACCCGATGTATCGCGATATTGAAACCGTAGTGCGCATCAATCAGCTCAGCACACCGTTTGGCCTTAAAGATTTAGAAGCCGTAGTACGCGCAGGCGTGGATATCGTACGTTTGCCGAAAACTGATACGCCGGAAGATATCTTTGAGCTGGAAGCACATATAGAGCGCATCGAAAAAGAGTGTGGTCGCGAAGCGGGCTCCACCAAAATTATGGCTGCCATTGAATCGGCCATTGGCGTGATCAATGCCGTGGCGATCGCCCGCTGTTCACCGCGCCTGATCGGCATCGCACTGGCAGCTTTCGATTATGTGATGGATATGCAGACAGAACGCGGCGACGGCACAGAGCTGTTTTATGCCCGTTGCGCCCTGCTGCACGCGGCCCGTGCGGCGGGCATTGATGCCTTCGATGTGGTGTATTCCGACATCAACGATGAAGCCGGTTTCCTGCGCGAAGTCGAACTGATCCGCAAAATGGGCTTCAACGGAAAATCTCTGATCAACCCGCGTCAGATTGAGTTGCTGCATAACGCTTACGCACCGACCCCGGAAGACGTGGATTATGCGAAACGGGTGATTGCCGCCGCCGAAGAAGGTGAACGCAAAGGGCTGGGGGTGATCTCGCTCAACGGCAAGATGATCGATGGTCCGATCATTAATCACGCGCAGGTAGTGCTGGAACGCGCCAGTGCGTCTGGCGTCCGCCGCTAGCCCTCAAATTTGCACAGGAATATCAATACAATGAGTCATTTAACTGAAATTTTGCACAGCGAATATCCGCAGTTAAAACACCTGGTTGCCTTTGATGGTGCGCACCGGACGACACCTTATCTTTCTGATCCCGATGCCCGTTTGCACCGTAAACTTTGCACTTCACTGGAACAGGCGATTGCCCGCAGCGGCCTGAAAGACGGTATGACCATTTCCTTCCACCACGCGTTTCGTGAAGGCGATCAGGTCATTAATAACGTAGTCGCTATGCTTTCAAAACTCGGCTTTAAAAATCTCACGCTGGCGTCCAGTTCGCTGATGTCCTGCAACGATGCGCTGATTGAACATATCCGCAGCGGCGTCATCAGCCGGATTTACACCTCCGGAATGCGCGGCAAACTGGCCGACGCCATTTCTCACGGACTGATGGAAGAACCGGTACAAATTCACTCGCACGGCGGGCGGGTAAAATTGCTACAGGATGGCGAACTGAACATCGATGTCGCATTTCTCGGCGTGCCGTGCAGCGACGAATTCGGTAACGCCAACGGCACGCACGGAAAATCCTGCTGCGGTTCGCTGGGCTACGCGATGGTCGATGCGCAATTCGCTAAAACTGTGGTGCTGCTGACGGAAGAGCTGGTGCCCTTCCCTAATATGCCCGCCAGCCTGCTACAGGATCAGGTGGATTACATCGTCAAAGTCGAGCAGGTCGGTGACCCGGCCAAAATCAGCGTCGGTGCCGCCCGTGTCACCAGCAACCCGCGGGAGCTGATGATTGCCCGCACGGCCGCTGAAGTCATCGAATTTTCAGGCTATTTCAAACCCGGATTTTCGATGCAAACCGGATCCGGCGCAGCGGCCACAGCCTGCACCCGTTTCATGGAAGAAAAAATGGAACGCCACCAGATAACCGCCCGTTTTGCCCTCGGCGGTATCACCGGCAGCCTGGTGGATTTACATGAAAAAGGGCTGATTGAAACGTTGCTCGATACACAATGTTTTGACGGTCAGGCGGCGGCATCGCTCAGCCGTAATCCGCAACACATCGAGATTTCCACCAACGTCTATGCCAATCCGGGAGCCAAGGCGGCGAGTTGCGATCAGCTGGATATCGTTATTCTGAGCGCACTTGAAATCGACACCGGTTTCAATGTCAACGTGATCACCGGTTCCGACGGCGTGATGCGCGGTGCTTCCGGCGGTCATTGCGATGTGGCCAGTGCCGCCAATCTGACCATTGTCGTCGCGCCGTTGCTGCGCAGCCGCATTCCGACGGTCGTCCGTCGGGTCACGACCCGCGTGACACCGGGGGAAAGCATTGATGTGCTGGTGACTGACCACGGTATCGCCGTGAATCCTGCGCGACCGGAGATCCGCCAGCGGCTGGAAGACGCCGGAATGAAAGTGATGGATATCGAAGCGTTATACCAGCGCGCCATTTCTCTGAGCGGTGAGCCGAAACCGATTGCATTCACCGACCGCATCGTCGGCGTGATCCGCTATCGCGACGGCAGCGTGATCGACGTCGTTCATCAGGTCAGAGATGACGCATAATGACTATTGTGACGCCTGCACCCGCAGGCGTCAGTCTGGAGGATTTGCTGGCCGCAAAGGAACTGCGCGCCAGACGGCAAACCGACTGGCTGACACAATTCGAACAACCGCTGATTTCACTCACGCTGGTGACGCCGGGGCCGGTAAAAGATTCTGTTGACTGGCGTCAGGTCATGCGCGAAGCACTGCAACAGGCTGATGTCATGTTGCTTCAACACGGCTGGCCGGTGCTGAAGCATCAGGTTTTCTGGCTCCCGACAGGCGCAGAAGCGTTCTGGTGTGTGGCACATTATGCGCCAGAAGTGAAAGCGGCCACGGTTGAACTGGAACACTCTCACGCACTCGGGCGTTTATGGGATTTCGATGTTATCTGTCCGCAGGCAGGCGTTGTTGGCCGCCGTTCGCTGGATAATGCCAGCCGCCGCTGTCTGGTTTGCGACGGCCCCGCCCACGCGTGCGCCCGCTCGCGTAAACATCCGCTGTCTGAAGTGATGCAAAAAGTGGAGGCGCTGATTGATGGCTGGCATCGCATACTCTGAGCCCCTTTCTGCTGTCTGCATTGCCACGCTGGCGGCTGACGCCCTGCGCAGCGAAGTCTGGCTGACACCGAAACCAGGGCTGGTGGACAGTATCAATAATGGCTCGCACAGTGACATGGATTTGCCGCTTTTTTTGCGCAGCATCGATGCCATCACGCCGTGGCTGCATCAGTTTTACGCTCTCGGTCAGCAGGATTTTTTGCAACCTGCAAAGGCAATGCTGATGCGCATCCGTCCGACCGGAATTGCCTGTGAACAGGCCATGTTCGGCGCCACACAGGGCGTGAATACACATAAAGGCGGTATTTTTTCGCTGGGACTGTTATGTACAGCGGCTGGCAGGATCAGCACGCATCGCCAGCCACTGACCCGTCGCGGGATATGTCGCGAAGTGGCTGCCATGACACAAGGGCTGATTGAGCGTGAACTGCAAAGCTGTCACCAGCCGGTGACGGCGGGTGAACGGCTGTTTGTGGCACACGGCATGACCGGAGCACGCGGCGAAGTGCAGAGCGGATTCCTCACCCTGCGCCGTCACGTTTTACCTTACTGGTATCAGGAAAATAATCCTGAGCGCCGCAGCCTGAATGCCCTGCTGCGTCTGATGGCGTATAACCCTGACACTAATCTGGTATCACGTGGTGGTCTGAACGGACTGCATTTCGTGCAGGATTATGCCCGCCGGTTGCTGAAAAAAGGCTGGCAGAAAGAGGATTTGCAGGAGATGGACAGGCAGCTGATTGCCCGCCATCTCAGCCCCGGCGGCAGTGCTGATTTACTGGCGATTGCCACCGTGCTGATGGGTTTTCCGCCATGAACGCGATGCCAGAAATAAACCTGAGACGTTTGCCGCGCAACTGGCGGCAAACCGTTCTTATTCACTGCGGAACAGTACATCCGGTGTAGCGTTACTCCACAATACGGGTTTGGGTTGCCGGTGCAGGCTGAGATTTTTGGCAACACAGAAACACCATCACCAGCAGCGGGATCCAGCCCAGCACAATGCCCAGCGTGATTTTCATCCAGACATACGTTTCCGGTGACGCGTATTCCATCAGGATGGAATTCAGCAAACGCGAGACTATACCTGCCAGATAAACACCGCCAAACCACCAGCCGGAGCGGTTAATGTCATGCATGCGCCTGACGCCGACCGCCAGCAGCGGTAATGCCGTCGCCAGTGCAAACAGGGTATAAGCGACGCCCGCGTAGAAAACGCTGTAAGGATTTCCCACCAGCGTGAACCCGAATGACACACTCATTGTCAGCAAAATAATTATCAGCAAATTGCCCAGCGCAAAGGTCCAGAACTCCTTGCGGCTCGCACGTCCCCGGAAATCCACATACTTTTTCCAGCCCTGCACATAACTCTGCCATAACGTCATTGCTTCACTTCCTTTTGCTGTTCAGTCGTTTGCTTAACATAGTCCGGGGATTTAACCGGTTTATCACTGGCCGCGCAACTGCCTGGCCAGAATATCGAGCTGGTCGGCTATCTGATTAAGATCCTTATCTTGCACACCCGGCGCACTGGCAGAGTTTCTTACCACCAGTCTGGCGGGCAGCACTTTGGAAGGCATCCCGTCATTGTCTTCAGCCAGCAGATGTTCAACCGCTTCTTTACTTTGCAAATCGAGATCCAGCGATACCGTGGTCAGCGCCGGATGGAAGAATGCACTGTCATACGTATCGTCATAGCCCACGATAGAAACCTGCTGCGGGATAGCCACATTGTGCTGATGCAGCGCGCTGATCACGCCCAGCGCCATCTGGTCATTCCCGACAAGTATGGCGGTAAACTGCGGCGTTTCGCGCAGCATCTGTAATGCACTGTAATAACCACTTTTTGCGCTCCAGTCACCGTGGATCACGGTCACCGGCACAATGCCCTTTTCTGCCAGCGTTTCCTGCCAGCTTTGCAGCCGCAAACGTGAGGAAACCGAATCATCCGGCCCCGCCAGTAAGGCAAATTCACGGTGTCCCAGACTCAGCAAATATTCCACGCTGGCCCGTGAGCCGTCCGCCGGATTGAAGCAGACATTGAATACCGGACTGGTCGGATCGACATCTAAAAACAGACAAAGAATGTCGCGGTTATTTTCATAAATTCGCTCCGCCTCGGCACTTTCCAGCGGGATATTAATGATGACCTTTTCGACGCGCTGTGATTTCAGCTCGTTAATGGAGTCCTGGATGCTCTGATTGACGTCTTCATCAATCATGGAAATCAGCACCTGATACCCGGCCTGATGAGCATATTTCTTCACAGAAGCGGCAATCTGTGACGGCGCGTGCAATGCCAGCGATGTCGTCACCAGTCCGATGGTAAAGCTTTGTTTTCCAACCAGTTGTTGCGCCAGCCGGTTTGGCACGTAGCGCAATACTTCAATGGCCTGCTCGACCTTCAGACGCGTGGCGTCCGAAACATTGGCCGACTTGTTTAAAACCCGCGACACCGTCTGATACGAAACACCGGCATAGCGGGCAACATCTTCTAATGTCGAACTTTTTGATTTCATTCTTTCCCCAGACCGCAACCCGTGATTTTGCATAATTCTATGATAATCGAGCCAAAGTACGGGATCTCATTTAAAAGTTCAATCCGGACACCCTCCGGCTGCATAAGTTATACGTTAACATTGCATACAATCGTGATTTACATCACTTCAACTTTATCTTTAACGCATAAGTTGTAGACATATATCACATTTCACAATATGTAAAATTGATCATTATTGTTTCTGGGTATCTTATACATTTCGTAAATGTGAACGTCATACAATCATAAGGAAAAAAAATGAAACACAACTTACGCACTCTGGCTGTGGCGGTTTCGCTCGCCATCACAGCAGGCCCTGCAATGGCTAATGATATTGATTTTCATGGATATCTGCGTTCGGGGCTGGGGGTTTCTGGCGGTGGCAGTCTGGAGCAATTCCAGAAAAACAAGGTCGGGCGTCTGGGCAACGAAAACGACACATACGGCGAAGTAGAACTGGGCAGCGAAGTCTATAAAAAAGACGATGTGAGTTTTTATGTCGATTCGATGGTCAGCATGGTGTCTGACGGTTCGAATGATGATGAAAGCACAGTCGATGACGATGCACAGTTCGGTCTGCGTCAGCTAAATCTGCAAATAAAGGGGCTGGTGCCGTGGGATAAAGATGCGGTGATCTGGGGCGGTAAACGTTATTACCAGCGCCACGACTTGCACATCATCGATACCAAATACTGGAATATTTCCGGTGCCGGTGCCGGTATTGAAAACCTGAAAATGGGCGAAGGCGCGCTGTCTCTGGCGTGGATCCGCGGCGATGCGAATGACGTGGATTACCGCGTGGACGGCAATAACGACGTGAACATCAACTACATCGACGTACGTTATGCCGGCATCAAACCGTGGAGCGGCGCGTGGATGGAAGTCGGTGCCGACTACGCTATGCCAAACCTGTCGCATGATCAGAAAGAGTACGGCGGCCTTTACGACGCGGATAACGGCGTGATGCTGACCGGCGAAATCAGTCAGGATATGTGGGGCGGCTACAACAAACTGGTGTTGCAGTACGCCAACAAAGGTCTGGCGCAGAATATGATTTCGCAGGGCGGCGGCTGGTACGATATGTGGAACTACACCAATGACGCCACCGGTTATCGCGGCATCATCACCGGCCTTATTCCGATCACCAGCAAGTTCAGCCTCAACCACGTGCTGACGTATGGCCATGCCGAAAACATCACCGATTACACCGACACCACTGAGCTGGTATCTCTGGTGGGTCGTGCGCAATATCAGTGGACCGATTATGTGCGTACCATCGGCGAAGTCGGTACCTTCTACCAGAAAGATGATTACAAGAACGGTTCGAACTACAAACAAGGCGGTCAGAAATATACGCTGGCAATGGGTCTGGCGGCCGGTCCGGAGTTTATGTCACGCCCTGAACTGCGCGTGTTCGCGTCTTATCTGAATGATTCTGAGCATGGCGATACGTTTGACGACCATACTAAAGCGGATACGTGGAACTTTGGAGTTCAGGTGGAAGCGTGGTGGTAAATTTCCTTCATTCTTGAAGCTGTTGCTGCGTTGGCTGCGTTTACTCACCCGAATCACTGACTTCAGTCAGCTCATCGGGACTCGCTCACTTGCCGCCTGGCTACAACTCCAATAATTTTGGAAATGTGAAGTCATATTGTACAAAAAGAAATATCCTCATTGTGATAAAGCGACAGATAAAAACTTAATTTCTCTTGTAGGGGATCGTTACGTTTTTTCTCCGCACAGCAGCATCGTTATTATATTTTATAAAAAGCAGAAACAATAAAGGCAGCCTTGTGTCGGGCTGCCTTTATTTTTGGCGTTATTTAAATAACAGAGCTTAATTACTTTTTAAGCCAAACTTTTCAGTCATTAATTTTTTCAGGCTGTCGGACTGTTTGCCAAATATCGCATGTACTTCCTGACCGATAATCACCACGCCAATCGCGCCGGTTTGCTGGATAGCACCGGAGTTCACCCGTTTGAGTTCTTTTACCGTTACGCGCAGGCGGGTAATACAGGCATCAACATTCACGATATTATCGCGACCGCCGAGCGCATCAATTAATAACGCTACGTCAGTGGAGGGTGGCACTTCATTTTCCGGGGTTTTATTCTTCGCAGAGAATACATGCATAAAGTCTTTAATATTTACCATGATCAACACTCTCTTTCAGGAATGAAAAAAAAACGTGCAACCGGGAAACCTGATTGCACGTCAGTATTAAAAATAACGGGTTAAGAAATGGCAGATAAACGACGCGTCAGGATCTGATAACCAAATGCCGGAAGCGTCAGTTTGCGCGGTAAAGTGCCACCGTGAATCATGTCGCTGTAATCCGCGGTTAACGTGATTGTCTGACTCTGCGCCGCATAGTTTTGCAGGAAGATAAATTCACTTTCACCGTCAGTGCGTCGCGCCGCCGTCATCCCTTCCGGCAGCGTTGCCTCCAGCGCCCGTGGCAGCTTCATTTCCTGCGCCAGCGCGGTGTAAAAATCTGCGTGGAATGTCTGATCGTTTCGGGAGGCCAGATAATATGCCTGCCCTTTGCCAAACAGATTCACCGTCACAGCTGGCGTTCCGGCGTAGAAATCATCACCGTAAGTCGCCAGCGTAGCCGCGCCCTCCAGGTGGATCACTTCACACAGTTCGCTGGCGCGGTACGGACCGTTTAACCCGAGTGCATTGCCTTCGACGCCGCTGACACTGTTGTGCTGGTCGTCGGTCAGGCTGTCGATTTCTTCCGACCAGATACCGAGCACCTGACGCAATGGCCCCGGGAATCCGCTGAGGAAACACAAATCGCTTTCGTTAACGATGCCGCTCCAGTAGGTCGCGACGAAGCGTCCACCGGCCTGCACGAATGCGGTGATCCGCTCGCCGACGCCTGCACGCACCATATACAGCATCGGCGCGATCACCAGATCGTAGCTACTTAATTCGCAGTCGGCGTTGATTACATCCACCGCAATGCCCTGCGCCCACAGCGCACGATAATGTCCGGCGACAGTGTATTCATATTCCAGCCCCTGATTGCGCGGACCGAGGGAATCGTCCATCGCCCAGCGGCTTTCCCAGTCGAAAATAATCGCCACTTTCGCTTCCACACGGCTGCCCGCTACCGGTGCCAGCGCGGATAAAATTCCGCCCAGTTCCGACACTTCGCGCCCAACGCGGGTATTAATGTGTCCGACGTGATCGACAACCGCGCCGTGGAATTTCTCAGAAGAACCGCGGCTTTTACGCCACTGGAAATACTGCACCGAATCCGAACCGTGAGCGACCGCCTGCAAAGAAGACAGAATATGCATACCCGGCTTTTTCAGTTTGCTGACCGGCTGCCAGTTGGTGAAGCTCGGCGTGGATTCCATCAGTACAAAGGGCTGACCCTGTTTCAGCGTGCGCATCAGATCGTGATACATCGCGGTATACGCCGCCAGGCCGATATCGTCTTTGCGGGTGTGCCACATCGGATAGCTGTCCCACGAGATGAAATCCAGCACGCTGGCAAGTTTCCAGTAATCGTAATCGTAGAAATATTCCATGAAATTGGTGGTTGCCGGTAACGCCGGGTTCTCCGCTTTCAGCGGGCGGATTTCTTCGCTGCAAAAACGCGTGACCTGATCGGTGTTAAAACGACGCCAGTCAAGATTCAGGCCGTGAACGCCGCTTTCGCCCTGCGGCGATGGCGATTCAATCTGCGCCCACTCGGTATAGGTGTGGCTCCAGAAGGTGCTCCACCAGGCTTTATTCAGCGCATCGAGCGTGACGTAACGGGCTTTCAGCCAGTCACGAAAACGTCCCTGACAGTGGTTGCAATGACACTCGCCGCCGTATTCGTTGGAAATATGCCAGCCGATCACCGCCGGATGATGGGCGTAACGCTTCGCCAGCGCGCTGTTCATCAGCTGCACTTTTTCGGCATACACCGGCGAACTCATACAGTGATTGTGACGCCCGCCGTGCAGCGCTTTTACGCGGTCGCGTCCCACGCGCAGAACTTCAGGGTATTTTTGCGACATCCATGCAGGCCGCGCACCGCTTGGCGTGGCGAGAAATACCGAGATGCCGTTTTCATGCAACCTGTCCAGCACCTGATCCATCCAGCCAAAGGTGAAATGGCCTTCTTCAGGTTCCAGCGCCGACCAGCTGAAAATCCCGACAGACATGACATTACAACGAGCCTCTTTCATCATTTCGACATCGCGGATCAGGACATCAGGGCTTTCCAGCCACTGTTCCGGGTTGTAATCCGCGCCATGCAACAGCCCGGAAATCTTACTGCTCAGAAGAGGAAATTTCGTCATGCTTGGGTCCTTAGGAACTTTAAGAAAGTTAAACTCCCCGGCCAATGATGCCGGGGAAAAAGGGATTAATGGAAGACGTTGATGGAAGGAAGTACCTGACCGTCACAGCTGAACAACGCCTGATTTTCGCGGGCATTGCCCTCTTTCCAGTGGTCGTTGATATAGGTCATACCGGCAGGTGTCGCCCAGCCTGCGCCATCAACGGCGATCCAGGTCGGTTCCCAGTAGAACAACCCTTTGCCGCGATGATCCGGCACGGCGACCAGGCTTTTGATCATGTTGCTGAGGAAATCAGCCTGCCCCTGAACCGTGGCAGGATAGCCGCCGTCTTTAGCTTCTTTTTCGGTGAAGCTGTTTTCAGCGGCGTCGCAGTTTTTGGTGGTGTAGCCGTAGGCCACTTCGACGACGATTACGTCTTTGTTGTAGCGTTTGCTGATGTCATCCATGTTGGCCTGTAAGGCGGAAATCGGGCCATTCCAGTAGGTGTAAAACGACAAGCCGATGACGTCGTAAGGCACCTTGCGCTGATTGATTTCATCGAACCACCAGCGGAAAGTATCGTTCTTGGTGCCTTCGGCAAGATGCAGCATGATTTTGATATCAGTAGGATTTTTTTCATCAGCGCGGACACCGGCAATCGCGGCGTTCAGCAGTCCGGCCAGACGGTCAAACTCGCCGCCGCCCGCGCCCCAGCTTTTGCCCTCCGGCCATAAAATCCCGCCGTTCATTTCATTGCCGACCTGCACCATATCCGGCACGGTGCCCTGCTCGCGGAATTTAGCAATCACCTCGCGGCTGTAATCGTGAATGGCCGTTTTCAGCTGCGGATAATCCATTTTCTCCCAGCTTTTCGGCTTGAACTGCTTACCAGGATCGGTCCAGAAATCGCTGTAATGGAAATCGAGCAGGATTTTAAAGCCCTGCGCTTTGGCACGTTTCGCCAGCTCCAGCGTGGTAGCCAGATCGTTATTGCCCCCGCCGTACGGATGCCCTTGCGCGTCTTTTGGATCCACCCACAAGCGCAGGCGCACGTAGTTGAACCCGTTTTGTCTGAGGATCACCATCGCATCGGTCTGTTTGTGGTTCTGATCGAAGAACTTACCGCCGTGTTTTTCCACATCAATCAGCGTCGAGATATCCGCGCCTTTGATAAAATCTGCCGGGACGTTGGCGACTTTTTTTATCACCACATCCTGTGCCACCGTTGAAAATGACATCGCCAGCAGCACGCAGGCCATTGCGCTTTTTTTGAAAATCTTCTCAGAAAAGAAAGTCATCGGATTATCCTTTTGTACTGCCAGCCGTCAGGCCGGAAACGAAGTATTTTTGTAAGGCGAGATAGAAAATGGCGACCGGCACGGCGATCAGTACCGCGCCTGCGGCGTACATGGTGTAGTTGGCACCCATTTTTTGCGCGACCAGGTTGTACAGGCCAATCGGTAAGGTGTACTTATCCGGTGTGCGTAAAATGGTGCTGGAAAGAATGAAATCCCCCAGCGGTCCGGTGAAGGAGAACAGCGCGATCACCGCCAGTATCGGTTTCGATAGCGGCATGATGATTTCGATGAAAATGCGGAAATTACCCGCGCCGTCCATCCGCGCTGATTCATCCAGATCTTTCGGAATCGCGTCCAGATAGCCTTTCATCAGATAGGTGTTCATCGGGATCATGCCGCCGACGTAGATCAGCACCAGTGCCAGATGGCTGTTAATCAGACCGAGCAACTGTGCCAGCACAAAGATGGCGATCAGCGCCGAAAACTGCGGGATCATCTGCAATAACAGGAACAGCATCAGCCCGTCTTTACGGCCTTTAAAGCGAAAGCGCGAGAAGGAATAGGCGGTGAAGCTGACGCAAATCAGCGTCAGGATCATGGTCAGGAAGCTGATTTTCATCGAGTTCCAGTACCAGCCAACGTAATTCACTTCGCCGTTAAACAGGTCTTTGTAATGCTGGAACGACACGTTCTCCGGAATAATTGATGTGCTGAGCAGACTGTTACCGGCGTTCAGCGAGGCGCCGACGGTCCAGATCAGCGGATAAATGATGATCACCGCCACAATCAGCAACAGGAAATAACTCAGACCCAGGCGAATAAACCGGTTTCTTTTAATACTGCTGTTCTTACTCATGCCCTTCTCCCGGTTACGCCATATCATCTTGTTTAAAGGAATTGGTTGAGCGGAATTGCCATAGCGCAATACCGACCACAAATATCGACAGCAAAATCGTAATAGTCGCGGCTATGGCATATTGCGAAGATGACATGGTGAGTTTATATATCCAGGACACCAGAATATCCGTTCCGCCTGCATTAGAACCGGCCACTGCCGGGCCACCGTTATTAAACAGATAGATAATATTGAAGTTATTAAAGTTGAAGGTGTATTGCGTGATAATAATTGGCGCAATGGAATATAAGACCAGCGGCAGCGTAATGGTTTTCAGTTTCTTCCAGGTACTTGCCCCGTCCATGGTCGCCGCTTCATATAAATCGTTGGGAATAGCCTGCAATACGCCGGTGGTCATCGCAAATACAAACGGGAAACCCAGCCAGGTCTGCATCATGATCAGCGCGGTTTTGGTCCAGAACGGATCCGTCAGCCAGGCTTTCGGTTCAATACCCAAAGCAGCCAGAATGCCGTTGTTAATCACCCCAAACGAGTCATTGAACATACCGGCAAACACCAGAATGGTGACAAAGCCCGGCACCGCCCAAGGCAAAATCAGTACGGTGCGGATCAGCGCCTTGAAACGCAAATCTTTCTGGTTCACCAGAATTGCCAGCATCACGCCAACCGTACATTGCAGCGTGGTCGCCAGCACCGTCCAGACCACCGTCCATTGCAAGACGTCCAGCAATGTCGAGCGCCAGATATTCAGCGTGAAGATATTAATAAAGTTTTTGAACCCCACCCAGTCGACTAATTTAGCCGGTGGCGTGTGATACAAATTGTAATTGGTAAACGCAATCGAGAAGCCGAATATAATCGGGAAGACCACTACAAACACCAGCAAAATAAAGCCCGGCGTAATCATTAAATACGGAAAACCTTCACGCAGCAGTAAATGATATTGCTTGCGCACGCTGGGTAATTCCAACCCCTGATCGCGACGTTTACCGTTTGCCCAGGCGTCGCGCAGACTCCAGTAATAAAAGCCCACGCCGAACGCACCAATCAATACGCTGATAATGCCTTTGGCTAACAGGAATATCGAGTTATCACGCGGCACTTCTTCGCCCAGCGTATATAAACCCCATAATCCCTGACGCAGGAAATCATAGAACACGCCAGCGAAACAAATAAGAATGATAAAAAACAGTATTCCCTTGGCCCATTGCCGGTTATAGAACTGCCCAAAACCGGGGATCAGCGCCACAGCCAGCGCCACCGGTGCATGGTGGCTGGCGGAGAGTGGCGCCTGGTTTTCCTCATGAAGACGCATAGACACAAAGATGTTCCTTTCACTGGTGAGGGCGTGAATTCACGCCCTCCTTTCAGAAGTACGGATGTTTAACCGAAATAATTGCGTTTAACGGATTACTCGTTGCTGGCTTTCGCTGCCTCGATTTGCATCTGGATATTTTTCACCGCGTCGTTCAGGGCGGCGTCAACCGGTTGTTTGCCGGTCACACCCAGCTGGATACCGTTGTTAGCCGGGCCCCAGACTTCCTGCATTTCTGGTACACCCGGCATCGCCGTGGCGCGGGTTGACTGCTCGGCTACCGCGTTGGCTTTTTCATCGTTTTTAATCATCGGATCGTTAACCAGCGCCGTCAGTGCCGGGATTTCCTTGGTCACTTCGTAACGCACCTTGGCGTATTTCGGCTGGTTGATGAAGGTGATGAATTTCTCGGCCAGCGGCTTTTGCTTGCTGTAGGTCGAAACCGCATAACCTTTCACGCCGAGAAATGAACTCATCGGTTTGCCGTTCGGCAACAGCGGCAGCGCTTTCACGCCGTAGTTGATGCCCGCCGCTTCATACGGCTGGAATGCCCACGGGCCGGTGATCACCGCGGCCGCTTTCTTCTCAGTAAACAGCGAATCGATGGCATTCAGGCCGTTATCACCGACAATCCCCGCCGGGAATAATCCGTCGGCATAGAATTTTTTCAGGTAAGTAATGGCTTCGATGCTGCCCGGTTTGTTCAGGCCGATATCTTCAACGTTGATTTCGCCTTTGCCATCCTTACCGAAGATATAGCCGCCCATGGAAGCCATCGCACCATAGGCGTAATACACTTCGTCAAACTTGGCCAGCAGGCCGTATTTACCTTTCGCCCGCTCTTCTTTGGAGAAGGTGTAATACTCGTCGAGCGTCGCCGGAGCCTGTGGCAGCAAATCTTTGTTGTAAATCAGCACCAGCGTTTCCACCGCTTTCGGCACGCCGTAGGTCTGGCCTTTCAGCTGAAATGCGTTAATCGCCGATGGCGTAAAGCTGTCGGTAAACGCTTTATCAAGGGTCAGCGGTGCCAGTAATCCCTGCACCACCGCCGTGCCTACTTGGTCATTGGGAATGACCACCACGTCGGGGCCGATTCCCGCCGGACCATCCAGACGTAATTTCTCCGTTTGTTGTGCATAAGGCGTTTCCTGCACAACGACTTTGACGTTGTTCTCTTTTTCAAAATCTTTCACCGCATCGGAAATACCGGAAGATTTCTTAATATCTTCCCAGACAAGTAACTGTCCCTCTGCTGCCCGGACGGCCTGACTGCTGAGACTTAATGACATCAGTACCAGGGCAGTAAGGTGTGTAATTTTCATTGTTGCTCCTGAATGTGAAGGTATAACATTTTTGTAGGATACGCAGCGACACCAAATCCATCATTAACATTAAAAACCCGTTACAACCTGATTTATTGATGGTTAATGCCGTCATAAAAACTATGTTATACGTTAAACTTACAAGCCATAAATCACTACAAAAAGATGCGCATTGTGTGATCTTCTCTCCAAAATTCGAACCCGCTTGTGCAAACGCTTACACAAGGTGGTTATAGTCCGAAACATCAGCGGTATGAATTCTTTATGAGGTCAAACATGTCCAGCATCAGACTTAAAAATGTGGTCAAACGTTTCGATAAGACAGTGACGTTGCATGGCATCAACATTGATATTGAGGACGGCGAATTCACCGTTTTCGTCGGGCCGTCCGGGTGCGGGAAATCCACCCTGCTGCGCATGATTGCCGGGCTGGAAGATATTACGGAAGGAGACGTTTACATTGGCGAGCAGCGGGTGAATGACGTCGACCCTTCACGGCGTGGTGTGGCGATGGTGTTTCAGTCTTACGCGCTGTATCCGCACATGACGATTGCTGAAAACATGGGTTACGGCCTGAAAGTGAACGGTGTGCCGAAAGAAGAAATCCGCCATCAGGTTGAGATGGTCGCCAAAACTTTGCAGCTTTCTCATCTGCTGGACAGAAAACCGAAACAGCTTTCCGGTGGTCAGCGCCAGCGCACCGCCATCGGTCGCGCCATCGTGCGAAATCCGCAGGTGTTTATGTTCGATGAACCGCTGTCTAACCTCGATGCCGAACTGCGTGTGGATATGCGTTTACACATATCCAAACTGCATCAGGAACTGAAAACTACCATGGTCTACGTGACGCACGACCAGACCGAAGCCATGACGCTGGCCGATAAAATCGTGGTAATGAACTACGGCAAAGTCGAGCAGATGGGCGCACCGATGGATCTTTACTACAACCCGGTAAATCAGTTTGTGGCCGGATTTATCGGCTCGCCGAAGATGAATTTCCTGCCTGCGGAGGTGCTGAGCTGGCAGCCGGAACGGCTTGACGTGCGACTGACGCCGGAGAAAACCCTTTCACTGGCGCTAAGCACCCGTGAACTGGCCGCAGGCGATAAAGTCACGCTCGGCATTCGTCCTGAACATCTGCTGTCGCAGGAAACCGAAAACGTGCTGGAATTTAACTGCGAAGTGGTTGAGCGGCTTGGGAACAGCACCTATCTGTTCGGTCAGTGTTACGGCACAGACGGTTTTAAAATGCTGCTGCCGGGCGACATGGCCTTCAACCCTTATCAGAGTCTGACCACCTGGTTTGACGCCAAGCGTTGCATGGTCTTCAGCGAAGACGGTCTGCGCATCAGCGCGCCCAGCCTTTCACATCTGCATTAATTTATTCAGACCGCCCTTCACGGGCGGTTTTACCAGTATCTTTTAAACACCCCTTCAACCTTCAAACTCATTCACACCGCTTCCCCTGTGCAGGGCTTTTGCGCCGCAGGTGGCTTGATCCCCTTGCCTGATGCGCTGCCTTCCGTTGATCAGGATATTTGGCGCGCCGGTCAGAAAAACTGACCTCACTGCACATAGCGGACATAAAAAACCGTGACCAGTCAGCACGGCACAATGACCATCAACTTTAAAATCATATTCTCCCTCTCTTAATGTACCGCCGTGCGTTGTGGTATCTCCGGTGACGATTAATGGTTGCTTCATTTTTAATTCCCTTTATTTATTAAGTCTTCCGGGCGCTATAATAGCACCGGTTTAAAAAAGGATATCCAGCACAAGGAAATAAAAACATGGCCGGTCATGTCATTTCACTCGCGAAAGAAATTTTTAATCCTGTTAATAGTCAAAACCGTTATTTACTTCACTTATTTAATTCTGACGTTATTGCTGATATTGAATCATTCACCGGATATGACGCCTTAAGCACGCCTTATTACTACGTTATCCGCTTCACGTCACATCAGAAGGATATTCCCGACGCAAGCCTGTTAAAACAATACGCTTCTTTCGAGATGCGCATACCGGATCCGGCCTGGTCTGCTTATTTACCCGGTTCAGCATACTGGAAAAAAAACCGGCAGGTCGAAGGAGTCATTACTGCATTTCAGCGGATCAGTACCTCCGCAGACGAATCCCTTTATGAAATAACTTTATCTCATCCTATGGCTCTGATGAATAATACGCGGCGCTCCGCGATTTATCAGGATATTTCTGTACCGGAATTAGTGAAACAAATACTCAAAGAGCATCATTTCGAAGGTTACGAAATTAATTTTGATGATCTGGCGTGGGTTTATCCCCGCCGTGAAATGATCACACAATGGGGGGAAACGGATTTACAGTTTATCCGCCGTTTGCTTTCTGAGGTGGGGATCTGGTTCCGCTTTGGGAAACACCCGCAGCATGACGACATTGTCATGATGGTTTTTGCAGACAGTCAAAGTCAGTACCTGTTTAATCACGCTATCCGCCTGTATAACGAGGCCGGAATGTCAGGCAATGATTATACGATCCGCGAACTGAAATCCCGTCATCACGTCGTCCCGGCCAGCGTGATGACAAAAAACTACTATTACCCGCTGCGCAACTATGACACCACCACAGAAACCATAGACGTAACCCGCACTGACGAAAAAACGCAGGGTACGCAGTACATTTATGCGGACATACATCAGATACCCGGAGACAAGTACTCGCACGGGCGCGGCCAGACCGCTGAGACCAGCGCTTTTTATGCCCGCATTCGCCATGAACTTTTACTTAATGAACAACACCAGCTGACAGGGATAACAGACAGCCCGCAGATCACGCCAGGCACTGAATTAGTGATTGATGGCAACCTTTCCGAAGCCTTTAAAAACAGCTTTGTCGTTACGGCCATGACGGCGACCGGTTCGCGCAAAAATGCGTACAGGTCAGAATTAAGCGGCATTCCTTACAGTGAAGATGTGTGCTTCCGGCCTGAACGTCTGCCGCGCCCCTGCATTTCCGGCACTATTCCCGCCCGTATTTCAGCGTTAAAAATCAACGACACGTTAGCGCACATTGACGCCTTTGGGCGTTACCGCGTGAAGTTTCATTTTGATTTACAGGATGAATGGAAAAAAGGCTACGAAAGCCTGCCGGTCAGGCTGGCCCGCCCTTATGCCGGTGATACTTACGGTTTCCATTTCCCGTTGCAGGATAATACCGAAGTCGCCATAGCATTTGAGGGGGGCGATCCGGAAAGACCCTATATAGCCCATGCCCTGCACGACGCCACAAACCCCGATCTGGTCACCAGCCGCAACAACTCGCGCAACGTGATCCGCACACAGCGAAATAATAAATTGAGGATGGAGGATAAGCGGGGTCAGGAACATATCAAGCTTGCCACGGAATATGGCAAATCGCAGGCGAATTTAGGCCATCTGGTTGACGCCGGTGGAAAACAGCGCGGGGAAGGTTTCGAAGTCCGCACGGATAAACACGGCGCGTTACGTGCGGATCTGGGGCTACATATCACGACAGAAGCACAGCCAAAAGCCAGCGGCCATCAGCTGGACATGGCCGCGACGGTTGCACAGCTGCAGGCGGCTTTACAGTTAGCGCAATCTCTTGCAGCCAGCACCACGGCCAGCGATACCCCCGCCACCGACACCGGCAAACAACAGGCATTACGCCAGGCGGCTGACAAGCTGGCCGGACCGGTGATCGCACTCTATTCAGATGCAGGCATTGTCCAGACGACGCCAAAAACCGCACAAATCAGCGCCGGTGAAAACGTGATCACCACGTCGCATAAAGACACCTCGTTAAATGCCTTTGGCCGCTTTACGGTCGCGGCAGCGGAATTGTTTTCCGTCTTTGTGCGCAAGGCGGGGATTTTGCTTACCGCTGCGGGCGGACCGATCCACCTGAAAGCGCAAAAAGATGAAATCAAGTTAACGGCATTCGGGGACGTGATCACCACCAGCTCAAACGGGCGCATTTCTTTCAATGCTAAAAATGAGATCGTCCTGATGTCCGGCGGCGCGGGCATTCGTATAAAAAACGGCGTGGTTGAGGTGTTAGCCCCGCAGGGCATTCTTTATAAAACGATGGATGTCCGCTATCTGCCTGCGGCCAGCATTCAGGAGGCGTTACCGGTGTTTAAAGACGGCGAATTATCGCAGCAGTTTTTACTCTGCGCAGCAGGCGAACCGGATCACCCCCTTGCCAACCAGAAATTTATGCTGATTAAAAATGGCGTACAAACTCAGGGCATCACAGACGCTGACGGCCATTCACCCTTACTGAACCCGTCAGAACTGGAAAGTTGTTCGTTAAAACTCATTCACGACAAAAAAGAATAAGGAAATCATCATGACAGACAGCACAGAAAAAAAGACACCACCGCGCCCGCCGGTCTGGCTGGCGACCGGCTGCATCGGCGTGCCCACGGATGCGGGACCGTCAATGTACATAACTAAATGCGAAGTCCCGCGTCCCATGCCCTGCATTGTGATTTTGGTTCACGGCGTTAACGATGTGGGGGAAGCCTATCAGAATCAGGAAAAAGGCATTATCGCGGGGCTGAATCAGCGATTAGGCCGCAATGATCTGACGTGTCACGAATGGTCAGAGAAAGAATTCCAAATCAGGGACGCAGACGGAAAGCAGCAGACATGTACCGACACCGATAACAAACAGCGGGAAGTATTATCGGATGTGGCGTCCCCCGTTATTCCTTTTTACTGGGGTTACAAGCCGGTCGATCATGATACCTATGTGGCCGATCAGGAAGACTATATAAAGCAAATGCAAAAGACTTACCGCAGCCCCGAAACGCCGCTGCCGTATGACGCTTTTCAGGAATATGACAAATGGATAATTAAAAAACATGACAGAAAAAACATTGATAATTACGCCAACGTGTTAGACCCAAACTTTGCCAAAGGCGGCGGCACCTTTGCCAACGCCACAACAAATATCCCGGACATGTTCGGACCAGGCGCAAACGGGGCAATGATGGGCATACCCAAAGCCATGAGCCAGAACAACGCGCCGGACCGCACACACCCCATCTATGATAATCCGCACCGGATTTATCAGGCATTTGCCGCGCACCGGCTGGCCGATCTGATTATGCAAATCAGGCGAAATCCCACAACGGAAAAAGATGCGATCAATATCGTCGCCCACAGTCAGGGGACAATCATCACCATGTTAGCCAATATGATTGTTAAATCTAAGGATTTAAATCCCGCTGACTGCGTAATTTTCAATCATTCGCCCTATTCACTTGAAAACCGGATCATGGAAATGGGCTTGCCGGGTAATCAGCAAACCACCGCCGCCCGCGAAAAAACGTTTAAAAACTTCTGCGCACTCATGCGCACAAACGCAAGGTATCAGGACGGCGGCGACGGCCTGCACAGCGAAGCGGATACCCAAAAGCTTTACGATACGATTTGCATTAAAAAGGCCGGGCCGTGGTATCAGGATCCGCGCCACCGGCGTAATAATTACGGCAAGGTTTATAACTACTTTTGCCCGAATGATCAGACCGTATCCCTTGAACCGATACAGGGTTTCGGGTGGCGTGGCGTCCCCGACAAGATAGCCAACACCATCCCCAACCTGCGCCAGCGGGTATTCGCGCAGGATGAATTAGTGGGCGTGAAAGCCTCCGGCGCGGCGCACTGGTTTGCAAACGCTTCATACTCGTTTAATGATGTGACGGTGACGGGGGAAGAACTGCCGGAGCCATTTATTTTTGAATTGCAGGGGCAACGCCACCAGGGGGGCGAAAAATACCGTTCAAAAATGAGCGGGCCGGATATTGAGATCGCCAGCGCCAATCTTGCCAGTCAAACCACAATTTCAGAACGGTGGGAGGTTCCCCCCTATGATCCTTTTGTTCAGATGCAGGCGGGCCACTCTTTAACAATGAATGAATGCCGTATTCTGAGCGGCTATTTATATCCGGCAGGGCAAGCCGTTGTAGAAAATGCGGCCATCATTGATATTAATGGGGAAAAATATTTTTCATACCATCGGACAAAAACACCGGAAGAAATCAAAAAAGAAATCGACAAGGCACAATCCACGGTATTAAGTCAGCACTCATCGATTGTCATGAGTGACACAGCGCCAGCCATGGCAATGGCTTACGATCTGGCTATCGGCCAGTGCAAATCTCACGTTATTGAAGACGGAGAATTCTGGCGAAGCTTGTTGCACCGTGCGGACTGGCGGCGGGAATATAATCCCAATGAAGATACCGCAGAATATTACCGCAGCGGGAAATTAAACCCCTTTGATATAAAACCCTATATGAACAGACCAGACGAAATTTTACCAAAGGGAAAATTCGAGGCAGTTAATGATTACGGCCCGCGCACCCGTATTCATGCGGCCCGTTATCCTGAAATTCATAATCAGGAAATCCCTGTTTATCAGTGGCCGATGCCGCCTACGCTGACCGAAAAGGAATTAAAAAGAACATGAAAACACGCCCACGTATTGCCGCCGGTCTGGCGGCGCTTTTACTGGTTGCCGGATGTTATGGCCGCACCAGCGAAAAACCGGCGCAAATTATTTACCGTTTTGACGATCATCGCTATCTCGAATTAGTGGGTTATTATTGTCAAGGGGCGTTAAATTATGTCGATACAAAACGCGGTATAAAATCAGAAATAGTGAACAAGTTTTATCAAGCCTTTGGAGAAAAATATATTCACCCCTCTGAGCGTTATTTAGTGATACCGCATTGGGATGCACGAGCACTTATGATTTCTAAAGACTATGGCAGCACATGGAACGTGGCTTCAATCTCTGGAGATCACGCCCCAAGCAGCAAAGAAGCCAAATCAATCAGCGTTGTTAATGACCGTGGTTATTTTCTGACAAAAGACGGGCGGTTATACGTGAGTTCAGCGCCGTTTGATGATTTGCACGTCAGAAAAGGAGGGTCGGGAATTGATTATATTATAGACGGGGAAACAAAACATCTTAACCCGCTTTCCGCCGGACCTAGTTGGGGCTTGGATTTTGTCAAAGAAAAGGATATGCCTAATTTAATTTATCAATATCTTTCAAACTGGCAGGATTTCCCGCAAAAAGTCCCCGAGGTAAAAAATTATCAGGGATGGGATCATATGAAATGTAATCCAGGTTTGGGGCTGGATGACAAATGAAGAAACTCCCACGCATTGTACTGGATTAGCCCTTCCGATCTTACCTGCCGCCCCAGCCGGGCGGTTTTACCCTCCTCGGCTTCCTTCCCCTCTTCAAATGTAAACCGCATTGATAATCGTTATCGTTTCTTTTATTGTTAGCGCCTCTTCAGGGAAACGTAAAGGAATCGGAAGAAGATGAATTTTCAGCATAATCTTTTCACTACGCTGTGCGGTAAACGAATGGCGGGCGGATTAGCCGGGCTTACGCTCGGTGTGATAAGCGTTACGGCGCAGGCTGTCACCGTGACAGATATTGCCGGGCGCACGGTGACTGTGCCGGATGATGTTCAGCGCGTTGTGCTCGGAGAAGGCCGGTTGTTCTTCGCCCTTTCCCTGCTCGAAGGCCAGAAACCTTTCGACCGCATTGTCGGCTGGCAGGGAGATTTCCGTAAGCTTGACCCGCAAACCTACGCCACCTATCAGGCGAAATTCCCGCAAATCGACAAAATCCCGCTGATTGGCAATACCAGCGCTGACAGCATCAGTCCGGAAAAAGTGCTGACGCTGAATCCGCAGTTGGCGATCTTTGGTTTATCAGGCCACGGACCGGGCAAAGAAAGTGAGCTGGTGAACCAGCTTCAGAAAGCCGGTGTGCCGGTGGTGTTTGTGGATTTCCGCACTTCTCCGCTGAAAAACACCCTGCCAAGTATGGAACTGCTGGGCAAAGTGCTGAACCGCGAGCAACAGGCGCAGGACTATATCCGCTTCTATCAGGACAACATCAAACGCGTCACCGATGTGACCAAAGACATTCCTGAGCAGGACAAACCGAAAGTCTTTATCGAACTGCGCGCCTCGACGGCGGATGAATGCTGCCGCTCAGCCGGTAACGGAAATATGGGTGATTTTATCGATCAGGCGGGCGGCGTGAATATCGCCAAACCTTTGCTGCCGGGTCCTCTCGGTCAGGTGAATCTGGAAAAAGTCATCGCTTCGCAGCCTGATGTGTATCTGGTCAGCGGTGGCGGTAAACCAGCAAAAGCTGGCGATCCGCAACCCGCCGGTTTAGTGCTGGGCGCGCAGACCACGCCGGAACAGGCGAGCGCCAGTCTGAAACCGCTGCTGGCGCGTAAGGGCATCAGTACCCTGAAAGCTGTCGAAGATGGCCGCAGTTTTGGTATCTGGCACAACTATTACAATTCCCCGTATAACGTGCTGGCCGTGCAGGTCTTCGCCAAAGCGTTTTATCCGCAGAAGTTTGCCGATCTCAACCCGCAGCAAACTCAAAAACAACTTTATAAACAGTTCCTCGCCGTCGAACCGACCGGCACTTACTGGACAGAGTAAAAGGGACGCTGCCCCGGGCTGCCGGGGCTTTTTATCTCACGGAGAGAAGAAATGGTTAAGGTTAAATTTACACCGGCGGTTAAAGCCGGGCTGCTCGCACAACTGATTGCTGCCGCGATGCCGGTGATGGCGGAAGACACCAGCGAAGTCAAAGAAAAAGAAGATCAGATGGTGGTGACAGCCTCCTCCATCGAACAAAATCTTAAAGATGCCCCCGCCAGTATCAGCGTGATCACCCGCGAAGATCTGCAAAAGAAACCGGTACAAAACCTCAAAGACGTGCTGAAAGATGTTCCCGGCGTGCAAATCACTAATGAAAGTGACAACCGTCAGGGCGTCAGCATCCGGGGGCTGGGCAGCGGCTATACCCTGATTCTGGTTGATGGCAAACGAGTCAACTCCCGCAACGCGGTTTTCCGCCATAACGATTTCGATCTGAGCTGGATCCCCGCTGAATCTATCGAACGTATCGAAGTGGTGCGCGGTCCGATGTCTTCCTTATATGGCTCTGACGCGCTGGGTGGCGTGGTCAACATCATCACCCGCAAAGTCGGCACAAAGTGGCACGGCACGCTCAGCGCCGACACCACCGTTCAGGAACACCGCGATCGCGGCGACAGCGGCAACGGTAACTTCTTCGCCAGCGGCCCGCTGGTTGACGATTTACTGGGCGTGAAAGTTTACGGGGCGCTCGGTAAACGCGAGAAAGATCAGGCCAGTTCCGCCAGCGGCAGCACCGGTCAGCCACGTATCGAAGGTTACACGTCGCGCAACGCCAACGTCGAATTCTCGCTGACGCCGGATGAAGATCAGGACATCACCTTCGGTTACGGGATGGACCGTCAGGATCGCGATTCCGACACGCTGGATAAAAACCGTATCGAACGCGAAAACTACTCGCTCGGCCATAATGGTCGCTGGGGCTTAGCGAATACCGAACTGCGTTTCTACGGTGAAATCATTGAGAACAAAAACGCCGAAACCATCACCTCGAAAAACAACTCCCTCGACGGCAAAGTGGTGATCCCGCTCGGCGATTACAACCAGTTCCTGACGTTTGGCGGCGAATACCGCAACGACAAACTGGAAGACGGCGTGAACATGAAAAACGGCGGCAGCACGCAGGCTAATCAGTACGCGCTGTTCCTGGAAGATGAGTGGCGGATGTTCGAAAATCTGGCGCTGACCGGCGGCGTGCGCATGGATGACCATGAAAACTACGGCGTCAACTGGAGTCCCCGTGCCTATCTGGTATACAACGCCACCGACACCGTGACGATGAAAGGCGGCTGGGCGTCAGCCTTCAAAGCGCCCTCTCTGTTACAGCTCAGCCCGGACTGGCAAAGCGCCTCCTGCCGCGGAAGTTGTAACGTGGTCGGCAGTAAGGATCTGAAAGCAGAAACCAGCGAAAGCGTGGAATTCGGCCTGTATTACGCCGGTCAGGAAGGCTTGCTGGAAGACGTGACCGCCAGTGCGACGGTGTTCCAGAATGACATCGACGACATGATCACGGTTATCCGTACCGCCAACCGCAGTCTGGCACCGACCTATCAGAACTTTGCTGGTTTCGACGCCAGCGGCAATCCGATCTTCCAGTATTACAACGTGAATAAAGCAAGGATCCGCGGACTTGAAACCGAGCTTGGTTTACCGCTAACCGACCAGCTGAACCTCAGGCTGAATTACACCTACAACGACGCCCGCGACCTGAGTAACGGCGGCAACAAACCGTTGTCCGAACTGCCGTTCCACACCAGCAATGCGACGCTCGACTGGAAACCGCTGGATGCCTGGAGCTTCTATCTTTCCGCCAACTATAAAGGCAAAAGCCGCACCGTCACTGACGGCAACGCCACGCCTGGCGGATACACCATCTGGAACACCGGCGGTTCGTATGCGGTGAATAAAGCAGTGAAAATACGCGCCGGGGTGCTGAATCTGACCGATAAAGATCTCAACCGCGACGACTACAGTTATAACGAAGATGGCCGCAGATATTTCGCTGCTGTCGATTACAGTTTCTGACAATAACCTCAGGCCGGGACACTTCACGTCCCGGCTGTTTCAGTGCTATATCTCTTTATCATTATTTTCAGATAAGGGATTTCCATGCCACTGCAATGCCTCATTCTTGATGATTACCAGAACGTTTCCCTTTCGCTGGCTGACTGGCACTCACTGACGCCGCAGGTAGAATGCCGGGCGCTGACTGAACATACTACCGATGAAAACGCGCTGGCAGAATCGCTGAAAGATGCTGAGATTGTGGTGATTATGCGTGAGCGGACACCGTTCACCGCGGCGTTGTTTGCCCGTCTGCCCAAACTGAAACTCCTGATTACCTCGGGTATGCGCAATGCTTCCATAGATCTGGCTGCGGCAAAAAAACATGGCGTGACCGTTTGCGGTACCGGCAGCGGACAGGCCGCGCCGGTTGAGCTGACCTGGGCACTGATCCTCGGGCTGGCGCGGCATCTGGTCACAGAAAATAATGCGCTGCGCCAGAATGGCCCGTGGCAAAGCACGGTCGGTTTTGGCCTGAGCGGCAAGCGACTGGGTCTGCTGGGGCTGGGAAAAATTGGTCAGAAAGTGGCGCAGATAGCGAAAGCGTTTGGCATGGACGTCTGTGCCTGGAGCCAGAATCTTACCGCAGAACGCGCCGCAGAACATGGCGTGACGTTATGCGCATCGAAAGAAGAGTTGCTGCGAACCAGCGACGTGGTGTCCATTCATCTGGTGCTCGGCGACCGCACGCGCAACTTGCTGGGTGCGCAGGAACTGGCGAAGATGAAAGCCTCCGCTCTGCTGATCAATACCTCACGCGCCGCGATTGTTGATCAGCCCGCCCTGCTTGATGCGTTGCAAAACGGTGTGATTGCCGGTGCCGGGGTGGATGTGTTTGATGTCGAACCGCTGCCCGCTGACCACCCTTTCAGAACACAACCCAACGTACTGGCGACGCCGCATCTGGGCTACGTTTCCGATGGCAATTATCAGGTGTATTTCACCGAAGCCGTGGAAGATATTCAGGCGTTTCTGGCCGGTAAACCTGTAAGGGTTTTGGAATAAGGCTTAATCCTGAACGTAAATCACAGGCGTAAAAAAACCGGGTATCAACCCGGTTTTTGCTTTGAGAAGCGACGAAATTACTTGGTTTCGTTGGCTTTGATTTCGCCCATCGCTTTCAGCTTTTTGGACATTTCACGACGTTCTTTCGACAGGTCTGCATTGCGGATGATGTAATCATCTACACGATCTTCATAGTCGCCGCGCATGCTGGCAATGATTGCCTGGATTTCGTCGATGCTCATCCCTGGCTTGATGTAATCGCTCAGGTTGTCGAGCAGCAGAACACGTTTCTGGTTGTCACGGATTTTCTTCTCGTTGTCAGCAATTTCGCGTTGTAATTTGTTTTTACGACGGAAAATGCGCACAAACTCCAGAACGTCCTGGAAACTCGGCTTATTGATATTGTCCATTTTAACACCTTCGATTAAGTTACACAGATTCAGTGACTGACTTGTCGCAACCCGTTTTTGCCACCTGAAGAGTAGCGTAGCAAACACTGGCCTGCGAGCTCAGATAATCGTCCAATGGCTTCATCTTACCCGTTTTAGGCCACAGACAAAAATCCCTTCATGCTTTCGTTGTTTTAACGCTGTTTATTTGAGCTTCTTCTTTCTGCATCGTCATGGTGATGAGGTCGCCCATAGACTTCAGTTGTTCCGCCACCTGCGCGCTCAGCCATACATAACCGTAGACCTGCGCTTCCAGATGATTTGCCGCGTTCATTTCTGCCATCAGCGCTTTCAGTTCTTCAGCAGATTCATTGAGCTGATGATTGATAGTCAGCTCATCACCCTTCGTACCGTTCATCAGCATCAGACTGAGTTTTTCCAGCGTGCTGAGCATCAGCAACTGCGCACTGCGCAAGGTGCGGGCGTTGAGCATCAGGAAGTGGCTTTCGCGTGAACTCCAGTAAGCATCGGCCAGCAGTTCCAGCGTACACAGCAGATTGCGACTCAGCGTCTGGATTGCGTCAAACACTTCGCGCGGAATATGTGATTCTTTACTGGCAGGCGCGAAAAGCGAACGCATCTTGATCATCTGGCTCATAGACGTTTTCATTTTACCGTGCAGATGCGGACGCTCGAGCATGTTCGGCGACAACCACGCGCTGTAGAGTTTATTCAGCGACATCAGGTAATCGGCCATCTGTATACGCCAGTGAATAAACGCACGCTGCGGATAAATACTGGCGAAAAGCAGCGCCAGCAGGGAACCGAAAATCACATCGCCGGAACGCCACAGCGCGGTATTCATATCACCCGGCCCTGCGCCACAGACCACCGCCAGCGTAATACCTATCAACAGCGCCATATAAGGGCGTTTACCGAGGGTCAGATAGCCGCTGACAAACATCACCACAGCGCACCACACCATCATCAGCGGAAAGGAATACAGTTCGAGCCATAAGGCAATCAGCCCTGAAGCCGAGCCTAAAACGGTTCCGCTGATACGCTCAAGCACGCGCTGAACGACGTTTCCCCAAAACGAAATCGGCCCCATCACCACGACCATGGTGATCAGCGGCCAGGTGCCCTCGGGGATTTCAGTCAGACGCACGATCACAAAAGTCAGCAAAAATGCCACGGCGATACGCAGCCCGTGAGTAATGCGGTAATTACGGTAAATGACGTTATCCAGCGGAGAAATTTTCTTGTCGAGACGCACGTTAGGCCTGCCGTAAGGCTTGAATTCAAAGTAGGCAGTAGTTTAGCCGAGTTACCACAGGCATTCACCCCGGTTATGTCAGGGTTTTGGCCGATTGATAGTGGAAAATGAGGAAAGGAATGCAGTTAAACGTGAAAGGCGCCGGGGGCAAGATTGACTTGGCGGATTGCGGCTAGGTAAAATCAGAAAATAATTCTGACAGTTATAATATGTTATGAAATATTTTCATCTTGCTTAAATTAGGAAATTCAAGGAATGGCGTTTAAAAAACTCAGGCATTTAAACAGGAAAAAGAATATTTTCCTGAAAAAAGTCAAACTCGACGCCCAGTTATTATTCCTCGATAAAATAAAACGTCGCGAACCGGCACCCTTCTCAGAGAAGATGAATATCGTCATGCTCTGCAATGCGTTTGGTATTGGCGATGCGATTGTCATGAGCGGCCTGGTCAATGCCTTACATCAGCAGGGGCACAACATCACTATGCTGTGCGAAAAAAGAACGGCATTTATTTTCGAGCATTCCCCGCTGGTCGACAGTGTGATTGTTTTTGAAAAAACCAGTGACCTGAAAAAGATGCCGGTTAAATCCTATGACCTGCTGATTGATATCAATGATAAAAACCATTTAAGTCCGCTCAGATTTAAAATCATTAAAGCGCTGAATCCGAAAATCGCACTGACGCTGAACCAGAAAAAATACAAGATTTACGATATATCAATCGATTACCATCAGCCGCATAACCATACCAGCTGGCGTCACAGAGCCGTTCTTAATACGCTGGGCTATACGGATCCTGTGTGGCAATATGCGCTGACTATTCCGGCAGAGATTGAAGCCACAACAGCACAGTTTTTAAGCACGCTGAGTCCGGGAAAATTAGTGGTCATTAATCCATACTCCACCGAGCAAGCCCGCGATATGTCACCGGCTCAACTGGCAGGAATAACAACTTATCTGGCGAAAGACGCTCAAAATACGGTGGTGTATATCGGCACCCCAGCTCAGCTGGAAAAAATAGATAATGCTTCAGGAATTAAATTCTCGTCCCCTTCTTTCCTGCATGCTGCCGCGCTGATTAAAGCCGCTGATTTGGTTATTTCCCCCGACACTTCCGTGGTGCATTTGTGTAAGGTTTATAATAAAAATCTTATCTGTTTATACAACAACAAAGTGTATGGTCAGGGATATCAGAACAATATTGTGTGGGGGCCGGATTATGATAAAGCCACCCAGATTTTGTCACCGGGCAAGCGCGTTGATCAAATAACCTCCGAAACCCTCGTCGCCGCGCTGGAAACGTCGGGCTACTGAGGTTCCTGAACCGCACGTAACCTGCCAACATTCAGTATCTTCCTCAGCCATGGTATTCTCTGTGGCAGTGATTTCCTCTTTGCTTTGCACGCGTGACTCGCAGAAATATCACGCTGGCGTAAAGTGCCTTCGACTGAATAAGGCCTGCTTAACTAATGTCAGATAAACCGCAAAAAACCTTCTATTTTCATGACTATGAGACTTTCGGCAAGAATCCGGCGCTGGACAGACCGGCGCAGTTTGCCGGTGTCAGAACCGACGAAGATTTCAATATCATTGAAGAACCGCTGGTCATTTATTGCAGCCCTTCTGATGATTATCTGCCAGAACCGGAAGCGGTGATGATCACGGGTATTACCCCGCAAATCGCGCTGGAACGCGGCGTGATCGAAGCTGAGTTCACAGCGCAGATCCATAAAGCCTTCAGCGTACCGGGCACCTGCATTGTCGGATATAACAACATCCGTTTCGACGATGAAGTCAGCCGTAATATCCTTTATCGCAACTTTTACGACCCTTATGCCTACAGCTGGCAGAACGGCAATTCCCGCTGGGATTTGCTGGACGTGATGCGTGCCTGTTATGCGCTGCGCCCCGAAGGAATCAACTGGCCGGAAAATGATGACGGTTTCCCGAGTTTCCGCCTCGAACATCTGACCAAAGCCAACGGCATTGAACACGAGAATGCGCATGACGCAATGGCCGACGTGTACGCTACGATTGCGATGGCGAAGCTGGTGAAACAGGCGCAGCCACGTCTGTTTAGCTTTTTGCTCGAACACCGCAGCAAGCATAAGCTGAATACGCTGATCGACATTCCCTCGATGGCCCCGCTGGTGCATGTTTCCGGTATGTTTGGTGCCGCGCGCGGCAATACCGCGTGGGTCGCGCCGCTGGCATGGCATCCCGAAAACAAGAACGCTGTGATCATGTGCGATCTGGCCGGTGATATGTCGACGCTGTTAGATCTCAATCCTGATGAAATGCGCGAGCGTTTGTACAGCCGCCGCGACGCGTTACAGGCCGGGCAATCTCCGCTGCCGATTAAGCTGGTACATATCAATAAATGTCCGGTGCTGGCACCGGCAAAAACGCTGTTGCCGGAAAATGCCGAACATCTGGGCATAGATCGTCAGCGCTGTCTTGAGAATCTGCAACTGCTGCGTCAGAACCCGCAGGTACGGGAGAAAGTGGTCACGATGTTTGCCGAAGCCGAACCATTTACGCCGTCCGATGATGTGGATACCCGTTTGTACGACGGTTTCTTCAGCGATGCCGACCGCGCCGCGATGCGCATCATTCTGGAAACCCGCCCGGAGAATCTCCCCGCGCTGGATCTGACCTTTAACGATTCCCGCATTGAGCCGCTGTTGTTCCGTTTCCGTGCGCGCAACTACCCTGCCACGCTGACAGATGCCGAGCAAAAGCGATGGATGGCGCACCGGCAGACGAAGCTCACTGACGAACGTTTTCAGAATTATGCGTTAGAGCTTGAGGCGCTGTATAACTTGCATGAGGGGGATGTTGAGAAGATGGCGCTTCTCAAGGCGCTGTTTGAATATGGGAAGAAACTGGTGGGTTAATTTTTGGGGATTCCCCAAAGGCCCCTTCTGGAATAGTGAAAATTTCGGTTTTTCAAAAGCAGTGAGTACCCATCGTTAAAAACTGACCGAGTAAATTTCGGTTTCTCACGTGCAGTGATCACTTAATTCGTTGCGCCGAAACCGCCCAAAGGAGGGAAGTGCTTTCCCTCCTTTGGATTCCTCCCCGCTTTTTTACTGCTCGCTATCGCTGGCACGACGGACATATCCTGTGGCAATAGTGAATGGCGCAAAATGTCATCGCTATGCGATTCCCGAACTTCAGGATTCGAGCCTCTGGTCTCGAACCGTTCATTCGGTGCCATTTTTGATCGCGCCAATCAACATTTCTAAAAGATAAAAACCGTTTGCCTATGAATTTAAGATCGTGCGGGCGGTTCAGAAATCTTGCTGAACGGAGCGGCTTCGAGACCTTTGGCTCGAAGACCGAGAGAAGGTACCGCGCAGCGGCAAGATTTCCAGCCTGTCGCAATAGCACCTGAAACATTGTAACAAGCGAAGCGCGCAGTGAAAAAAGCGAGGAGAGTCGAGAGAGGAAAAGCACTTTCCTCTCTCGTCGGTTTCGGCGCGAAAAGCTGTATGACAACCGTTGTTGAAAAACCGAAACTTTCACTAAGCTACTTTAAAAGCCTCTTTTGCAGAGGCTTTTAAAGTAGAGCCGCCATTGCAGCGGCCATCTGCAAAGAAAGTTTCCTGCCCTTTTCAAAGGGCAAAAATCAAGCTTCCGGTGCAATCTCCCCGCTCATCTGCGGTGGCTGCTTGCGAAACGCATTAGTGATAAACGCCAGATACCCAAGGCCAATCGCGCCCCAGACTAAGCCCAATGTCATCGAACTCGATTCCAGGTTCAGCCACAGCGCACCGACGGTCAGCGCACCTATCACCGGTAAGACCAGATAGTTGATGTGATCTTTCAGCGTACGGTTACGTTTTTCACGGATGTAGAACTGTGAAATCACCGACAGGTTCACGAAGGTGAACGCCACCAGCGCACCAAAGTTAATCAGCGCAGTCGCCGTCACCAGATCAAAGGTCACCGCAGACATCGCCACAGCGCCGACCAGCAGGACGTTGAACGTCGGGGTACGCCATTTCGGATGCACATAACCGAACAGTTTTTCCGGGAACACGCCATCACGGCCCATCACATACAGCAGACGCGAAACACCGGCGTGCGCCGCCATACCCGATGCCAGAACGGTCACACAGCTGAAGCACAAAATGACGGACTGGAAGAACTTGCCTGCCACATACAGCATGATTTCGGGCTGTGACGCGTCCGGATCTTTAAAGCGCGAAATGTCCGGGAAGTACAGTTGCAGGAAGTAAGACACCACGACGAAGATGATGCCGCCAATCAGCGCGGTCAGAAAAATCGCTTTCGGGATGACTTTGCCCGCGTTTGGCGTTTCTTCTGACAACGAACTGATACCGTCGAAGCCCAGGAACGAGAAGCACAGAATGGTCGCCCCGGTGATCATCGGCACCACGTGCGCATTCTCACTGAAGAACGGCTTGGTGGTCGCCAGCGTGCCCATGCCCTCGCCCATGTAAACGCCACGGACTAACAGACCCAGGAACACCACCATGATCGCCACCTGCACCACAACAATGATGCTGTTCAGGTTGGCAACGACCTTGATGCCGCGCAGGTTGAACGCGGTCATCATGCCGACCAGCGCCACCACGAATATCCATGACGGTACGCCCGGGAAGATGGCTTCCAGGTAAATTTTCGCCAGCAGGATGTTGATCATCGGCATGAACAGGTAGTCCAGCAGTGATGACCAGCCGACCATAAAGCCGACGTGCGGGCTGATGGCTTTTTGCGCGTAAGTATAAGCAGAACCGGCAGACGGGAAACGCTGCACCAGTTTGCCGTAACTCACGGCAGTAAACAGAACGGCGATCAGCGCGAAGATATACGCGGTCGCGACGTGACCATCGGTCAGGCCGGACACAATGCCGAACGTATCAAAAATGGTCATCGGTTGCAGATAGGCAAGCCCCATCATCACAACCTGAACCAGAGTCAGGGTTTTACGCAGTTGTACACGCTGAGTGGCCGGAGCGGCAGATGCATTAGCAGACATGGTTCAGCCCTCCCTGAATTGCAAACACCGGGCGCTTAAACACCTCTGAAAGCAACATACAGGGAAAACTTCGTGAGTTATTACCAGTAAACGGGGGAGTGATCTTCACGTCGCTGAACGCGGAGGTGAAGGCTGTGCGAATGTGGCCGCAGCTGAAAGTAGTACCGGCGGGCACCGGTACAGGTTTGAAGTATTGCCCCATATTACATTTCCTCATAGTGGCGACCGTTTTTAATTTGGGATCGCACACGAACCTTGTTATCTATCCGGATCTGGGTCCGGCCTCTGTTGAATTAGTTTGGGTACTGCATATATAAAAAAATAACCGGCGCCTTTAAGCGTCGGTTATCTGCAGTGCGGCGTATTTTGCACAAATCACGCATAAATGACAACATTCAGACGCGTTGCGTTACAAATTCTTTTCCAGTATTGAACATAATGCGCGGATTCGTTAACCGTGCTACGCGTTGCGGAGCATCCAGTCTATCTCCGTCTCCGTCACGCGCCGTTCAAACTGCAACAACTCGTTCGATTTACAGGTGTGATAAACGTGCGAGAAACGCTCGCCAAGGATTTTTTTCAGCGCCGGCTGATCGTCAAAATCATACAGGGCATCGCTCTGGCGGATTGGCAGCGGAATACCTTCCTGTTCCAGACCGTTACCGGTCACTGGTTCCGGCAACGGCAAGTCGTTATCCAGTCCATGCAACATGCCCGCAAGCACGGTGGCGACCACTAAATACGGGTTGGCATCAGCACCGGCCACGCGGTATTCGACACGGTGATCGGCAGTTCCGCCGCACGGGACACGCAGTGCAACGGTACGGTTATTATGGCCCCACGACGCCTGCGTCGGCACATACATGCCCGGCTGGAAGCGGCGGAAAGCATTGACGTTAGGCGCTAATACCGCCATCGAGGCTGGCATTAAAGCAATCATTCCGGCGAGAGAGCGTTTCATCAGCTCAGAATCTTCGCCACCGGCACCGGCAAACAGGTTCTTACCGTTGTCGTCGAGCACGCTGAGATGGATGTGCATACCGCTGCCCGCATATTCGTCATACGGTTTCGCCATAAAAGTGGCGTCCATATCGTGATTTTCCGCGACCAGCCGCACCAGACGTTTGAGCATCAGGGCGTAATCGCAGGCGCGCAGAATGTTTTCGCTGTGGTGCAGATTGATTTCGAACTGGCCGGGAGAAGATTCCGCCACCGCGCCATCCGCAGGTAATCCCTGAATGTGTGCCAGACGGTCAATGTCACTGAGCACATCGGCAAAGTGATCCAGATTATCGACGGAATAAACCTGAGTATGCATGCTGCGTTCCTGCGTCCCCGGCGTACACGGCGGCTGAATGTAACCTTCCGCATCGCGCTGCCTGTCAAGCAGATAGAACTCCAGCTCTACCGCTACCACCGGGAACAAGCCCCGCTGGCGCAATGTTTGCCAGATATGGTTCAGCACATTGCGTGGTTCAACGTTAAAGGGAGTGCCATCTTCGTCAAGCATAGTCAGAAGCAACTGGCCGATATGTTCAGGGTCGGAAGCCGAGGGCGTCAAGGTGCCGGGAACCGGGATACAGGTGCGGTCGGGCTCGCCCAGTTCCTGGCCTAATCCGGCTTCTTCCACGACATTACCGAGAATGTCCATGGCGAAAACCGATGCCGGGAAATAACAGCCTTTTTCGAGTTTACGGAGTGCTGAGACGGGAATGCGTTTGCCGCGGAAGGAGCCATTGAGATCGGTGAGCAGGACGTCGACGTGAAGGGTTTGCGGGTGACGCTCCAGGTACTGAGTTACTTCATCCTGGAACGCGCTACTTCGCTCTTCAGCGTGCTTAGCGAGGGGTTCGCTAATCTCTTTCTTGATTTCGTTCATCAGTTCAGTCGCTTGCATAGGTTTTCCGCCATTTGCTGGTTTCCGGCATATCAGGCACCACCATGATGCCAGCCGGTTATCTTTACCGGGTCATTACCCTGTTCAACGCAGTGCTCTCATGTTGTCGCGATCCTCTCGAATGTGCTCAAGCCTTTTATGCTCAAACCGTATGCTCAAACCGTTCATTGCTCAAAATAACGGCCATTTGCACCCATATGATTAACCCTAGCCTTAACATTAATTATTTGCAACACCTACATTATCGCAACATATCCGTTTGAAAAGCGACCACAGCGCTGCTAAATTGGTCAATAACAGGTCAATATTCTGAGCAGTTTCGTGCGGGGAGGCGCGTGCTGTCAGCAAATTCATCTACTCAACGAGGCGGTATTATGGGCAATATATTTTCCACGACATCCACGGGAAAAGAGACGCGCTACAGACCGGTCATTGGGGTAGTTATGTGTGAGAACACTGTCGATGAAAACCCTGCTCTGACTGTCCATGAAAAATATCTGGACGCCATCTTTAATGCCGATGCCCTTCCCGTCTGTCTTCCGCATGAACTGGCAGCACGCGAAGGCGCGATAGACCAGATTCTGCGCGGTCTGGACGGCATCTTCCTCACCGGCAGCCCCAGCAATATTGAGCCCTATCAGTACGGTGAAGAAGGTGTCGAGGATCTGGCCGATCCCGGCCGCGACCGCCTGAGTTTGCAGTTAATCCGTGCGACGCTGGAGAAGAGAATCCCGCTGTTCGCCGCCTGCCGTGGATTGCAGGAACTGGTGGTTGCTACCGGCGGCAGTTTGCACCGTAAAGTGCAGGACGTGCCGGGCTATATGGACCACCGCGAAGACACTTCGTTGCCGCACGACGAGCAGTACGCGCTGGTGCATCCGGTGCATATTGAACCCGGCGGCTTACTTTCGGAATTGTTACCCGATTATCAGCAGTTTCAGGTGAACTCCCTTCACGGCCAGGGAGCCAACCGTCTGGGCGACGTGCTGACCGTGGAAGCACGCGCACCGGACAATCTGGTGGAAGCCGTGAGTGTCCGCAATCATCCGTTTGCCCTTGGTGTGCAGTGGCATCCGGAATGGCACAGTCTGACGGATCCCGTATCCCGCCAGCTGTTTGAGGCTTTTATCGCTGCCTGTCGCAAAGGCCATCAGGCCCGGAGCGCACGAGAGGAATAAACGGATGAGCGAAGTCAGTCTGGCGCCTGGTCGCCGGCTTTCTGAAATTCGCCAGCAACTCGGTATGTCCCAACGCAAAGCCGCCGAGTTGTCTGGCCTGACCCACAGCGCCATCAGCACCATCGAACAGGACAAAGTCAGCCCCGCCGTCAGTACGTTGCAAAAGTTATTGCGGGTTTACGGGCTGTCACTTTCAGAATTTTTCGCCGAGGAACATAAGAGCAACGAGCCGCGGATCGTGATTAATGCGGCGGATTTAATCGAAATCGGCAGCCGCGGCGTGTCCATGCGCATGGTCCACAACGGCACACCGAACCATACCGTCGCCATGTTGCTGGAAACCTATCAACCCGGCAGCACAACCGGCGATAAGATCAAGCATCAGGGCGAGGAAGTCGGCACCCTGTTAGAAGGAGAAATCATCTTAACCGTCAACGGTCAGAGTTACCCGCTGCGTGCGGGGCAAAGTTATGCCATTAACACCGCGAACCCTCACAGCTTTAGTAATATTTCGACGCGGATTTGCAGGATTGTTAGCGCACATACCCCTAATACCTTCTAGTTGTCATCGACTCCGGGCGAGGCAACGGGAACCCAAAGAAGGATGTCACCATGAGTGCTCAAACAGGAAGTCCCCGCGCTGCCGGTGTGCCCCACACCGACAGCTATTACGCCAGCTCCGCCAACAACCATGCGCCGTGGCCGGAACTGACTGACAATATTGAGTGCGATGTCTGTATTGTCGGTGCCGGTTATACCGGCATTTCTTCTGCTTTATATCTGTGCGAAGCCGGTTACGACGTGGTGGTGCTCGAAGCCGCCCGCGTCGGCTGGGGCGCCAGCGGACGAAACGGCGGACAGGTCGTTAATTCCTACAGCCGCGATATAGATGTGATTGAAGAACGTTACGGACGTCAGACCGCCGATATGCTCGGCAGCATGATGTTTGAAGGCGCGAATATTATCCGTCAGCGCATCGACCAGTACGCCATCGACTGCGACTATCGCCCCGGCTGTATTTTTGCCGCGCTCAGTGCGCGCCAGCTTACGAAATTGCGCGATCAGCAAAAGTTGTGGAATCGCTATGGTCATACCGAACTGCGGCTGCTGGATGAAACTGCCGTACGCCGCGAGATCGCCACCGACCGTTATGTCGGCGGCCTGCTGGATAAAAACGGCGGTCATCTTCACCCGCTGAATCTGGTGCTGGGCGAGGCCGAAGCGGTGCGCCGTCATGGCGGGCGTATTTTTGAAGGCTCGGCAGTGACACGTATTGACCACGGAGAACCGGCATTAGTGTATACCGCGAAAGGTCAGGTAAAAGCCAAATATGTGATTCTGGCGGGCAACGCTTATCTGAGTCAGCAGCTGGCGCCGCGCCTTACGCGCCTCAGCATGCCGTGCGGCTCGCAGATTGTGGCGACGGAACCGCTGTCGGATGACATCGCGTTATCGCTTTTGCCAAACAATTACTGTGTGGAAGACTGTAATTACCTGCTCGATTATTTCCGCCTGACCGCGGACAACCGCATGTTGTACGGCGGCGGCGTGACCTACGGCGGCAAAAATCCGCCGAATATCGATTCGGTGATCTTGCCCAAGCTCAACCGCACCTTCCCGCAGCTAAAAGGCGTGAAGATAGATTACCGCTGGGGCGGCAATTTCCTGCTGACGTTATCGCGCCTGCCGCAGTTTGGGCGGCTGGAAAACAACATCTATTACATGCAGGGAGACAGCGGGCACGGCGTGACGCTGACGCATCTGGCCGGGAAGCTCATCACCGAAATGCTGCGCGGCGACGCCGAACGTTTCGATGCGTTCGCCCGTCTGCCGCACATGCCGTTCTTCGGTGGCCGCAACTTCCAGGTGCCGTTTACCATGCTCGGCGCGGCGTACTATTCGCTGCGCGATCGTTTAGGCGTGTAGAACCTCAATCCCCGCAGAATTTCTGCGGGGAAAATTGACGCAACTAACGAGTTTTCAGCCTTTGCCCGCGACCGGAAAGTCACTGTCAGTGCCCACTTCGGGCAACTCATTCAGATCTGGCTCGATCCCCTGCGAAATGTAATCTTTTGCGGCTATCGACTGCTCATTGCCCGCCGCATCGCGGATCAGCACATGTTTGATCGCCCCGTCTTTCATCACCTCGCGGTGTACACCGGTATATTCACTCATTGTGGTTTCCTTTTTTATGAACTGCGCATAGATATCACTCATCTTTAAGCATAGTTTTTTATTCTTAACTGCAACTAATAAAAATCTTAAATGAGCCCAGCAACGCGCTCATTTTCCTGATAAATTAGGGGGATTGTCACTGATGACGACACCGCACGCCCCCGCACCACTCATGCCTTAAAAGGAGAACGCTCTTGGACGCCAGCACGATTAATACTCTTTTCTTTATTGGCGCCCTGTTAGTCGCAGCGAGCATTTTGCTCAGTTCGTTCTCTTCTAAGCTTGGCATCCCTATTTTGGTCATTTTCCTCGCCATCGGTATGCTGGCGGGCGTAGACGGAATTGGCGGCATTGCGTTTGATAATTACCCCGCCGCCTATCTGGTCAGTAACCTGGCGCTGGCCGTCATTTTGCTCGACGGCGGGATGCGTACCCGCGCCTCTTCCTTTCGCGTTGCGCTATGGCCCGCACTGTCGCTGGCGACCGTCGGCGTCCTGATTACTGCCGGTCTGACCGGGCTGGCTGCCGCGTGGCTGTTCAATATCAACCTGATGCAGGGTTTGCTGATTGGCGCGATTATCGGCTCAACCGATGCGGCGGCGGTGTTCTCACTTATCGGCGGTAAAGGCCTGAACGAACGTGTCAGCGCCACGCTGGAAATTGAATCCGGCAGCAACGACCCGATGGCGGTATTCCTGACCATCACCCTGATCGACATGATTTCCAAAGGCCAGCACGGCCTGAGCCTGATGTTTGTGGTGGATGTGGTGCGCCAGTTCGGCCTCGGCATTGTGTTTGGTGTCGGCGGTGGCTGGTTGCTGCACAAGCTGATTAATAAGATTACGCTGGCGGCCGGGCTGTATCCGTTACTGGCGTTCAGCGGCGGCTTGCTGGTTTACGCCGCCACCATGGCGCTGGAAGGCAGCGGCATTCTGGCGGTGTATCTGTGCGGCCTGATGCTCGGCAATATGCCGATCCGCAACCGTCACGGCATTTTGCAGACCTTCGACGGACTGGCGTGGCTCAGCCAGATTGGCATGTTCCTGGTGCTCGGTTTGCTGCTGACGCCGAGCGATCTGCTGCCGATTGCTATCGCGGCGCTGGCGTTGTCACTGTGGATGATCCTGCTGGCACGTCCGCTGTCGGTGTTTGTCAGCCTGATCCCGTTCAAAAACTTTACCCTGCGCGAACGCGTCTTTATTTCGTGGGTCGGCCTGCGTGGCGCGGTGCCTATCATTCTGGCGGTGTTCCCGATGATGGCCGGACTGCCTAACGCCACGCTGTATTTCAACGTCGCGTTCTTTATCGTGCTGGTTTCCCTGCTGCTTCAGGGTACGTCGCTGGGCTTTGCGGCGAGGAAAGCCAAAGTACTGGTGCCACCGCAGCCGACGCCGGTTTCCCGCGTCGGGCTGGATATCGACGTGTATAACGACTGGGAACAATTTATCTATCAGCTGGGCTCCGACAAATGGTGCGTCGGGGCGGCGTTGCGTGACCTGCAAATGCCAAAAGCGACGCGGATTGCGGCATTGTTTCGTGGCAAAGAAATGCTGCATCCGACCGGCAGTACGCGGCTCAAAGAAGGCGATATTCTGTGCGTGATCGGCCAGGAAAAGGATCTGCCGGAACTGGGTAAACTGTTCAGCGACAGCAATAAAGTGGTGCTGGATGACCGCTTCTTCGGTGACTTTATCTTGCAGGCAGATGCGCCGCTGGATGCGATTTCACAGCTTTATGGTCTGAATCTGGAAGAGACGGTGGATCAGTCGCAAACGCTGGGACATTTTGTGATCAGGCTGCTCGGTGGTGAACCGGTTATCGGTGACCATATCGAATGGGACGGGCTGACGTGGACGATCGCAGAAATGGACGGGAATCAGGTGAGTAAAGTCGGCGTGAGGATTGTGACGCAGAAGGCTTGATGATTTAACGCCTTCCCCTCTCACGAGGGGAAAGCGTTAATTGAATTACTGACCAGCCTGCGGGTCTTTATCGTAGTCTGAACAGGACTGATAACCCTTATTCATGACATGACCGGTGTCGTTATAGCTAACGAAGTAGGTCTGAGCTTTGCCATCACGCGGAGCAACCGCATAAGTCTGGCAAGTCCCTTTAGCATGGATAAGCGTGGCTTCAGTCGATGGTGGCCCTGCAATTGCACGAACCTGAGATTTGGTCATACCGACTTTAACGTCGCTGACGACAGGCTCTTTAACGTAGCTTGCTGCGCGATCGTAAGTCTGACACCCTGCCAATACAGAAACAGCTGTAGCAACCACAAGTAACATTTTCTTATTCATAAACTTCTCCTCCTGAGTACTTTTTGTATTGTTAAGCATAGAGGACATAAAGGATTTCGCCAGCCAATATGACTTTTATATGTTGATTGCTACATATTTTAAGTTTTTTCTGATAACAGTCTTCCTCCCGCAACCCTTCTCTCTCAAATGTTTTTATGTTTCCAAAAAGAGGATTTTCAGGTTCTTTTGTTCTATACATGAAAGAGGTAAGCCATTGATTGCGCGATAAGGAGCCCTGCCTGATGCTGTTGGATCGACGCCGGTTTGTTACTTTGCTGGGCGTGCTCGCCCTGATACCGATGCCACGTATGGCCTTCGCGACTGCCAGAGAGGTTGCTATGGATACACTGCTGATTAATAAACCCGACGGCGGTGTGCCGAATAACGCATTGCCGGTGCTGATTTATCACCGCGTCATTCCCCCCGATACCTCTGATAATGCGGAATACCTCGAACACCTTTTCCGTACCAACGGCTGGCCGCCGCAGTGGCGCTATCCGGTGTATACCTTTACGCATTTTCACTCCAACACTCATGAAGCGCTGGGTGTTTATGCCGGTAGCGCAAAGCTGCAACTCGGCGGCGAGCACGGAAAAATTATTGAGGTAAACGTAGGGGATGTGTTGTTGCTTCCGGCCGGGATCGGCCATAAACAGATTTCAGCCGATGAAGATTTCATGCTGGTCGGCGCGTATCCGCCGGATGTGAAAGCTGACCTTTGTCATGACGAACTGCCACAACTCGCAGCACGCACCAAAGCGGTAAATGCCGTGCCGCTGCCCGCTACGGATCCGGTGACCGGACACACTGAAGGCAGCATGCTGGTGTGGCATCAGAAATAAAGATTGATTACGCCGCCGTCAGGGCAAACCGCGCGACGGCCTTTTCCAGACGCTGCGACTGATCCAGTAACTGCTGGGAAGACGCCGCCGCATGATCGGCCAGTTTGCCGTTTTGCAGCGTCACATGATTAAGTGCGGTGATGCGTTCGGAGACATCGTGAACACTTTGCCCCTGATACAACGTCGCCTCTGAAATCTCACTGACCAGCGCACTCAGGCCGTTGAAGATATGGATAATCTCATCCAGGCTCTGACTGAGCACCGTCACAGACGCCGAACCACGGCCAATCTGCTGCACGGAATCATCAATCAGTTGATGGATACCCCGCGTTGAATGGCTGCTCTTTTGCGCCAGCAGGCCGATTTCTTTCGCCACCACCGCAAAGCCGCGTCCGTGCTGACCGGCGTGCGCCGCTTCAATCGCCGCATTCAGCGCCAGAATATTGGTCTGGAATGCCACGCTGTCAATCATAGAAACAATACTGCTCATTTCCGAGGACTGGCTGACAATCTCCTTCATCGCCGTGTCCACCTGCCCCATCACTTCGCCGCCGCGGGTCGCTACGCCTTTCGCCTGTTCGGCCTGTCGGGTGGCCTGCCGGGCATGGGCGGCATTTTCTTTCACGCGCTCATTGAGGTGAGTGATGTGTTCGGTGGCAGCTCGCAGTTCCCCGCTTTGAATCGCCGCCTGCGCCGACAATTCCTCGTTGCCTTTTGCCATCTGATCAATGTTCAGCATGATATGCGCCGAGGCGTCACGGACTTCGCTGACCAGTTTTTGCAGGCCGCGCTGCATATTGCGCAGGCTGACGCCCAGCTCACGGACTTCGATCACCCGCGCATTCTCGTCTTCGACATCCCGCGATAAATCCCCGGCAGCCAGCACGCTGATGTGCCCGATCATGCGTTGCAGCGGTCGGATAATCCACGCAGACACACCGCGCCAGACCAGTACCGCGATCACCGCCAGAATCATCAGCGCGCCCATAAACAGGGTTTTCGCCTGTGACAACGCATTCAGCAATCTGTCGCTGAGCGACACCGCCGTGTGCTCGTTAACGTCCAGATAAGCATAATATTTCTGGCTGAAGTCATCCTGAAACGCCTGGATCGGCACTTCAAAGAAGGAATCGATATTGTTGTTCTTTTGCAGGCCACCCGCCTGTTCGCGCAGACCGTCATAAAACATCTGGTAGCTGGCTTTTAGCTCCGTCGCGGCCTGATTGCCGTCTTTGGTCATCTCCTGAAACTGCGTGAAGGCTTTCTGCGATGCGGTCAGTGAGCCGAGCGATTCTTCCATCAGGCTGTTCCAGCTGCCGACCGAGCCGGTTTCTTTATCCTGCATGTAATAAATGCCAGCACGGTTGAGTTTGTCACTGGCCATCAGCAATTCCATGCGGGCTTTATCCATCACGGCTTGTTGCTGACGCAAATTTTCGGTGGCGATCACGTTGTTTCGCGCATCCTGAAGGATTTTGGTGAGCACGACAGTGGAGAAAATCTGCAAAGCAGAAAACAGGGTGATAACACAAATTACCCCAAAAAGTATTCCCCGTGGACGTCTGAAGAAAGCAGATCGAAACAATCTGCTGAATGGCATCTTACCAGTAAGTGAGCGAGTGGTTAAAATCATGATTATTCTGCATTATTTAAACAGGAAGCAGAATTTTACGCGCGGGAAATGACAGAAATATTTCAATAAATTGTCCGACTTCCGGTAATACCCTAAATAATTGAAGCTGCAGGAAGGCGGCAAGCGATGGGATCCCGATGAGCTTACATAAGTAAGTGATTCGGGTCCCTGGGCGTAGCCAACGCACCTGCAGCTTTAAGTATGACGGGTATTATTTGGGAAAGATCCAGACATGCTGTTCGGGTAGCTTCAGGTGGCAGTGCTGCGGATCTCGCACATCGGTGCCATACGCACGAATGACAAAATCATCGCCAGCCGTGCGGAACAGATATTCCCAGCGATCACCGAGATACATGCTGGTCAGCAACGGTAATTCCAGCTGATTCTCGCCCGGTCCGTCCGCCAGCACCACGCGTTCGACGCGGATCACTGCCGTGCCCTCCTGCCCGGCCTGCACGCCCTCTCCCGCCTGTCCCCACAGCACCCAGCCGCTGCCTTCGATGCGCGCTTTGCCGTCGCGCACTTCGGTGACTTTGCCGTGCAGACGGTTGTTGCTGCCCATAAACTCTGCGGTAAACAGTGTTTTCGGCGAGCCGTACATTTCCTGCGGCGTGCCCTGTTGTTCGATTTTGCCGTTATTGAGCAGCAGAATGCGGTCTGAAATCGCCATCGCTTCATTCTGGTCGTGCGTCACCATCAGCGCCGACAGCCCCAGTTTGATGATCAGTTCGCGCAGGAACACGCGCGCTTCTTCACGCAATTTGGCGTCGAGGTTCGACAGCGGCTCATCAAGCAAAATTACCGGCGGGTTGTACACAAGCGCACGGCCAATCGCCACGCGCTGTTGCTGACCACCGGAAAGCTGATGCGGATGGCGTTTGCCCAGATGTCCGAGGCCCAGCTGGTTCAGAACATCCTGCACACGCCGGGTGATTTCACCGGCAGAAACTTTGCGCAGTTTCAGCGGATACGCCACGTTCTCGAATACTGTTTTGTGCGGCCACAGGGCGTATGACTGGAATACCAGCCCGAGATTGCGTTCTTCGGCCGGAATTTCGCTGCGCGGAGTGCCGTCGTAAACTTTATTTTTGCCGATAACGATGGTGCCTTTGACTGGTTTTTCCAGTCCGGCGACCGCACGCAATAAAGTGGTTTTTCCGCTGCCGGAAGGTCCGAGCAGTGATACCACTTCGCCACGTTTCAGATCCATCGAAACGCCTTTTAACACCGGATTGTCGCCGTAGGTTAAGTGCAGATTGTCGACCGATAATTCAATCATGTAATTTGACTCCAAAACGAAGGGCAATACCCAGACCTAACACCACCAGCAGGATGTTAATAAAGGAGAGCGCGGCCACAATATCAATGGCACCCGCCGCCCACAGGGAAACCAGCATCGAGCCGATGGTTTCCGTACCCGGCGAAAGCAGATACACACCGGTGGAATATTCGCGCTCGAAAATCAGGAACATCAGCAGCCACGAGCCAATCAGACCGTAACGCGACAGCGGAATGGTGACGTGACGGGTGATCTGCCCGCGGGTTGCGCCGGTACTGCGCGCCGCTTCTTCCAGTTCCGGCCCGACCTGCAACAGCGTCGAGGAAATCAGCCGCAGACCATACGCCATCCACACCACGGTATACGCCAGCCAGACGCTAAAAATCGTGCTGCGCAGCGATCGCAGCCAGACCACCAGGTTATCGCGCAGCCACTGCGACCATGGCATACCCGAAAGCCAGCCGGATTTGAGCGCGTTATCCAGCCACATCGGCAGGAACAGGAACACCCACAGGAAGGCCAGACCGGCCAGCAGCCCCGGCACCGCACGCGGTACCAGCACGCTGTAATCGAGGAAGCGGGTGACGCCGTCCGGTTTACGGTGCATCGCGATGCCGATAAACAGATAACAGGCCACCGCCAGCGCGCCGCCGATAACACCAATGGCCATGGAGTTGACGATCGCACGCAGCAGGTTCGGCTGTTCCCAGATGGTGCGGAAAGTATTAAGCGACAGTTCGTCCCAAATGGAGACACCGACGCCCCAGTTGGAGATAAACGCCCGCAGCATCACGCCAATCAGCGGAACGCCGATAGTGACTGTCAGCCAGAACGCCACTACGGCACCGGCCACCCAGCGCCATTTGCCGAGCGGCAAGGCACGCGCCTGCGACGCTTTTCCTTTGACCGTGACGAAACGGTTGGCGGTACGCATCAGGCGGCGCTGCAACATGACCAGCGGAATAGTGATACAAATTAGCACCACGGCGACGGCAGCCATCAGATGATAAGACGGCGTGCCGAGTTTGTTGGTCAGCTGATACAGATAGGTCGCCAGCACCATGTTGCCTTCCGGGTCGCCGAGCACCAGCATCAGACCGAACACTTCCAGCCCGAGGAAGAACAGCAACACGGTGGCGTACAGGATCGACGGGCGCACCATCGGCAGACTGACCGCAGTCATCACCTGCAACGGCGAAGCACCGGCGGTTCGCGCGGCCTCTTCAACATCCGACCCGACGCTGCGCAGCGCCGAGGAGATATACAGGTACGCGTGCGGAACGTGCGTCAGACCGGCGATCACCACGATGCTCGACATGTCGTAAATGTTCCACGGGACGAACCCAAGAATAGCCTGCGCCCACAGCGAGAAGAACCCGACCGGACCGGCAGCCACTACGTAGCCGAAACCTAATACCATCGGCGAGACGAAAATCGGCACCAGGATCAGCGGTTCAATCACGCGTCTGCCCGGTAAATCCGTACGCACCATCAGGAACGCCAGGATACCGCCGAGCGGAATCGCGATCACCACCAGCCCGAAAGCCAGAATAAAACCGCTTTTCAGTGCCTTGTAGAAATCCGGATCGGTAAAGATGAATCCAAAAGATTCGAGGCTCCATTCTTTTGATGGGGAAAAGAACGGCGCGGAGAGGAAACTTTGTATCACGATGAACGACAACGGGATGTAGATAACCAGCGCCGTTATCAACACCACAATGCCGCGCGGCAGGCTCTGCCACTTTCTGCGCAATGCATTCATGTTACTTCCCTTCGGTTAGAAACAAGGAGAGCTAAATCAGGCAGGAAAAAGGAAGCGCGACAGAAAGTGACGCGCTTCGATATGCCACTACTTGGCAGCAGCGGTACGCCATTGTTTGATGTAATCCAGGCGTTTTTTCTGTTGCAGGTATTCCAGCAGGGTTTCATCGACCGGGATTGGCTTGAGCGCATTGCCTAACATTTTGGTCATGCCGTCGATGTCGTTTTTGCCTTCGATATCGTTGCGGATGGACGGAATGTCAGCCTGATTGGCCAGAATGCTCTGCCCTTTCTCTGACAAGACGTAGTCCAGCCACAGTTTGGCAGCATTGCTGTTTTTCGATTCCTGGCTGATGAAAGACACGCGGGAAAGTACCAGGGTGTAATCCTTCGGATAGGAAATCCCCAGCGACGGATCCGTTTTGGCGCGGGCTTCTGCGTACGATCCGAGAATATTGAAGCCGATCAGGTTTTCGCCGGAAGAAACGCGTTCCATCATGGTGCCGGTGGAAGACTGCACCGCTAAGCCACCTTTGGCGACGTCAGCCAGCGTTTTGAAATAATTCGGATCGGCTTTGAAATCTTGTACCGACAACATGAAGCCGAGACCGGATTTCTCGATATCGTACGTGGTGACTTTTTTGTTGAATTTTTCGGTCTGGCTGGCGATCAGTTTTGCCAGCGCTGCATGTGAATCAGGCACATCACCGGCCGGGATCAGACGCTTATTGTAGATAAACACCACCGGCTCATAGGTCGTGCCGTAGGCTTTGTCTTTCCACATCGCCCATTTTGGTAACTGACCCTGTTCAGGGGATTTATATTCCTGCGCGTAGTCTGTCGCCAGTTTCAGCGCGGTATCCATGGAAGAACTCCAGACGACATCACCGCTGGTGCCGCCCGCCGCCTGCTCACTGATATAACGGTTGTACAGTTCGGTGCTGTTCATGTCGTTATATTCGACTTTGATACCCGGATAAGTCGCCTCGAAGCCCTGGATCAGGGGGCCTGCGGCTTTGGTGTCGGTAGTGGAATACACCACAACTTTGCCTTCTTTGGTCGCCGCATCGACGATTTTTTGATAGTCGGCCGGATAACCCTGAGGTAATGCAGACATTGCAGAGGAAGACATCATTACAGCCACAGCAATCAGAGAGATACGTAATTTATTCGACATTATTGTTAACCTCTAGTTACATTTGAGAAACTAAAAATCAACATAACGCATAACATCGGACTGGCAATAGGGTAACGTTTTTATCTTCCCAATTTGTGATTCGGGGCGTTTTTTAGGCAATTAACACCATTAAAACCACGGCAAAAATGCAAAACAGGTCACCTGAATGACCTGTTTTGAGGGTCAGAAAACGGGAGTTATTTAAAATATCCGGCGGTCTCAATATCGGTCAGTAAATCCGGATGTACCGGTTTCCAGCCCAAAATATCGCGGGTGAACTGGCTGGACGTCGGGTTATTTAGCGAAGCAAAATGCGTGAACCAGCCAAAGTGTGCCGCCAGATCTTGCCCGTTTTTACTGACCACTGGCAGATTCAGGTGCTTACCAATCAGCGTGGCAATGTCGCGAAATGGTACGCCTTCCTCTGAGTTCGCATGATATATCGCATTCTCCGCGCCCTTCTCCAGCGCCAGCACAAATACCTTCGCGGCATCAAAACGGTTCACCGCGGGCCAGAGATTTTTGCCATCGCCCGGATACGCTGATTCGCCTTTTTCGCGGGCCGTCGCAATAATCAGCGGCACAAATCCGTGATCACCCGCACCATGCACCGAGGGCGGCAGACGCACCAGTGAAACCCGCACGCCCTCCTCTGCCAGCTTAGCAACGGCAAGATCAGACGCCACACGCGGATTTTGTCCCTGCGGATCGGGTAAATCATTTTCTGTCGCCAGACGTCCGGTACTCACCAGCGCCGTGCCGGAGGTCACGATCAGTGGTTTTTTTGTGCCTTTTAACGCTGCGCCTAAAGCACCAATCGCCAGCCGGTCTTTTTCACAGTTTTCCAGAAACTTCGAAAAGTCATGAATAAACGCGGTGTGGATCACTCCGTCGGCCTGCGCTGCGCCGGACGTCAGACTGTGCAGATCTTCAATACTGCCGCGATGCACATCGGCACCCACGTCTGTCAGCGCCTGCGCCGAAGCATCAGAACGCGCTAAACCGAGCACCTGATGGCCTGCGCGCAGTAATTCCTGTACCACCGCAGAACCGACAAAACCTGTTGCACCTGTCACGAATACACGCATTGCAAATTCCTCTTTAATTGGCTAAATCTGCTGCTTTCGTAAAAGAATATAGGCGCTGGAGAAAAGACGATCTATGCGCTAATGTCCGTAATATCTTTGCAATCGTCCGGAGTCACTGATGGATCCTCTTTCAGATGTGTTGTCACTGCTGAAGCCGCGCAGTTATATGTCCAAAGGTTTTGAAGCCGGTGGCGAATGGTCGGTGCAATTCCCTGACCATTATCAGTCAATTAAATGCAACGCCATCATTACGGGTGAATGCTGGCTGGCTGTTGATGGCGTGCCCGCCGCAGTCCATCTCAAAGCTGGTGATTGTTTTGTGTTACCGGGCGGACGCCCGTTCAGGCTGGCGAGCGATCTGAATCTTCCGCCTGTCGACGCCGGGCCGATTTTCCAGCAGGCGCAGGATGGTGGGACTGTTTCCTGCAACGGCGGCAAAGATTTCTTTCTCACCGGCAGCCGTTTTGCAGTCAGCGGCGCAAACGCCTCAACCCTGCTGGCAATGTTGCCGCCAGTGGTGCATATCTCGAAAGAATCCGACAGGCAAAGTTTGCGCTGGGCAGTGGAATGTATGATGCAGGAACTGCGCGATGAGCGGCCTGGCGGATTGCTGATCGCGCAGCATATGGCGCACATGATGCTGGTGCAGGCGCTGCGGATGCACGTCGATAATTCACCGGCAGGTGAAACCAGTGGCTGGTTTGCGGCGCTGGCGGATAAGCAACTTTCCAGGGCACTGAATGCAATGCATGAGGATCCCGCAAACCGCTGGACGGTGCAGATGCTGGCTGAACGGGCGGGTATGTCGCGTTCGGTGTTTTCGCAGAAATTTAAGCTGGCCGTCGGCAGTGCGCCGCTGGAATACCTGACGCGCTGGCGGATGTTGCTGGCCGGAGACCGGCTGGCGAACGGTAAAGAACCGGTGTCAGCTGTGGCGTTGTCGCTCGGGTACGAATCAGAAAGCGCGTTCAGTACGGCGTTCAAACGCACATTGGGATGTTCGCCGGGGAAGTACGGGCAGAAAGAAGAATCGGACGTAGAAAATACAGTAATTGCGGAATGAGTCGAATTTCAGACACAAAAAAAGCCGCTAATTGCTTAGCAGCTTTGATGTGTTGTTTATGGCGGAGGAGGAGAGATTCGAACTCTCGAATGGTTTCCCATCGCCGGTTTTCAAGACCGGTGCCTTCAGCCGCTCGGCCACCCCTCCGTAAACAACAAGCACTTCGCGATGTCAGTCGTTCAGTACGGGGCGTAGTATACAAGACCGAGGAAAAGATGCAATCATTATTTTCAGTCTAGTTTGTTGATTTTATGAGCATTTAAATTGTCTGCACAAAGTCGCGCATAAATCGCAGACACAAAAAAAGCCGCTAATCACTTAGCAGCTTTCTTGTGTTGTTTATGGCGGAGGAGAAGAGATTCGAACTCTTGAATGGTTTCCCATCGCCGGTTTTCAAGACCGGTGCCTTCAGCCGCTCGGCCACCCCTCCGCAACGAAGCGAACTATAAACAGTGCCGATCATCTTGTAAAGTCAGATTCTGTTCGTTTGCCTGAAAAACAGGCATTCGGCTTGCAAGCGGCGATTTAAGCATCATTTCGGCGATTTTGAAGCCAGGAAACCGCGTCCTGCCCGCCCTGAGCAGGTAAAGAAGGGTAAAACGTCTTTAATGACGCTCCGCAACTACTTACACTGCAACCTGTTTGTATTTTCACCGACTCCAATTAGATACCCAAAATAATTTGGGTCGCAGGAAGGCGGCAAGAGAGGGAATCCCGATGAGCTTACACAGGTAAGTGATTCGGGTGACCGGGCGAAGCTAACGCATCTGCGACACAAAGTATGAAGGGCTTAAGTGAGAATTTTATTATGAACCGCATGGATCGTATCGTTGCATCTTCGTCATCATCACGCGCTGGCTCGTTGCTAAGCACGCACCGGGTGCTGCGTAATACTTATTTTCTGCTGGCGCTGACTTTGGGCGTTTCCGCAATTACTGCGACGGCAAGTACGGTTCTGAGATTGCCGTCCCCCGGTTTTCTGCTGACCCTCGTTGGCTTCTATGGCCTGATGTTCCTGACTTACCGCACAGCGAATAGCCCTGCGGGTATTTTGTCCGCTTTCGCGCTGACCGGCTTTATGGGTTATACGCTCGGCCCTTTGCTGAGCTCGCTGCTTTCGGTCGGTGCCGGTGACATTATTATGCTGGCACTGGGCGGTACCGCACTGGTGTTCTTCTGTTGTTCAGCCTACGTGCTGACCACGCGCAAAGACATGTCGTTCCTTTCCGGCATGATGATGGCAGGTTTTGTTGTGCTGCTGGTGGCGGTGATCGCTAACCTGTTCCTGCAAATTCCGGCGCTGTCGCTGGCAATCAGTTGCCTGTTTATTCTGTTCTCTGCGGGCGCGATTTTGTGGGAAACCAGCAACATTATTCATGGCGGCGAAACCAACTATATTCGCGCGACCGTGAGCCTGTATGTCTCGCTGTACAACATCTTTGTCAGCCTGCTGAGCATCCTGGGTCTGTCATCGCGTAACTGATGATACCGGATGGTCCTCTAAGCCCCGCCCTTGTGCGGGGCTTTTTATTTTGTCTGACCGGCATTTTTGATAAACTGACCGCCGCATTTTTACGGGTTTGAGGTTGTATGCTGCAGTTTGAAGGTCAGGTTATTGAAACCGACGCTCAGGGTTACCTGAAAAACAGTCAGGACTGGCAGGAAGGCATGGCGCCCCTGCTGGCGGAAGAAGAAGGGATCGCGCTTACCGACGCCCACTGGGAAGTCGTGCGCTTCGTGCGCGAGTTTTATCTCGAATTCAATACCTCGCCTGCCGTACGCATGCTGGTGAAAGCGATGGCGCAGAAATATGGCGAAGAGAAAGGCAACAGCCGCTATTTATTCCGGCTGTTCCCGAAAGGCCCGGCCAAACAGGCGACCAAAATTGCCGGCCTTCCCAAGCCGGTGAAGTGCCTGTAAAAGGCTTCAGTATTTGATTTTGAAATCACTGTAATGGCCGGGTGCGGTCGGCTCGCTGAGCACACGATCTACCCGTGCATGCTTCGGCCCACCCTGCTTCAACCAGGCCAGCAGCTGTTCTACCTTTTCCTGTTCGCCGCACGCCACCACTTCGACGCTGCCATCCTCAAGATTTTTTGCGTAACCGGTCAGACCTAAACCGGTGGCCTGATGTTGGGTCGCAAAACGAAAACCCACGCCCTGCACCATGCCGTACACATAGGCGGCTATACTGACTGTTGCCATAATTTTCTCTCCGTTAGCGGTATGGTTCGTTGCAATTTCACCTGCATGACCGGACAATGTCGCTCTTTTTTGTCTCCGAACCGACAGAACCTAATTTTATGACTGCACGTTTAATTCTGGCCAAAGGCCGTGAAAAATCACTTCTCCGCCGCCATCCGTGGGTATTTTCCGGCGCGGTACACCGTGTCGAAGGCAAAGCCAGTTCCGGCGAGACTATAGATATTGTAGACAGTCAGGGAAAATGGCTGGCACGCGGTGCCTATTCACCGTCTTCTCAGATCCGTGCGCGTGTCTGGACGTTCAAGCAAGACGAAGATATCGACATTGAATTCTTTATTCGCCGTCTGCAACAAGCGCAAAACTGGCGCGATTATATCGCTAAGCGCGACGGGCTGGACGGTTACCGCCTGATTGCAGGTGAATCCGACTGTCTGCCGGGCATCACCATCGATCGCTTCCAGAATTTCCTGGTGCTGCAACTGCTGTCAGCAGGTGCCGAATATCAGCGTGCACCGCTGATTGCTGCGCTGCAACATTGCTATCCGGAATGCGCAATCTGGGACCGTTCGGACGTCGCCGTGCGTAAAAAAGAAGGCCTGGAACTGACTCAGGGACATGTGGTCGGCGATGAGCCGCCTGCCCTGCTACCAATTCAGGAACACGGCATGAGCCTGCTGGTGGATATCAAGGAAGGCCACAAAACCGGCTTCTACCTCGATCAGCGCGACAGCCGTCTTGCCGCACGTAACTATGCTGCAGGCCGCAACGTTCTGAACTGTTTCTCTTACACCGGCGCGTTTGCGGTATCTGCGCTGATGGGCGGCTGTACGAAAGTCACTAACGTGGATACCTCTCAGGCAGCGCTTGACGTGGCACGTCAGAACGTGGAACTGAACAAGCTGGATCTGTCGAAAGCCGAATTCGTGCGTGAAGACGTTTTCCAGCTGCTGCGTAAATACCGCACCGAAGGCCAGCACTTCGACATGATCGTAATGGATCCGCCGAAATTCGTTGAGAACAAAAACCAGCTGGCGAGCGCCTGTCGTGGCTACAAAGATATCAATATGCTGGCACTGCAACTGCTTCGCCCGGGCGGTATCCTGCTGAGTTTCTCCTGTTCCGGCTTGCTGCCAACAGATTTGTTCCAGAAAATTCTGGCCGATGCCGCACTCGATGCAGGACGCGAAATTCAGTTCGTTGAGCAATTCCGTCAGGCCGCCGATCATCCGGTGACCGGCGCCTATCCGGAAGGCTTGTATCTGAAAGGTTTCGCCTGCCTGGTGATGAACTGAAAAGAGTCTGACAGACTAAGCACGGCGTGCTGTACTGACGACACGCCGTCGAATTTTTAGCAGAATGAGCGGTCATAACTTGAAATAGCGCGTTTTATCTCCATATAGAGATCAATGAATTATTTTGGGAGGTGACTATGATTGCCAGTAAATTCGGTATCGGCCAGCAGGTTCGCCACAGACTGTTAGGTTACTTAGGTGTGGTGATTGATGTCGATGCAGAGTATTCGCTCGAAAAGCCCGGTGTCGACGATGTCGCCGCTGATGACTCCATGCGCACCGCTCCCTGGTATCATGTGGTGATGGAAGATGAAGAAGGCCAGCCGGTTCATACCTATCTGGCGGAGATTCAGATTGATCACGAAGCCGCGCGTTCTCATCCGGAGCAAACGTCTCTGGATGACCTGGCTGAATCAGTCCGCAGACAGCTGATGGCGCCACGCCTGCGTAACTAAGTCTGCTCCTGCGGCACACTCTTAAAATTAAAAACCGGCTTCGATGGCCGGTTTTTTTATTGCTAAATTTCTTTGCTGATTAAAGATGGCGGTTACTTTTCCATCCCCAGACGCGGGATTTCGATTTTTGGACAACGATCCATCACGACTTTTAATCCGGCCTCTTTTGCCAGTACGGCAGCCTGTTCATTGATAATATCTAACTGAAGCCACAGCACTTTGGCTTTAATGGCAATCGCCTCCTGCGCCACGCCATACGCGGCATCGACATTACGAAATACATCGACCATATCTACCGGATGCGGAATTTCTGCCAGTGAACCATAGGCTTTTTGCCCCAGTAACTCCTTGCCTGCCAGTTTCGGGCTGACCGGGATCACCTCATAGCCCTGAGAAAGCAGATACGCCATCACGCCATAGCTTGGACGCCCCGGATTGTCACTCGCACCGACCAGTGCGATAGTTTTCACTTCTTCAAGAATCTTGCGAATATCATTATCTTGCACGGGATTATCTCCTTTTACCTGTATTCGTTAAGTGTAACGCAGGCTGGCTATTCCGACAGCCCGTGGATCAAAAAGGCGACTTGCCTCACCTTGCTCGTGTTAATTAAAAACATTTTGTAAAACTTTGACACATTATCGCCATTGCTGAATAATAGACGATGAGCAATTTGGTATTTGGGGAGGGAAGAATGAAAGTCTGTCATGCGCTGGTCGCATTAGCGAGTCTCAGCCTGATGGCGTCAGCTTCGGCGACCTCACTCAAATTGTCTCCGGATGTTGACGTTCTGGTGATCGACGGCAAACAAATGTCTGGCGCTATTCTGAAAGGTGCGGACAGTCTGGAACTCGACGGCGGTCAGCATCAGATCCTGTTTCAGGTCAGCAAGAATCTTCGCGCCGGCTTGATGCCGATGTATCACTCCCCTGCGCTTATTGTGACGTTCAACGCTAAAAGCAGTCGTTCCGTTTCTTTCGTTTTGCCCAAACTGAGCAACGAAACCGAAGCAGCGCAATTTAATAAGCAAATGAACTATCAGCTGGTTGATGATCAGGGTCGCCAAATACCGACGCAGCGTGATGTGCTGAATATGTTTAATCCCGGACACACCTCGGACGCTGAAAAATTGATGGTCACGTACAATTTGTCCGGCGCGCGTGCAGCCGTACCTTTGTTCGCGAAAGGCTTCACGGATAAAAAAACGGCACTGGCTCAGGAAACACCGTCGAAAATTTCAATCACTTATCTCCATCCGCTATGGACACGACTGGCTGCTAACGCCAGCTTCGAACAATTTCTGCTCTGGTTTAAGCTGCCAGGTGAACAGGAACGGACGTCGTAACTTAACCTGCATCACGCAATCTCTCTGTAAACACTGAATTATCGCCCCCGCCCTTTGCAGTAAAACGGACTTTCAGTATTCTGTGATCCACTCTTACTTTCGCGTGGAAGGGAATTTGATGGAATACACGACCCGTACGATCGCAAAACAAAAACACATTGCTCTGGTCGCGCATGACCATTGTAAAAACACCCTGATGAAATGGGTCGACAAAAACGTCGCCGAACTTTCCAAACATGTTCTCTACGCTACCGGCACCACCGGTAATCTGGTACAGCGTAATACCGGCATCAATGTAAAAAGTATGCTGAGCGGCCCGATGGGTGGCGATCAGCAGGTTGGCGCGATGATTGCCGAAGGCAAAATCGATTTGCTGATTTTTCTGTGGGATCCGCTGAATGCGGTTCCGCATGACCCCGATGTGAAAGCCCTGCTGCGTCTGGCAACGGTGTGGAATATTCCGGTAGCGACCAATGTGGCGACAGCGGATTTCCTGATCAATTCCCCGTTATTCCAGTCTGAAGTCGATATTGTGATTCCCGACTATCAGCGCTATTTATGGTCGCGCCTGAAAGAGTGATTTAAATTCTCGCGCTGATAAATGCAGTAAGCATCAAAGCAAAAAAGAAAACCCGGCGATTGCCGGGTTTTCTCGTTTCAGGGTTTACGCTGCACCGGTACGCCAATATCTTCCAGTTGTTCCACAAATACTGACGGACGCTGTTTATCCTGCATCAGCCAGACCTGATGCTTCGCCCGCGTCATGGCCACATACAGTAAACGCCGCTCTTCAGCATCCATAAAGTCTTCAGGTTTCGGAAGCAGGACTTCTTCCAGAAGGGATTCGCGCGCCGCCGCCGGGAAACCGTCGCTCCCTTCATGCAGCCCGACGATAATCACATATTCCGCCTGTTGCCCTTTGCTGGCGTGAATGGTCATAAATTCCAGATTGAGTTTTGGCCAGCGCGTTGCCGCCTTCTCGAGAATTTGCGGACGCAGATGGTGATAGCGCGCCAGTACCAGAATCTTCTCGTCGGCTGTGACATATCCGCTGAGTTTATCCAGCAGTTTTTCCATCTGGTCCTCAGGCAGGATCACGACATTCTTCTTATTACCTTTGGTCAGACTGTTCAGCGGTTTTTTCAGCTGATGAGGGTTTTGCTGGACGAACTTATTAGCAATCTCACCGATACGATCGTTGAACCGGTATGTGGTATCCAGCGCACATTGCGCCCCTTCGCCAAAGTTTGTCGCAAAGGCAGTGGTAAGCGAAAGCTCGGCGCCACTGAAACGGTAAATCGCCTGCCAGTCGTCCCCGACCGCAAATAAACTGGTGTGTTTGTTGAGCTTGCGTAATGCCGAGAGCAGCAATGCGCGCTGTGGCGAAATATCCTGAAATTCATCGACCAGAATATGCTTCCACGGGCTGACAAAGCGGCCTTTTTCCAGAATATTCACCGCCTGATGGATGAGCCCAGAGAAATCTACCGCGCCCTCATCTTTGAGCGCGGTTTTCCAGACTTTCATCAGCGGCGCCATCAGGCGAATGCGTTTCGTGAACAGGTCTCTGACTTCTTCCGGCGCACTTTCAATCATTTCTGCCTGACTGCCGCCGTGCATCCGCATCAGGCTGAGCCAGCGTTCGAGGCGGCTACCGAGACGTTCTGCCAGCGATTTATTTTTCCAGTAATCGCCGTCAGGAACCGTCCATTCCAGCTCATCGGTCATCCACTGCCGCCAGCCGCTGGCCTGGACTTTTTTCTCCGCACACTGTTGCTGCCAGGTTTTGATCAGCAGCGAGCGACGCGCTTTAGCATCCGTTTCGAGTTTGCTTATCTTCGGCGCTTTTTTGCTCCCTTCCTGAATAATTTGTAACGCCAGCGCATGGAAGGTTTTGGCTTTAATCCCGTCAGTGTGCAGCCGTTCTTTAATACGTGTATTCATTTCATCCGCAGCCTGACGCCCGAAAGCCAGCAGAAGTATTTGCTCAGGAATTGCTTCCTGACGACGCAACAACCAGCCAGCACGCGCCACCAGCACGGATGTTTTACCGCTACCGGCACCGGCCAGCACCAGAACGGAGTCCTCACCATTGACCACGGCGCGACACTGACTTTCGTTAAGCGGCGAAACCTCAACGGTATCGAAAAAATCGCGATTATCCGCAATGACCCGATCGGTCCAGGCGAGATTACGTTGCGTGACGCTGCGCTTACCTTGCTCCAGCCAGCGCAGGCAGGTCTGGTAATCATCACGGCAATTGTCAAAATCATTAAGGCGTTCGACGGGCACCGGAACCGCAGAAAAGGCTTCCTGAATATCTTTTTGTACATCGGCTAAATCAGCTCGTTTGAACCATTTATCCTGCTGCTCAATCTGCGTGATTTTTTCGATTTGTCCGTGCAATACCCCCGCGCTAACCCCGCTCATTTCCTGACTCCAGGTCTGCCAGATATTAAGGAGGTACTGATAAAACCGCTGAGTTTCCTGCCATTCGGTACCATGAAGACGGACGACTTTCTGTTCCGGCAATTCAAATTCCAGCTCACCCCAGACAATGCCGCGCTTACAGCGGATCTGTATAAGCTGATTAAAAGGGATCAGGTAGTGATGTTTATCGCCACTGACTTCAACGCCCGCATTAAGCAGACGCACCCGGTTGTACGGATGCTGCGCCAGATGTTTCCCGAATGAGGTCGATTTCAATTCCATATCATCACACCGTATTTTCTCTAAAATTCCTGACGGAAAGGTAATGTTTATAATTTTACATGCAAGTGTATTTAAGAGTTTACCTTTGATAAGCGCAGGCGATCCACGTTCCAAAACAGGGTAGAATAAGAGGTATGTTTCCTTTTGGGAAACATGAATTCCTTTAACTTTTCATATCTTCGGGAAGAGCAGACATGCGCACAGTTCTCAATATTCTCAACTTTGTTTTAGGTGGTTTCTTTACCACTCTCGCCTGGCTATTTGCCACGCTGGTGAGCATCGTACTGATCTTTACCCTGCCCCTCACCCGCTCTTGCTGGGAGATCACCCGTCTGTCTTTGATGCCATTTGGCAACGAAGCCGTACATGTTGATGAATTGTATCCTGAAAAACGCAATGCGCTGATGTCCGGCGGTGGTACTCTGTTGAATATATTCTGGTTTATTTTCTTCGGCTGGTGGTTATGCTTGTCCCACATCATGGCGGGTATCGCTCAATGTATCAGTATTATCGGCATTCCGGTGGGCATCGCGAATTTTAAAATCGCCGTTATCGCACTGTGGCCGGTCGGACGCCGGGTGGTTTCCGTCGAGCTCGCCAGACAAGTTCGTGAAGCGAATGCCAGCCGTCTGATGAAAGATGGACGCATTCGCTGATTTTCATCATTTTTGATTTTTAAGGTGGGGTTTTTTAGTGCTTTCGATTGCACCGGGCTTAAGGCGTTACGCCTATAACAGCAATGTTCTTTATCACATCAGGATTTTCATTGCTCTGGCAGGCGCAGCCGCCGTTCCATGGTGGCTGGGTGAGATTACGCTGACCATTCCCCTGACGCTCGGTGTCGTCGCCGCCGCGCTGGCTGATCTTGACGATCGTCTTGCCGGCAGGCTGCGCAATTTACTGATTACGCTGGTATGCTTTTTTATCGCTTCAGCGTCGATCGAATTACTTTTCCCCTATCCCTGGCTATTTGCGCCGGGACTGATGCTTTCCACCTGCGGGTTTATTCTGCTTGGCGCACTCGGCCAGCGTTATGCCACCATTGCTTTCGGCGCGCTGCTGATCGCCATCTATACCATGCTTGGTACGAGCATGTATCACATCTGGTATCAGCAACCACTGCTCCTGCTGGCCGGTGCCATCTGGTATAACCTGCTGACGCTGGCGGGGCATATTATCTTTCCCATCCGGCCATTGCAGGATCAGATTTCACGCTGCTTCACTGAACTCGCGGCATATCTGGAAGCCAAAGCGACCTTGTTCGACCCTGATCAGGAAGATAATAATCAGCAACTGGTTGAGCTGGCGATGGCTAACGGACAGCTGGTTTCCACGCTTAATCAGACTAAAAATACGCTGCAAACCCGTCTGAAGGGTGACCGTGGGCAGAAAGGGACACGCAGAACTCTGCATTATTATTTCGTGGTGCAGGATATTCACGAACGCGCCAGTTCATCACATGTGAAGTATCTAAAGCTGAGTGAACAATTCCATCACAGTGACATTCTGTTCCGTTTCCAGCGGCTGATGAGTATGCAAGCCCGGGCCTGTTTGCAGCTGTCACAATGCATTTTATATCGTCAGAAATATCAGCATAACAGCCAATTTGAGCGGGCGTTTGCGCGGCTGGAAGAAGCATTGAAACGTCTGGAATCTCAGGGCGAGCATCGTGAAATGTTGCAGGCGTTGCGCCATCTTTTACGCAATCTGCACGCCATTGATGCACAACTGGCCAATATTGAATCCGAACAGTCACTGCCTGAGAATAATGAAACCGGGAAAAACACGTTTGCCGAAGATCGCCTGACGGGAGTTGATGATATCTGGCTGCGTATATCGCGGCACTTCACGCCGCAGTCAGTATTATTCCGCCATGCGGTGCGTATGTCAGTCGTTCTGTTTGTCGGTTACGTGTTTCTTCAGGTCAGTGGTTTACATCATGGCTACTGGATATTGCTCACCAGTTTGTTTGTCTGTCAACCGAACTACAGCGCCACACGCCGCAGGCTGGCGTTAAGGATTATCGGCACTCTTGCCGGTATCGCGCTGGGTATTCCGATACTGTACTTCGTGCCTTCGATTGACGGACAAATGATCCTGATCGTTATCAGCGGTTTATTATTCTTCGCCTTTCGCACTGTGCAATATGCGCAGGCAACGATGTTTATTACCCTGCTGGTGTTGTTGTGTTTCAACTTGCTGGGAGAGGGTTTTGAAATCGCCATACCCCGCGTCATCGATACGCTGATTGGGTGTGGTATTGCCTGGGCGGCAGTGACATTTATCTGGCCGGACTGGAAATTCAGGCAAATCGACCGCGTTGTCAGCAAAACTTTCGATGCCAACTGCCGCTACCTTGACGCAATTTTGGTGCAATACCATCAGGGAAAAGACAACAGTCTCGATTATCGTCTGGCACGCCGTGATGCGCATAACTGTGATGCGGAACTGGCGTCAGTTGTTTCGAATATGAGTTCGGAGAAGAATAACGACACAACGACCGTGGATGCCGCATTCCGCTTGCTGTGCCTCAACCATACGATGCTGAGCTATATTTCTGCGCTCGGCGCACATCGTGAAAAGCTTGAAGATGCTGAAACCCTGAGCTTGCTGGATGATGCAGTGTGCTGCGTGGACGGGGCTCTGCACCATCTGCCTGCTGAATCCGGGCGTATTCAGCAGGCTCTTGAAAATCTCAGTGCCCGCATTCAGATGAGAACCACGGATTCGGACAGTAAAGAACAGCTTGTATTGCAACAAATTGGATTACTGGTGGCTCATTTACCTGAACTCACCAGTCTTAACAGTAAAATCCTGCCTGCTCATAACCCGGTCTGACGACCCGCAGCCGTCATGTGCTGCGGGTTAGTGCGTCATCGGATACTTTTCTTGCTGATGGTTGAACCAGTGAGTTAAAAACTCTCTGGACGCCGTTGGCAAGGCTGCTTCATGAAACCCCAAAATTGCGCCTTCCAGTGCCATCAGCAAATTAATGCCCAAATTCTTTTTTTTTATTGCACACAATTTCAGGTATGCCCCGCACGCACCTTGCATCCGAAGGTCCCCCGAATTTTCGATACCGACTTGCCACAGCATCCGCTCAAGAGCCAGCGAGAGATTGGGTAAGTCTTTCAAACGTGATGCTTCACTGTTTTTCTTTGCTTCAATTTCACGACGCATCCCTTTGATAGAAACTCTCGCCAGTCTCAGCAAAATATGGGGATCACTCCATTGCTCATGACTGACTTTGAAATAGCGTAAATGCACATCCATCCCGCGCTTGCGGTAGATCAGACGTTCCATTTTTTTCCGGCAAAAGTGACCTTCTGTATCATCATTCGCCCTCAGGAATAATTCTCCGTCAGACACCAGACCAAACATGGCTCGATCGGCCGATAAACTGAATCCGCCAAACTGCGTTCGCGAGCGTATATTGCCCAGTGGGGCAAACAGTTCCAGACATTCAAGTACTCTTTTTTTTGATTTATTTATCATTGCGTTATCCTTTTCACATTCATTCCTGACTTCCAATTTGAATTACCAGAACCGCTAAATGCAAAATACGCAATGTCGTGAGTGGCAACAAACATAAAATGCAGTTGCAGTGTGTTGCCTTCAAAATTTGCGAGATGTCTTGGAAAAATTGGGTTGATCTTTGCCCATCGCCAGAGTACTGTACATCCATACAGTAACTCACTGGGGTACATCTCTATGCGAACTCAACACCATACAAATCATCATTTTAGTCAGCTTGCTTTGCCCGTTTCCCGTGCACAGGTAAATACGTCTGCATCCTTGAATAATGGTCTGATCACTGAGTTCGTCTATAGTGCGAGCCAACCTGCTTTTGCCCAGTTACTGCTGCCTCTGCTGCAACATCTCGGTATGCAATCACGCTGGTTGTTGTGGCTGACACCACAACAAAAATTGAGCCGTCATTGGTTATCAGAGTCCGGGCTACCGGTGGATAAAATGGTTCAGGTGAATCAGATCACTGCGATGTCTACTGTCGATGCGATGGAAAAAGCATTGCAAACGGGTAACTACAGTGTCGTGCTTGGATGGTTGCCAGATTTGAATGATGCAGAGAGGGAAAGATTACAAATTGCTGCCCGTCAGGGGGGAGCTTACGGCTTCATCATGAAGCCAACAAATGATCAGAATTCAGCTAGTGGACATCACTCAACAGTAAAAATTCACTCTTCTGTATACCATTAGTTCAAAATAGGAATGTTCCTACGAAAATAATGGGGAACTTAGTGATTTGTGCTGCGAAAGCTCCGGAACCCAGTAAAAACGGGCTTCCTGAATGTAGATTGTCTTCGAAAATTGTCAGTAATTGGTCAAAGCCGTTAAGAAATGTGTACGTTTTTCCCTTTTTTTCCACGGTGTTAACACATCAAGCTTGTAAGTTTCGCGCCACGTTGTAGACTTTACAACGCCAAGGTTGCTCAATAATGCCAACGTAAAGTGGCAAGTTCTGAAATGAAGCAATAATCTTGGCGTAAGGATTTTAACCAAGGGCTTAAAAAGCTTAAAGCTCAATTGCCTATTTGGATGATAACGAGGCGCAAAATGAAAAAGACAGCTATCGCATTAGCAGTGGCACTGGCAGGTTTCGCTACCGTAGCGCAAGCCGCCCCTAAAGATAACACCTGGTATACCGGTGGTAAATTGGGCTGGTCCCAATACCATGACACTGGTTTCGCAAATGCTTACAACGGTATCGGCAACGGCCCTACCCACGAGAGCCAACTGGGTGCAGGTGCGTTCTTGGGTTACCAAGCGAACCAATACCTGGGCTTTGAAATGGGATATGACTGGCTTGGCCGTATGCCTTACAAAGGCAGCGAAAACAATGGCGCGTTCAAAGCACAAGGCGTACAGCTGGCTGCTAAACTGAGCTACCCACTGGCTGACGACCTGGACATCTATACCCGTCTGGGTGGTATGGTTTGGCGTGCAGACGCTAAAGGTAACTTCGACAATGGCGCAGCTGGCCGCGTAAGCGATCACGACACCGGTGTTTCTCCACTGGCAGCCGTTGGTCTTGAATACGCTGTGACCAAAAACTGGGCTACCCGTCTGGATTACCAGTGGGTTAACAACATCGGTGACGCTGCTACTGTTGGCGCACGTCCTGATAACGCAATGCTGTCTGTAGGTGTTTCTTACCGTTTCGGTCAAGAAGAAGCTGCTCCAGTTGTTGCTCCAGCACCAGCACCAGCTCCAGTTGTTGAGACTAAGAAATTCACTCTGAAATCTGACGTTCTCTTCAACTTCAACAAAGCAACTCTGAAACCAGAAGGCCAACAGGCTCTGGATCAGCTGTACAGCCAGTTGAGCTCAATCGATCCTAAAGACGGTTCTGTTATCGTTCTGGGTTACACCGACCGTATCGGTTCAGAACAATACAACCAGAAACTGTCTGAGCAACGTGCTCAGAGCGTAGTAGATTACCTGGTATCTAAAGGTATCCCTGCTAACAAGATCTCTGCACAAGGCCAGGGTAAATCTAACCCAGTTACCGGTTCTACCTGTGACTCCGTTAAAGGCCGTGCTGCTCTGATCGACTGTCTGGCACCAGACCGTCGTGTAGAAATCGAAGTTAAAGGCTACAAAGATACTGTTACTCAGCCACAGGCTTAATAACACTCTTTAGCTTTTGCTACAGATATCAAAAACCCCGCCTCGGCGGGGTTTTTTTATGTCTTCAGTCAGTGAAGTGAAATGTTTCTTCTCATGAAAAGTCAGTGAAATGCCTTCTGATGAGAAAGTCTGTGAAGAATTCGGGGAGGGAAGAAGAGAGACTCAGCTCTCTTTTTTACCGAGGATTTGTTCCAGATCTTCTTTAAGTGAAGACATCTGATTTGCGTACTTCTCTTTACGTTCCGCATCTTCAAGCAACTGAATGATCGTATCAGACAATGTTGCTCCGCGCCTTTGCGCCAGTCCAGCCAGTCGCTGCCAGACAAGAAATTCCAGGTCAATGGACTTCTTACGCGTATGCTGATGTTCAGCATTAAAATGACGCTTACGGCGGGCACGGATGGTTTGTTTTAGCCGATTTTCCAGCGACGGATTCATATTATTAACGATCCAATCCGTCACCTTAACAGGCTCGTTTTCCAGCCTGAGAAGTTGATTCACGGATTCTTCAGCAGCGCTGTTTTCCAAATGACGAGTAATCCGCTCACCTTCCCGGTGTTTTTTCACCAGATACTTCCATTTCCAACCGCTTTCGAGATTTTCCAGTTGCTGATATTTCATCGTGAACTCTTCGGTGACCACGTAACTTTACTAAGCATAACAGCTTTAATTCAATTTTCACCCCAAATAAACCCGCTTATTTTGCCTGTTTTTTAAGCACCCGTTCAGCAATGTGCGCTAAGAGCATTTGTGCTGCGACTCTCATTGTATGCAGCCGGATTTATTCTTGTATAATCGCTCTTTCCCTTTTTATAGAAAACAGCTAACACATTGACCAATAACCGACTTGACTGGCAGCTTTTACTGCCCGATACCGCGCCTTACGAGGCAATTTTTGCAACGGCTTCCCAGTTAGCCCCTGTCGATTTCGCAGGCACACAGCCCCGGCTGGAAAATGGTTTAACGCTGTTTTGTCATCCCCGTTCGCGTGCGCGTTTTATGACGCTCAAAGCGCAGGAAAATCGCGAGTACCTGTCACGCATCGCTGATGTAGTCAGCAGCCTGCTGCCGGAACAAACTGAAGTTATTGGCAACCGCTATCATATTGACGGTAATAAGGTGACGCTGCTGGCGGCTAAATCTTCAGAAGATACCTTTGCTGCAAGCTTTACCTGCCAGTACCGCGAATGGATTGAGCCGGAACAATTGTTTGGCTGTGTTCGCCTGTTTAAGGATCAGATTCAACTCGAACCGGGTCTGGTTCATCAGGTCAATGGCGGTGTTTTAGTGCTGTCTATCCGCACACTCATCGCTCAGCCACTGATGTGGTTGCGACTTAAGCAAATGATCACTGAAGGCCAGTATCACTGGGTATCTCCGGATGAGACAAAACCGTTGCCAGTGACGGTTCCTCCGATGCCGCTGGATCTGCGTCTGATTCTGGTAGGAGATCGCTTGTCGCTGGGCGACCTCAGCGATATGGAACCGGAGCTGATGGATTCTGCCATCTATGGCGAATTTGAAGCGGACCTGCCACTGACCGAAGAAAGTGACATGGAAACCTGGTGTGGTTACGTTAACACGCTGGCCGATGAGCTTGAGATCCCGCGTCTTGCTGCCGATGCCTGGCCTGAGTTTCTGAAAATTGCCATTCGCCACAGCACCGATCAGGGAAGCCTGACGCTCGATCCTGTCTGGATAAATGCCCAGCTAAGCGAAGCCGCGCTTTATAATGAAGATGAGTTGCTCGGTGCCAAATCTCTTGAAGCGGCGGCGAATGCACGTGCATGGCGAGAAAGCTACCTGCAGGAACGTATGCAGGACGAAATTGAGCTTGGGCAAATCCGTATTGAAACCGAAGGTGAAGTCGTCGGGCAGATTAACGGCCTTTCCGTGCTGGAATATCCGGGTCATCCGCGCGCTTTAGGTGAACCTTCGCGTATTAGTTGTGTCGTACACACCGGCGACGGCGAATTTACCGACGTTGAACGCAAAGCTGAATTAGGCGGTAATCTGCATGCCAAAGGCATGATGATTATGCAGGCCTTTTTGATTTCCGAGTTAGAACTCGACCAGCCTCTGCCCTTCTCCGCTTCGATTGTGTTTGAGCAGTCTTACGGAGAAGTGGACGGCGACAGCGCATCTCTCGCTGAACTCTGCGCACTCATCAGTGCGTTGTCGATGCAGCCGATTAACCAGCAAATTGCGGTCACCGGCTCTGTCGATCAGTTTGGGAATGTGCAACCCATTGGTGGCGTGAATGAGAAAATCGAAGGTTTCTTCGAGGTTTGTCAGCGTCGCGGTTTGACCGGTAAGCAAGGGGTCATTCTGCCAACCAGCAACGTGCGTAATCTTTGCCTGCATCCGCAGGTTGTAGACGCCGTTCGCGAAGGCCAGTTTCACTTATGGGCAGTTGATAACGCAGCCGAAGCGCTGCCTATCCTGACCGGACTGATTTACACAAACGAAGAAGAAGCTGAAGAAGAGCGTCCGAGCCTGCTGGGATTAATTCAGCAGCGTATTGCGCTGGTCACATCGCAAGGTGGCCCGCGCTACCCGTGGCCTCTTCGCTGGTTGAACTGGTTCAGCCGCAGCTGATCGGAGTTGTTCGGCTTACAGCTGTAAGCTAAGCTTCGCCCTTCATTAAAATAAGGCTTACATAGAACATGGTAGATAAACGCGATTCCTATACGAAAGAAGACCTCGTAGCTTCTGGCCGCAGTGAACTGTTTGGCGCTGGCGGTCCTCCATTACCATCAGGCAATATGCTGATGATGGATCGCATCGTTAAGATGCAAGAAGATGGCGGCACCCATGGCAAAGGTTATGTTGAAGCTGAGTTAGATATCAATCCTGACCTGTGGTTCTTCGGCTGTCACTTTATTGGTGATCCGGTTATGCCAGGCTGTCTGGGTCTGGACGCAATGTGGCAGTTAGTCGGTTTCTATCTGGGCTGGCTCGGTGGCGAAGGCAAAGGCCGCGCACTGGGTGTAGGTGAAGTTAAATTCACCGGTCAGGTGTTGCCAACTGCAAAACTGGTTACATACCGCCTGAATTTCAAACGTGTTATCAACCGTAAACTGATCATGGGCGTCGCTGATGGTGAAGTTCTGGTTGATGGTGTGGTGATTTACACCGCAACTGACCTGAAAGTCGGTCTGTTCAAAGACGCCGCTGCTTTCTAAGAAAGCCGCATTGCTGAGTCTGATAAAACGGTGAGCCTGATGGCTCGCCGTTTTTTATGCGCATTTTTCAGCGCAGATGATATTAATGATGTTTATTACAAACAAAAACCTCCGCGCGCAGCGGAGGTTGTTCCTTATTCTGACAGGGGAGCCGCTTAAGCGGTAACGGCCCTGTCCTCCATGGCTTGTCGCCAACCCCCGAGCCAGTGTGATCGGGCATCTAATGATTGGTACGGACAAATCTCTTTTGAGCGTCCGCCAATACCTGCTTGATATCCACGTGATTGTGCCCGTTCCAGGCGATCGCGTTTTTGTCTCTTCATGCCTTATATCCCTCATTATTCAGGTCAGGTGGAAAGAAAACAGTGGCCCGCTTCTGCGTCCACACCTAACAAATAGCTGCTATCGGCAGAGAGGTCAATGCGCAAAATTCACGCCAATGTCATATTTGTGAGTTATATTATTAGATTGCGCGCGAGATAATCGTGCTGATAAACCCCTCATCTGGCTGATCACCATAAAAAAATCCCGGCTTCTGAAAAGTCAGAAACCGGGATTTTTTACGTTTTACTTAAAAAATATTAAGCTTAAAAAATAGTCATCTTATTTGTGAGGCAATCTGGCCTGCTTCTTGCTGCCATCCGGCAGCCAGCGTTTTCACTAGCGCATCATAGCCATCTTCGTTCTGTTTCAGGTTCAGCGTAAAGTCTCTCTGGATCATCTGCCCGCTGCGGCTCAGCGTCCAGCTTCCGCTGATAACTACCCTGCCATCATAACGACCATGGAATGCGGTCACATTCACGTTCAGCACATCCTGATCATCCGAACTGACAGCTTGGGTGGAAACCAGATACCCCGGCAAGTCCCGGCGCAGGTATGTCACAAGTGATTGCTGAAGTTGCTGATCCAGCGGACTGGCCCAGAGATTATTCTGGGTCAGCGTGTACTGCACATCATTGGTCTGATAAACCAGTCCGTTACCTGACAAGTAATCCGCCACACTGACCCTTTCCACCCACAGGTGACGTTGGGTAGTCATGCCTGATGACATTGCGCTGCCCGTTGCCGGGGCGCTGTTAAGCACCGGCAACTGGTAGTAAGTTTTCTGATCACTGCTGCTACAGGCAGTCAGGAATAATGCTAAGACGACAGGTATCCATTTCATCATTATTTGGCCTTCTTCGGCTGAGGATCATCTTGCCCTGGGGCGGCGAAAATCAGTGCATTACTTTTCTGGTTCAGCGTTTTCAATACCGGTTGCAGTTCACGCAGGGTCTTATCCAGACTTTGCATGTCATTCACCATATGTCCGTACGCCGGAGAACCAGGCTGGAAGCCTTTCAGGCTGCGGTTAAGCTGAATCAACGTCTGCTGCATATCCTGTGGCAGATTTTTCATTTCCTTGCTGCTGACAATGGCATTCAGGGACTCTATGGTCCGCTGCGTCGCTTTCATCGTCCTCTGACTTTCCGCCAGTGTGCTGGTGGCTTCACGCATCATCGGTTCGACCGGCAGATTGTTGATCTTATCGAGCGTGGTCATCAGTTTCTGTTGGATCTGCGCAAACCCGCCGCTCACCGTCGGCAACAGTTTTTGCCCGTCTATTTCCAGCGGCCCTTTCCACGGTTTTTCATTCGGATAGAAATCCAGATCGATATACATCGCGCCCGTTAACAGGTTGGCAGATTTCATCGAAGCACGCAGGCCATGAGCGATACCGTCACGGATATGCTCTTCGATATTAAAGTTACTGCCCAGCAACTGAGCAAAGCGGTCTGGTTCAATGCGGATCAGAACCGGAATACGGTAATCATCCGACATCTGCTGTTTCACCACATTCATCGGATAAGGCACTACGGCCACAGTCCCCAGACGGATGCCACGGAATTCAACTGGCGCGCCAGGTTGCAGGCCGCGAATAGAATCCGAGAAGAACATCACGTAATCCATGTGACGGGTATACAGCGATTCCTGAATGCTTTTCTGATCGTCGAAGAGCTTATAACTGTCACCATCTTTGGCTTCGTTGCCCTGCGTCCAGCCATTCGGAATATCAAAGCTGACACCACCGCTAAATAACGTGGTCAGTGAACCCATTTCGACACGCATACCGGCGGCAGACATATCGAAGTTCACACCGCTGTCTTTCCAGAAACGAACGTTGTCAGTTACCAGTGTGTCGTAAGGTGCCCGGATAAACAGCTGATATTTGATGTTGCGCGCTTTCGGATCAAAGTGACTGGTTTCCACTGTACCGACCTGGAAACCTCTGAACAGCACCGGATCCCCCGGATTCAGCTGGCCCGAACGTTCACTTTCCAGACTCACGCGTATACCTTTGGCATCAGGGGAAGCCAGCGGGGGTGAATCATCCAGTTTATATTCTGATTTTTCTGCGCCTTTATTGCCCGGCTGCAACTGAATATACGCACCCGACAATAACGTGCCCAAACCGGAAATACCTTCACGTCCGATTTGCGGTTTTACCACCCAGAATACAGAGTCGTCACGGAGCATTTTTTCCATGCCGGTATTCAGGCGCGCTTTGATAATGACCTGTTGCAGATCTTCGCTCAGGGTCACGCTTTCCACCTTACCGACATCGACGTTACGGCTTTTGATGGTGGTCTTTCCACCCTCGATGCCTTCAGCCGAGGTGGTGATTAACGTCACTTCCGGGCCCTGATGGCTATAGTGGTAAAACAGTATCCAGGCGCCGATCAGTGCCGTAACAATCGGCACAATCCACACCGGCGACCAGCGTTTAATCTTTTCTACTTTGGCAGTTCCGTCGTGCTCTGCCATATTATTTCCCGCCATCTTGTGGCTCCTTTGCAGACTTCATTACAGCGCGATCCCAAATGAGCCTTGGGTCAAACGTCATTGCAGCGAACATAGTGAGAATGACAACACTGGCAAAAAGCAGTGCGCCAATGTCCGGATAAATACTCATCAGTTGTCCCATCCTTACCAGAGCCGAAAGCACCGCAATAACGAACACGTCAATCATTGACCAGCGGCCAACAAATTCCACGACTTCATAAATCACGTGCAATCTTTCCCTGTCGATTTCCTTATTACTGTTTGCATCCCAGCATAACCAGCCAATCGCAATCATTTTCATCGTCGGCACCATGATACTGGCAATCAAAATCACCATAGCCACAGGATAAGAACCTTCACTCCACAGCAACACCACACCAGCCATAATGGTGGATGGCATCGGTGTGCCAAGTACCTGAGTAATCATGATCGGTAACAGATTGGCGGGGATATACAAAAAAATAGACGTAATGAGAAGTGCCATCGTCCATTGCAAACTGTTTTTGCGGCGCGCATGGCCGGATGTATCACAACGCCCGCACTGTTTTTGATCAACCGGCAAAATAGCCATACAACAATGGCATGAACGTAATCCCTGTGACAGTCCGCTCTCACCGACACGGAGCGGCATTTCCAGCTTCGGTGCACGAGCAACCTGCTGCCAGATCCAGTAACGGTCAGTACACTGAAAAGCCCTGAGCTGTAAAATACAGAACAGCACGAAGGGATAGAAACTGGTGCCGACACCGACATCACCATAAGCCATCAGCTTCACGAAGCTGACCAGAACACCTGCGAGGAAAATCTCGACCATGCACCAGGCCTTCAGGCGAAAATAGTTACGGGCAATGCTGATCTGCCAGTGGCTGGGTATCGATGTCCCCTGGCAAAGTATGATGATGAAAATCATGCCTAACGCAGGCATTAGTTGAACCAGAATCATAAACAGCGACGCCATGCTGGCGTAGTCGTCAGAAACTAAAACCTGGGGAATTTGAATCAGCGTGACTTCGCTTCCCAGGCCGGCAACTTTCATGTTCACGAAAGGGAAAAGGTTAGACAACAGCAGCATGAATAATGCGCTGACAGCATAGGCAATAGGGCGGCGACGCGGCTCTTTCCAGCGCGACGTCAGCGTCGTATGGCAACGCGGGCATTTTGCTTTTTGCCCGACAGCAATCTCAGGGATTGCCACCAGCAAATCGCATTGGGGGCATAAAATGTGCGGATCGTGGACATGAGAACACACAAGCCAACTCCTCAATTGCGGAACGTGCAATAGCATGTGCCGCAGGAACAATCCTTCATTCCACGGCACATGACGGGGCAGTGTTAGCCGTTTTTCTGCGCTTCCAGCGCTTCCCAACGTTCAAACGCCTGCTCTAACTCCTGCTCTGCGGCGGCTAAAGCGGTGATAACCTGCTGAGTTTCTTCATGAGGAAGTGTGAAGAAATTCGCATCACTCATTTGCTGTTGCAGCGCTTCAATTTTTTCTTCCAGCATGCTGATTTGCGCAGGCAATTGTTCAAGCTCGCGTTGTTGATTATAGCTGAGCTTATTCGCCGTGCGTTTTGCCGGTTCTGCTTTAGGTTGAGCTGCTGGTTTATTTTCGGTGACGGCCGCCTGACGGATTGGCTTCTGGTTACGGCGCTGATGCTGTGCGTCATGGTAACCGCCAACATAACTGTTGATCACGCCGTTGCCTTCATAAATCCAGCATTCGGTTGCTGAGTTATCAACAAATTCACGGTCATGGCTCACCAGCATTACCGTGCCCTGATAGCTGTCGATCATCTCTTCCAGCAGCTCGAGTGTTTCCACATCCAGGTCGTTGGTCGGTTCATCGAGGATCAGCAGGTTGCTGGGACGCAGGAACAGTTTTGCCAGCAGCAGACGGTTACGTTCGCCGCCTGACAGCGCTTTTACCGGCGTCATTGCACGTTTTGGATGGAACAGGAAGTCCTGCAGGTAGCCCAGCACGTGACGAGCACGACCGTTAACCATCACTTCCTGCTTACCTTCAGCAAGGTTATCCATCACGGTACGTTCAGGATCCAGCTCAGCACGGTGCTGGTCGAAATACGCGACTTCCAGTTTGGTACCGCAGTGAACGCGACCGCTGTCTGCCTTAATCTGACTCAACATCAGTTTCAGTAACGTCGTTTTACCGCAGCCGTTCGGGCCTATCAGTGCAATTTTGTCGCCACGCATAACCTGCGAAGAGAAATTGCTGACCAGTTGTTTACCGGCGATGCTGTAGTTAACGTCTTCCATTTCAAAGACAATCTTGCCGGAGCTTGCAGCTTCAACCACCTGCATTTTGGCGGTGCCCATCACTTCGCGGCGATCGGAACGTTCTTTACGCAGGGCTTTCAGGGCGCGTACGCGGCCTTCGTTACGGGTACGGCGGGCTTTGATACCCTGACGGATCCACACTTCTTCCTGCGCCAGTTTTTTATCGAACTCAGCATTTTGCAGCTCTTCAACGCGCAACGCTTCTTCTTTCGCCAGCAGATATTCTTCGTAATTACCCGGATAGGACACCAGTTTGCCGCGATCAAGATCGACAATGCGGGTCGCCATATTGCGGATGAAAGAACGGTCATGGGAAATGAAGATAATGCTGCCCTGGAATTCTTTCAAGAAATCTTCCAGCCACGCGATACTTTCGATATCCAGGTGGTTCGTCGGTTCGTCGAGCAGCAGAATGTGCGGCGCGCTGACCAGCGCACGGCCCAGCGCCGCTTTACGCAGCCAGCCACCGGACAGGGATTTAAGCTCTGTATCGGCATCCAAACCCAGTTTCAGTAATACTTCGTTGATACGGCTGTCGAGCTGCCACAGGCCCTGATGATCGAGAATTTCCATCACCTGAGCCAGTTTGTTCATGTTCTTTTCGCTCGGGTCAGTTTCAACCTGATGCGAAATCGCGTGATACGCTTTCAGGTGTTCAGCCTGCTCGAATACGCCTTCGGAGACGAAATCAAACACCGTACCTTCGACGTTGCGTGGCGGATCCTGTTGCAGACGCGCGACAATCAAATCCTGCTCATACACGATACGGCCGTCATCAAGCGGCACTTCGCGGTTCAGGATTTTCATCAGCGTCGATTTACCGGCGCCGTTACGGCCAACAAGACAGACGCGCTCATTTGGCTCGATGTGTAATTCGGTGTTATCCAACAGCGGCGAGTCACTGAATGACAGCCAGGCACCTGACATACTAATTAACGACATAAACTTTATTTTTCCTCGCCGGCATGGGACAGCAGCCAGCAGTTATGAATCTGACGATTACGGGCGAAATCCTGTGACAGGGTTTGGCTGGTGATTTCTTTCGCGCTCAGCCCCAGCTTGCTCAATCCATCGAGATCCATCTGGAAGCCGCGCTTGTTGTTGGAGAACATAATGGTGCCGTTGCGACGTAAAATGCGTTTCAGATCTTTCATCAGAGCCAGATGATCACGCTGTACGTCAAAACTTTCGGCCATACGTTTAGAGTTGGAGAACGTCGGCGGATCGATAAAGATCACATCGAACTGTTCGTCGCACATCCCGAGATAAGACAGACAATCTGCCTGGATCAGGCGATGCTGACGGCCGGTCAGACCGTTAGCGCGCAGGTTCTTTTCCGCCCATTCCAGATAGGTGCGAGACATATCTACCGTGGTAGTGCTGCGCGCGCCGCCCAGACCTGCATGAACACTGGCGGTGCCGGTGTAAGCAAACAGGTTGAGGAAGTCTTTACCCTTACTCATTTCACCGAGCATTTTACGGGCGATACGGTGGTCAAGGAACAAACCGGTATCAAGATAATCCGTCAGATTGACCCACAGCTTCGCGTTGAATTCTTCAACCAGCAGGAACTCGCCTTTTTGCGCCAGCTTCTCGTACTGACTGGTGCCCTTCTGGCGCTCACGGGTTTTCAGGATCAACTGGCTGGATGAAATATCCAGCACCGACAGGGTGGCATTGATCACGTCAAACAAGCGCTGACGTGCTTTTTGTGCATCCACAGTTTTTGGCGGCGCATATTCCTGCACGACCACTTTGCTGCCGTAGCGGTCAACCGCCACGTTGTAATCCGGCAAATCGGCGTCATACAAGCGGTAGCATTCAATGCCCTGCTGTTTAGCCCATTTTTCCAGTTTTTTGACGTTCTTACGCAGGCGGTTTGCATAATCTTCCGCCATTTGCGTCCCGGCAGCACCGGTCGGGTTTTCAGCCAGCTGGTAGTTTTTCTGCACACATTCCAGCGGACCGTTTTTAGCTTTGAACTGGCGCTCAGCGCGCAATTGCAGGCAGCTCAGCAATTCCGGTGACGCACTGAACAGCGACAACTTCCAGCCACCAAACTTAGTCTTCATGATGCGACCAAGCATGTTGTGCAGCGCAATCAGCGCCGGTTCGCTTTCCAGACGTTCACCGTATGGCGGGTTGCTGATGACCGTACCCACCGGACCTTCCGGCAACGGATTCACCAGTTTACCGACTTCAGCGGCTTCAAAGCTAATCAGCTCCGCCACACCGGCGCGACGGGCGTTGGCACGCGCCATCTCAATGACGCGGCGGTCAATATCAGAACCGAAGAAACGGGACGTGGTTTCCTGCACCGCACGGCGGGTACGGACCTGTGCTTCGGCGGTCAGTTCGCGCCACAGTTCGGCGTCAAATTTGTTCCAGCCGGTAAAGCCCCAGTGCTGGCGATGTAAGCCCGGCGCACGATCGGCGGCGATCATCGCTGCTTCAATCAGCAAGGTACCGGAACCACACATCGGGTCGACCATCGGCGTGCCAGCTTCCCAGCCTGAACGCATCACGATAGCCGCAGCCAGGTTTTCTTTCAGCGGTGCCTGACCGGTCAGATCACGGTAGCCACGCTGATGCAGGCCTTCGCCGCTGAGATCCAGCGCGACGCTGGCGGTATCACGTTGCAGGAAGACGTTTACACGAATATCGGGCTGCTGTTTCGCCACATTCGGACGCTCATCCATTTTGCGGGTAAAGCTGTCGACAATGGCGTCTTTCACTTTCAGCGCACCGTACTGGCTGTTACGGATTTCGTCATTCAGGCCGCTGAAATGCACGGCGAACGTTTTTTCCACGCCAAAAACGGACGGCCAGTCAATCGCCATCACGCCGAGATAAAGATCCAGATCGCTGTGAACTTTGAATTCGTTCAGCGGCAACAAGATGCGCGAAGCCAGACGGCTCCACAATAAGCTACGGTACAACAGGCGATCGTCACCTTCAAAATGCACCCCTCCCTGCACAACTTTGCAGGCTTGCGCACCCAGCGTTTCCAGTTCGCTTTTTAACAGTTCTTCCAGTCCACGCGCCGTGCTGGCAAACAAAGAGTTCATATCGACATATCACCAAAAATAAAATTGTTGCGCATTATAGCTAATCCCTGCCGCTTGTCATAAAGTCTCTGGTTATTCTTAAGACTTTATACTCTGAGAGGCAGTGTTCAGTGCCCATTCTTTCACGTTTATTTGTTCATCCGGTTAAATCGATGCGCGGCCTGCAAGTTTCGCACTCGCTGGTCACGCCAACAGGGCTGGCTTTCGACCGTCAGTTCATGATAACCGACCCGCAAGGCATGTTTATTACTGCCCGCCAATATCCGAACCTCGTCCTGTTCACCCCGGTTTTGTTACCTGATGGTCTGATGCTGAGTGCACCGGAAGGCGAAAGTATCAGCGTCAGATTTCGTGATTTCGCAGGCGTTGATTCGCCGACGGAAGTCTGGGGCAATCAGTTTACCTCACTCATCGCGCCGGAACCGGTAAATCGCTGGTTAAGTGGTTATTTAAAACGTGATGTGCAGCTGCGCTGGGTCGGTGACGAACCCACCCGCCGGGTGAAAAAGCATCCCGAAGTGCCGCTGTCGTTCGCCGACGGGTTCCCGTACCTGCTGATTAACGAAGCGTCAATGCAGGATTTGCAGCGCCGCTGTCCGGGCGGTGTCAGGGTTGAACAGTTCCGCCCCAATATTGTGGTCAGTGGTGCTGAGGCTTACGCAGAAGACAGCTGGCAGACCATCCGCATCGGAGAAGTCATTTTCGATCTGGTGAAGCCGTGCAGCCGCTGCATTTTTACTACGGTCAGCATCGAAAAAGGCCGTAAGCACCCGCGTGGCGAACCTCTGAAAACATTGCAAGGTTACCGTACTGCCAGCGATGGCGACGTCGATTTCGGTCAGAACATGATTGCCCGTAACAACGGTGTGATCCGCGCGGGTGACAGCGTTCAGGTGCTGGCGACCAAACCACCCCGCCCTTACAGCGCAGGCGACGTCGTCGAAAATGTCGAAGCGCCAAAAAGTACCGCTCAGGAAGTCCGCATTAATTACCAGGGCACGGAGTTTACCGGCAACAATCAGCAGATTTTGCTCGAACAACTGGAGTTGCAGGGATTACGTATCCCCTATTCCTGCCGTGCGGGAATTTGCGGTGCGTGCAGAATGACATTAAAAGAAGGAAATGTTGCGCCACTGAAAGAAAGTGCTGTGGGGAAAGACGGAACGATTCTGTCGTGCAGTTGCATACCGGCAACGGATATCGTGCTCGGCTAAAATATCCCGCAATTACCCAAATCCGCAATTACCCAAAATAGTTCGGGTTGCAAAAAGTCGGCAAGAGAAGGGATCCCGATGAGCTTACACAGTTAAGTGATTCGGGCGACTGAGCGCAGCCAACGCATCTGCAACTTGAAATATGAAGGGTAATTTACACTGCCTGATCGTAGACATCGCTGTCGACTCTGAACGCCGCTGGCATTAACCGGTCATGCATCACTTTAATGGCATCACCGAGCACCATACCGCGCCCTGCCACTGTCAGCCGCTCCTGCGCCAGCAGGCACAGGCTGGCGTTATCACCGGATTCTACCACCAGCAATGTCGCCTGTTCACCACTGTCCATCACCTGCACCTGAGCAAGCTGACCATTCTCTGGCTGGAAAGGGCGCATCTGCTGACTGAAATGCCAGCTCTTTGGCATCAGCGGTTTTAAAAAACGGAAAGCGACTAAGGCATTTAAAACTAATTCCGCACGTTGTTCAGCTGCCAGACGAATATGTTTGCACTGTTCTTCATAATCGAAATACAAAGCCGCATCATCGACACAGAATGACATATTTCCAAATGCATCAGGAGTTAACATTTTAGCCGGGAAACGGGAACGAAAAATCATGCCATTGGCGAGATCCAACATAAGCCGATCATGCTCTGCATCGAAGTACCAACGCCAATTATCATCTGGTTTGATTTTCATTTCGTCATCCTGTTTGCCCTCATGCCCTCTGCCTGACTTCATTTCCGGCTAATCTGTGAGAATAGATTTTTTTGGGAAGAAGTGATATCAGACAAATCCTGAGCCTGAATTACGGTCAGTGGACAAAATATAGACGAGCCGGGTTGATAAATAAACCCCTGACTCGCCTAAAGGATGAAAAATATTAGATGTGGTTAACAATATCTTTGATTAAACCCGGGCCTTTGAAGATAAAGCCGGAATAGATTTGAATTAATGACGCACCGGCCGCCATTTTTTCACGCGCGGCAGTTAATGAATCGATCCCGCCGACGCCAATAATTGGCAGACGTCCTTGCAATTCATTCGACAACATACGAATAATTTCTGTACTGCGCAGTTGCACCGGACGCCCGCTCAGGCCACCAACCTGCTCACAATAATTCAGCCCCTGAACCAGTTTACGATCGAGCGTGGTATTGGTGGCGATAACGCCGTCCATATTATGACGTACCAGACTGTCCGCTATTTGGATCAATTCTTCTTCAGAAAGATCCGGCGCGATCTTCACGGCAACCGGCACATATTTCTGGTGACGCTGCTGAAGTTCCAGCTGCTTATTCTTGATCGCCGCCAGTAAATCATCCAGCGCCTCACCGTATTGCAGTGAACGTAAGCCAGGGGTATTTGGCGATGAAATATTCACCGCGATATAACCGGCATACGGATATACCTTATCCATACAGGTCAGATAATCGTCAGCGCCGTGCTCAACAGGCGTGTCTTTATTCTTGCCAATATTAATCCCCAGAATGCCGCCAAAATGTGATTTTTTGACATTATTCACCAGATTATCCACGCCATGGTTATTAAAGCCCATGCGGTTAATCAGGCCTTCAGCTTCAACGATGCGGAATAAACGCGGCTTATCATTACCCGCCTGCGCACGCGGTGTCACCGTGCCGACTTCAATAAATCCAAAGCCCATTGCGCCGAGTGCATCAATACATTCGCCGTCTTTATCCAGGCCTGCGGCCAGTCCCAAAGGGTTCTTAAAGGATAATCCCATGCAGTTTACCGGTTTGGTTGGCACTGACTGGCGGATCAGGAATTCAAAAGGGGTGCCGGAAATGCGGCTCAACTGACGAAAGGTTAACTCGTGGGCGCGCTCTGGATCGAGCTGAAACAGTGCTTTCCTGACAAGAGGATAATACATGGAAACTCCTGGATTCCCGGTGGCTAGACGGGGCGGTATTATTGACTAAGCGCGGGACAATTGGAAATGATAACCGGCATATTGGGCAAATAATTGCTTCGCTGCGCAAACGATTACTTTTTAGTTACCTTTAATTCACTTTTCCTTCTTAACCTGTCTCCGCGTCAACACGCCATCTAAAGCGCTTTATGTGATTTGAAACTTTCCATAGCCAAAATTGAGATTTCCGCTCTGCCGCCTTCCCCTGCTAGGTTTACTTCACTTCGTTAATAAAAATGATAGTTCTATAACAGATTGTTATAAGGAATAAGTGAATGCGCGTAATCACACTGGCCGGCAGCCCCCGACAACCTTCCCGCTCCTCTTCCCTGCTGGCGCTCAGCCATCAGTGGCTGGCGAGCCGGGGCGTCGAAGTCTTTACCTACAATATTCAGGATTTTTCGGCTGATGATTTGTTATTTGCCAATTTTGCCAGCCCTCAGTTGAAGCAACTGAACGCTGAACTGGCAAGCGCAGATGGTCTGATTGTCGCCACGCCGGTGTACAAGGCGTCTTTTTCAGGTGCGCTGAAAACTCTGCTGGATTTACTGCCCGAGCGCGCTCTCGACCACAAAGTCGTTTTGCCACTGGCGACGGCCGGATCGATCGGCCACATGCTGGCCGTCGATTATGCGCTGAAACCTGTGCTGGCCTCGCTGAAAGCGCAGGAAGTTTTACAGGGTGTTTTCGCCGATGACAGTCTGATCACTGATTATCAGACGTTCCCGGCCAGGCTGGATCCGGCGCTGGAAGAACGTCTGACCGAATCGCTGGAAAACTTCTATCTGGCACTGAGCCGCCGCCGTCCGCAAATTCCGTCTGTCACTTCCCTTTCCGCGCAAGCCCTGCGCGTCTGAAATTAAAAGGAATTAATCATGCCTTCGTCTTTCTCTTTATTACGTCTGTTGCCCGTCGTCGCCGGACTGGTCACCAGCCTGATATTCGGCGCCACAGCGTCAGCACAGGAAAAAGATCCTGCGCAATTACGCATCGCTTATCAGAAAGGATCCGTCGGACTGGTGCTGGCCAAATCTCATCAGCTGCTGGAAAAACGTTTCCCGGACACCAAAATCAGCTGGGTGGAATTTCCTGCTGGTCCGCAGATCCTTGAAGCCCTGAACGTCGGCAGTATTGATTTGGGCGGTACCGGCGATTTACCGCCACTGTTTGCACAAGCGGCCGGGGCGGATCTTCTTTATATCGGTTCAGAACCACCGAAACCAAAAGCGGAAGTGATTCTGGTCGACAGTAACAGCCCGATCAAAACCGTGGCAGATCTCAAAGGCCATAAAGTCGCATTCCAGAAAGGCTCCAGTTCACACAACTTATTGCTTCGTGCCCTGCAACAGGCAGGTCTTAAATTCAGTGATATCCAGCCGGTCTATCTGACACCTGCCGACGCGCGCGCCGCGTTTCAGCAGCATGACGTCGATGCCTGGGCTATCTGGGATCCGTACTACTCCGCCGCAGAAGTTCAGGGTGATGTTCGCGTGCTGACCGACGGCTCGACGCTGCATCAGACCGGTTCCTTCTATCTTGCGCCGAAAAAATATACCGAGGCCAATCCTCAGTTCATCAGTCAGGTACTGGATGTGTTAACGCAGGCGAATGCGCTGACCAAAACTGACCGCGAACAAAGTATCAAACTGCTTTCTCAGTCGATGGGATTACCGGAAAAAGTGGTCGCCTCTTATCTGGATCATTTGCCGGATATGCCAATCACTCCGGTCAATGCCGAGACGGAAAAGCGCCAGCAGCAAACCGCCGACCTGTTTTATCAGAACCACATTTTGCCAAAGCCGGTTGAAATCAAAGACCGCATCTGGAAACCGGCTGTACAGGCCAACTGAACCCTAATTTAGCCGCCGCTGAGCGGTCATGAATCAAAAAACTTTGAGAGGAACATACTATGAGTCTGAACGTATTCTGGTTTTTACCCACCCATGGCGATGGTCGTTATTTAGGAACTGAAGAAGGTGCCCGTGTGGTAGACCACGGTTATCTCCAGCAGATTGCTCAGGCCGCGGACCGCTTAGGTTTCGGCGGTGTACTACTGCCGACCGGCCGTTCATGCGAAGACTCATGGCTCGTCGCGGCTTCTCTGATTTCTGTCACGCAACGCCTGAAATTCCTGGTGGCGCTGCGCCCGGGGATTATCTCCCCGACACTGGCCGCCCGTCAGGCGGCGACACTCGACCGGCTTTCCGGCGGTCGTGCACTGTTTAATCTGGTGACCGGCGGTGATCCGTCTGAACTGGCAGCGGAAGGTTTACATCTCAACCATAAAGAACGGTATGAAGCTTCAGCAGAATTTACCCGTATCTGGCGCCGCGTACTTGAAGGCGAAACGGTTGATTACGAAGGAAAACATATTCAGGTAAAAGGCGCGAGCCTGATGCATCCGCCGGTTCAGTACCCTCGCCCGCCGCTGTATTTCGGCGGATCTTCCGACGAAGCGCAGGATCTGGCTGCCGAGCAGGTGGAACTGTATCTGACCTGGGGCGAACCTCCGGCGTTAGTGAAAGAGAAAATTGAGCAAGTGCGTGCCAAAGCTGCCGCGAAAGGCCGCACAGTGCGTTTCGGTATTCGTCTGCACGTGATTGTGCGTGAAACCAACGAAGAAGCCTGGCGCGCCGCCGACAAACTGATCGCCAACGTGGATGACGAAACTATTCAGCGCGCACAGGCCGCTTTCGCCAAAACCGATTCCGTCGGTCAGCACCGCATGGCAGCGTTGCACGGCGGCGACCGCAACAAGCTGGAAATCTATCCGAATCTCTGGGCCGGTATCGGTCTGGTGCGTACCGGCGCAGGAACGGCGCTGGTCGGCGATGGCCCGACTGTTGCTGCGCGTATGCAGGAATATGCGGATCTTGGCATCGACACCTTTATTTTCTCCGGTTATCCGCATCTGGAAGAAGCGTACCGCGTCAGCGAATTACTGTTCCCGCATCTGGATCTGGCCAAACCGGAAGATGACAACACTGTGAAGAAAGCCATTTTGCCGCGCGGTGAACTGGTCGCTCATGACTTTGCGAACAAACGCACCGCCAGCCAGCATTAAGGAGAACGCAGATGACAACGACACAACGCTGGCTGAACCGCGTGGCTCCGTGGATTGTGCCGGTGGTACTTATCGGCGGCTGGCAGCTGGCGGTGGAAGCCGGCTGGCTATCCAACCGTATTCTGCCGGCACCGAGCGCCGTGGTGGAAGCCTTCTGGACACTGGCGAAAAGCGGTGACCTGTGGCAAAACCTGAAAATCAGTACCTTCCGCGCGTTGATTGGTTTCGCCATCGGCGGCAGTCTCGGGTTGCTGCTCGGTTTTATCACCGGGCTTTCCCGCTGGGGCGAGCGTCTGCTGGACAGTTCGCTGCAAATGCTGCGTAACATTCCGCATCTCGCGCTGATCCCGCTGGTGATTCTGTGGTTTGGCATTGACGAATCTGCCAAGATTTTCCTGGTGGCACTGGGAACGTTGTTCCCGATTTATCTCAATACTTATCACGGTATTCGCAACATTGACCGCGGCCTGCTTGAGATGTCGCGTAGCTACGGACTTTCTGGTTTCCCGCTGTTTATTCAGGTGGTGTTACCGGGTGCGTTGCCGTCGATAATGGTCGGCGTGCGCTTCGCGCTGGGGTTCATGTGGCTGACGCTGATTGTGGCGGAAACCATATCCGCCAACTCCGGGATTGGTTATCTGGCAATGAACGCCCGTGAGTTTTTACAAACTGACGTCGTGGTTGTCGCCATCGTGCTGTACGCCATTCTTGGCAAACTGGCCGATGTTCTTGCCCGCCTGCTGGAAAGTGTCTGGCTGCGCTGGCACCCTGCTTATCAGAAAAAACAAGGAGATGCCGCATGAGCGCACCCGCACGCATTCCGCAAGGCACGCCGGTGACTCTCTCCGGCATCACGAAAAAATACGGCAACCGCGCCGTGCTGAACGATATTAATATGCGCATTCCGCCCGGCCAGTTTGTGGCAGTAGTCGGTCGCAGCGGTTGTGGCAAAAGCACTCTGCTGCGTTTACTGGCCGGACTGGAGAAAACCACGCAGGGCGAGCTGCTCAGCGCCAGCGCGCCGCTAAGTCAGGTACGCGACGACACACGCCTTATGTTTCAGGATGACCGCCTGCTGCCGTGGAAAAAGGTCATTGATAACGTCGGTCTGGGTCTGAAAGGCAAATGGCGTGAAGCCGCACTGGCTGCGCTGGAAGAAGTCGGCCTGGCGGATCGTGCCGATGACTGGCCTTCTGCTTTATCCGGCGGACAGAAACAACGCGTGGCACTGGCACGTGCATTAATTCATCGCCCGCGTCTGTTATTGCTTGATGAACCGCTGGGCGCGCTGGATGCCCTGACGCGCATCGAGATGCAAAGTCTGATCGAACGTTTGTGGCAGCAGCACGATTTCACGGTTCTGCTGGTGACGCATGATGTCAGCGAAGCCGTGACCGTGGCTGACCGGGTGATCCTGATAGATCAGGGACAGATTGGTATGGATTTGACGGTTGACCTGCCGCGTCCGCGCCGTAAAGGTTCCGCGCGACTGGCGGAGCTGGAAGCTGAAGTGCTGGAACGTGTACTTACGCCGCAGCCGTTGCAAAATGTGGCTCAGGAAGCGAAGCGCGCACAAAACTGATTTCCACTTTTAGTGATTTAAAACGTAAAAAGGGCGATGTCTCCATCGCCCTTTTTTATTGCCGCTAGTTGCTGTTACAAGCGATTACGCCTCTAACGCTTTGGTAATTTTCTCGAACAAATCACCGGACAGATTTTCCAGCCCTTTCAGCTGTTCCAGCGCCTGACGCATCAGCGTCTGACGGTTCTGGTCATAGCGTTTCAGGCGGATCAGCGGCTCAATCATGCGCGCTGCAACCTGCGGGTTACGGGTGTTGAGATCTGTCAGCATTTCAGTCAGGAACTGATAACCGCTGCCGTCTGCCGCGTGGAATGCAGAAGGATTGGCAGAGGCAAATGCACCGACTAATGAACGGACACGGTTCGGGTTGCCCATGCTGAATGAACGGTGGTTCAGCAGTGAACGGACTTTCTGCAACACATCGGCTGCCGGGCTGGTCGCCTGCTGGATAAACCATTTATCCATGACCAGACCGTCGTGATGCCAGCGTTCGTCATAGGCCGCCATCAGCGATTCACGGCAAGGCAGCTGCGCGGAAACCGCCGCAGACATCGCTGCCAGAGAATCCGTCATGTTATCTGCCTGTTCAAATTGCGCCTTAACAAGCTGATCGGCCAGCGTCACATCGGCAAAAGCCAGATAATGCAGGCAGGTGTTACGCAGCGAACGTTTACCTATATCTTCATGCACGACACGGTACGCTGGCAGACGGTTAGCGTTGTAAACCGCCAGGAATTCATCGGCCATTTCGGTCGCCAGACAACGGGTAATCGCATCGTGAACGGCACTGATCGCTTCCGGATCGATAGTTTCGAACAGTTCAGCGATTTCGTTCTCAGATGGCAGAGTCAGGATCTGCGCCGCCAGTGCCGGATCGATATTCTCATCCAGCAATACCGCCCGGAACGCATCCGCCACATGCAGCGGCAGAGACAACGGTTGTTTCTGCTGATGACGCGCCACGTTCAGCTTGATGTAAATTGCCAGCAAACTTTGCGCCGCATCCCAGCGGGCGAAATCGTTACGCGCGTATTTCATCAGGAAAGTCAGCTGATGATCGCCCCATGTGTAATCGAGTTTCACCGGTGCGGAGAATTCACGTAATAAAGAAGGCACCGGCTGATATTCCACGTCGTCAAACACGAACGTTTGCTCAGTTTCGGTCACGTTCAGCACGTTGCTGACTGTCTGACCGTTTTGTTTCAGCGCAATCACGTTGCCCTGCGGGTCATACAGTTCGATATCCAGCGGAATGTGAAGTGGCAGCTTTTCAGTCTGATCAGGCGTCGCCGGTGTTTTCTGGCTGACAGTCAGAGTGTATTGCTGTTTTTCCACATCATAGTCGTCGCGCACGGTCAGCACTGGCGTACCGGACTGGCTGTACCAGCGGCGGAACAGTGACAGATCCACGTTTGACGCGTCTTCCATCGCCTGCACAAAGTCGTCACAGGTGGCGGCGCTGCCGTCATGACGCTCAAAGTACAATTGCATCCCGGCCTGGAATTTCTCTTCGCCGAGCAAAGTGTGCAGCATACGGATGACTTCTGAACCTTTCTCATACACCGTCAGGGTGTAGAAGTTGTTCATCTCAATGACTTTTTCCGGACGGATCGGGTGCGCCATCGGGCTGGCATCTTCAGAGAACTGTGCGCCACGCATAACGCGGACGTTATCGATACGGTTAACTGAACGCGATCCCAGATCAGAACTAAATTCCTGATCACGGAAAACGGTCAGGCCTTCTTTCAGGCTCAGCTGGAACCAGTCGCGGCAGGTCACGCGGTTACCAGTCCAGTTATGGAAGTATTCGTGGCCGATCACCGCTTCGATACCAAGATAATCTTTGTCTGTGGCGGTTTCGGCTTTCGCCAGCACGTATTTGGAGTTAAAGACGTTCAGGCCTTTGTTTTCCATCGCGCCCATGTTGAAGAAATCAACGGCAACAATCATAAAGATGTCGAGGTCGTATTCCAGATTGAAACGGGTTTCGTCCCATTTCATAGATTGCTTGAGGGATTCCATCGCCCAGCCGGCGCGATCCAGATTGCCGCGATCGACGAACAGTTCCAGCGCCACATCACGACCTGAGCGGGTTTTGAAGGAATCACGCAGGACATCGAAATCACCGGCGACCAGCGCAAACAGGTAGCAAGGTTTCGGGAACGGGTCTTCCCATTTGATCCAGTGCTTACCGCCTTCCAGTTCACCCTGATCAATACGGTTACCGTTGGACAGCAAAAAAGGATAACGGGCTTTGTCCGCCACGATGCGGGTGGTGAAACGCGCCAGAACGTCCGGGCGATCCAGATAATAGGTAATGTGGCGGAAACCTTCAGCTTCGCACTGGGTACACAGCGCTTCACCGGAAAGATACAACCCTTCCAATGCGGTATTTTTTGCAGGGTGAATTTCGTTAACAATCGCCAGTTCAAACGCTTCCGGCAGGCCGGTAACTTCCAGCACACCTTCTTTTAACTGATATTTCGGCCAGTCCTGACCGTTAATTTTCAGGCTGATCAGCGTCAGATCTTCACCGTTGAGCACCAGCGGCGCGCCTTCGGCACCTTGTCGTTTAATCTGACTGACAGCAGTCACGATGGTTTTCTGTGCATCAAGCTCAAAATTAAGGTCGATATCCGTGATGGTATAGTCCGGCGCACGATAGTCATGGCGGAACTTGGCTTGTGGCAGTTGAGTCATAAAAAACCTTTTGGCGTTTTCATTGTTTATGGTGATGACGATTCATGGCATCAAAGCGGGTGCTTTTCATCAGCAAATCGCTGCGCAGAGCCCTGGCGGCCTTCATACTTTTCTCTCTAAACTCTAACACAGGCATCAGAAAATCCCAGATTGTTGCCAGTTTGTGAGTGCGTATGCGCACCTTTCAACCAAAACACAGAAATTTGTCTTAAAGCGCCTTTTGGCGGTCAAAAGTGGAAGTCCGATCTGCATCACATTCTGAACCGATAAAACTGTACTTTTCACAATGTGTTTTTGCGCAGTTTTTTATGCTCTATTTTCTTATTCGTTACAAAAATTCAATATTTAAATCCGACCGGGAGTCATTAGCATGATCATTAATACGATGAATCACTAAGGCTAATAATAAAATGAGTGACACCTGCGCCCCCGGCATGGGGATACATAAACAAAAAACATTAAATAACAAGACATTATCAGCCCGCATTGACGCACTCCCTGCCTCCGCAGGACTCTGGCGCTTCATCATATTGCTGTCACTGGGTGGATTCTTCGAACTCTACGACCTTTTCGAAACCGGATACATTAGTTCAGGTTTACTGGCAGAGAACATATTTCATATCGGCACGGCGGGAGTATTTGGCATATCCGATCAGGCAGCCTTCGCTTCTTCCACATTTTTAGGTCTTTTTTTTGGCGCGAGTCTTCTGGCACCCAATGCTGACCGCTTCGGCCGACGCATGACATTCATGTTTGCGCTGGCGTGGTACGGCTGTTTTTCGCTGCTGATGTCGTTCCAGAACAGCGCTGAAGGCATCATTCTTTGTCGTTTTCTGGTCGGTGTTGGCCTGGGCCTTGAGCTGGTGACTATCGATACGTATCTCACCGAATGGGTGCCGAGTCATATGCGCAGCCGCGCTTTTGCTTTCGCCTTCTTTATTCAGTTTCTTTCTGTACCGGCTGTCGCACTAATGTCATGGTGGCTGGTACCGCAAACCTTTTTCGGGCTGACAGGCTGGCGTTACGTGGTGATCGCGGGTGCGTTGTGTTCGCTGGTTGTGTGGATTGTGCGTAAAAACCTGCCGGAGTCCGCCCGCTGGCTGGCGCAACAGGGACGTCACGAAGACGCACATAATGTCGTGAGCGCGATGGAAAAACGCTGCGGCGTAAGCAATAGTCCGGCGTACATCGCTGAAGAAAGCCACGCTGTATTGCCGCGAAAAGGCACGTTCAGGGAAATCTGGTCACCTGAATACCGCAAACGGACGCTCATGCTGACCGTCATGAACTTTTTCCAGGCCATTGGTTTCTTCGGCTTTGGCAACTGGCTGCCCGCCCTGCTTTCCGGCAAAGGCACGACCGTCACCCACAGTTTGCTGTACGCCTTCTTTATCACGCTGGCGTATCCTCTCGGCTCACTTATTTGCAGCCGATATGCGGATAAAATTGAAAACAAATGGCAAATTGTTCTCTCGTCATTAATGACAGTGGTTTTCGGCACCTTATTCGCTCTGCAGACCCATCCGGTGATGCTGGTGATTTGCGGCTTCCTGATCACTTATTCCAATGCCTGGCTGACCTTTAGCTATCACGCTTATCAGACAGAAGTATTCCCGACGCATATCCGGGCTCGCGCCGTTGGCTTTTGTTATTCATTCAGCCGCCTGTCGACCGTCTTCAGCAGCATCTTGATCGGCCTGATCCTGCAATATGCCGGAACGCAGGGCGTAATTGCGTTCATCGTCGTCAGCATGATCATTGTGATGCTGGTAATCGGCATTTTCGGACCTAAAACGCGGGGCATTAATTTAGAAAACATCTGATCGTTTACTATCGTGAACAAGCGAAGCGGAATACACACACAAAAATCGGGGTAAAAACGCCCCGATTTTTCTTTTTTGAATGTCAGGTAGATTAAATTTATGTAATCAATTTGTGCTTTTTTTAAACCGTAAAATCGCCTGTTTGCCCATATTCTCTATGTTTAAGCACAATTAAGCCTCGACCACCCGCAGACAATTATGATGTGATGAGGGTTCTTTGACAGGATAATACGGTATACTTCACAGACTTTGCTGTTTTATCCAGAACGTTTTTTTTACGGAACGGTTGTTTGTGTTCAAACACTCAGTTTCTGACGAGGATGCTGTAAGCGCGCTATGACTCCATACGCCTCCCCGATTTTGACTTCGCTGTTAGATACCGATGCCTACAAGCTTCATATGCAGCAAGCGGTTTACCATCGCTATCGCAATATTAGCGTGGTAGCCGAGTTCCGTTGCCGCGGCGATGAACTGCTGGGTGAATATGCCAGCGAGATTCGTGAGCAAATCCAGATGATGAGCCAGCTGGCCCTCACAAATGATGAGTTCACTTATCTCTCCGGCCTGCCCTTCTTTAAACACGACTATCTGAACTGGCTGAAGGCGTTCCGCTACAATCCAGAACACGTCACCGTTTCCGATCGCAACGGGCATTTGCACGTGCGTATTGAAGGGCCGTGGCGTGAAGTGATCATGTGGGAAGTGCCGCTGCTGGCGGTGATCAGCGAAGTGGTGCATCGTCACCGTTCGCCGCAAGTCACCGCGCAAATGGCCGTAGATCAGTTGCGTAAAAATCTTGCCAGTTTTAAAGAACAGGCCGCAGATATCGACCTCTCTGCCTTCCGTCTGATGGATTTCGGCACACGCCGTCGTTTCTCGGGCGAAGTTCAGGAAGCCATTGTCAGTACGCTGAAAAATGAATTCCCTTATCTGGTCGGCACCAGCAATTACGATGTAGCACATAAATTGCAGCTGACACCGGTTGGGACTCAGGCTCATGAATGGTTCCAGGCGCATCAGCAAATCAGTCCGGTTCTGGCAAACAGCCAGCGTGCTGCGTTACAGGCCTGGCTGGATGAATATCCGGACCAGCTCGGCATTGCACTGACTGACTGCATTACGATGGATGCTTTCCTGCGTGATTTCGGCAGCAATTTCGCCAATGCCTATCAGGGGCTGCGTCATGATTCCGGCGATCCATTTGAATGGGGTGAAAAAGCCATTGCGCATTATCAGGCACTGGGGATCGATCCGATGACCAAAACGCTGGTATTTTCCGATAACCTGGATCTGGATAAAGCGCTGCATCTTTATCGCCATTTCCATCAGCGTATCAATCTGGTGTTTGGGATTGGTACGCGTCTGACTTGTAATATTCCCGGCGTTAAGCCTCTGAATATTGTAATTAAATTGGTTCAGTGCGACGGTAAACCGGTCGCCAAGTTGTCTGACAGTCCGGGCAAAACCATTTGTCAGGACAAAGCCTTCGTGAAAGCGCTTCGGAAAGCCTTTGATTTACCGCTGGTTAAAAAAGCATCCTGAGTGTCAGTAAAGCGCCGGAAGTCACTCCGGCGCTTTATCGGAATTTTCTTTCCCAACTTTCTTTCCTTACTTTCTTTCCTTTATATAGATGCAATTTCATTCCGCTCGGCTTTTATTCGTTGTATCAATATTTCGTGTTATTCCTGTCAATTGTCCCTTAATTCTTCTTCACCAACGGTGATTTCTGCTTGTGTCCTGAGAAAGGCTAAGTAACATAGCAAAATCCCTTTTTACAGGGTGTCCAATATTTCTTAGCCAACATATATAAAGAAAGAGAGAAATCTATGAGCGTTGTGCCTGTAGTCGACGTACTGCAAGGCCGTGCTGCGGTTGACAGTGAAGTCACCGTACGCGGTTGGGTACGTACCCGGAGAGATTCTAAAGCTGGTATCTCATTCGTCGCCGTTTATGACGGCTCCTGCTTTAATCCTTTACAGGCCGTCATCAATAATTCTCTGCCCAATTATCAGGAAGACGTCCTGCGTCTGACGACGGGTTGTTCAGTAGAAGTGACCGGTACTGTTGTCGCATCTCCTGGCGAAGGCCAGAGTTTCGAACTGCAGGCAACCGCTGTTAAAGTTGTTGGCTGGGTGGATGACCCTGATACCTACCCGATGGCGGCAAAACGCCACAGTATCGAATACCTGCGTGAGGTGGCTCACCTTCGCCCGCGCACCAACCTGATTGGCGCCGTTGCACGTGTGCGCAACACCCTGTCTCAGGCGATTCACCGTTTCTATCATGAAAACGGCTACTTCTGGGTGTCCACTCCGCTGATCACTGCTTCCGATACCGAAGGTGCGGGTGAAATGTTCCGCGTTTCTACGTTGGATCTGCAAAACCTGCCGCGTACCGACAAAGGCGAAATCGACTTCAGCGAAGACTTTTTCGGTAAAGAAGCGTTCCTTACCGTTTCCGGTCAGCTTAACGGTGAAACCTATGCATGTGCGCTGTCCAAGGTTTATACCTTCGGCCCGACCTTCCGCGCAGAAAACTCAAATACCAGCCGTCACCTTGCTGAGTTCTGGATGGTTGAACCGGAAGTGGCTTTTGCTACGCTGGATGACATCGCGTCACTGGCTGAAAACATGCTTAAATATGTTTTCAAAGCCGTTTTAGACGAACGTGCAGACGATATGGCCTTTTTTGCCGATCGCGTAGACAAAGATGCTGTTGCGCGCCTTGAGCGATTTGTAACATCCGATTTCGCGCAAGTGGATTACACCGATGCTGTAGAAATCCTAATGAATTGTGGCCAGAAATTTGAAAACCCGGTTTCCTGGGGTGTTGATCTTTCTTCTGAACACGAACGTTACCTGGCTGAGCAGCATTTCAAAGCGCCTGTTGTGGTCAAAAACTACCCTAAAGATATCAAAGCCTTCTACATGCGTATGAACGATGATGGCAAAACTGTTGCCGCAATGGACGTTCTTGCGCCAGGTATTGGTGAGATTATCGGGGGTTCTCAGCGTGAAGAACGTCTGGATGTATTGGACGCGCGAATGGCTGAAATGGGTCTGAATAAAGAAGATTATTGGTGGTATCGCGATCTTCGCCGTTACGGCACTGTCCCGCATTCCGGCTTCGGGTTAGGTTTTGAACGTTTAGTTGCTTATGTGACCGGTGTTCAAAACGTTCGTGACGTGATCCCGTTCCCACGTACACCACGTAGTGCAACCTTCTAATTAATTAAACTATTTCTAATTAACAAAATAGTTACAAAACTAAGGCCAGCAATGCTGGCCTTAGTCATTTTGAAAGATAGATCCCTGTCACAAAGTTCCGTAAAATACACATTTTGTAATACATTTTTTCTGACTGAAACATATTTAGTAATTTAGTAGCATTTTCGCTATGGATTAAGCTTACATCGGATGGAATAGTGCGTTCAGACACAGGAGACACCAAACTTTCACGAATAGTTCCGTAAAGAATTGTTTAAGGCAGTGGCAGGTGTCCAAATAAAACCAATGAGGGTAATAATAATGATGAAGCGCAATATTCTTGCAGTGGTAATCCCTGCTCTGTTAGTTGCTGGTGCAGCTAACGCAGCTGAGATCTATAACAAAGACGGCAACAAACTGGATCTGTACGGTAAAGTTGACGCGCGTCACACCTTCTCTGACAACGCTGGCGACGATGGCGACCAGACCTATGTCCGTTTCGGCTTCAAAGGCGAAACTCAAATTACTGACCAACTGACCGGTTACGGCCAGTGGGAATACAACGTTCAGGCTAACCACGCAGAAAGCGCTGGCGACGAAGGCAACAAAACTCGTCTGGGCTTCGCTGGTCTGAAATTTGGCGATGCAGGTTCTTTCGACTACGGTCGTAACTACGGCGTAATCTACGACGTAATGTCCTACACCGACCAATTGCCAATCTTTGGCGATGACACCATGTACCAGAACAACGACAACTTCATGGTTGGTCGTGGTAATGGCATGGCAACTTACCGTAACAGCAACTTCTTCGGTCTGGTTGATGGCCTGAGCTTCGCTGTACAGTACCAGGGTAAAAACGACGAAGGTCGTGACGATCGTGGCGCAGTTGATTCCAATGGCGACGGCTGGGGTACTTCTGCCGCTTATGCTATCGGCGACTCCGGTGTTAGCCTGACAGGTGCTTACTTCTCTTCTAACCGTACCTCTCTGCAGAAGCGTGACGGTGCTGGTGATAAAGCTGACGCATACGCATTCGGCGCGAAATATGACGCTAACAACCTGTACCTGGCGACCTTCTACGGTGAATCACGTAACACCACTGATTACGGCAACCCGGGCTCTATTGCTAACAAAACTCAGAACTTCGAAGTTGTTGCTCAGTACCAGTTCGATTTCGGTCTGCGCCCATCTATCGCCTACCTGCAGTCTAAAGGTAAGGACCTGAACGGCTTCACCAAAAACGATTCAACCTACGGCGGCGGCGATGCTGACCTGGTTAAATACGTAGAAGTAGGTACTTACTACTACTTCAACAAAAACATGTCTACCTATGTTGACTACAAAATCAACCTGCTGGACGACAACAGCTACACCAAAGCATCTGGCCGTAGCACAGACGACGTCGTTGGTGTTGGTCTGCAATACCAGTTCTAATATCGCTTAACGATGCGCTTTCGGGCGCATCAAAGTGGATATCAAGGCAGAGCTTCGGCTCTGCCTTTTGCATTTAAACAATTCAAAAAACGAACTTTGCTACCCTCTTCCATAAAAAATTTTAATCTCACACGCCTTCTCACAACTCTGCTTTCTTTTTGCCGCAAACGGTTGGCAAACGACAGCGCTGGCGGTACCCTGATGCCCTCTTTCGTCATATCAGGCTATGGAATTTTCCGACATGTTTGAAAAAATCACTGCAGCACCTGCTGACCCTATTCTGGGTCTTACCGATCTTTTCCGCGCTGATGACCGCTCGAATAAAATCAATCTTGGGATTGGTGTTTATAAAGATGAAACGGGTAAAACGCCGGTTTTGGCCAGCGTGAAGAAAGCCGAACAGTTTCTGTTGGAAAATGAAACAACGAAAACCTATCTCAGCATCGACGGATTACCTGATTTTGCACATTGCACGCAGGAACTGCTGTTCGGTAAAGGCAGCACTGTGATTGCAGACAAGCGTGCGCGCACGGCACAAACGCCTGGCGGTACCGGTGCCCTGCGCATTGCAGCAGATTTTATTGCGACACAAACCAGCGCCAAACGCGTGTGGGTCAGTAATCCAAGCTGGCCGAACCATAAAGGCGTATTTTCCGCTTCAGGCCTGGAAGTTGCAGATTACAACTATTACGACGCAGCCAATCACAGTCTTGATTTCGACGGCATGCTGAAAAGCCTGAGCGAAGCGAAAGCCGGTGACGTAGTGTTGTTCCACGGTTGCTGCCACAACCCGACGGGTATCGACCCGACTGAAGAACAATGGGCGAAGCTGGCTGAATTGTCTGTGGCAAACGGCTGGTTACCGCTGTTCGATTTTGCTTATCAGGGTTTTGCTAAGGGTCTGCAAGAAGATGCCGCGGGTCTGCGCCTGTTTGTCGCCAGCCATAAAGAGTTACTGGTCGCCAGTTCTTACTCGAAAAACTTCGGCCTGTATAATGAACGTGTCGGCGCCTGTACGTTAGTCGCCACTGACGCTGAAACCGCCGATCGCGCGTTCAGTCAGATGAAATCGGTTATCCGTGCAAACTACTCTAACCCGCCAGCACACGGCGCAGCGGTTGTAGCTACCATTCTGGGTAACGAAGCCTTGCGCACGCTGTGGGAGCAGGAACTGAGCGATATGCGTCAGCGTATCCACCGTATGCGTCAGTTGTTTGTCAGCACCTTGCAGGAAAAAGGGGCGCAGCAGGATTTCAGCTTTATTATCAATCAGAACGGGATGTTCTCTTTCAGCGGCCTGACCAAAGATCAGGTATTGCGTTTACGTGATGAATTTGGTGTATACGCGGTGAATTCAGGACGTATCAACGTTGCGGGTATCACACTCGACAATATGGCACCACTGTGTGAAGCCATCGTCGCCGTACTGTAATCGTTAAGCACTGCTTCTCGATTAAAAAAGCCCGTCAGGACACTGACGGGCTTTTTGTATTCAGGCAATCAATAATTACCAGACCGGCATTTCATCCTGCAGGAAAGGATTGTTTTTACGCTCGTAACCAAAGTCAGACATCGGGCCATGACCTGGAATAAAGACCATGTCATCACCCAGAGGCAACAGCTTGGTTTTAATCGAGTGGATCAGCGCCTGATGATCACCGCGCGGGAAATCACTTCGCCCTACGCCGCCTTTGAAAATCACGTCACCGGAAACGGCAATACGCGCTTCATCATTGATGAAAACAATATGCCCCGGCGTATGACCCGGGCAATGTAATACGGATAAGATTTCTTCGCCCACGCTCACAGTGTCACCTTCTTCGAGCCAGGTATCAGGCGTCAGCGGGTCACAATGGTCAAGGCCAAACATCTGGCTCTGCGTCGGCAAAGCATCAAGCAGGAACTGATCTTCCTTCTGCGGTCCGATAACAGGCACCTGATAATGTGCAGCCAGTTCAGCGGCGGCACCTACGTGATCGAGATGACCGTGCGTGAGCAAAATTTGAGTAACCAGAACGCCTTTGGCAGACACTTCCTGAATAATACGTGCGGCTTCACCGCCGGGATCGACAATGGCGGCCTGATTAGTCTTTGTACACCAAATCAGAGAGCAGTTCTGGCTGAAGGCCGTGACGGTAATAAGATGGATTTTCATAGGGCTCCACAAAATGGCCTGCACATCGGCAGGCCATTAATTACACACATCACCAGGTCCGTGCGGGGCCGGTATCGATGTGCACAAAGTTACTTCGTGGATAATATCCTACACCACCCATCCGCATTTTTAACGCTGCTTTGCGGATATTGCTCAATTCGATTCCCTGAATATGGAAATCCATCGCCTGTCCGAGCGTGTGGTAACTGTGTTTTGCTACGCCGCTTCCTGGTTCACGCATGCTGTTATTAGTCGCCAGAGAGCGATAGCCGGAAATAAGCTGAACAGGTTTATTGGTGCCGCCGAGCATAACTTGCAGACGATAAAGATGATCGAATAAGGCGGGATCGATAGCTTTAACCTTTTCCGCCCGATAGTCTCTGAACAGATGATTCAATCGAGCCAACTCATCCTTGTTGTAACGCTTTCCATCAAAAAACTCTGTTTTGAGGGTTTCGCCGGTATTTAAGTTATTAACGACTAAAATACGCGGACGAGGAGTGGAAAGAGTAGCGAATGCACGACCCGGAAGGAATGCAATCCCCATAGCGGCACTGCCCAGTGCCAGCCATTTACGGCGATGTTTGTCGATTTCATTCATGAACAGTTTACTATCCGATAAGAGAGTCAAAAAGAAGTGCGATTTTTGCACCGTTTCGAACCTTAACCGCCAAATATCAGCGAGTCAAGCGACCCTGAAACGCAAAACGAGCGTGCCAGTGGCTCACGCTCGTTGTATGGCCAAATACTCTGACCCTTATCAGATTAGTTTTACTGCATTTATTGAAGCAAAATTTCTGCCTGAGGCAAAATTTGTGCTCCGGATCTCACTGTGGAATCATAATTGTAAATATCTGTGCGGAACTGCGGTTTACCATCATCTGCAACCCACGCCGTCAGATAAAACAGTTTTACCGGTATGTGATGTCGTATTGCCACGTAAGTGGTGTTACCGCCCTGCAAAGCAGATGAGATACGGGTGTCATTCCAGCCGGCATCCTGTAACAACATATTCGCCAGTTCAGACGCTTTATTGACCCTCACGCACCCTGAACTCAGCGCACGAATGTCTTTACTGAACAGGTTATGATTTGGCGTGTCATGCAGATAAATTGCATCAGAACTCGGCATATTAAATTTATACCGGCCAAGCGAGTTGCTGACTCCAGGAGCCTGACGGATACGGTAAGGGAAGTGATTAGGGGACACCATTGCCCAGTCGATCATGGAAGGATCGATGACTTCCGCGTCATTGCTCCAGCCTGACAATACCTGATAACCATGCTGCTGGAAGTAGCCCGGATTGTTCATGGCTTTCGGCACAATATCTTCACGCACTAATGTGGTCGGCACATTCCACGGTGGATTCACTACCACATTATTGAGCGCACTACTCATTAACGGAGTCTTACGGCTCGGACGTCCGACAATGACGCGTGAAGACAGAACTTCATTGCCATTGAGATAATAGGTGAGCTGATAGTTTGGAATGTTCACCATAATTCCGGTATTCACATTCCCTGGCAGAATTCGCAAACGCTGAATATTCAGCGCCAGTAAAGTGGCTCTCAGCTGTGGTGAAGCATTCAGCCACTGGCGCGTACGCCCGCCGATAATCCCATCCGCCTCAAGTCCCTGCCATTTCTGAAAACGTTTTACTGCTTCCACTAAATCTGGCGTGTACTGATTATTCGCAACAGCTACAGAAGCAGCCGGTGCCGGCGTTTCAGTGGACTGAACCGAAGGCAGAACATCCTGGACCGACGTCGCAGAAGGACTCACCGCTGGGGTGGCTGGCTGCGCTTTGTCTGCGGTTTCATCCACAGACAAATCATCATTCGCCGCGCTCCCCGGCGTATTCGGGGCTATCGTTTCATCCGTCGGTTTAGGCGCACTGGTTTCCTGCGGCGAGGCAACCATCATGCCCGTTCTGGTGAGGATCTCACGCAGCGCCGGAACATCATCACTGATTTGATCAGGTCGCAAGCTTGCTGAACCGCGCATCGCAGGCCACGGACGGTTGTCCGCCAGCATCGTTTTCAACGCGTCATGCATTTTGGCGTAATATGGGTGCTGTGGCGTCAGAGTCGACATATAGTGCGCGGTATCACCCTGGCGCACCGCCAGTTGCCACTGATTAATCACTGTCAGCGAAGGTGTGGTCATCTTGTACGGCGTCGTGCTGTAAAGCCACTTATCCCCGTTGGCTTCCACGCTGCTGGTAAATTGGAGATAGCCCAGCATCGCATCAGAGAGCACTACGTCGCGTGCCATACCGGTCACCTCCGGGTCAGTCAGCCATTTCACCCATTGGGTAAACTGCGGCTGAATACCGGAAATAGCCAGCTCAGCTAACTGCTGCTGGAATATTTGTATCGTTTCACGATCTTTCCACATCGGCTGCATATGGTTAGCGGCGTAAAGCGACGAGAGAGATGACAGATAGAGAGGCCGGATGCCTCTTGGCATCAATTCTGCCTGCAGCTGGCTCATGCTTTGCACGCTGGATAACGTGGTTTTTCCGACCGGCATAGTGGGAACTGCCGCCCAGGCAGCAAACCACGGAGACAGACCACTCGCCAGCAAACAGCTGGCGACTAAAAACTTGAGAGACCTTTGATTCATTAACATCTTCCCTTGCCTCCCGGTAAAGTGCCCAATTCATTCCCCAAAATTAAGCCAGCAATGTCTGGTTTAAGTATATAAACAGAATTCTTTTTTTGCGCGGTGGCTCAATGAAATGCAGTCCGCGTGTACCTGAAGACTCTAAGCCAGCCGTCAGACGAAATAAAGGTTTCATTGGGTACTTTCCATTCAATGACAATCCATCAGCTCAGATTTCATCCAGTGATTGAGATTATCTTTATCCTCTGATTAATCAGGGAAGAAATTTTCATAGAAATTTTATATAAATTAATCAATTAGCGCTAAGGCAAAAAAAAAGCCCCGACATAAGCCGGGGCATGATCATATTCTGAAAATAATCAGGAAACGTCAGCTTCCGTATTGGCCAGTGCAGGAAGTTCTGCGGCAAAACCGCGTAAACCCACCACATGCACATGTTCATTATTGCCAAATACTTTTCGCACCAGTTTATAGGTCGTCCCTTTTTCCGGGCTGATGTTTTCTGGCGCAGCGATAATCAGCTGCATTTCGAGACGGTCGCAAAGCTCGAACAGCGTGGCGATGGATTTCGCATCCAGACGCGCGGCTTCATCAAGGAACAGCAGACGACATGGCGAAATATCTTTGCCACGCATACGGCTCGACTCATCTTCCCAGCTCTGAACCACCATCACCAGAATCGACATACCGGTACCGATCGCTTCACCGGTCGACAGCGCGCCACTTTCCGCACGAAGCCAGCCGTCTGAACCACGGTTAACTTCCACTTCCATTTCCAGGTAGTTGCGGTAATCCAGAAGTTCTTCGCCGATGGTTTGTGGCGTACGCTGACCCATATCAATCTGCGGATTCAGACGCTGATACAGTTTGGCCAGCGCTTCCGAGAAGGTCAGACGATTACTGCTGAACAGATCCTGATGCTGTTCCTGCTGTTCAGAAAGAACATCCAGCAGTCCCGCATGTGCTTCACGCACGTTCACGTTCAGACGCACACTTTTTACCTGACCAAACGCCACGGCCTGCAGCCCCTGGTTGAGCTGACGGATACGGTTCTGCTCGCGCTGAATGGTTTTGCGGATGATGTTCGCCACACTTTTAGAACTGATGGCCAGTTGCTGTTCGCGGGCGGTCAGTTCTTCAGTCAGACGTCCCAGCTCGATTTCCATCTGTTCGATGGCTTCGACCGGATCGTCGGTGCGGATAATATCCTGACGAATACGTTCACGCAGATGCTGATACACGGCAATGTAGAACTGGATTTTGCGTTCCGGACGTTTCGGATCTTCTGAAAGACGCAGCACATCGCGCAGATGTTCGTTATCAGACACCGCCAGACGTAGCGCACCCAATGCTTTATCCGACATCGAACGCAGTTCGTCGCCATCCATGTAAGCCAGCTCACGACGGTGCAGACGACGCTCAACGCCGTTATCTTTCACCAGACGCATGACCGCACACCAGCCCGCTTTCGAGGACACCACCTGCTCACGGCTCTGGTGGTAATCGCGCTCAAGCTTACGCAGCTTTTTCTGCAGATTGTCCATTTCTGCTTCGCAGAAGGTGATCTGTTTTTCCAGCTGGTTGCAACGGGCACGGTTAGTGCTCAATGCAGTATGCAGCTCATCACGACGGGTTTTGGCTCGCGCTTCGGCATTCGGATCCGCCTGAACGCCGATATCCTGCAATTCCTGGCTCAGCTCTTTGAGCATATCGCGTTTGGCATCGAACGAACTTTTCAGCGAGGCCAGAACCTGACTGTACTGAGTCAGCTGAGTCTGATGCTGACGCATCTGCTCGCGGGCACGCGTACGTTCCGCTTCCGCATGTTCCAGACGCTGACGTAGTTTGTCGTTCAGGTCGCTGTTTTCGTTCAGCATGCCGGCAGAATCGGTATAGCTGAAGTGCGCACGACGCTGAACGACTTCGGTCAGCGCAAAGGCCTGCTGCTTCGCCAGACGCTGTGAATGCTGCGCCTGTGCGTAATCTTCTTTCAGTTGCTCATGCTGTTCCGGGTCACTTTGCAGCACTGACACCAGCGGTTCCAGCTTAGCCAGCGAAACACCGTGTTGCTGAATGAAACGGGCAGCATCCTGCGCCTCTTCCATTTCTTCGCGGATTTCTTCCACACGGTCGATCAGCGTTTCATCGCACAGTAAGCCTACGCGCGGCTGCAATTTATTGAGCATACCGATAGCGTCTTTCGCCTGCTCGTATTGCTGACGCTGTTGCTGATTCTGGCCTTCATGTGCATTGATGGCACGTTCCAGTTCGCCACGACGTCCGCTCAGGGTGCGGATTTCTGCTTCCGGATCGGCATCAAACGCAACGGCCAGATGGCTGCCGATGAAACGGCTGAATGCCTGATGCGCACGCTGGATTTTCTGCACGTCAAACGACAAGGTCGCATAACGCTCAGAAAGATTTTCGCGTTCTTTATGCAGAGTTTCGAGACGGTTTTCACGCGCCGCACGACCAAACAACGGTACCTGCGGGAAATGAGAATAACGCCACTGGCGGTCACCGGTTTTCACCAGCACCGCGCCCTGCATTTCTTCCACTTCAAACACGTTGTCATCAAATGACTGCGGATCCCCTTCAATCAGGTAGAGATCTTCAGGACAATCGTCCAGACCGTCCAGCTGATCGCGGATCAGAGACAAATCAGGCACGACAATCGCGTGGCGTGACGGACCATACAACGCGGAGAAGTAAGGCGCATCATCGATGGTAACGTCATCATAAATTTCAGATAACAGTACGCCACCAAAGCGTTCTGCCAGCGCGATCATGCGGGAATCTTCTGCACCGCTAGGCTGACTGAGGCGCGTTATCTGGCCTTCAATGCGACGTTTGCGGGCAGCGACTTCGTCACGCTCAACCGTGGTTTCGCGTTCCGTTTCCAGCAACTGCTGCATGTATTCGGTCACCTGCTGGCTGCTTTCCAGCGGTTCTTTACTTTGTTCACTCAGCTGGCTGAGGGCTTCCTGTGCGGCCAGCCAGACCGGGGCACGGGCGGTCAGCTCGCGAATACGCGACTGAACCTGCTCGAGTTCCTGACGCATTTGCATACGACGTTCACCGGCCTGCGAGACAACGCCCTGCAATTCTTCGATCTGTACTTCCAGCTCACGCTGCATTTCGTCCAGATCTTCCGGATGCACATCCTGACCGGTGCGTTTACAGAATTCCTGCAACTGACGCTCAGCATCCTGCTGTTCACGCAGACGGCCTTCCAGCTCGGACAAACGCATCCGCAGCGGTTCTACGCGTTCCGCCTGATGTTGCTGTGAAGACCAGTCGCGCAGCAATTCACGCGCGGTCTGCCAGGCTTCGCTGCGGCTCACTTCACCGGCGATTTTCACCACCAGCTGATAGGCATTTTCGAACTGATTATGCGCGGCAGACGCCACACTCATTTTCTGTTCCAGCATCAGCAAGATTTCAGTAGCTTCCTGCTCTTTACTCTGGAATGTTTCCAGCCATTCTTCACTGTTCTGAATACTCAGATCAGGGATCTGACAAAGGTCGCGCGCACGCTCAATAGCCTGTAGGGCTTGCTGATATTGGATCGCACGGGTTTGCTGAACGTCCAGCGCCTGCTGGTAATCGGCCAGCTGACTTTTCAGTTCGTCCACTTCCAGCTCAGCGGCTTCCGCACGTGCTTCGTGCTCTGCGTGCAGTTCGCTGGCTTCTGCGACGACTTCGTTCTGCTCTTCGAGACGGTACGTCAGCTCTTCGAGGTCACTTTCGTAACGCTCGATTTTTTCCTGCTGACGCATTGCGGTCTGAACCAGACTCAGATGATCGCTCGCAGCCTGATAATCGGTTTCCAGATCGCTCTGCGAACCGCTCTGCTCAGCCAGCTCACGCGCCATTTCAACATGACGATATTGCTCACTGGAAAGCTGTTTGCGGCTGGTCAGCAAATCATTACGCAGCACCAGCGCACCATCGAGATGAATGCGGCGTTCATTGGCATGACGCATATAGTCGGCGGCCACGTACGACGTTGCTTCCGAAATCAGATGCTTAAACAGGTCGCGGTCAGATTGCGTAACGCGGATCGCTTCCAGCGTCATGCGGTTTTCACGCAGCGCGGCTTCCATATCCTGGAAGGCTTTACGCACACCGCTGTTTTCCGGCAACAGGTAGTCGCGCAGGGAGCGGGTGATGGCGCTGGAGATACCGCCGTAAAGTGATGCTTCGATCAGGCGATAGAATTTACTGCGATCAGACGCTGAACGCAGACGACGCGGGATCACACCCAGATCGAACATCAGCGCATGGTAATCGGTTATCGAGTTGAACTGCTTGAACTGCACGCCTTCCATTGCTTCAACGCGCTCTTTCAGTTCATGCAAAGGCAACACGCGCGCCTGACGTTCGCCAACGGTTTCCGTCAGCATTTCTGTCGGGTTCACCGCAACCGGCAAGCCCTGAATGGTGAAAGGTTTGATATCGACTTTACGGTCACGCCCCGCAACCTGCTGCAGACGAACACCCACGACAATGCGCTGATGACGGGAGTTCACCACATCCAGAACGGAGTAACAGACACCGGCGCGTAATTTACCGTGCAGACCTTTATCACGTGAGCCGGAAGTTGCCCCCGCTTCGGTGGTATTACGAAAATGCAGCAACGTCAGATCGGGGATCAGCGCCGTGACAAAAGCGGCCATGGTCGTGGATTTACCCGCACCGTTACCACCGGAAAGCGTGGTGACCAGTGAATCGAGGTCAAATGTCCGGGCGAAAAAGCCGTTCCAGTTAACCAGCGTCAGTGAGCGAAATTTACCGCGTTCAATCATTCCTGTTCATCCTCTGCGCTTTCATGCCCTTGCTGCCCTGCCAGCGGTTCGCCGTCTTCATTTTCGTCGTTCAAGGACAACGCGCTGTCGACTGGCATCGCTTCGCCGTCGCGGATCATCCGCAACTGAGCTTCGCGCGCGTCATCGCCGCTGCGGACATCCGCACCAAAGCGAAATACTGCTTCTGTAATACGGAATTTAGTGCTGTCGACGCCCATGAAATACACCATGCCCAGACGGCGCAGGCGGTTCAGTGAAGTGCGGACTTTATCCTGCAACTTCTGGCGATCCAGGTCAGAGCCGGTAGAGCGCTGGTTGACGTATTTCAGCAATTTGCTTTCGTCGGCCAGACTCAGTAATTCATCATAAAGTTCCTGCTGGGTAAAAATCCCCTCATGCGCCAGACGTTCCGGGCTGAGATACAAATAGCAGAGAATTTTTCCGACCATCATGTCCAGCTCAGAGAGCACGGAACGCGGGATAAGCGTGGTGGAGCGCGGACGAAGATAGAAGAAACCTTCCGGGGCCCGGATTAATTCCACGCTGTAGCGGCTGTAAAACAGTTCCATTTCTTCCTGATAGTCCATCAGGAAAGCGTGGTTATCCAGTTCGTCAATGCCAATATGACGGCCAGAACGCAGCTGGCTGTCGAGAGCAGGAAACACTGAATTTGCCAGTGCCTGCGCCAGCTTAGCTGGCATTATGTGTTCAATATTTGTCGATGACATGGGCCTGCACCTTGGCTCCGTAATCATTGATTGCCTGCCATTCGGCATGCAACCCTGAAAAATCTGCTTCAGCCACACCAAGGCGTACCGCCTGGTCGACCACAATTCGCGCGACATCAAAGTGTCGGGCACGCGGATACTGCTTGAGGTATTCGCGCATTACCATGCCCAGATTGAGCGGCGTTTTTTGTTGCTGATAAACCTGTAATGCCTGTTCAATCAATGCCGCAAGTTGTTCGCGGATTTCGTTAAATTCTTCAAACTCGAGATCTGGCGGTAGTTCACCGGTCACTTCTTCGCTGCGCAGTGCCAGCTCTTCGTCACGCATATCCAGCAGACGATCGGCATTGGCAAAGGTGAGCGTCCACGGCTGGTCAAAGTAGTTTTGCACCGACTGACGCAGACGTTGAGCAAATACCCGGTTCTTATCCATGTCGATCGCAGTACGGATAAATTTATGCACATGGCGGTCATAACCAATCCACAGGTCAATGGCCTGCTGACCCCAGCTGGTAATACGATCGAGTTTGTTCTGTAAGTCGAACACCAGTTTATCGACGAAACTCAAATCGAGTTCGACCATGGTGGCGTCCTGAATGCGCATCAGATGCGCCTGCAACAGGTTACCGGCAGCTTCAAGCGTATCCTGTAGTTCACGCAGCGTGCCTGAGGTTTCTGACAGAAGGATTTCACAGCTGGAAATGGCCGCGCGCCAGTCTTTATTCAGCAGTGCAGCAATATCGTCTTTTACGCCCTGCTGCTGTTCGTCCATGATGCGCTGGGTCATGTCGATGCTGTCAAAAATCTCAGCAACAGAATATTTCAGCGGCGCGTAGACATTGCGATGCCAGTGGAAATCATCGCCGCCCTCTTCGGCCGCATCAGCAGCGCGTTTGAGTTCCTGCGCAACAATCGATAACTGCATAGACAACCGCAACGTGGAAAATTCACGCTGGCGGATGTAATAATCTGAAATGCCGATCGCCAGCGGTGTCAGGCGATAAATGGCATTGCCATCCGCCATTTCACTGACAAAACGGTTGAGCAAGCGCTGGCGCACCATGTCATTGATGGCGTTATTGGCACGTACGGTAATGGTTTCGTTTGTCTGCTCAAATCCTTTACTGACATGACGAAACGCATCGACCAGTTCACCCTCACTCATTTCCCCGTCAAGGCGCTCGCTGTTTAACGTGGCAATCGCCAGAAGAAAAGCCAGCCGCTCCGTTGGCAGCGAAATTGAGAAATCATTTTTCCGTGCCCAGGCGACCAGTTCGGGTACAGTCTGGGAAAATTCACTCATAATTCGTCCTTCAGAATGGGTTTGTGCGCCATCACATGGATGTAGCGTCCCAAACTAACAAAAGGTTCCTGACGGCAATAACGCTGCTCCAGCGCCAAAAGCTCGTCAAAATCCTGCTTATGTTGTTGTCTGTTTCGCAAATAATCGTGGAACACTCTAACACCGGTCTTGCCGCTTATCTGCATTCCCAGTTCTTCCAGCCACTGATAAACCTGCGCAGGTTCCAGCGGATGATCGGGTAACAGGGAGCTTTTTTTGATTTTAGGCACACCGGCTTCGACATGACCAAAGTTGCCGAGGATCATATGCCGCATGACCAGACCGTGGATATTGTAAAACATCAGCGATAATGCGCCACCCGGTGCCAGACAATCGACCAGCGCGGCAAGTGCCTGACGCGGTTCTGCCAGCCATTCAATGACCGCATGGAACAATATCAGATCAACCGGCTGTTCCAAATGTTCAGCAATGTGCTGAGCCGGACATTGTACAAATTGCATGTTCCCGCTCACACCTTTTTCCACCGCCGCGGCCTCGGCGCGTCGGATCATCTCACCGGAGAGATCGCACAACAAGACCTGATGTCCTAAAGCAGCAAGTTCACAGGCCATTTGCCCTTCACCGCCACCCGCATCAAGAATACGCAATGGTCGCTGAGGCAGCGTTTGTAGCAATTCTTGCAGATCCTGACCCAGCACAGCCTGACGGATACGTCCCTTAGTTGTGCCGTAGATATTGCGCGAAAACTTTTCCGCCATATCGTCGAAGTTACGATCCTGCATGAAGAGATACCTGTTCCTGATGGTGCATTCTGTTAAAGGGTTTATCAGCGCGACCTGCTATTTTGGCACAGGCTGGCATAGAATAAATCATCCTGACGCGGATTCATGCCCGGATGTCGTTTTTTCACCCAAAAGGACCGGTTTCTGATGTTATTTATCCTAAAAAAAACCTTCGGTGACCTGTTATTACCGCTGCCCTTTATTCTGGTGATCATGGCGGTTGCACTGGTTTTGTTGTGGGTGACCCGCTGGCAAAAAACCGGGAAAGTGTTTTTTTTACTGAGTTGGCTGCTTTTACTGCTGCTGAGTATACAGCCGGTCGCGGACAGTCTTCTGCGCCCGATTGAAACCAGGTATCCGACTTATCAGGTCACGGGGCATACGCCGGTTAAATTTGTGGTGGTTCTGGGTGGCGGTTATACCTATAACCCGGACTGGGCACCGAGTTCTAATCTCATCAGCAACAGTCTGCCACGTGTGACGGAAGGTATCCGTATTTACCGCGCAAATCCGGGATCAAAAATGATTTTTACCGGTGCGCAGGCGATGACAAATCCGGTCAGCAGTGCCGCCGTGGCCGGAAAAGTAGCGCAAAGTTTAGGAGTGCCTGATAGCGATATTATCCTGCTCGATAAACCCAGGGATACGCATCAGGAAGCACAGGAAGTGAAAGCACTGATAGCTGACCAGCCTTTCGTGCTGGTGACGTCAGCGAATCATTTGCCTCGGGCGATGGTGTTCTTCCGGCAGCAGGGATTGCATCCGATCCCCGCACCGGCGAATCAGCTGGCGATCGATTCCCCGCTTAATCCGTGGGAGCGTGCGCTGCCACAGGCCTTGTTCTTATCGCACAGCGAGCGGGCGTGGTATGAAACGTTGGGGCGCTTATGGCAATGGGTGACATCACCCGCGCCCGTAACGAAATAGTTAAGTCAGCTCAGTTAAGCCACGGCAGCAGTTGTTGCCGTGCAAAATCAAACTGGCGGCGATCAAGTTTGCCGGTGTGGATCATGTGCGCAACAGACTCCCACACCAGATACATCCAGCGGCGGGCAAGGAAGCTTTCAGAAACCGGCGCTTTTTGCAGATAGCCGAACAGCAACTGCTCGCTCATCCCTTTTTCCCACAGGCGGAACAAATCAAACTCACGTGGTGCCCACAGCACTGGTCCGGGATTGATCATCGCCAGCAACTGATCGCTGCGCGGGTCTTTTAGCATACTGCGTAACGACAGATTGCCGTGAACCAGCACCGGCGTGTCGTCAAAATCTTCAAACAGCGCGGGGATACAGGCACGGGAACGAAACAGCAGCGTGCGGTCTTCCGGCGTCAGATCAGGTGCCTGTAAATTCGTTAATGTTGCCCACAGCACTTCTATTCTTTGCGGATACCAGTTTTCCCACCGATTTTCCTGTGTACTGTCGACAGAACCCACGCAGCCGTGACTGTCGATACGGTGCCAGGCCAGCATCGCTTCGACAATTTGCTCCTGCAATATTGTCCAGCGTTCCGGCGTACGCGTCGGGGCCTCTGCGGAAACGCCGCGCAGGCGCTCAATGAGCAGGATTTCCTGATAAGGTTTCTGGTGCGTAGTGACCATGCCGTAGACCGTCGGAACCCGTACCACACCTTCTCTCGCCAGCATCGACAATTTATAGGCTTCCTGTCCGGCGATACCCTGACAAATAAAACTTTTCGCCAGCAAAGGCATGGCGTAACCCTGCTCATCATAAAGGGAGAAAAGATGGGCATAAGGCTGCTCACTCACACATTCCAGTCGGGACAAACGCTCCCCCAACACGATGCTCAATTCGGCTTTTAGCTGTTCCATAACATGTTCGCAGTGACGAAAAAGTTAATGTTTATGATGAAAGCTTCAGTGACGGATTACCCCGTTTCAGATCAAACAAAAACCGGATAATGAGGGCAGAAAAAGGAAGATGTCGCGCAAAACGCAGGGAAAGGTGGAAATGTAGAAACGGAATGCCGGGACATTCCGTCTTATTATTGTTGGCGCGTGGGTTTTATTTATGACCCAGGATTGCGCGCACGCGTTCTAAATCTTCTGCCGTGTCCACACCCACCGACGGAATGGCTTTCGCCACATCAACGTGGATTTTTTCACCGTACCACAGTACACGCAGCTGTTCGAGCAGTTCGATATGCTCAAGCTGGCTCGGTTCCCATTTTACATACTGGCGGATAAACCCTGCGCGGTAAGCATAAATGCCAATGTGGCGAAGGAAAGTATCCCCGACAGTTTCCTTAGAAACGGCAAAACGCTCACGTTCCCACGGAATGGTTGCACGTGAGAAATACAGCGCATAACCGCGTGCATCGCGAACGACTTTCACAGCATTCGGGTTGAACGCCTCTTCCGCGGTTTCGATAGGCACGGCCAGCGTCGCCATACCGGCTCCACTTTTCGCCAGATTATCGGCCACCTGACGAATGATCACCGGCGGGATCAGGGGCTCGTCACCCTGCACGTTGACGATGATTTCATCATCAGCAAACTGGCATAACTCAATCACTTCAGCCAGACGTTCAGTACCGGACTCATGGTCAGGACGGGTCAGGCAGACTTCGCCACCTGCCGCTTCGACGGCTTTCGCTACATCGGGGTGATCGGTCGCAACAATCACTCTTTTCGCCCCGGACTCGAGGGCGCGCTCCATCACATGCACAACCATCGGTTTACCGTTGATATCCGCCAGCGGCTTACCCGGCAAACGGCTTGACCCAAAACGGGCAGGAATAATGGCAATAAAACTCATGGATGCGTCTCATCAACAGAAAGCGGACGGGCTTCATTTTCTAATAATACAGGGATACCGTCACGGACCGGATAAGCCAGACTGTCTGCCTTACATACCAGTTCCTGTGATTCTTTATTAAAGTAGAGCTTGCCGTTGCAGACAGGGCACGCAACGATTTCAAGTAAACGATGATCCATAAGTTCCTCCCGGAGGCGAATACACTGCATTTTCAGCCAGGTGTAACGCAAAAAACATTGGAATACATAAGACAACGGTCCCAGAGGATAGCATAACCCCTGCTACCCGTTAATCCTCAGTTCGCCCGCAGGAATTTCTTAAAGGTTAATTCAATGTGAATGAAAAATTTCATCATGGAGCGATTGCGTTGCAGATTTAGTGGGAGTACAATTTTTTTGTGATGCAAGTCACACTATCAACCCCACAATAAGAGCTCGAAAATGAAAACCATTAACAAAATCATCGCAATGTTCGCTAACTTCAGTCAATAAGACTGTAGTCACACCTGCAATCATCGTGAAATAACGGCTGCCTGACGCAGCCGTTTCATTTTGCGGGATGACTTTTATGCGAATTAAACCTGCCAGTCAGTACCCCAAAGCGCCATCAGTGTCTCCGGCACATTTCCAGTCAACACGCTTTCCGCTCCCTGCCACTGCGCAAATCGCGTAATTGCACCGTGAACATCCTGCGCACGCCGGGCTGTCATTGTGATCTGCGGTTCAAGATGCAGACTTTTCACTTCCAGAATTTTTTCTTTACGATGCATCTTGGCATCCACACGCCCAATCAGTTCACCTCGCTGTAATATTGGCAGCGTGAAATAGCCATACTGACGTTTTGCCTCCGGCGTATAGCACTCAATCCGGTATTCAAAATTAAACAGCACCGATGCACGTTTGCGATCCCACACCACCGGATCAAAAGGTGAAAGCAGTGTAGTGATGGTTGAGCAAATTCGTGATTCAGTCGCTTGCTGTAACAAAGAAAACTGTTGCTGATGAACGTAAAAAATACCCTCAAGTCCTGTCACTTCGACGGGTGTGATTTCCTTATCAGCCAGCAGTTGTGCAATAACGGCTTTGGTATTCACACGCTTAAGACGGTAGTAGTCAGCCAGCCATTCCGGTTTGAAGATGCCGAGATATTGCGCCGAGCGACGCAGCATCTGGTACTCCGCTACGCCCTGATCAAGGGTCTGGCTGGCATCATCCCAGTCAGGCATTACGCGTTCGGCCAGGTCGTAAACCCGGTGGAAGTTACGCCGTTCAGATACCATCAGTTTTCCCGAGGTGAACAACGTTTCCAGATGCTTTTTGTGAGGCTTCCAGTCCCACCAACCACTGGCTGATTTTTTATCTGCGGTGAAATCTGCCGAGCGTACGGGACCGTTTTCAGCAATATGCCCCAGTAATGCCTGTATATCTGACTGATGTTCATCAAACCAGGCCTGAGAAAACTTCCAGCCCATTCCCTGCGGATTCAACATACGGTGGCGTAATAATCCGTAATCTTCGCTGGGAATAAAACAGGCTTCATGCGCCCAATATTCAAATATTTTTCCGCCGGAAAGCGCTTCTTCCAACCATTGCGGAGAATAGTGACCTAAGCGACTGAAGAGAACCAAATAAGGGCTACGTGCCACCACGCTGATAGTGTCGATTTGCAGCAATCCCATATCACGGATGGCCTGCACAACATCAGCAGCAGACGGTTTTCGGGTAAAGGGTTTTAAGAGATTTTGCGCAGATAAATGCAGGGTGCGGGCTGAAGCGAGAGATATAACCGGGTGAGACATATCGGTATCCAGGGCAGCAAGTAGACTGTGGATACCGATAGCATATTTTTACCGGAGCGTAAAATTCAGCTCAACGGGGAACAACAAAAACCAGACTCAGAACGCAATAACATCAGCCGCGGAAGGGCCATGTGCTACGCTGCGATAAGTGGTGAATTCGACCTTCTGGCCAGCGCTGAGTGATTTATTTCCGGTGTTCGCGATGGAAGTGCGCTGAACATAAATTTCAGAAGAACCATCAAGCGGACAAATAAAACCGTAGCCTTTAGCCTGGTTGTACCATTTAACTAAACCCATTTGTAACATCATAATTTCTATCCTTTATTTTGGGCATCCATGAACACACTTTTTTATTATTGTTCGGATGCGTTTGCCCATTTCTAAGTTATTTTTTTATAAAAAACCTCTAATGAGCGAATTATTTAACGATTATTTTTACTGTTATATTTTTTGTCAGGTATTGAAACCTAACTGACTTCTTCGCACTAAAAACCCGCCATGGGGCGGGCTTTATTCTGCTGATATAAATCACGATTCACGTTGTTTTATATCACCACGCCAGCCTCTTATCAGAGAGCAATAACGTTGGCAGCAGCCGGACCGCGCGGGCTGTCCTGAATGGTGTATTCTACACGCTGGCCTTCAGCCAGAGTTTTGAAACCATCGGTTGCGATTGCAGAAAAATGTACGAATACATCTTTGCCGCCATCAGCTTGCTCAATAAAACCAAAACCTTTGCTTTCATTGAACCACTTAACCTGACCATTTTTCTTAGACATATTTAAAACCTTTTTACTAAATATAAAATCCTGCCATTCGGCAATGTTGGCCAATAGTTCAGACAATTACTTATGGGGAGGACTTAGAAGGTTCGTCTTGGAAGCGGAATCATCGGGAAAGAGATAACGTCTGGGAGGAACTGCTTTACTCTACACTCATACATAAATAGCGCTGCAACACAGGCTGCATGCATTTACTCATAAGTGCTGCCTGATAGCAAGACACCTAACGTAATTATTTTCAGGAAAACAGTAATTTTAAATATAAACCTTTAAAAACAGTCACCTTGAGATTATATATTTACGTAAATTTTAAATCAGAATGTGAATTTTAATGAAAAATCCACGTTCAGCGGATGTTTTTCAGTATCAGATCGCTGATTTTTTGCAGTAATTTCTCGGCCAGAACTCCTTCAATCTTTGCGTCGACAGGCAGATACCACCAGTCGGGCTGAGCAAATGAGCGACATTTTACCGCGTCTTTTTCCGTCATCAGAAGAGCTTGCCCGGATTGTGCAACGCCTGAAAGCTTATCCAGCGTATAAGGCTGATGATCAGAAAATGCGACTTCTTTCTGCACATCCACGTCCAACTGTTTCAGCGTCGCAAAAAAGCGTGGCGGATGCCCGATGCCAGCCATTGCAACAACATTCTGTAATGAGGTTGGATTACGCTGCTCACCGGTCAGCAGATTGATAGCTTTTCCAGGCTGCAGGATCATCGCTAACTCACCTGAGTGTGCCGCGCCGCCGTTAGTTATCACAGCATCAACTGAGCGCAAACGTGAACGACGTTCCCGCATCGGTCCCGCCGGTAACCAGTGCCCGTTGCCGAAGCGCCTTATGCCATCAACCACTACAATTTCAACATCACGCGCAAGAGCATAATGTTGCAAACCATCGTCGGTAATAATCACGTCCAGTTCATGTGACGCAAGGAGTGCTTTTACTGCATCAGAGCGAACCGGAGACACCGCAACCGGTGCCCCCGTTCTCTGAAAAATCAGCACTGGCTCATCACCCGCTTGTGCCGTTGAAGTTTCTTCACAAAGCAGCAGCGGATAGCTTTCCGCTTTTCCGCCATACCCGCGTGAAACAACGCCGACACGAAAACCATGCTGTTGCAGCGTTTCAACCAGCCAGATGACCACCGGCGTTTTGCCGTTACCCCCGGCAGTCAGATTCCCGACCACCACGACGGGCACCGGAGCCCGCCAGCTTTTTTTCAGTCCCGCTTTATAGCTAAAACGGATCAGAGTTGAGATCAATCCGTAAAGCCAGGCCAGCGGAAGGAGTAACAAATATAACGGTGATTTCCCTGACCAGATGCGATCAATCATTGCCCGAATTGCATCCGGTAGAGTTGTGAGTAAACACCACGTTCTTCGAGAAGTTTCGCGTGTGAACCACGTTCCACGATACACCCATCCTCAATAACCAGGATTTCATCCGCTTTCTCGATAGTCGATAAACGGTGAGCGATAACCAGTGAGGTACGGTTTTTCTGCAATTCATCCAGCGCAGCCTGGATTGCGCGCTCAGACTCAGTATCCAGCGCAGAGGTTGCTTCATCGAGGATCAGAACTGGCGAATCACGTAACAAGGCACGTGCAATGGCAATACGCTGACGCTGACCGCCTGAAAGCAGAACGCCATTCTCGCCAATGACCGTGTCCAGCCCTTTGTCCATTTTACTGATAAAGTCCATCGCATACGCCATGGTGGCCGCTTTCTCGATTTCTTCGCGGGAATACATATCAGTTCGGGCGTAGGCGATATTGTTGGCAATGGTGTCGTTGAACAAATGGACGTTCTGGGAAACCAGTGCCACCTGATCGCGCAATGACGACAGGGTATATTCACGCAAATCATGTCCATCCATCAGGATTTTACCTTCCTGAATGTCATAGAAGCGTGTCAGCAAATTCGCGATGGTCGATTTACCGGAACCGGAACGTCCTACCAGTGCAACGGTTTTACCTTCTGGCAGGCCGAAGGAAATATTACGCAGTGCGGGAATATCACGACCGGGATAAGTGAAAGTCACATTTTTGAATTCCACATTACCTTTAACGCGTTTAACTTCCAGTTTACCTTCGTCTTTTTCCTGTTCCATATCCAAAATGGAGAACAGAGTCTGGCAGGCAGCCATACCGCGCTGGAACTGAGAGTTGACGTTAGTCAGAGATTTCAGCGGACGCATCAGGGCAATCATGGAAGAGAACACGACAGTGATGGTACCTGCGCTGAGCGTTTCCATAACAGACGGGAAGCTCGCCGCATACAACACGAAGGCCAGAGCCAGAGAAGCGATCAGCTGAATAATCGGGTCGGAAATTGAAGAAGCAGAAACCATACGCATACCTTGCTGACGCATGCGGTTACTGACTTTATCAAAACGCGCGGTTTCAACTTTCTGACCACCGAAGATCAACACTTCTTTATGGCCTTTCAGCATCTGCTCGGCGCTGGTTGTTACCTGCCCCATCGTGTTTTGCATCGTCTTACTGATATTACGGAAGCGCTTAGACACCACACGAATAACAACAGAAACAATCGGCGCAATCACTAACAGGATCACCGACAGCTGCCAGCTGTAATAGAACATCATGATAAACAGACCAATGATCGACGCGCCTTCACGTACGACTGTCACCAACGCACTGGAGGAGGAGGACGCGACCTGTTCTGAATCATAGGTAATGCGCGAAAGCAAGGTACCGGTAGATTGCTGGTCAAAGAAAGCGACCGGCATTCTCATCATATGGCCGAACAGACGGCGGCGCATATGCATCACCACTTTGCCCGACACCCATGAAATGCAGTAGCTGGAAATGTAGCCACTGATGCCACGAACGACCATCAGGCCGATAACGACCAGTGGCATCCAGAGAAGAATTGAGCGGTCAGCTTTACCAAAACCGTCATCCAGCAGCGGCTTCAGCAAGGACAGCATGAAAGTATCACTGGCGGCGTTAGCGACCAGAGCAATAGCCGCAGCGATAAGCCCGGCTTTAAAAGGTGTGATCATCGGCCACAAACGGCGGAATGTCTGCCATGTGGAGAGATCTTTATCGTTCATCATGCAATATCAACCAGCATCGAAAGAAATAGCGGTCTATTCTACTCATTATCTACTGATACTCCAAACTGACGGTGATACCAACGTGGGATTAATTGCTCGCGTAAGCCTTTAATTGTCCAATAATCATCATAAACGAACAGGCTCAACTGGCCTGATTCAGACGTCGAATGCCAGTCATAGCGCGCTTTGTTGTATCTGCTAACAACTTTATGCGCAGGCAGATGCCATTTATTGAAACGGGAAGCAGAAGCGAGTGAACTAACAGGTTTAACCGTTCTCAGGAAGGGCGGAGTCGACGATGTATTGCTTCCATGGTGGGGTACCTGTAACACTGTCGCCTGTAAACCCTGACGCCATTTCATGATGAGAGCCTTTTCTGTTTCCGCTTCAATATCTCCCGTCAGCAGCAAACTAAATGCCCCTTCACTGACGCGGATGACGCAACTTTCGTTGTTTCCCGCATCAGCAACCTGCCGCTCAGGCCACAGCACGTTGAACATCAGCCCTTGCCAGCGCCATTGCTCGCCAGCAATGCATCCCAAATGGCTCTGCGCCGATATTGAGTTTTCCCGAAGCCGGGCATCGGGATACCGGGTTTGTAGGGACTCCAGCCCGCCACGGTGATCCATGTCGTTGTGACTGATAATTATCTGCTCAAGCTGAATATTTCGTCGGTTCAGGAACGGAATAATATTCTGCTCAGCAGCTGAACCCCCTTCCCATCTGTTACCGGTGTCATACAGAATCCCTTTTCCGTTTCTGCTGATGAGGACTGAAAGACCATGACCGACATCCAGCATATCGATCCGCCACCTTTCCGGCGGAAACCGGAGAAACCAGGTCACGGAAAGAGCAAGCAAAGAAAGCACAAGTGAAAAAGAGTGTTTAACAGGAATGAGGCGCCAGCAAATAATTATTAGCCACCCCAAAAAGCTTAACACCAGAAACGACTCACCAAGCGGAGTCCAGCCCGCGGCAAAAGGTTTTACCCCCCACATGGCCAGACTCAGCGATGAATCAGCGAGTTGCCAGACAATAATTTTCGCATTAATCAGCCAGCCCGCTGGCAGCAAATTTGTGAGTAAGGACAACAAAACTAAAGGCACCGTGATCAGTGAAACAACCGGCACCGCCCACATATTAGCCAAAAAAGAATAAGCATTAACTCCCTGAAAAATAGTAATTTGTATCGGTAAAAGAAGAAGTGTCATGCCAGTCTGTAAGTGACCCCAGCGCAAGAATGACCAATACCAGGCATGGTGGAAACGTGCTGGAAGTGGCGCCCATTGGAACCAAAACACCAGCGAGGCCACGGCAAAACAGGATAACCAAAAGCTGTCTGACAGAAGATTCATGGGATCCAAAAGCAGTAGCAGAGCCACTCCCCACAGCCAAATCTGCCATGGATGACAACGGATGCGAAAAAAACGAAGTGTCAGCCACATTGATACCGCCAGAGCAGCTCGCATAGCCGGTGCATTCCCACCCGACAGCCAGGCATAGGTCAGCATAAATGCCCCACTCACTATTAACGGGAAGCGATAGTCAATCATTCTTACCGGCAGATAAAATTGCAGACCACGCGCCAGCCACCAGCCAAACAAGGCGGCAATACCAATATGCAGCCCTGATATAGCCACCAGATGCGCGATCCCGGTTCTCTGCAACAAAAGTTTTTCCGGTCCCTGAATCAGCCCTTTCTCCCCAAAAGCCAATGCCACTAACACTGGCGTATTTTCCAGCTGCGGCATCCCCTGCTGTACCCGCTTGATAAATTGCTGACGAAAGGTGCTGTTATTATCAAGCAACACTGCACTGCGGATTGTCGCGGTCATAGGAGCATGCTGAGAAAGGGCCCAACGTTGTGCGTCAAAACCGCCTTCGTTGAGCAGGCTATGAACAGGACGCAAGCTGACCTTCAACTGCCAGCGCTGACCGGCCTGCAGACTTTCCCCTCCCTCACGCCACTTTGTCCTGAACATAAGAGGTGGGAAGATTCTCTGACCTTCGAATTTTTCAATTTTGAAATACTGAGATTGTTCACTGGCATTCCCAAGATTGATAGTTTGCAGAGTTGCTGTTACGTTTCTGGACGCTCCCTGAAATGTATTTATCTGCTGTATCAGGATCCCTCCCTGAAAAGCCCCCCAGCTAAAACTGAGCAATGTGAGCGCAGATATCCTTAATACTTTTTGCTTTCCTCCGGCTAAATACCAGGCGAGACCACATAAAGCCGTAAGAACACCCGCAGAAGGTATTTGTGGGAGAAATATCAGTGGCAACATGCCGGTTATGACGGCTGCCGCCGCCTCATCCGTTGAGATTTTTATTTTTTACGCCCTTCAGTTTAACCACCAATACCTTCGGTAGCTTTCCGTACCGGAGTATGATTTTCAGGCGAATGATGAACAAGCAGAAGACAGAATCAATGCGGGACATTACGCAAAATATCGAAGGGAGACGGGTTATGAAGGGTTAATTATCAGTAATTAAAGCAAAAAAAACGGCACCCCGAAGGGTACCGTTTACGTTCGCTATAGGCAGACATTTATGTTCAGGCCAAAGCCTTAACCATAAATATTCGCGCGATCACGCAACTCTTTGCCTGGTTTAAAGTGAGGAACGTACTTGCCGTCCAGCTCAACTTTATCACCCGTTTTAGGGTTGCGCCCAACACGCGGAGCACGGTAGTGAAGAGAAAAACTGCCAAACCCACGGATTTCGATGCGTTCACCATCAGCCAAGGTTGCAGCCATATGCTCAAGCATCTCTTTCACTGCATCCTCAACAGCTTTCGCCGGGATATGAGAGTGCTGGCCAGCAAGTCTTTCAATAAGTTCAGACTTGGTCATAGTACCTCCAAGCTTTGCAGCTAAACTACCGTTTCGGGGCAACAGAGTTGCCCCCCGTCATTACTCGCCTTTTGCCGCTTTGAACGCTTCAGCCATAGCGTTAGAGAAGTTGCTTTCGTCTGGTTTGTTGTTAACAACAGCGATTGCATCTTTCTCGTCTGCTTCGTCCTTAGCACGGACGGACAGGCTTACTACGCGGTTCTTACGATCAACACCGGTGAATTTAGCTTCAACTTCATCACCAACGCTCAGAACCAGAGTTGCGTCTTCAATACGGTCGCGAGAAGCTTCTGAAGCGCGCAGGTAACCTTCTACGCCACCAGCTAATTCAACTGTAGCACCTTTGGCGTCAACTGCTGTGACTTTACCAGTAACAATAGTACCTTTCTTGTTAACAGACAGGTAGTTATTGAATGGATCTTCAGCCAGTTGCTTCACGCCCAGGGAGATACGTTCACGTTCTGCGTCAACTTGCAGGACCACAGCTGCGATTTCGTCGCCTTTTTTGTATTCACGTACTGCTTCTTCGCCTGCAACGTTCCAGGAGATGTCAGACAGGTGAACCAGGCCGTCGATGCCGCCGTCCAGACCAATGAAGATACCGAAGTCAGTGATTGACTTGATTTTACCTTCAACACGGTCGTTCTTGTTGTGGGTCTCTGCGAATTGCTGCCATGGGTTGTTTTTGCATTGTTTCAGGCCCAGGGAGATACGACGACGCTCTTCGTCGATATCCAGAACCATAACTTCAACAACATCGCCCACGTTAACAACTTTAGATGGGTGGATGTTTTTGTTAGTCCAATCCATTTCAGAAACGTGAACCAGACCTTCAACGCCTTCTTCGATTTCTACGAAGCAGCCGTAATCAGTCAGGTTGGTAACGCGACCAGTCAGTTTAGTACCTTCTGGGTAACGTTTAGCGATAGCGACCCATGGATCTTCGCCCAGTTGTTTCAGACCCAGTGACACACGGGTACGTTCGCGGTCGAATTTAAGGACTTTAACAGTGATTTCATCGCCGACATTAACGATTTCGCTTGGGTGCTTAACGCGTTTCCAGGCCATGTCAGTGATGTGCAGCAGGCCGTCAACGCCGCCCAGATCAACGAATGCACCGTAGTCAGTGAGGTTCTTAACGATACCTTTAACTTCCATGCCTTCCTGCAGGTTTTCCAGCAGCTGATCGCGCTCTGCGCTGTTCTCAGACTCAATTACTGCACGACGGGAAACAACAACGTTGTTGCGTTTCTGGTCCAGTTTGATGACTTTGAACTCAAGATCTTTGCCTTCGAGATGCAGCGTGTCGCGAACAGGACGAACGTCTACCAGTGAACCTGGCAGGAACGCACGGATACCGTTCAGCTCAACAGTGAAACCGCCTTTAACTTTACCGTTGATAACACCGGTAACAGTTGCAGATTCTTCGTAAGCTTTTTCCAGCGTGATCCAAGCTTCATGACGTTTAGCTTTTTCACGGGACAGCAGAGTTTCACCGAAGCCGTCTTCAACAGCGTCCAGCGCAACATCAACTTCGTCGCCAACCTGGATTTCCAGTTCGCCCTGTGCGTTTTTGAATTGTTCTGCCGGGATTGCAGACTCAGATTTCAGACCGGCGTCAACCAGTACGATATCTTTGTCGATTGACACAACAACACCACGAACGATGGAACCAGGACGGGTTTCGATTGTTTTTAAGGATTCTTCAAAGAGTTGAGCAAAAGATTCAGTCATGTTGATAATCTTTAGGTTCTTAAGTTTAACGTCCATCTGGCTTCCTGCTGGATGGGGTTGTTTCAAATGCCCCGCTACAGATCCTTGCGGCGAGGTTAAAAAAAACTATAGCCAAAACTGGCACTGAATATTCTTCAGCACCAGATTACGGCTCGATTACCGGGTTTGTTTTTGCGGCAATCCTAGAATTTCTGTGGCATAAGCCAGCGCTTTTTCGATGACTTCGTCGATGGACATGCTGGTTGAATCCAGCAATAACGCATCGGAAGCAGCCACTAAAGGCGCAATAGATCTATTACGATCACGATCATCGCGTTCTTTGATCTCGGCTAAAAGCCGTTCAAAGTTAACACTAAAGCCTTTTTCCTGCAACTGCAGCATTCTTCTGTTTGCACGTTCTTCGGAACTGGCATCCAGAAATATCTTTACAGGGGCATCAGGGAAAACCACGGTGCCCATATCGCGACCATCGGCAATCAGACCAGGTGTATCGCGGAATGCGCGCTGCCGGCGCAATAATGCTTCACGAACGCGGGGAAATGCCGCCGCCTGAGACGCCGTATTCCCAACGGTTTCGGTGCGGATTTCGTTGGTAACATCCTCACCTTCTAAAATAACGTGTAACTGCCCATCCTGAGCCACAAAACGAACATCGAGATGTGCGGCAAGCGGAACGAGCGCCTCTTCTGAGACAATATCAACCTGATGATGCAAAGCCGCCAGCGCTAATACGCGGTAAATCGCGCCGGAATCGAGCAGATGCCAGTTAAAGGCTTCGGCCAGTGCCTTGCACAACGTACCTTTACCTGCACCACTTGGCCCATCAACGGTGATTACCGGGGCTAAAGCCGTCATTTTTGTCTCCTTTCGGTGGGGTATACCCGCTTCATTAGTCTCACAGGACTAATTCAGGAGCGGCATTATACGCTGCCTTTACGACAACTGTTACCCCACATTTTTCAGTTGCCTAAAAAGCGGACGGTTCTGAGCCTGAAAACAAAAAAACGGACATCGTGTGATGTCCGTTCGCTCAGTGGCATTCACAGTGAAAGACTATGCCAGAGTGCTGATTCCTGCCAGACGTTCAAAATAGTCCGGGAATGTTTTCGCCGTGCATTTCGGGTCCAGAATAGTCACCGGTGTATCCGATAACGCCACCAGCGAGAAACACATCGCCATGCGGTGATCATTATAGGTTCCGATCTCAGCAAACTTCAGAGATTTAGGCGGTTCAACGCGAATATAATCTTCGCCCTCTTCGACCGTCGCACCGACTTTACGCAATTCTGTCGCCATTGCCGCCAGACGATCGGTTTCTTTAACGCGCCAGTTATAGATATTACGCAGCGTCGTCGGGCCTTCGGCAAACAATGCGGCGGTAGCAATGGTCATCGCAGCATCTGGAATATGGTTCATGTCCATGTCGATGCCTTTCAGCTCGCCACGGGTACATTCAATGTAGTCATCAGCCCAGTGAATGGTTGCGCCCATTTTTTCCAGCACATCTGCAAAACGAATATCACCCTGCATACTGTTTTTACCGATACCGGTCACGCGAACCGTGCCGCCTTTGATCGCAGCTGCGGCCAGGAAATAGGACGCGGAAGACGCATCGCCTTCGACCAGATAAGAACCCGGGGACACATATTGCTGACGACCTTTAATGCTGAATTTCTGATACTGGTGGTTTTCCACTTCAATACCGAAGGTTTTCATCAGGTTCAGGGTGATGTCGATATAAGGTTTGGAAACCAGATCACCTTTAATCTGAATCGTCGTGTCGTTGTCTGCCAGCGGAGCTGTCATTAACAGCGCAGTCAGGAACTGGCTGGAAACGCTGCCATCAACACTGACGTCGCCACCACTAAAACCACCGCGCAGACGCAGCGGCGGATAATTTTCCTGCTCCAGATAATCAATCTGCGCGCCGCCCTGACGAAGTGCATCCACCAGATGACCGATCGGACGCTCTTTCATACGCGGCTCGCCGGTCAGCACGACATCTTGTTCGCCCAGACATAACGCCGCAGCCAGCGGACGCATTGCGGTGCCCGCATTGCCCAGAAAAAGTTCCAGACCTTTAGCGTTGGAAAAAGCGTGGCCCAGACCATCAATTTCGCATTCGGTACGATCCGCCGATAAACGATGCGTAACGCCCAATTGCGTCAGTGCGGTGAGCATATGGCGAACATCGTCGCTGTCGAGCAGGTTAGTCAGGCGGGTAGTGCCCTGTGCAAAAGCAGCCAGTAAAAGTGCGCGGTTGGAAACACTTTTTGAGCCAGGTAAATTGATGCTGCCGTTAACCAGCGCAACGGGTTGTAATGTCAGGGATTCCACTCTTTCTCCAATTCTTCTTTTCATAAAATGACCCCGGACATTGAGCCGGGGTCATTTTTAAGGCTACTTACTTAAGCATTCTGCGGGCCCGAAAGCCAGCACGCTTAGCCGTGGCGTTTTTCAAACTCTGCCATGAAGTCGGTCAGTGCTTTCACGCCTTCAATCGGCATCGCATTATAAATAGATGCACGCATACCACCAGCCACACGGTGGCCTTTCAATGCCTGCAGACCGGCTTCCTGCGCCTGCTCAAGGAACAGTTTGTCCAGAGAAGCATCAGCCATCTGGAAAGGAACGTTCATCCACGAACGGTTTTCCGCAGCGACCGGGTTACGGTAGAAACCGGTACGGTCGATAGCACCATACAACAGTTCGGCTTTCGCGCGGTTGCGTTTTTCCATTTCACGCAGACCACCTTGCTCTTTCAGCCACTTGAATACCATGCCTGATAAATACCACGCGAAGGTCGGCGGGGTATTGAACATAGAGTCGTTCTCAGCCAGCACGGTATAATCAAGAATGGAAGGCAATTCAGTGCGCGCTTTACCCAGCAAGTCTTCGCGAACGATAACCAGTGTCAGGCCGGCAGGACCGATGTTTTTCTGTGCGCCGGCATAAATCACACCAAAACGGCTGACATCAATCGGGCGGGAGAGAATGCAGGATGAGTAATCCGCAACGACGATTTTGTCACCAAAATCAGGCATTTCGTCGATAGCGATACCATCGATAGTTTCATTTGGGCAGTAATGAACGTAGGCAGAATCTGCATTCAGCTTCCATTCATTCATTGGCAGAATGCCACGTTTACCGTCAACGGTCGTCGTGACATCAATAACATTCGGTGTGCAATATTTTTTCGCTTCGTTGACTGCGCTGTGAGCCCAGTAACCACCATCAATATAATCGGCTGAGGATTTATCACCCAGCAGGTTCATTGGGACAGCAGCAAATTGCGCGCGTGCGCCACCGTGGCAAAAGAGCACTTTGTAGTTCGAGGGAATATTCAGCAGATCACGGATATCCTTTTCGGACTCTTCAGCAACCTGGATAAACTCCTTACTGCGGTGACTGATTTCCATCACCGAGGTACCCAGTCCGTGCCAGTTACAAAGTTCCTGTTCCGCACGACGCAACACTTCAGCCGGGATCATTGCCGGACCTGCACTAAAATTATAAACCTGAGTCATTTCCCCTCACCACTTCTCTGAGACAGCCACATAGTTGCCTTTAATTTACCGGTTTTATCATTGGAAACAAGCCATCTGTAACGGTTATTCCTCATGACCTGATAAAGCGCGTTGAGATCTGCGTCACAAGGTTATTTACTCCCTGGAAAGCTGATTTAACAGGATTATATGTTCACATTCGCACAGTGCTCAGTGCCCTCACCCAGGTGATATTCTGACACCGCGGGCAGCTGGCTTTTTCCCCTACTTTGAATGACTTAATCAGGCTGCACCGATGGCAGGCATAGAGCCCGCTGGTCATCATCAGGGTTTCGATATCGATATAATCTTCGGGTAAAACCGGCAACCCCGGCTCTACATCGCCATCCTGACGGAAGTAAACGCTCAGGCCGCCATTGGCTTCCAGAAAAGCCAGCCGGACCTGTCCGAGATGTTCGACACCTTTTTGGCGCAACTCCATATAAAACTCGCCTTTGGTAATATTTTCCCTCGCCATGGTTTCCCACTCGAACATACCGTCGCGAATAATGATCAGCGGTTTGCCTTCCATCCAGTTCTGAAAATGGCGGCTTTTATCCATCAGCCAGGTAGAAAGACGGTAAAGCAGCAGGATGGAGAAGAAGACCGCAAACACAGGCAGCAAAGGTACATCATCATAGAAAGTGACGTCACCGGCCGCAGAGCCCAGCGTCAGAATAATCACCACTTCGAATAAAGAAAGCTGGTTGACCCCGCGACGCCCGGTGAGTTTCAGAAATATAAACACCACTACAAAGATGAAAAAACAGCGGAATGTTACCTCTCCCAGATACTCCAGAGGGAACTTATCCAGTGTCATACGTTTGATATCAAAAGCCTGCATAGATGCCTCACGGGAAGTGAAAACAGCGGCTTATGGACCGCGGATTTACAGACAAGCTTAGCGCGTTACAACGCGATTACATTCTTAACACGAATACATGGAGCTAATACGTAAAACCCCGTATCATTGCGCGTTTTTAGCACGCTCAAAAGTGAACTCAATGACGCAAACTTTTATTCCTGGTAAAGACGCGGCGCTGGAAGACTCCATTTCCCGCTTCCAACAAAAACTCACCGATCTCGGCTTTAATATCGAAGAAGCTTCTTGGCTGAATCCGGTTCCCCACGTCTGGTCAGTGCACATTCGCGACCGCGACTGCCCGCTGTGCTTCACCAACGGTAAAGGCGCCAGCAAAAAAGCCGCTCTGGCTTCTGCTCTGGGTGAATATTTTGAACGTCTGTCGACCAACTATTTCTTCGCGGATTTCTATCTTGGCGAAGACATCGCCAATGGCGATTTCGTCCACTATCCGAATGAGAAGTGGTTCCCGCTGCCGGAAGATGACAGCCTGCCAACTGGCATTCTGGATGAACGCCTGCACGATTTTTATGACGCTGAGAAAGAACTGGTTGCCAGTGATCTGATCGACCTGCAATCCGGCAATCCTGATCGTGGTATCTGCGCCCTGCCGTTTACCCGTCAGTCAGATCTGCAAACCGTTTATATTCCGATGAACATCATCGGCAACCTGTACGTTTCCAACGGGATGTCCGCGGGTAACACCGCTAATGAAGCGCGCGTTCAGGGTCTGTCCGAAGTCTTCGAGCGTTACGTCAAAAACCGCATCATTGCAGAATCCATCAGCCTGCCAGAAATTCCTGCTGAGGTTCTGGCGCGCTATCCGGGTGTGGTTGAAGCCATCGCCAAACTGGAAGAAGAAGGTTTCCCTATTCTTTCTTATGACGCCTCTCTGGGCGGCAATTATCCGGTTATTTGTGTGGTTCTTTTCAACCCGGCGAACGGCACCTGTTTCGCTTCCTTTGGTGCGCACCCGGATTTCGGCGTGGCACTGGAACGTACCGTCACTGAGCTGTTGCAGGGCCGCAGCCTGAAAGATCTGGATGTCTTCACTGCACCGACCTTCGATGACGAAGAAGTGGCCGAGCACGCCAACCTTGAAACCCACTTCATCGATTCAAGCGGTCTGATTTCGTGGGATATGTTCAAGCAGGACGCAGACTATCCGTTTGCAGACTGGAGCTTCAGCGGCACCACTGAAGAAGAATTCGCCACACTGATGGCTATCTTCGATAAAGAAGATGCGGAAGTGTATATCGCTGATTACGAACATCTGGACGTGTATGCCTGCCGCATTATCGTTCCGGGCATGTCCGACATCTATCCTGCAGAAGATCTGCTGCTGGCAAACAACAGCATGGGTGCGCATCTGCGTGACCAACTGCTGGCGTTACCGGACAGTGACCTGCCAAAAGAAACCTATCTTAAGATGATCACCCAGCTCGATGATGAAGGTCTGGATGACTTCACCCGCGTGCGTGAACTGCTGGGCATTGCCAGCGGCAAAGACAACGGCTGGTACACGCTGCGTGTCGGTGAGCTGAAATCTATGCTGGCACTGGCCGGTGGTGATTTGGATCAGGCGCTGACCTGGGCTGAATGGGCGCATGAGTTCAACTCTTCTGTCTACAGCGATGAGCGCAACAACTACTATCGTTGTCTGCAAACTCTGCTGCAGCTGTCTCTGGAAGAAGATCGCGAACCCGCACAGTACTACAACGCCTTCGTGAAAATGTACGGTCAGAAAGCGGTTGAAGATGCTTCTGCAGCTATCAGCGGTGAAGTTCGTTTCCATAGCCTGTTTGCTGTTGATCCTGAACTTAAAGCATTACCAGCCCACCAGGCGCTGCTTGGCGCATACGAAAAACTGCAAGTCGCAAAACGTCGTCACTGGTCGAAAGCGTAATCGAACGGACATGATGAATTGATTAAAGCCAGCGGGATTTCCTGCTGGCTTTTTTGTTTATACATTCAATGCAGATCCTGCGCATGTGCTGCTCTCTTTGTCCGCAAAGGTTTGACTCAGCCATTAAAATGACGTGTAATTCCGCGCGAAATAATGTGCTTTTGGCGTTTTTACGACAAAAATATGACACTTATTTTTGTGCATTTTTTTATGGGTTAAATCAAAGTGAAATTTACAGACTAAAAATAGTGATATTAATTAACATTAAAGCCTCATTATTAACCCGAAAGTAAAAATAATTTTGAGCACCCTCAACTTTATTTGCAAAAATTAAAATGTTTTTATATCAGCTTTTTCAATGAGTTAATACCAAAACCACCCCTTCAGTAGTACGCCGAAAACCACCAAAAACCGCCTCGTATGATCCACGTCAATTTTTACGTTATACTGCTTTGCTAGTATCTCGTTGCGCAGTGCATAGCCCTGAATAAGAGAGTTAATGTGAAAGCTGACAACCCCTTCGATCTCATTTTACCCGCCGCTACAGCAAAAGTTGCTGAAGATGCCGGCGTTTATAAAGCCACCAAACAGCCGTTAAAAACATTCTTTTTAGCCATTACTGCTGGCGTCTTTATTTCTATTGCTTTTGCTTTTTATATCACCGCCACCACAGGCACCGGAACCGTACCTTATGGTCTTGCAAAACTCGTCGGGGGCATCTGCTTCTCACTGGGTCTGATGCTGGTCGTAGTGTGTGGCGCCGACCTGTTTACTTCCACTGTGCTTATCGTAATTGCCAAAGCCAGCGGGCGTATCACCTGGGGGCAATTGGCACGCAATTGGGTCAATGTCTATTTTGGTAACCTGATTGGCTGCCTGTTTTTTGTGGCTCTGATTTGGTTCTCCGGTGAATACATGGTCGATAATGGCTTGTGGGGCCTTAATGTCTTGCAAACCGCTGACCATAAAATGCATCACACATTTATCGAAGCCGTATGTCTTGGGATCCTCGCTAACCTGATGGTTTGTCTGGCGGTATGGATGAGTTACTCCGGCCGTAGCTTGATGGACAAAATGTTCGCCATGATTTTGCCAGTAGGTATGTTCGTCGCCAGCGGCTTTGAACACAGCATTGCCAACATGTTCATGATCCCTTTAGGCATCGTAGTGAAAAACTTTGCGACACCAGAATTCTGGCAGGCTGTCGGAGCAACACCGGCACAATTCGCAGAACTAAACATCTCTAACTTTATCATCGACAATCTCATCCCTGTGACCATAGGTAACATCATCGGGGGCGGTTTGCTGGTAGGGTTAACGTACTGGGTTATATATCTTCGCGATGAGAAGCACCACTGATACAACGTGGCAGTCTTGTTACGACAGTTTTACTCGTGATTTTTAAAGAAATCCAAATTAGAAGGTAGGTGCAAAATGTCCAAGCTCAATGAAAAATTGACCAACGCATGGCAAGGTTTTAGTGCTGGTGAATGGCAGAATGGCGTAAACGTCCGTGACTTCATTCAGAAGAACTACACACCGTATGAAGGTGATGAGTCCTTCCTGGCTGGCGCTACCGAAGCGACAACCACCCTGTGGGATAAAGTAATGGATGGTATCAAACTGGAGAACCGCACTAAGGCTCCTGTTGATTTCGATACTGACGTTGCCTCTACCATCACTTCTCACGATGCCGGTTACATCAATAAATCTCTGGAAACTATCGTTGGTCTGCAAACTGACGCGCCATTGAAACGTGCTCTGATCCCATTCGGCGGCATCAAAATGGTCGAAGGTTCATGTAAAGTTTATGGCCGTGAACTGGATCCAGCGCTGAAGAAAGTTTTCACTGATTATCGTAAAACGCACAACCAGGGCGTATTTGATGTTTACACCAAAGACATCCTGAACTGCCGTAAATCCGGTGTTCTGACTGGTCTTCCAGATGCGTATGGCCGTGGCCGTATCATCGGTGACTACCGTCGCGTTGCACTGTACGGTATCGACTTCCTGATGGCCGATAAATACGCACAATTCCAGTCTCTGCAAGACGACCTGGAAAATGGCGTAAACCTGGAAATGACCATCCAGCTGCGTGAAGAAATCTCTGAACAACACCGTGCACTGGGCCAGATTAAAGAAATGGCTGCTAAATACGGTTGCGACATTTCTGGTCCTGCGACTAACGCACAGGAAGCTGTACAGTGGACTTACTTCGGCTACCTGGCTGCAGTTAAATCTCAGAACGGCGCTGCAATGTCCTTCGGCCGCGTATCTACTTTCCTTGACGTGTTCATCGAACGTGATATTAAAGCTGGCAAACTGACTGAAGAACAAGCTCAGGAACTGATTGACCATCTGGTTATGAAACTGCGTATGGTTCGTTTCCTGCGTACACCTGAGTATGATGAACTGTTCTCCGGTGACCCAATCTGGGCAACTGAATCTCTGGCAGGTATGGGCGTTGACGGCCGTACTCTGGTTACCAAAAGCAGCTTCCGCTTCCTGAATACCCTGTACACCATGGGGCCTTCACCAGAGCCGAACATGACCATCCTGTGGTCTGAAAAACTGCCAATGAACTTCAAAAAGTACGCAGCGAAAGTGTCTATCGATACCTCATCAGTACAGTATGAGAACGATGACCTGATGCGTCCTGACTTCAACAACGATGATTATGCTATCGCTTGTTGTGTGAGCCCGATGGTTGTGGGTAAACAAATGCAGTTCTTCGGCGCTCGTGCAAACCTGGCAAAAACCATGTTGTACGCAATCAACGGCGGCGTTGATGAAAAAATGAAAATCCAGGTTGGTCCTAAAGAAGCACCAATGATGGATGAAGTCCTGACCTTTGATAAAGTCATGGACCGCATGGATCACTTCATGGACTGGTTGGCTAAACAGTACGTGACTGCGCTGAACATCATTCACTACATGCATGACAAATACAGCTACGAAGCATCGCTGATGGCTCTGCATGACCGTGACGTTTATCGCACCATGGCGTGTGGTATCGCAGGTCTGTCAGTTGCTGCTGACTCCCTGTCCGCTATCAAATACGCAAAAGTTAGCACCATCCGTGACGAAGACGGCCTGGCTGTAGACTTCAAAATTGAAGGCGAATATCCACAGTTCGGTAACAACGATTCTCGCGTAGATGACATCGCTTGTGACCTGGTAGAACGTTTCATGAAGAAAATTCAGAAACTGCGTACCTACCGTGGCGCTGTAGCAACTCAGTCTGTTCTGACCATCACCTCTAACGTGGTTTATGGTAAGAAAACGGGTAACACTCCAGACGGTCGTCGCGCTGGCGCTCCATTTGGTCCAGGTGCTAACCCAATGCACGGTCGTGACCAGAAAGGTGCGGTTGCCTCTCTGACTTCTGTTGCTAAACTGCCGTTTGCTTACGCGAAAGATGGTATTTCTTATACCTTCTCTATCGTTCCAAATGCGCTGGGTAAAGACGATGATGTGCGTAAAGCAAACCTCGCTGGCCTGATGGATGGTTACTTCCACCACGAAGCGTCCATTGAAGGTGGTCAACACCTGAACGTGAACGTGATGAACCGCGAAATGCTGTTAGATGCGATGGAACATCCTGAAAACTATCCTCAGCTGACCATCCGTGTTTCTGGTTACGCAGTGCGTTTCAACTCACTGACTAAAGAACAGCAACAAGACGTTATTACTCGTACTTTCACCAAGTCCCTGTAATAACTCAGCCTTGTAATCTGGTCTGATAAAAGGCTCCACAGTGTGGAGCCTTTGTTTCATCTCTCCCTGCCCTGCACTGTCTGCACGACAGTCTGTTTTGCTAGAGCGCTATACGTTGTGGATCTCTGGCAAAGCAGTAGCACCATTGCTGACAATCAACCTTATTGATTGTCTGGTATCATAAACCTGTGGTTTTCAGTTTATCTCTGCCAGGCCAGCACCCGCACATGTAGACTGCTATTCATTGGTCAATATGGAGAATAACCCGCAATGTCAGTTCAAGGTGACATAATTTAGGGTTTATTTTATTGAAATATAAGGATTTATTTCAAGCCACGTCCACATATTGACCATTTCGAGATTTAACGACAAAAAAGCCCCGCATTTAACTGTGCGGGGCTGTTGAGCATCAGAAAATGAGGACTAAATCGCCTCATTGAAAAACAGCATCTATTTAATAGACCCGGGGAGCTCAATATCACCTGAAATTAATCCTTGTGATATGTTCAAAAACCCAGTTAATTCACTGTCACCATAGTCAGTGAGATCGTCAAAAACGCCTCTCATCTGGTCAAAAGTGAGCCCTTGATCTTTAGCACGTAGAAGGACTGTCGTTCCAGCTACTAACCGAGCTGTACCTGCAGGATTCTTGGCAGCGGCTTTAGTTGCCTGTACAAAAGTAGAAATAAAAGCTTCCTTCTTCTTACTCATAATATTTTCCTATGGCCCTTGCCTAGTTACTTGAGAGTTGTAAATCTACATCGAAGTTGTTTTTTTGAAAATGAATGTTCATAATATTAACCTCATGCATTGACAAAGCTGGAAAATCAAGAATGGACTTCATAAAAAATGATGAGTGTGATGCAAATATCCTTCAAGATTTCGAAATCCTGACAAAATTTGAACTCTATAAAAGAGCTCTGAAAATAAATCATGAGAAAGAACTTCAACAAGTTTCAGAATTGATAGCTGAAATCGAAGCTACTTTTGTAAGAGAGGGATTTAATGCGCTCTTTGAAGACGAGAGTAAGTGTAATGCAGTAGCATTTTTTGTTATGCAATGTTTGCAGACTGGGGATAACCATGAGTATTTAGCAGCACGTAGCTTTGGCGAGCTATCTCTAAATATCAATCATCCATTTTACCTTGATGACATAATCTCCAGTAAAGCGGTGAGTATTTTCAATAAATACTTTCAAAACGCAAAAATAAAATTACCCAATCGTTATTTTTGGAACACACTTCTCCAAGAAAACGATATACCTACCGCACTAGAGTATTGGTTGTACATTTTAGACAATGATAATCGTATGAAAAATAACTTGCGAGGGAGTTATGGGAATGTAGGCGTTCAAGGTAATACCATCACTAATTTCAATCAGCCATTTAATGCACCGAGGGAAATAACTTTCACTAAAGAAAAAACTAGTAGTTATGTTATAAAACCAAAATATGAAAACATTGCATCTATTGGAGGGGAGATCAACATTGTAACGAAGGTAGCATTAATTATAGACATTAATAATGGCCTCAATGATTTTGATGATTTAATTAATGAGTTTAAAGAAAAAATCAACTTATACTCTTCAGAAAATAACATCACCAAAATGAACGCCGGGTTTGTTGATGATAATGAAATTAGGCTGCCAACTTTATCTTACGGGCAGAAAAATATTAAAAAAAATAATGAAAATACCTACATTACAAATAAAAATAGCATAACAAAATTCTTAACGGGATTATACTGCTATGACCTCCATGTTTTTGATAAAATGAGTATCGTAAGTGCCGCTGAAAATATTATTAATAATCATACCAAAGACAATTTAGAATATAAGGTTGAGACAATAGTCAAAAATTACCACATGGTCAGGGCGCATATTAAAAAATTATCAATTGATATTGACAAAGAAATAAAATAGTCCCGAGCCAAATTTGGGTGACCCGGAACTATTGTTACATCAGGAAGGTTTGCTGACCGTGTGAGGTTGGGTGAGGCATCACTGCGTTGATATGACCCGGCTTCATAATTGAACCGTCGAATGACTCCATTGTCTTGAAGGTATGGCCACAATTTATGTTCTGGCACTGGTTATAACGTTCTTTGGTGTTCTCACTCAGGTAACGGCTGGAACGGGTATGTGCAGCGTATTTGCAGATTGGACAATGGAACATGATCACCACCTCAATGAATCACTTTAAGATGAGTTTATTTTAATCAATAAAACCAATTAAAACAAATATTTAAGCAATAAACTCATCATTCTCCCTGCGTATCAAACTCTACATCTGAAAGCCTTACCTCAAGGTCTAGGGACGTCGTGTAGCCACCATTGCTGAGTGAGTGAACCACCTTAGTGATAATCCATAACTGGTCATCTATGACACGCTTAAACCCTTTAACCTGCACCGGCGTTTCAGGATATAAATCCGCGCGCCCCATAGCCAGATTAATGGAGAATTCGGCCACCCCACGTTGCAACTTATCCCACTTCGCCGCCGCTGCGCGCATGGCCTGCGCTTTGCTTGCGTAGATGGTAGTCAGTGCAAACACGTTATCCGCTTCACCGGCCATGTATTCACCTTCTTTGGCTTCGGGGGTTTTGACTGCCGCCACCTTGGCTTTAACCGGTTTCGCTTTGGGGTGTTGCAGTGCGCGCAGCTGTTTAAACTTGGGCTTTCGCTGGATTTTGATCTTTTGCTTTTTCGGCTCAGGGTCTTTGGTATGTAACCACTTGGCCGTTACGCCGGTGTAAGCGCCCCGGTCAGCAATGGCGAACTGATGCCGGTCACCGTCGGCGCGTTCAATCGTCATGGCCGGTATAGGTTTACCGCTGGCGGTGGTGCCGCTCCCAGCTTTCAGAAAAAGTAACTTACCGGCTTTCACTGAGACATCAGCCCCGTTGCGCGTGGCCAGACGGGTTAAAAACTTGGCGTCAGATTCCTGAGACTGATCGATGTGCGGAATAGTAATGGCGTTCAGCTGCGTGGCTATGCTGGCCGTAAGCTTATTACGCGCGGCGATTTGCTCCACCACCTGACCGAGCGTGGTGTCGTGGTAAGACATTTCACGCCGTGAGTTCAGGGTGCCGCGAAAATCAGCACTGCGCGCCCGGATGGTCAGCGTATCCGGCGCGCCACGGTGTTCAACTTCATCAACCGTAAATTGCCCCTTACCCAGCAGCGCCGCACCCTGCCAGCCTAAGAACAGGGTGAGAACTGCACCGCGCGCAGGCATCTCCACCTGACCGTCGCTGTCATCGAGCTCAATGTCGAGCTGGTCAGCGTCAAACCCCCTGTTATCCGTGAGCGTCAGAGATAACAGCCGGGCGCTGATATCTTTCGTGATGTCATTCCCCGCCTGCGTCAGCATAAACGCCGGAGCCAGTTTCGCCCCGGCATCGAGTGTCATACCCGTGATCATGACTATACCCCCTGCCCCGCCGAGCTGGCTTTATTCAGCAATCCGTCAGCCTGCGCCTGCAAGTCACCAAACATGGAAGTCAGGGTCTCATCCACGCGGGTGAGCGTTAGCGTAAATTCAATGCTTCGCGCGCTGCCATCGGCAAAGAATTCACTCCGGGTTTCACTGAGGCTTTCCACAACAAACATGCCATAAATAGTGCCGGAGCCCTCCAGCAGCGGCCACGCCTTGCCCTCATCCGCCATCTGGTTAAGTACCAGCAGTGACATGCGTCCGCCGGTGATTTCCGGCATTAGCACCCCTGACAGGGTAATTTTTTCCTCATTCACACCGAGAAATTGCAGTGCGGGACGCTGGCCAACTCGGCTGTTTGACGGCCAGCGGTAATCAACATTGCGTTGCAGGCTCTGATAAGGGACGGTCTGAAGCTGAAACACAAATAATCCGAGCGTTAACATCATACGAATATCTCCTTAGTCATAACCTAGCCGTGAGCGTAAATCTGCACGCCGCTGGCGTTCACGGGCTTCCAGCGCATCCATCACCTGACGGCTGGTATCCTGTGCGCCCATACCGGCACCGACGGAAATCTGATAATTGTTTTTGCTGTTATCGGTGTAAGAACGCCCGCCACCCGCCGACACAGGCACGTAGCCGTAACTGAATCCAAAATTACCGCCCGGCGGCTGGTACGGTTCTGAACTTGCGGCCTCTGAATTACCGCTCTCTGATTTAGCACGCTGCTCCGCCTTGTCTGCGGTTTTGTTGATATCCTCAGACTCACCTTTGATAAGCCCGAGCTTTTCCAGCAACCAGTCAACTCCGCGACGCAGTTTGTTGAATACCTGCAAAGGTGCTGTGAGCGCATTAGCCACGGCCTGACCAAAAAGCACCCCGGCATTTTTGCAACTCTCCAGCGTTTCCTGCGTGGATTTCACCGGCGCAATTAACTCCTTGAACCACTGCCATGTTTTTTTAAGCATCTGCCCCAAGCCGTCAAATACCGGCTTAAGCGGCGCAAAAAGCTCTTTGATAGGCTCAAAGGCAACGCCCAAACCCTCAACTACACCGGAGAAAAAGGCGCTGATAGGTTCCCAGTATTTACGGATAAGCAGAGCCGCAGCGACGAACAGCGCGCCGACGGCCAGCACAGGCCAAGTGATTGCACCCAGCGCAGTGACAATGGCCGTTCCCGCCGTGCTGAATATCACCCCGAGCGTACCGGCGACGGCGATAATCGCATTAATGCCCGCTATCACCGGCCACGCGATAAGACCAATTCCGCCCAGTACGCCGATGATGGCCAGCGCACCGGAGGCCACAGCAAAAAGTGTTTTCGTCAGCTCTGGATTGGCTTTTGTCCATGCCCCGATTTTCCCTAACCAGTCGGTAGCCGAGGTGGTCAGGCGGCGTAGGGTCTTATCCTGTTTCTCGAACACCTCAATCTGTAAATCTTCCCATGCCGAGGCGAGGTTTTTTAAATCCCCGTCGAGATTGTCGGTCTGGACTTTGGCGATACGTTCCGTGGTACCGGCAGAGTTTTTAATCGCCCCTTGCTTCTCAGCAAGGTTGCCGTTGCCCGCAGCGGCCACCAGCTTAACCGCGCCCTTCATGGCCTCTTCACCAAAAATAACTTTCAGGTATTCAGCCTGCTGCGCGGTGCCGAGTTTGTTCTTTTTAAAAGACCGGTCAATCGACTGGAGGATCCCCACCACCGGCAGCATGTTGCCTTTTGCGTCTCGGGTTTTAATACCCAGCTCATTAAGCGCCGCAGGAGCCTGACCAACGGGAGCTTGCAGACGGCTGAAAATAGCACTTGCTCCTGTTCCGGCCATCGACCCCTTAATGCCGTTATCTGCCATCACGCCGAGCATGGCCGTCGTATCTTCGATGCTGGCACCCGCCGCCTCTGCAATGGGTGCCACATATTTCATCGCTTCGCCAAGCTCAATCAGCCCGGTATTTGACGAGGTAAACCCCTTGGTCATTACGTCTGCTACGCGCTGAATTTCCGTGGTCGGCAGGTTAAACGCCGATTGCATATTGGTGATGATGTCGGCGGCTTCGGCGATATCCACATCCGCCGCAAGGCTCAGGTTAACCGTGGATCCCGTTGCGGCCAGCACTGAATCGGCGTCATAGCCCGAGCGGGCAAGCGTGGTCTGCGTGCGGGCAACGTCGCCCGGAGAAAACGCCGTTGTCGCGCCGATATCACGCGCCTGTTTACGAATTTGGCCGAGTTTCTCATCGCCTTTATCAAGACCCAGAATGGCCTGCGTGCCTGACATCTGTTTATCAAAACCAATGCCCGGCGCGATAAACCGGGCTTCCCCATACAGCCCGGCGGCAGCCACACCGACGCCAGCCATGCCCGCCCCGCGCGCACCGGCGGCTAACTGCTTGCCGGATTCATAGCGCTTTTTTACCGTGCCGAGTCTGGCCTGCTGCGCACTGACGCGGGCGAGCGCATCACGCTGACGGTTGAGCTGTGCCGTGGCCTCACTGACTGAGGTTTTCAGGCGGCGCTCATCGGCTGACAGCGTGCGCGTATTGATACCGGCCTGCGCCAGTTCCTGACGCTGACGCTGCACCGATTGCCGCAGTCCGTTGTATTTAATTTGCAGGTCAGACGCGGCACGCTTGGCATCTTCCAGCGCCTTGGCCTGCGCCCGCGTTGGATTGGTGGTGTTTTTAAACTGGACAGCCAGCGCGGCGGCTTCCTGTTTTGCATTTTTGAGAGACTGGCCGGTAACGGCAAGCTGACCGCTCGTTTTACGAAATCCCTCAATACGCCCGGCTTGGGCGTTCAGGGATTTGAGGGAGTTTTGAGTATTTCGGATATCCCCGGACAGCGACTTACTCGCTGTCTGAATGGATTTAAACGGGCGACTTGCTTGGTCAACGGCCTTGAGCAGAACCTGCAACTTAACGTTACTCATTGGCGTGTCCACTTCGTTCGATTGCCTTTGCGCGCCATTGTGCGAGCTCGGCGGGGCTCATCGGATAGAGCTCTGACGGTGGCCAGTGAAAGACCACCGCCACGTCAGCCATCAGGTCATCTACCCCAAAGCGGGGCGGGAACGTCAGTGTTCCGAATTCGGCGATAAAAAACCAATCACCTTGCCCGCCAGCGCCACAAGGTCTGGCAGTTCCAGCGCGTTGCACTCTTCTTTTGTCAGGCTCGGGTAAGTGATGCGCGGCAGTACCACCAGCAGCGCATCAACCTGCGCATTTGCCACGTCAGCCAGACCGACGCCGCGCAATGCTCCGGCAGTGGGACGGATAACCGTCACCGAATCAATCAGGGTTTCGCCGCGCTTGAGGGGATTATCCAGCGTCACGACGTTGGTGTTTTCGTCGGCGGTAGTCAGGTTTTTATTGCTCATCAGATTATCTCCACGTCAGTTTATGGACGCGGCCAGCACTCACTGGCCACGCGGTAATTACAGGCCGATATTGCGGCGGTGTTTTTCCAGCATGTCGGTGCCGTTGACGATTTCGACCATGTTCACGGTATCGATTTCAATCAGCGTATTACCGTCGATCACCAGCTTGTAATACGTACACTGCGTGGTGATTTTGCTTTCGGTGTCTTCGCCCTGCTTCATGTCGCCGGTGTCGATTTCTTTGTGACGCCCCCGCATGACGATTTCCACGGCGGAGGTATCGCCGGTGTCGTCGCGCTGGAATGATCCGGCAAAACGCAGCGGCACATCCGCCGCACCGGCGGCGGCATACTGTGCCCACAGGGTTTCGTCCGGGAGCCCGCCCATTGACCACTCAACGGTCAGCGCGTCGTCGTCCAGCCCAAAATCCACCGGCGCGGAGCCGTTCATACCACCGCCGCGATAGTTCTCAAGCTTGCGGGTCAGCTTGGGCAGCGTGACAGACTGCACCACGCCCATGTAGCTCAGACCGTCGTTAAACAGGTTGAGGTATTTCAGTTTGCGAGGAAGTGCCATTGTGATTTCCCTTAGCTGTTGACGGATGCGGCCAGATTAACAAGGTAGGTGTCCGTGATACGCTGACGCAGGGTCAGGCTCTCCAGTGGCGGCACCGGCGTGTAGTCATAATCTATATAAAGTTTCCCGGCTTTCAGGGTGTCTTTATCGTTGGCCGATTCATCAAACCAGCAGGTGCCGTCAATAATGTAGCCATTCGATTTGAGCTCACGGAATTTGGCGTTGATGCCGTCGATGATGTCGCGGATAAGCGAGGCGGTCATCGGTTTATCCACCGCCCACATATGCGCTTCGGCCATCGTATCAGCCAGCACCTGCGCGGTGCGGGTGTAGTTCTCAAACAGGAAAAGCGGGTCATCAGAACAGGTGCGGTTACCCCAAAAACGGAAGCCGTCTTTACGCACCAGCGTCGTGACACCGGCCTCATTGAGCAGGTCAGCATCGGTGCCGGATGCCTGCAAATCCCAAAACACCGAGGCGCTGATACCGGTCACGCCGTTAACGCCAACGTTAGACAGGGTTTTATGCCAGCCGGTGTCTTGGTCAATTTTGGCGCGCAGACCTAACGCGCGCGCCGTGGCGTACGCGGTAGAGCTGGCGTTTAGTTTAGTGTCCCATGAAATAAAATCAGGCCAGATAAGCATCAGTTCACGCTGGCTGAAATTGTCCCGGTACTTAATCGCATCAGAGATCGTTTTGCATTCCCACGCGCTGATATAGCCGAAAGCGCGCAGCGACTGACAAACCGTGGCCAGCGCCGTAGCAACTGCCTGCGGATCCAGCCCCGGCACGCCGAGAATGCGCGGTTTAACACCGGTGGCCGCTTCGGCGGTGAGCAATGCTTTCATGCCCGTATACTGACCATTTTCATCAGCCCCGCCGATGATGTTAGAAAGGGTTTCGGCGGCGGCGGCTTCCTCGTCTTCGTTTTCTGATTCCGCCACGCGCACCACAACGGTGACCGGCTTGCACTGGTCGCCAATGGCCGTCAGCGCCGGTAACAGCGTGCCGGTTTTTCCCGCCTTGCCCTGCGCGGCGATCACATCGGTGATTAACACCGGTGTGTTAAGAGGAAAAACTTTTTCGTCAGCATCGTTGGCCGTGCAGACCATGCCAATAATGGCCGTGGATACGGTGGTAATGACGCGCGTTCCGTCGTTGATTTCGACGACCTGCACGCCGTGGTGAAAATCACTCATCGGCTTAACTCCGTTAAAATAGGCAAGGTAATTTTGTTGTTTAACGGGAGTCAGGGCGAGGGATTAGCGTTGGGAGGGAGTCAGTACAACATGCGAAAAAAAGCCCCTTTCGGGGCAATGAGACCAAGCATAAATTAGCCCGGGTATTGTGGCCATTCGATATCAGGTGCAGCGGATAAATCCAGACGGTTAAGAGCTATGCGGTATGCCTTCCAGACTTTCAACTCCGCTATACCAGCCTCTGTACTCAGATCCAAATCTATTTCATCCTGCAATATATTGATGCGGATGGTCGCTTCAGAAATCTTGGACGCGGCGATAGTTTTCGCTGCTTCTGCCGTAAGTTCGACGACCCTTGGCGCTCCCTGAATAACTTCACCATCAATATATTGGGAATCCTGCCCGATAGACTCAAATACATCAGCAGATAACATCAGAAGCCCCTGCTGTGTATAGGTTTCCGCCTCCTCTGCGGTAAATGCAATCATCATGCTATTGACGTAATTGTTATTATCCACACCAATGAAATATCGTGTTTCGTAAACAGGTTGCTCAATATCACTGTCCGGCTCAATATTTGTATTCATAATTTACTCACCAAATTGCTAATAAATTGACGTTCAAAGCGGAATTGCTGGCGTTATAAATATTCGCACCGCTGCCAGAGGCACCGTTGAACCACGCCTTCAGCTCCCCGTTGAACGTCGAAATAAATAAAGCCGGAGTACCGGAAAAACCGGCGGGGAATGTCCACGTTGTTGTCGTATTGGCCGGTAAAGATAAGTTTTGTCTACACCATTGCGGACCATTGGGCAGTTTAACCCATGCCCCATTCCCATTGCTGCCAGACTGGAATTGGTCAAGACGCACCGCGTGCCCCCATGACGTGGCCTGCGCGACATCAAATGTCTGCACCGTAGAGCCTGCAAGCAATGCCCTTTTCGCCGCTGCGGCATTAAGCTGCGCGAGATTGACGGCATGCCCGTTAGCCGTAGCGGCAGCGCCAATCAATGGACCGCTACAGAAGAAAGTCCCATCATTTCGATGATTAAAATAACCTTCATTTCCGCCACCAAACACATGAAAATCTAGGGAGTGGTAATTCCCCGTGCTTTCATAATGGTACACATCAACTTTAGCGTCAGAGCTTGACCGGCCATTAATACGCGTCCAGTTAGTCTGGTAGTCATTGCCGGATGCATAGTTACCGTTTTTGGTCATCCAGTCAGAGCCAGTCACCGCCAGATAGGGGGTGCTCACCCCGTCACCGCCAACCGTGCCACCCTGCGCAGGAAAAGCGCCCACACCGGCGGCGGTAATACTGATGTCTTTCGTGCCGTCAAAATCAATACCCGCAATTTTCCGCGCCGTCGCCAGCTTGGTTGCTGCGGCAGCCGTTCCGGCGGCAGGCAAAGCCCCGACACCGGCGGCGGTAATACTGATGTCTTTCGTACCATCAAAATCAACACCGGCAATTTTTCGCACCGTCGCCAGCTTGGTCGCTGCGGCAGCAGTTCCGGCGGCAGGTAAAGCCCCAACACCGGCTGCGGTAATGCTGATGTCTTTCGTACCATCAAAATCAACACCGGCAATTTTTCGCGCCGTCGCCAGCTTGGTCGCTGCGGCAGCAGTTCCGGCGGCAGGTAAAGCCCCGACATCGGCAGCGGTAATGCTGATGTCTTTCGTACCATCGAAATCAACACCTGCCACTTTGCGAGCAGTGGCCAGCTTACTGGCCGCTTGCGCCGTTCCATCAGATGGTAAACGCCCGTTTGCATTGTCATTGGCTGCCTTTACCGCTTTTGGTGTTGCGGCCAATGACTCGCTATCACTGGTAACAGAGTTGCTAAGCTGTACAAATCCTTTATCTGTCAGGGTGCCGTCCGGGTGGTGACGTGATTTTTCATGTGCCGATAGCTTTTCGTCCACATAATCTTGAGTGGCCATCACCGTGGAGCCGTCAATGCTCAGTGCGACGGAGTCAATTTCACTGACGATGAGTACCATCCGCAGCGTCTGTAACCGGCCTGACCCTTCATCCAGTTTCGGCTTATAGCTTTCAGCCATATTACTGACGGCAATCAGCGTCCCATTGGCGTCATACAAACCCATTTCACGCATCCAGAAGCCGCCAATGTCAGGTTGGATCACCAATTCGGCCACCAGATAATTACTGTTTTTAGCGTCAATACTCAGCCTGTTGAGGTTGGCGCGATAAACCTCATTAACCAGCTTGATTTGCTTTGGGTCAGGCGTCGGGAGTTTTCCGCCCCCATCACCAACAGCCATACGTGTGATGTTGACCTGCGTTCCACCAGCCGTGGCGGCCGCGATTTTGGCTGCTCCGGCGGTAGTAAGTAATGCTTTATAAGTCGCCATGAGTTTTCCTCTGCTTAGGCCGGATAAACGGTGATGACGTCGCCGTCGTAAGAAAGCGCGCCGACAAAAATATGTCCGGGGATATCCTGAATGATGGTTAGAGTCTCAAGGTGGCGACTGGCGGGTTTCGCATCTGCAATGAGCCGCTCCATCTCCTGATACATTTCTTCGGTGATGCCGCTTTCCAGTACACCGATATCGAGGCGAAACGTGCCGGGCGGGCTGTTGGTTTCCCACCATTCAGAAATATTGATGACGTACCCCAGCGGCTCAACCACCCGGCGGATTGCGCTGATGGTGCCTTTATGGGTATGGATGAAATAAGCCGACTGGATCACGCCGCGTTTTGTTACCTCCGGCCAGCTTTCGTCCCAGCGGTCTACCGAAAACGCCCATGCCAGATAAGGTAAAAACTTCGCCGGGCAGGTCTGTGGGTTCCATAAGTCACGCAGCGGCACAGGAACAGCGGTCAGCTCGGCGCAGGCCGCTGCTGCGGCAACCTCCAACGGAGAAGAACCCACAGGTAAAAGGCGCACATTACTCATCGGTGCCCCCAATAGTGATTGAGGACTCAGTGCAATATGATGCTTGCGTGTCATCCAGTACGATATCGGCCAGCGGCTGCGTGAGTTCAACCCGCTGAACGCCTTCAACATGCAGCGCGGCATAGATGGCCGAGAGACGAATATCACGCCCCAGCCGGTGCTGTGCCAGCGTGTAAGCATTGAGCTTATCCACTGCGGCCAGCCTGACGGGCTCTAATTCCGGCCCCGGATAAACATAGAGCTTGGCGGTAATCTGATAAGCGACAATCTGCGCAGACTGTACCGTCACGCGGTCAGCTACCGGGCGCACGTCTTCCGCATTCAGCGCCGTATTTACAATCCCGATAAGTTCGGCGCTGGCCGTACCGTCACCCTCTCGTGAGAGTACTGAGATAGTCACACTGGCCGGTTCCGGGCTAATCACCGACACATCCGCCACCCGGCCATCAGCACTGCGGCCATGAAACTGATAAGCACCCGTTGAACCGGCCACGCTCAGCCCCTCAAAAGCCTGCTGGATACGCACGCGGAAATCACTGTCACTTTCCAGCACCTCGGCAACCGGAGGTAGCACCGTATCATCAGCCTCCGTGATAACCAGCCGCGCAACGTTATAGTTTGCGCCGAGCTGGTCGAGGTCAGCGCCGGTGGCGTAGGCCAGCATATTGGCGCGCGCCGCTTCGTTTACACGCTGACGCAAAATTACTTCACGGTAAGCGTTCTCCTGCAAGAGCTTGACGATAGGCTCAGATTCCAGCGCTAAGGTGCGGGCAACGGCCTCCCGCTCGCTCTCGTCATAAAGTGACAGCAACGTGGCTTTACGTTCTTCAAACAGGGTTTCATAGTCCAGCTCTTCGACAACGTCCGGCGCGGGGAGCAGGCTTAAATCAATCGTGGCCATAGCGTTAACTCAGTGAGATGGAAGAAGAAAAACCGCCGGGGGAATCATTACGGTTGCCGGTAATGTTGACCACCATTTCCCCGGTGTAAGTGGTTTCAAAAGTGATGCCAGTCAGGCTGACGCGCGGCTCCCATTTGAGGATCGCCGAATAACACGCGGCCATGATTTGCAGACGTAACGCCGTGTTCTGTGGCTGGTCAGTCAGTTCGGAAAGCAACGAGCCATAATTTCGGCGCATGACCCGAGAACCTACAGGTGTTCGCAAGATGTCGCTGACCGACTGGTTGATATGCGCTATGTCTTCAACAGCGCGCCCGGTATTGCGGGACATGCCGATATACCTCGCATTACTCATTATCAAAACCTCACCTATCAATTCGGTTTACCGGTATTTCCGCCACCGGTCTGAACGCCGCCGTGTGTATGGGTATCTACCTGCACACCGTTGGAGGTAAACGCGCCGCCGCTGTGTGCAATATTGCCTTTCATCGCACCGCCTTGTTTCACCTCTAATGAGCCGGTAGTTAGTTTGTTGGTACACACCACCTCGGGCGTATCGAGCGTAATTTTTCCGCTGGCCGTTACCGTCACATTAGGGGCGGTAGCTTGAATAGATTTTGAGGCGGTGATTTCTGCGGTCTGAATACCCTTCACAGTCAGCGCACCGCTGGCCGGTTCATATTGAAATTGAGCGCCGTCAGAAAAGCTGACGTGATACGCCTCTGCGGAGACGGACGGTGCGGGAAAGTCATCGCTGTAAACCCCCGGCAAAACAAACCCGGTATCGAGCTCACCACCCAGTGATAAAAGCAGAACCTGCTCACCGACGGAAGGAGCCCACCACGTGCGCGAACTACCGGCGCGGGGCGTCAGCCAGTGCAGCCAATCAGTCAGGATTCCGCCCGTCTGGACGCGGCAAAGAGCCAGCTCGGTATCAACTTCTGCAACCACGCCAATACGGATAATGTCGCGCATCGCGCGGGCAAGTTCGGAAAGCGTTTCGTGTGTATTCATAATGGAAAGGATGCCGCCGGAGAGATCCGGCGACAACATGCGGGCGTAGGACTATCGGTGATACAACAACGGGGGTCGTCTATTGCATACTGGCATTTAACACATTATCAATTAAATCTTAGCTACTCATGGATGCTGCAAAGATATTTATTCTGGAACTTTAATTTTTGCCAATTCTAAATTAATTTTATCGATGGTATTTTTGGTTGGAGAAAGGCTTAAAAAATATAACCCAAGGAACTCGTAGACCACAGAAATCATAAGAAACGCGAGCATTACTATAACACTCTTCCCTTCATAGACAGAAATGAGACCCAAAGCAATGCACATAAAAAAAACAGCACCTAAGATAATAGACATAAATCTGTTAAACATAAATAAAAAACCAAAACGACTTGCTTTAATAAAAAATCGACCATCAACCCTTTCCATATCATTTTGTAGATTGCAAATATCTTTTATATACTGCTTCTTTTCAAGATTATTAAAAATATAAACAAGCTCCTTCCTGTTATTAATTGATGGGATTTTAGTTATATCTCTCATTATCTCATCATTAATACGATATCGAGTGTAGGCTTTATCACTCTCACTCATGTACTCACTATATTTATTTAGATACATTATTTGCTTTACGACTTTCTTAGGCTCTCTAAACTTGTAGCTGAAATAAAACTTTTTCATTGCCGCGGCAAAAGTCATAGACACAACAGCAATAAACGATGTGATCTTTGTCAATGATTCTACATGATCTACCAAATACTTGAATAACTCCATAACTCCCTCTTAAATCCGCAATATTATTTTACCTTAATATATCGCTACAGAGCGTGATTAAAAAGTAACAATGTTAAAAGTTAGCATTTACTTCATCTCATCAACGTAATGTCGAAGGAGCACATCTTCAAAAATCTGTCGGTCAGCAGCATTAAATCCCAGTAGAGGACGGATGTCATACTGCACCGGCTGGCTGTAGCGGTTGGGTTTGTCTTTTAGCCCCTCCTGATGAACTCGCGCAATCCGCTGCACCCTCCCAACAAACTCAACCACTGCCGCATCGGGTGAGCCATTCGCTTTTAGGTATCGCGCCGTGCGCAACTTGGCAAACATCTCACGCTTTACCCTGCCCTTTTTGCCCCTGACAGGCTGACGCTTACGGGCTGCATACGGCGTACCGTCCGGTGCCTTTTGTTGCTTGATGCGCTGCTGCTGGCTGGCTCGCAGCTTTTTAGCTATTTCAGCGGCCATCTTGCGACGGCCAGCGGGGGACAGACTGGCCAGCAATCCGGCGAGCTTATCGTCAAAGGGCTTGAGCTCATTCATCCCATTTACTCACAAGCTCTCCATGCACATACAGCTCGATTGGTCGGTGTACCGGCACCGGCAATGGCGGCTCATCCAGTGGCGTAACAGTGAGCCTGCGGTCAGCTTCTTTGACGATGGTGCGCTCGGTCAGTTGCAGACTCATACGCACGTCTTTGCTGTCGTCGTTATTAATATCCGCTACGTAAGTGAAGCCGCGTTTTTTCCCTTCATCTGTGGTCATGATGTCCGGCTGATGCTCACGCAGCCAAACGTTAACCGGCACAATCAGCAGGTTTAAATCCCCGGTGTAATCCGTGACGACAATATCCAGCGTGTAGCGATTCTCAAAAGATAACGACGTGGCCAGCGTGGCATTAATCGTGCCGCCATCAACAAACATGTGCAGCATGTCCGGGTTATGGCGCAGCAACGGAACAGACTTAAAGATCGCGTTTTTCAGACTGGCGGGCTTCAACATCGTGGGACTCCTGACACTGTTTAACGGTCTCGACTTGCAGCGCACAGTTCACCAGCGCGCTTTCCAGTTGGCGATTGTCTTCGCTTAAATCACCGTTGGTTTTCGGGTTGCTTTCCGGTATCGGACAACTGCTGACTTTCGGACAGCCAACGTAAATAATCGCCGGGTTTGTCGAACGCGGGGCGGGTGTGCAGCCGGATAATGTCATCAGGCAAAGGAGACTGAAACCAGCCGCGCAGTGCTTCATTTTCATTGAGTAACCTCGTGATCGTCTGATTCCGACGCGCGGCCAGCGAACCCGCCGCATTAACCTGCTGACGGAGCACAAGCAGCGCGCGCTCATTACGCTGACCGCTGGCTTTCAGTTCACTGATAACCAGCGCGTTGGCTTCCAATGTCGTTTTTAATTGCTGAACGTGCTGATTGGCCGCTGCCACTTTCTGATTTGCTCCCCGCCACGCTAAGAGCGCACCCGCGAGGGTCAGCACTAACACCGTGATGATGTATTTCATGGCACCCCCTTCATGCAGTGTTTCAGCTCAACCGCCCGGCGGTTGTTGAGTCCCTTATTCCACACGCCATTGACGTACACCCAGCGGGGAAGCTGCTGGCAGGCTTGTGACCATTCACCGTGCCTGATGAAATTGGCCAGCCTGGAATTACACGCTGCCCCCGTGCCGATGTTAAACGCCAGACTGATCACGGCGTCATACACCGGCTGCGGCATGGTCACCGGCATACATTTATCCACGGCGCGCTCCGTCATGATGATGTCAGCAATCAGATTACGGGCGGCGTCCTGCTCCGTAATGTTCTGCGCGGGCTTCACCCCCGCAGTGTGGCCAATGCCAGATGTCCAGACTCCGGCGCTGCACTGGTACGGATTCAGGCGACATCCTTCGAGGTTGGCAATAATGGCCAGACCCTCAGCGGAGGTTTTGACAAGCCGGTAATCAGGCATCAGCGCGGCCAGTGCCAGCACGATGGCCACACTGCAACGTTTAACGATTGAGCTCATCGAAAACCCTCTGACTCAGGCCGTTACGCTCCAGCAATTTGTAGCTTTTGCGCCGGTAGTACCAGTTAACGAAAAACGTACCCACGGCCACCGCAGCCCCCACCAGAAAGGCAAAATCCTGCGGCGTCAGCGCGCCGATAAAAGCCAGCAATGCCGCGAGCCCATAGGCAAACATTGAAGAAATTTTTTCCATCGTCAGTCCCATAGCTGGACGGTTTCAGAAGTGGGGGCGGTGTCAACGTCTGGCAAAATCACAGTGGTGCCGTGCGGCAGGACTTCGCCTAATTCAGCCAGACCGGGATTCGCGGTAAGTACCGTCTCAACGACGCCCGCAGTTCGCCCGTAGTAGCGAAAACACAGAGCGTCGAGCGTGTCGCCCTGCTGTGCGATAACTTTCATCAGAGCTGGCTCACCATGCCGCGCGCCTGCCCCTGTAACCGGGATAAATGCCAGCGCATGTCACGCCACTGGTCATCCACCGACACCTCCAGCGCATCGGCCTTTTTGTCACCCTTCGCGCTGGCGTCATAGCTGCGGTAACGCTCATAAATCACGGCGGTGGTCATCGCACAGACCGCGCTTAGGTAGTGGAAACACTTCACGCTTTCCCCGTCGAGCGCTTCAGCAGGCACATCCGCCAGCGTTTTAAATCCCGCCTCGATCTGCGCCTCCCGGAAAAGATAAAGCTCGGCGTTGACCTCAGCCATTGCGGACTTAATCGCGGCGCGCAGTCTTTCATCCGTCACGACGTGACCAAGGCGGATACGTTCGCTCACCAGTTTTGGGTCAACGTCCGGGAAAAAGAACGTATTGGTGATAACGGGAATGACCACCTGCTCAGGGGGGATCACTACGGTGGAGCTCGCCGCTGCTGCGGTCATGACAATATCCATGTTCAAACCTCAAATAGGTGGACGGTGGACGCAGGCGTCAGACTAGGTAAAACCTGCATCGGCCTGCGTGCCGTCCGGCGCGGGGCGCTTTCTGTTAACAACTGGCGGGCTTTGCCTTACGCGGGCGACCACGCTTAGCAGGGGCGGCTTTAGGGTTAGTTTTGCGCTGGGCGGTGTCAGGCTTCGCAGTCACCGCCACTGACCGCAGCGCCCTCTCCAGTTGCTCTATGTCTTTTTTCACACCGGCGACGTTATCAAGCTGCATCGCGCGCTTTAGCTGAGTAAGCGCCTGTTCGGACTGTCCGTTGTCACGCAGTACCAGACCGGTAATTTTGTGCAGTTTGGCACGTACAGGATCCGGCATGTCGTGCGGGAGGGTCATATCAATCACGGTCAGCAGGTCATCAACGCTGACGGATTCCCCGGCACTGCGGGCACGCATCGCGGCCAGCGCAACATCTTCGGCAAATAAATACGGCGTCGGGCGCTTGTTATTCGGCACATTGAGGCCATGTTTTAGCGCATAGCGCGCCATATCGAACGTGCCGCGAATGTCCCCGGCATCGAGTGACCACTGCAACATCGTCATCAGGACGTCATCCTGATTTCCGGCATCGCTGGCCAGCACACCGGCAATCCACGGCGCATAGGCTGGCAACATGTCGCGCTTGCGTCGGGCTTTGTCTTCAACGGAATAAATGGATTTGAGTATCTGGCGGTCTCCGCGCAGCTTCATCAGCATCTGACCGTATGGCAGTGCCGAACGCAGCGGATCACTGACCCGCTGCGATGAGGCTTTTTCAGCAGAGACCCGCATCATGTGACGCTGTGCGGGACTCAGCATGGGTTATGCCTCGGTTTCAGGTTGGGTTTCGGTCGCCTGTGATGAAGCCGGTTCGGTTTTTTCAGGGGTAAAATCGCCGAGCTCAATGTTTTCAATCATCGCCGCGCAGCCATAATCTTCGACCACAAAGTCAATTTTCAGGGACTCGTAATTTTCGATGCGGTCACGGCGCGCTACTTCTTCGATATGGCGACGGTGTGAGCTGTCCATGATGTAGATAGACAGGTTATCCAGACGGGTGATCAGCAGAGCATTGTCCGGGAAGTAAGGCACACGCACCGCAGGCAAATTACCGATGCGTTTCTGGCTGACGATAATGTCACCGGCCAGTTTTTCGCTGTTTTCCTGCGACTTGTTAATCAGCGGGAAATACTTATCGGAAAGCATTTTGCGGCCGCAAATCACTACCAGTCCGGGGTCTTCTGAATGCCACGCGTCCAGCAGAAAATCGGTGGCGTTCATGACCGCAGCGTCGATATTTTCGAAATCGCCCTTCACACCGATGCGCACGGTGTCGGAAACCACCGCGCCGGTGTCGTCAGTGATTTTATCCATCACTCGCTCGGCCGCATCGTTACGCAGCTTTTGCAGCCAGCCGACAGCCACGTCCTGCAACATCTGGAACTTGCTGCGGTCAGACGTTTCCGCGCGGCTTACGCCGTTGAAACCGGCCATGATGTAATCCAGCGCCTGACGTTTAGCGATTGCATCGCGCAGACGTGTCTGGAAGTCCTGATAACGCGCCCACAAATCGAGGGTGTTGTAACGGATATGGAAATCGAAATTGACCTGCTCACACTTATATTTGCGTGAAGCCAGCGCCTGAAAATCTGCGGTTTTACGCTCGCTGCCGCCGTCGGTATCCGTGGTACTGGCAATAGAGCCGGTCACGCCAAGGCCGATTTTTTCACCTTCTTGTTCATCCACCGGCACCATGTTGATGCGGCTCAGAAATTCTGAGGACTCCTGCACGGTGGTGATAAGGGTCTGCGTTACTGAAGGTTCAACGCTGAATTTTTTACTTAAATCCTCCACATCGACGCCGTTCAGCTCGGCCAGACGGGACAGGTAGGCATTAAATTTAAAACGGGTGTTCTTACGCATGTTTCTCTCACTGTTTATCAGGAATAAAGGGGAACGCCGCCGGTTAGCAGTTCGTCAAAAAGGTGCTTTCACCGTTGCCACCCGGAGAGATCGGACGTTTCGGTTGTTTGAAACTTTCGGTGCTGTCGAGGGAGGTTTTTAATGAGGTAAGCGCCGCATCGCTGGTTTTTACCTGCCCTTTCAGCGAGGTAATTTCCTGCTCCAGTTCAGAGAAGCGTTTTGCGGTGGTTTCACCGGCGGTTTGTAATTCCTCGGCCACGACAGTGATCGCGCCCTGCACGTCAGAAAAACGTGCGTCATCGCTGGTCTGTTTGGTGCTGAACATCCCTTTGATCTTTTCCGTCAGGCTGGTAAGCAGGTTGTCGGGCAGGTCTTCGAAATCCAGCTCGGCAATGGTGGCCACGGAGAACAAATCATCCGGTTGGTCTTTCTTACCGGCGAACGGGTTGACCTTAGCGCGGGCGCTGAATTCGAGCATCTCCGTTCCAAGGCTGGCGGGGTCATCAGTCACGGCCAGACCGACCAGATAGGCTTTACCGGTGTTGGCGAAATTCGGGCGAATTTCCATGGAGGTATAAATTTTCTGCCCCGCTTTGACCATTGCGGCCAGCTCGTCAGTCGGGGTGATTTTGGCAAACAGCGCCCACTTACCTTTCAGAGCTGAATCATCATCAATTTTCTCGCCTTTCAGTTCTACGACATCACCGAGGCGCTTAAAGTCACCGCTGGGTAATAAGCCTCTGATGTGCTCCAGATTGATGCGGCAACCGTAGACGCGCGGATCAAACGCTGCGGCCATTTGCTGAATGTCGCTTGCCTCAATATTGCGGCCGTCGCAGGTATCACCCTCAACGCCGATTCGAAACCATTTCGATACTTTCTTTGCCATTGTTCAGATGTCCTGAGTGGGAGTTAGGTTCGGGGCTAGTTTCCCGACCTGACGCCTGAACGGCCAGCGGTGGCCGTCTGACGATCCATTACACAACAGGGGGTTAATGCGAGGGTGTGAGCGGTTGCGTAGCGTGACGCATATCCATTCAGCGGAGCGACACAATGACCGAGAACAACGCAGGATTAATCAGCGACCCGCGCAGACAGGCGGCACTGCTTTACTGGCAGGGTTTTTCCGTCACGCAAATAGCGGAAATGCTCAGTCTGAAAAAACCCACAGTGCAGAGCTGGAAACAGCGCGAAAAATGGGATGCCGTCGCCCCGATTTCGCGCATTGAAACCAGCATCGAGGCGCGGGTCATTCAACTGGTGATGAAGAGTAAAAAAGAGGGGCAGGATTTTAAAGAAATCGACCTGCTAGGCCGACAGATTGAGCGCCTCGCAAGGGTTAACCGCTACATGACCACCGGCAGCGAAGCAGATTTAAATCCGAACGTGGCGAACCGCAACAAAGGGGAGCGAAAAAAGGCGGAGAAAAATGTTTTCACGGATGACGCTATCGCCAAACTCAGTGACATTTTTCTCGATGAGGCGTTTGAGTATCAGCGCGGCTGGCATCAGGCGGGTTTACAGCACCGCATCCGCAATATTCTCAAATCTCGCCAGATTGGCGCGACCTTCTTTTTTGCCCGCGAGGCGCTGCTTGATGCGCTGACCACCGGACGTAATCAGATATTTATCTCGGCCAGTAAATCACAGGCGCACGTCTTTAAAAATTACATCATCGACTTTGCCCGTCAGGTTGACGTAGACCTCAAAGGCGACCCGATGCAGCTTTCAAACGGAGCGCGCCTGTTCTTTCTCGGAACAAATATCCGTACAGCTCAGAGCTACACCGGCAATCTCTATCTGGATGAATATTTCTGGATCCCCAAATTTCAGGAGCTGCGCAAAGTGGCCTCCGGGATGTCACTGCATAAAAAATGGCGTACCACCTATTTCTCCACGCCGTCGAGCCTAGCCCACAGCGCCTATCCGTTCTGGTCGGGGGAGCTCTTTAACAAAGGTCAGCGCGATAAAAGTAAGCGTATTCAGCTTGACCTCAGCCACAGTCATTTAGCCGCAGGGGTTAAATGTGACGACGGCCAGTGGCGGCAGATTGTCACCATAGATGATGCGCTGGCCGGTGGCTGCGATCTGTTCGACCTCGACCAGCTTTGTCTGGAATATGCCCCGTCGGAATATCAGAACCTGCTGATGTGCGAATTTGTCGATGATAAAGCGTCGGTATTTCCGTTCGAATCGTTGCAGGGCTGCATGGTGGACAGTCTCGAAGAGTGGCCAGACTTTAATCCCTACGTATTTCACCCGTTCGATGACAATCCGGTGTGGATTGGTTACGACCCGTCGGAAGCGAACGGCGGCGACAGTGCCGGGTGTGTGGTCATTGCTCCACCCGATCAGCCGGGCGGCATTTTCCGCATTCTGGAACGTCACCAGTGGCAGGGTATGGATTTTGATGCGCAGGCCAAAGCCATCGAAGCACTGACAGAAAAATATAACGTTGAATACATCGGTATCGATGCCACCACCGTCGGTCAGGGCGTTTATCAGCTCGTCAGGCAGTTTTACCCGGCGGCGCGTGAAATCAAATACACGCCGGAAGTGAAGACGGAAATGGTGCTGAAAGCGAAAAACACCATCCATCGCGGCTGTCTGCAATACGACGCTGGCCACACTGATATCACGGCGTCATTCATGGCCATTCAGAAAACAATGACGGCCAGCGGGGCGAAATCAACCTACCGCGCGAGCCGCAGTGAAGAAGCCAGCCACGCCGACGTCGCGTGGGCAACGATGCACGTTTTGATTAACGAGCCGCTGACCGCCGCCTCCGGCAAACAAATAAAATCCACCTTGGTGATGTTCTGATATGACCCGTAAAAAAAACCGCATCAATAAAAAACTGACGCCGCAATCCGACGCCCAGAAAAGTGAGATTTTCCGCTTTGACGAACCGGCCACGGTGATGGATCGCCGCGATATTCTTAATTATCTGGAATGCCTCAGCAACGGGAAATGGTACGAACCGCCGGTCACTTTCTCGGGGCTGGCTAAAAGCTTCCGCGCCGCCGTTCACCACAGCTCGCCGATGTATGTTAAGCGTAATATTCTGGCGAGTACGTTCATCCCTCATCCACTGCTTTCTCAGCAGCAATTCAGCCGCTACGCGCTGGACTACATTGTTTTTGGTAACGCGTTCATCGAAAAACGCCTGAGCGTGACCGGCCAGCTTCTCAAACTGGAGGCATCACCGGCCAAGTACACGCGCCGAGGTGTTGAGGACGGTGTTTACTGGTTCGTGGAGAATTACATAACCCCTCATGCCTTTGGTCAGGGGGGCGTATTTCATTTGCAAGAGCCGGACATTAATCAGGAACTGTACGGCCTGCCGGAATACCTCAGCGCATTAAATAGCGCATGGCTGAATGAGTCAGCAACGCTTTACCGTCGAAAGTATTTCCTCAACGGTGCGCACGCGGGCTATGTCATGTATGTGACGGACCCGGCGCAAAACTCGCAGGACGTGACCGCACTGCGCGACATGATGACGAAATCGAAGGGTTCGGGTAATTTTAAAAATATTTTCTACCACGCACCCGGCGGAAAATCGGATGCGATCAAAATCATTCCCCTCAGCGAAGTGGCGACCAAAGATGATTTCTTTAACATCAAGAACGCGACGCGTGATGACCTGCTCAGCGCGCACCGGGTACCTCCGCAGATGATGGGCATTATCCCGAACAACACCGGCGGGTTTGGTGACGTTGAGAAAGCAGCAAAAGTATTTGTGCGTAATGAGTTGGTTCCTTTGCAGGAGCGCATGAAGGAGTTAAACGAGTGGGTAGGAAAAGAGGTGGTCAGGTTTACTGATTATGAACTTTAAAACCAACCACTGATAAACTGAACATAACCGCCGGGACAATGGCGGTTTTTTATGCCCGATTCAAGGCCATGAGCGCCGCGATACGGAGCGAACACACCGAACCGCCCCAAGACCTGACCCAATCCATAGAACACCGCCACGGCGAGCTCACGCGCGAGAATAAATAGAAAAATGCGGGTTTGCGCGCAATGCTATCCCCGCCACGCCTGTCCGCTTTATGTGTCGCTTTTAATGCAGTTGCCTGAGATGATGAAAGCCACACCAACGCAGGTGTAGTATAGGATTAATACATGTATTTAATCAGGTGCAAATGCATGCAGCATGAATGCAGTAAGGCTCGAGCGGAGTTATCCTTTTTCATTCAAAATCAGATGCTTTGAGCGCATGCATAAGTACATCAGTCACACAATCACTATTTGCAAGCATTGAAGCAACTTAACTACTTGATTAGATGAATTTAATATGCTTTATTTATTCATCTGATAGACCGCATATCGATTAAGGATGATGTTATCGCATGGAATTTTACAAAACTACCACTTGTAAACTATTCGCTGCAACAAAATAATATCGTTAAAATCTCAACCTAAAAAAACATTATATTTAATAGAATTTAAGAAGGAATTTTTTATGGCTGTTTTCATATTTTACAATATTCAGTTACTACCAAATGATGATTCCGCTGAGGTTGGTGTTCAAGGTTATAAAAAATTATTCACGCTACTAAGGGATAAAAATAAAAATAAAGTTAGAGAAAAAAGACATCTTGATTACCATTTCAATTTAAATAAAAACTCTTATATTGGCCCATATAATTTTTTTTCTGAAACTGGCGCAATAAATGGTAATTTCGTTAGATACTCTGATACCGATAATGTTAGTGAGCTTTTAACTGATAAAGCCATTTTCGACCACGAGAGCAAGCCAAATATAGTTGTCGTTGGAAAAAAGAAATTTCCATTTATATTTGATGCTAAGAAGCATATTTTGGGCATTGAAAAAAATGCAGCTCCCGCTGAAGACTTTATTAAATTAGAGGAAATATTAATGTATTTCCTGAAAGATATTAGTGATGAGCATTTTCCAGAGTATACCCTAACCGTGAATTTGATGTCTTCCCCTAATGAATTAGAAAGGATTCTAGATAACGCTATTTATTACAAATCAGTAGAAGTTAACCTCATAGCACCGAATGGTGAGGATGCTGAGGATATCTTAGATGAGATGCGCACAAGCAAAATGCAAAGATTGCTTATAAAAGGTAGCAGCGGTGGTGCCAATATGAGCAGCCTTCCCGATTTTATAAAAAACATTTTGCCATCAGCACAAACTCATGGAAAAATAAAGCTCAGATATGTTACCAAAATTCCAAATTCTACTAACAATGAGACTAAAATCTCCTCATATGACTCAGAGAAATCGCCCTTAACCTTTACACTAAGAACTTCAAAAAGCGATTCTGATGAACGTAATTTCTTGAGGCGTTGCTTAAGAAGGGCTGTTGCATTCTTAGAAAGAAAAGAATCTGAACAAGTTTCCCATGATGAGGACTGAAAAAATGTTTAATTTTTTCAAAAGAATACCAATACTGGGAACTATTGTATATATAACCAATAGTTATATATACAATGGAGACATTAATTCAAATAAAAAATTTGCGCCTATAAAATTATGGATTAAAAAACTAACCTTAAAATTCCTACTATGCTCTCTTTTGACCATGCTGGTTTTCAAAGATTTTATTTATAACATCTATATTAATCACACGTTAAATTATTCTTTATTACTGCCTTTATCACTTAACCCAGGAGATAAAATAACCGCAACATTCCCATCATTAATTGGTTTTGGTATAGGTGTTTATGCTTTACTTTTCGCCCTTGATAAATCTGTAGTAGGAGAGGTTCAAAAAGCAATATCAAATTCAACAAAGACATCTGGTAGTGTATTAATGTTAAGTTCAGACCTTGCTTATCCATTAATTATATTAATAATTACACTTGGTATTGGTATATTACAGACTGTTTTTTCCAAATCACTCTATTTGTGTGCTATATCATGGTTCATGCTCTGGTACAGTTTTGTAGTCATAATCGAAATGATTGGGGTTTTATTTGGTTTAACTAACAATAGTTTACTTGATAAGCTTGATGATTAGGCTTTAAATCACTGTTTTAATCGAGTGATTAAATCTCACCATTTATCTTCGGTGCGATATATGAATTTTTTACCGTTATACTCAACAGTCGCTCCTCTGGCAAGAGCAACAACCTCCCAATTTTGGGGGGTAATGCCATTTATTAATAAATCATGTTTTATATTTAACATTTTTTTCCGTTCCTGCTGTGTTAATCGTGCTGAAGGTGCAAGCATATACGATTTTGACGAATCAAAACTCTGCTGATGATTATGAACTGCCGGTAATTGCCGTCTTGCAGCGTCTCCCAGCACCCTAGCAACATCAGGCTCATCCCATCTAACATTCCCACTCTCAACTAATTTCATCACTGCAGTGGCGTACTCAGAAGGTGTCGGAGACAATCCCTGTCGGAGTCCTTTCTGTACCTCCCCACAGTTATTGACAGGACTCCGAGGCGCGCCGGAGGCGCTTATTAAATTCAAAGGATGAACGGCAACTTCAACAGACTTGGCGACAATGCGCCATTTTGTTGTGCGTGTTTCGTGGATGAGGTCAGTGCCAAGATGAGGGGCATAAACGCCGATGATTTTCTGGATCTCTTCGTCGTACTCGTTTAATTCATCAATCACTTGGCGGGCGGTTCTTACCGTTTGCTCGTCGCGAGGGACATTCGCCCCACCCTGCGCAGAAATATATGCGGCGAAGTCGCCACCGTCGGCTGCTGCTCTTGTAGCTTCGACAATATCGTCAAACTCGCTTGCGATACTCACGCCACGCGGCAACCTGCGCAGCTCACGATAGGCTCCCATTGTTGGTACACCGATTGATTTAAATTGCGGGATGCGCCACGTAGAAGCCCATGCAGTAACGGCTGCGGCAGTCTCTGACAATGATCGGCCAGTCTCATGGTCTATCTCACCTTCCAGAGCATAACCATCAATATTCTTGGCTATGTATTTAGCGATATAGCCTGCTGCCCCGCCTTTATTTAAATGCTTACACTCAAAACGCTGAGCTTGTGCCCCTCGTTCATCTCCATCTTCTTGGAGTGCATAGCGGCGCATGATGTCAACGGCAGGCTGACGGTGAGCTTTATCGCAAAACAGCATCATATGCCAGTGAGGTGTAGCGTCGTGGTGAGGCTCAACTACGCGCATTCCGTAAACCTTGATGCCGTTGTCTTTGAATGCTGTCCGCATCTTGCCCCAGATTTTCACCAGATAGCGCTGGCCATCCTTTGGTGAAAATGCCTCTTCATCCCACTTATGATTGAAATTAACGCGTCGATCAGTCTTTTTTCCGACAATGCGTGTTGGATGGTATTTTGACGGAGTGGTTATCGTGAGGAACATGCCGACATGACCAACTTCTGAGGCATATTTTTCAATACCTGCAATAGTGCTCATCAACTCCATACGACGGATTTCAGGGTTAGAAATACTCCCCATAACCTTATCGATGAGATCTATACGTTCCCCAGTTTCGATGTTTTCTAAATCGCAGGATTTCAGATATTCCATGTTTGCTAAGCGGCGTGCCCGAACATCCCGAATAGCCTGTTTGCTGGCATAGCCAGACTTTTGCAGACTAACCTCGCCAACAGCAATCAGGAGAGATTCGCGCCACTGCGTGCGCTGCGCTTTTAATTGTCGAATCCACCACTCATCATTTACCAATCGCGCGATGCTGGAAAACGCTGAGCGCATATCCAGTTTGCGTTTACAGTATTTTTGCCAGTGCATTGGAGTGATATTAAAAACGCGGGCAGCACCAGCAACCTCACCATAGATTTTTTGCTGTGCGCTGTCGGTGAATAGCTTGGCTTGTACTCCGTTGTGCTGACTAAGAAGCTGATCGCTCTGCTCTTCATATTCTGTGAACAGCCGCGATGTGATTTGCATAGCGAGACGTTTCAGCGCTTTATCATTCATTCCAGCTAACTGGCGATAACTCTCAGCCTCATCAGTAAAAATTTCATTAGCTCTGCCACTTAAGGCCAACGCATATTTAGCCTGTACAACCTCGATACGTGGCCAAATTCTTGGCATAAAAACATTGATGAGGTAACGATGTGCAGCCAGCCCCCCTGAGCTTTCTTTAAGGTATTCATACCGGCCAGAGAAAATGCCACTGAGAAAAAATGGCAACGCTTGAATTTTGCGTAAGGCATCTTGCCCCTGATCGAATTCATCACGGGTAAGAGGTCTTTCTTTTGAGATTGCAGGACGGGGAGCGTTCCAAGGGTATGCGCCGACAAAAGGAACCTTGTCGGCTTTTATTAGTTTAGGTGGTGGCGAGGGCGCGATACGCCCTCTCGCATTCATCAGCACATTATTTACCGGACTGCGTCACGTTAAAAGCAACCCGGCAAAGATCTCCAATACTCGCTATCTCATCGGCCAGTTCCGCGAGGGTACGGACATCAGAATCTCTGATATGAAAGTGCAGTAATCCTTTCACCAACTGGTCAATCTTTGCGTAGTAAGCCGTGGCTTCTAAATATTCCTGCCCTTTCTTATCTCCAGAAAGAACAGTTTTCTTTTTGTTGAGAATGAACTGGTAGCAGTCGCTCGTCACAACCCAATTGTCACCTACAGAAATTCGAATCATGCTTAGCTCCTGAAATGTTTTTTCTGTTGTTCGGTGATTTCTTGGCATGGCACACAACGCACGACACCGGGAAATGCAGCACGACGAGCCAAAGAGATTGGCTGGTCACAGTCTTCACAGACTGAGGCCGATACCCCATTGCTATGAATACGATGTGCAGCTACCTGATGAGTCAAAATTTCGAGATTTCTTTCCTGCACGGAATCCATTAAATCTGGCATTACATCACCCCTTTATTTTCTAAACCTTCGTTGTGAAAACGAATGGATTCTTGTCCAAGTAATTCAAGGATTTGAACCCTGTCTAATTGCTCTTGAATCGCGTGACTAATTAGCGAATCCAGATGCGAAGAAAAGGTGATTGCTGCATCAGCCTTAGCCTGATTTCGTGCCTGATTTAACATCCAATTCGTTGCTTCGCTGTCTGCTTTATTTCTCATTTCTTGACCAACTGTTAAGCTCATCTCTGGCTCCAGACAAAGGGATCCCCTACGCAATCAAGCGCAGAATTAAAAATGGTTAATTAGTGGAGGTAAGTTTCGGGGCGAACCGACGTTAATACAGTCGGCGCATTTTCGAACAGGCTAAATAATTCCCGTAGTGCCCGGAATAAAGCCTCTCTCCATGAGCAGGTTTCGTCATCGATTCGCCAATATGGCTGGCTGAATTCTTCTTCCGTTAATCCTGCATGAAAATATAAAGTGCGGCGTTCGCTAATATTTAAACGTCCGATAAAACATGACTTGGTGATCCTGAAACTGCGGTACTTTGCAAAAGCAGCCCGGAGCTCATCAATTGCACAGACAATACGTTCACGATCGCAATCGTTCATTTCCTGCAACTTCATTACGGAATGGCGTTGTCTTAACTGAGCATGAAAACAGATGGTCAGACGTTCACGTTCGCTCATCTTGTTATAGAAATCACAAGAGGTTTGCCAGCGAGCGGGCGCAAGGCGTTCCCCAACAGCAGCGCGAAGCCCGGCAGGCTGATTCATTACAATGGCCGCAGTGATTACTGTCATTTTCTCCCCCATGATAAAAACCGTTTTACCGCTACCGTGCGCATAGAACGGCGTGAACAGATAATGATTCCTTTGCGGCCTTTCCCATGTGTAATTGAATCGTTTATAGAACGCTCAATTTGGTGCTTCCAAAGTAACGATGATAACGAGATCGGGTGTTGCATCACTCTTTCCTTATTCAAAATTGCCTATTCGATGACAACCATCCATTAGAGGACTGCGAATAAAACAGAAAATTTTATCCATAACTCGCGCAAGGTCTTGTGATAGGATTGGTCAGCTAAAACAATCACCTATCAATGAAGGAGCACATATGGATATCCAAAAACTTGAAACTTTCTTTGAGCAAGCTAAAAGCTCGCGCCTCAAGCATTCAACTGGTGACCGGCTAATAGCACTTGAAGTTATGGTTTGTGCAATTGGAGCCTCGCTTGAAGGCAATAGCAGAGAGCAATTCTTGAACACAATGAATACCTTCTCTGAAAATTGGGATCCAATGAAAGATACAACTATCAAAGCAATTGCAGACTTAAATGTTTTGAGTTCAGATTTCGTGACCATATTTAATCAATCTGCAAATAAGTAACAAAAGCTTCTACAGCTCTTTTTAATTCAGCCTCTCTTTCGGGGCTGTTCCTCCCCCAGCACTCAACTCTGTAATAAACATTCCCATCGTGAGCGCCATTGTAGTAATGCTTGGCCACGTGAAAGTTTTGTTCTTTGAAAGCACTATCAATTGGTTCACTAACTTTAATTTCCAAAAATTTGTGTTTCATTTCTATATCCCTTTCATAAATGATGAATAAATGACTCAGATGCTAAATCTACTATTACTCAGCTCTATGCTGCGCTGCCGCGTCCACGGCAAGGCTTACTCGCACTAATACGGTCTTTCCACCCGTGCCATTCTGCCGGTGCATCTTCAACAAGCTGATCAGCAAACTTGTCCCACTCTTTACGGCTAATCCATAACTCTGCATGTCCTCCGGGCTTTAGTGGATCAGCCATGTAAAAAGCTGGGAGTTTTCCAGCCTTGGCCATGGCTACAATCGCGGCTGGGGTTTTACCCACGTAAAGCGCAAAACCCTCCTTTGAAAGTAGGTTGCCGGGCTTTTCCGACAAACTGACTGGTTTGCGTTTAACGATACCGCCGCTTTCCCCTAAAAGTTCGTCATCATTCGACTGGTCTGATGTTTTAGCTTTCGTATTCATTTGGTATTCTCCTATTTCCTTTCCGATCTGACACCATTTAGACCTATCTAATGTCTTATCGGGTATCTCAATGCTTATAAAATAAGAGATCTGATATTTTATGTCAACTGAACAGTCAGAAAAGCTAAAGCTGATCCGTGAGTCTGAACGACTAAAAGTTAAGGAAGCCGCTGAATTAGTTGGATTAAATTATGTGACTTACCATGGCTATGAATCTGGTAAGTCGAAAATGTCTATGGAAGCGGGGATGAAGTTCTTTAAACACCCGCGTTTTCGCAAGTATCGCGATTGGTTCATGTTTGACGAAACCGACCCAGCTTCCGGCCAAATTGCGCCGGCACTCGCACACTTTGGGCCAGAAAATCCAACCTCATCCCACTCAGACCAAAAGACTGGCTGACCATATACGCCGCACAAATATGTGATTTTTGTACAGTGGCCGACTGTTACAGCCACAAACAGACAGTACCGAACAAAGTTGTAACCATTGGAGGGCTTCGCTATGTCAATTAAGAAGCTCGATGATGGTCGATATGAAGTGGACGTAAGGCCGCAGGGTTCCGAGGGAAGAAGAATCCGGCGCAAATTTAATACGAAAGGTGAGGCTCAGATTTATGAGCGTCATGTGCTGGTTAACTACCATAATAAAGAGTGGTTAGAGAAACCGGCAGACCGCCGCAAACTGACTGATTTGCTGGAATTGTGGTGGCTATACCACGGTAAGCACCATAACCGTGGTCTGATAGAAAAAGGCAGGCTTTCAGCAATCATGATTAAGTTTGCTGAAATCGGGGTGACCAGAGCTGACCAGATAACCAAGAAAGCTATAACGGATTATCGGGTTAAGATGATGAATGAAGGCTTGAAACCAGCCAGCGTGAACCGTCATCAGGCTATATTCAGCGGCATGTTTACCAAGCTGATTGATGCCAATGAATATCACAGCGAGCATCCTTTCAGAGGCGTGAAAAAGCTTAAAGAGGCTGAGCCAGAAATGGCGTTTCTTTCTACTGAAGAAATCACGCAGTTGCTCGATATGCTGGAAGGAGACAACCGCAACGCCGTGTTGCTTTGTCTGGCCACCGGTGGCCGCTGGAGTGAAGTTGCAGATCTTAAAGCTGAGCACATTATTAACTGCATGCTGACATTCATGAAAACGAAGAATGGTAGACGCAGAACAATACCGCTGTCAGAGGGCTTGGTTAAAATGGTGAAAAAACGTAGTACCGGAAAACTGTTTACGCCCAATTACGACACGGTGCGAAACACACTGCGAACAATGAAGCCAGACCTACCCGCCGGACAGGCTGTCCATGTACTGCGGCACACATTCGCCACGCATTTTATGATGAATGGAGGTAATATTATTACACTACAGCGAATTTTAGGGCATTCCACCGTACAACAGACCATGGTTTATGCGCACTTTGCACCGGACTTTTTGCAGGATGCAGTCTCATTAAACCCACTTAACGGAGTGTCCATATAATGTCCACGAATCTGCACTATTTAGGACTAAGTGAAACTTTATGAGTAACTTAACTGATTGTATTTCCACGGAAAGCACCACTGAGTCAGGGGGGCATATGTCCGTTCAAGGTCGCATCCACTCATATGAATCCTGTGGCACCGTTGACGGCCCAGGTATCCGTTTCATTGTTTTCTTTCAGGGCTGCCTGATGCGTTGCATGTATTGCCATAACCGCGATACCTGGGACACGCACGGCGGGACAGAGATCAATGTTGATGATTTAATGAAAGAAGTCGTGACCTATCGCCACTTTATGAATGCTTCCGGCGGTGGTGTGACGGCGTCAGGTGGCGAAGCCATCCTTCAGGCAGAATTTGTGCGTGACTGGTTCCGCGCCTGCCAGAAAGAAGGGATTAATACCTGTCTGGACACCAACGGTTTTGTCCGCCGTTATGATCCGGTGATCGACGAATTACTGGATGTCTCAGATCTGGTTATGCTCGATCTTAAGCAAATGAATGACGATATTCACCAGAATCTGGTCGGCGTATCTAACCACCGTACGCTGGACTTTGCCCGCTATCTGGCAAAACGTAATCAGCGCACCTGGATCCGTTATGTTGTTGTACCGGGCTGGTCAGACGATGATGAGTCCGCGCATAAACTCGGCGAGTTCACCAAAGACATGACTAACATCGAGAAGATTGAACTGTTGCCATATCATGAACTCGGCAAACATAAATGGACGGCAATGGGCGAGAAATATGGACTGGACGGCGTCAATCCGCCGACCAAAGAAATCATGGAAAGAGTGAAAAACATTCTCGCCAGCTACGGGCATAAAGTTATCTATTAAACACAGATATCCAGCCCATTAAAAAGACGCCATTTGGCGTCTTTTTTGCTTTGTGAGACTAAGATTCTCAATGAAACCATACCCAAAATAATTGGAGTTGCAATAAGGCGCCAAGTGAGGAGATCCCGATGAGCTGACATAAGTCAGTGATACGGGTCCCGGAGCGTAACTAACGCAGTTGCAGCGTCAAAAATGAAGAGTACTACGCTGCGGCCACAGGATTATGAGTATGATCCGCTTTACGCATCAGCATCATTAGATAGACCAGCGAAACCACTGCGATCATCACAAACAGCAAACGGTCAGAATAACTCTGCATCAGCATCGCGGTCATTGTCGGTCCCGCAAGGCTGCCGATGGTGTAACTCATTAGCAACGCCTGATTCATCGCCACCAGCTCATCAGCACTCACTTTCTCACAGGCCCATGACATCGCGACCGGATACAGCGTAAAGCCCGCACATCCGAGGATAAACAGCGTCGGCGCCATCGCATACCCACTGAGCATGGCAATACTGCCGAGGATCACACAAAATATCTGGATGCGTAAAACCATCAGGCGACCATAGCGATCTGCCAAACGTCCTACCGGCCACTGTCCGATAATCCCCGCGCTGACCAGCAATGCCATCCAGTAACCTACGTTCGCATCACTCATTCCCTGATGCGCCAGGAACAGCGGCATCAGTCCGTAAAGTGAACCGAGGACAATACCGGAAATAATACAGCCGTTTATCCCCAGACGTGCATTACGCCGTCTGAACATCGGCATCACCGCATGGCGCGGTTGTTCACTGTCCTGATCCTCAATATGCGTTAACAGCAAAGGCAGCATCGCAATCACAATCAGTGCAGTCACCCAAGGTAAAACGCTGAAGATTGCCGTTGGTACGGTTCCGACGAGTAACTGCCCTGCTACCGTTCCGATGTAATACATGATCATATACGCCGCCAGCAGCTGGCCACGGTTTTTGACTGTTCCGCTACGTAACAGCGCACTTTCCACCACCACCCAGATCAGCGCACACCCAATCCCCGCTACAAAACGCGCCGATACCCAGGTCCAGAAGCTCATGGAAAGCGCCAGCCCTGCGGTGGCGACCGCAAATATTACACAGGAAAGGTAATAGCTACGGTTGAAACCGATGCGTTTTATCAGCCCGCCTGCGAGCAACGTGCCCAGCAGGTTACCGGTAAAATACGATGAGCTGACCAGCCCGACCTGCCAGGTCGGTAGCTGTTCATGGCTGAGCCAAAGGGGTACCAGCGTGTTTAAAACGGCGATTGAAATCGTCAGCAAAAGGAGTCCGCACAAGAGCAGAGAAACGGGGCGAGAATAGGCGGACATAGGACGTTGATGACCACAAACAGGAGGAAATTGCGCGCATCATGCCACTGACGGATTAAAAGTCAATCTGGCAAAAATTGACCTGAGCACAAACTGCAGAGTGATGATTGAAATCGTTAATCAAGCGCGTGTATCAGGAATCATGATGCTTTAATGACAAGTCAATATCACCATGATAACAAACGAGTTTGCATTTACCGCAACCGTTACATTTTGCGCTATCAACGCTGGGTTGATTTTGTTGATTAAAAAATATTGCCGTGCGCGGACACGCAATTTCGCACATCCTGCACAAGTCATCCATGCGACCAAGACATTGCGGCAAAATCACCGGACGCAAACCGGTATCCATCACGACAGTGGCATCCAGTGCACCATTCTCGCAGGATGACGTACAGGCGCCACAAGCATCACATTCCGCATACTCAATGGCCAGTGTCGCCTTCCCTTCACGGATACTCAAAATACCCACCGGGCAAGCCTCTCCACAGCGACCACAGCCATCGCATTTTTGGATAAACAGCGACTCTGCTATTGCCTGAGGCGGACGCGCGCGCTGGCGAACCAGGAATGTTTTCTCCGGGCTGACAGTCTGTTCAATAACCTGTTTTGCGGGTGACAACAAACCGCGGAATAATCCCCGGCGGCTGACGGTTCTGCTGCTCATCCAGGTCCGGTAAAAGCCAGCGTCGCGTGGATCGCTCATCAGAAATACAGATCCGCTGTTACCACATCCAGACCCTGCTGCTGGATCCAGCCACAGAGCGTGGATTCCGCCAGTAAAGCCACACCCACGTAAAACGGATGATCAGCTTTCTGCCGCAACAATTCCAGATAACGCCCTGACCACGGCAGCAAATGCATTGTCAGAAATTCATTCAACAATGCCGGAGAGTTTTCCGCCAGCCACGCAGACATCATCAGTAGTAAACCAATGTGATCCTCTGGTTCTGCCTGTGTCAGGTGCGGTTCGATGCCGTTTTCGCGCATCCACTGCCGAAGCGCCAGCGTTGAATCGCCAAACACGACAGACTCTTTATCCAGATAGACCGAGCCCCACGGCGGTGCTGGCAGCGCGTAAGGGCCCACAAACAGGCGCTGATAGGCGTCCGCGAGGCTTTCTTGCGCCTGATCGATCTGGCTGAAATATTCAGTAACCTGCGCTTTGGCATCTTCAGTGGCACAGGGCCACAAGGGTGCCCATTCGCTGCTTTCCAGTAATGCAATTAAGGGCTGAACTTCGCGGGAATCTGGCGGATAAAATAATACGGCACCTAAAATCTTACCGGTTAAACTGATTGATTCTGCTGACATAATTCACTCTGCTTAGAGAGAACACGCCACCGCAAGCGACGTGTTCTCTGATAAATAGGACTACTGATCGTTAGCCGCTGACGGCCATTCCCACTGTCATATGCAAACCATAGAAAATGGCACGACCAATCAGCTCACCGGCAAATACCAGTACGAACGCCAGAATCATTGATGCCAGTGCCGGACGCTTGCGCATAATCAGCGGACAGAACCAGCAGCCGAGACCGAGAATTACCAGCACCAGTCGCCAGACTGACAGCGAACCATATTGCGGGATCAGGGCAGAAGCCGCCTGAACAGAACTGTTGATGCCTGCCAGACTTGCGCTTTGCAGCATAACGACCGCTATACTCACGACCAGCGCAGCAAGACTGATAACCGGCAACAGGCGCAGCCCGCAACCATTGATATTTGCACCACGAAGCAGCAGATAACCCAAAACCGGACCACCGATCAGCACCGTCAGCCCGAAATGGAAGAAGGTATACGCATTATCCCAGGTCGGCACGGTATCAATTTCATAAACGCGGCACATCGCGTAGACAAAGCCGATACCCGCCAGCATGGTGACGATCAACCAGATTTTGCCCAGTGCGCGCGGCATCTTATTAACCATCGCCAGCAGCCAGTAAATCCCGCCTAAGGCAAAGAAGAATGATCCGCTACCGATTTCATTGCTCAGCGGCGACGCCCCCAGCCGGTTCAGCGAGTTAAATGCACGCAGGGGTGAACCCAGATGCAGAACCGAAGCAACAAAAGCAATCGCCATCAGCGCCCACAGGAAGAACATCGAAAGATGTATCCTTCGGGCCTCTTCTTTACTGCGTTGGGTGAGAAGCGCAATAGCCAGCACAATAAATGCACCCACCACACACTGCCCCAGAACCGTAAAGACCATTAAAGGCCATTCATGCCATCCGTTTCCCATCTCAAACCTCCTTCGGGTTAGCCAGATAACCCTTGGTATCGCCTACAGGACGGCAATTCGCATTGGGTTTGATGACGATATTTGGGTGAGTAAAATGTGAAGCCGGCAAAGGAGCCACTTCAGCCAGATCACCGTATTTTGCACGCAGCTCTTCAATCGGCGCCATATCCAGTGCACGTAACGGGCAGGATTCCACACAAATCGGTTTCTTACCTTCCGCAATACGCTCATAGCAGCCGTCGCATTTGGTCATATGACCTTTAGCTTCGTTGTACTGTGGCGCACCGTACGGACACGCCATGTGACAATAACGGCAACCGATGCAAACGTCTTCGTTGACCACCACGAACCCATCTTCACGCTTATGCATCGCGCCGCTCGGACACACTTTGGTACAGGCTGGATCTGCGCAGTGGTTGCAGGAAATCGACAGATAATACGCGAAGACATTCTGATGCCAGCCATCGCCGTCCTTTTGCCAGTCGCCACCGGCATATTCATAGATGCGGCGGAAACTGACGTCCGGCGTTAAGTTTTTGAAATCTTTACAGGCCAGTTCGCAGGTTTTGCATCCTGTGCAGCGGCTTGAGTCAATATAAAAACCATATTGAGTTGTCATGTTTTACTCCGTTAAACCTTAGCCACTTGCACAAGGTTGGTATGAGAGGGGTTACCTTTCGCCAGCGGTGAAGGTCTTTGAGAAGTCAGTACGTTAATGCTACCCGCACGGTCGATCTTTTTGCTGTCAGGGGAATACCAGGCACCTTCTCCAAGTGCGACAACGCCCGGCATCATGCGCGGCGTCACTTTGGCAGCAATCTGAACTTCGCCACGATCGTTGAAGATGCGGATCATGTCGCCGTTGGTGATACCGCGCTGCGCAGCATCCATCGGGTTGATCCACATTTCCTGCCGGCATGCTGCCTTCAGCACATCAACGTTGCCGTAAGTGGAGTGCGTACGCGCCTTGTAGTGGAAACCGGTCAGCTGTAACGGATATTTGCTGGCCAGCGGATCGTCATAGTTTTCGAAACCAGCGGCATAGACCGGCAACGGATCAATGACATCGTCTTTAGAGAGTTCCCACTCAGAGGCAATTTTCGCCAGTTCAGCGGAGTAGATTTCGATTTTGCCAGACGGCGTGCTCAGCGGATTGGCCGCCGGATCTTCACGGAATGCTTTGTAAGCGACGTGATGCTGTTCAGGATCGCGTTTTTTGAACATGCCCTGTTTGCGGAAGGTGTCGAAATCCGGCAGTTCAGGCAATGCTTCACGGGATTGCTGATACAAATGACGCAACCACTCTTCCTGCGTACGGCCTTCGGTGAACTGCTGCTCAACACCCATACGGCGGGACAACTCGCTGGTCATCTCATAAATGTTTTTGCACTGGAAGCGAGGCGTGATCGCCTGATCGGCAAAAATGATGTAATCCATGTTGCCGCACGACGCATCGAGGCAGAAATCCATCTGCTCAGAGGCGGTACAGTCAGGCAGGATAATGTCGGCGTATTTAGCCGAAGACGTCATGTGGTTATCAATCACCACAATCATCTCGCATTGCTGGTCATCCTGCAGAATATTGTGGGTGCGGTTGATATCAGAATGCTGGTTAATCAGGCAGTTACCGGCGTAGTTCCAGATAAATTTGATCGGCACATCCAGCTTCGCTTTTCCGCGCACGCCATCTTTAGTGGCAGTCATTTGCGGACCACGCACAATCGCGTCCGTCCACATAAACATGGATATGCTGGTCTGAACCGGGTTTTCGAGCGTTGGCATACGAACAAACGGAATTTCGTAAGAGCCTTCGCGGGCACCGGAATTGCCGCCATGAACGCCGACATTACCGGTCAGAATTGCCAGCATAGCGATCGCACGGGTGGCGATCTCACCATTTGCATGACGCTGCGGCCCCCAGCCCTGGGTGATAAATGCTGGTTTCGCCTGACCGATTTCGCGCCCCAGCTTGACGATTTTATCGACAGAAATACCGGTGATTTTTGATGCCCATTCCGGCGTTTTTGCCACGCCATCGGGGCCGGTTCCGAGAATATATGCTTTATAATGCGCATTCTGCGGTACGCCTGCCGGTAAGGTTTTTTCGTCATAACCGACGCAATATTTGTCGAGGAAAGGCTGATCGACCAGATTTTCAGTGATCATGACATGCGCGAGCGCCGCAGCCAGTGCGCCATCCGTACCCGGTCGGATCGGCACCCATTCGTCTTCACGGCCGGCACCGGTATCGGTATAACGCGGATCGACAATGATCATGCGGGCGTTGGAACGCTGACGAGCCTGCTCGAGGTAATACGTCACGCCCCCGCCGCTCATGCGCGTTTCGCCCGGATTATTACCAAACAGCACCACCAGTTTGCTGTTTTCGATATCAGACGGACTATTGCCATCCGCCCAGCCACCGTAGGTATAATTCAGACCGGCAGCGATTTGTGCCGAACTGTAGTCACCATAATGATTAAGATAACCGCCGCAGCAGTTCATCAGACGGGCAATCAGCGTTTTACCTGGCGGCCATGAACGGGTCATGGTGCCACCTAGCGTGCCGGTGCCATAATTCAGATAAATGGCCTCATTGCCATAACGGCTGATAATGCCTTTCAGGCTGCCAGCCAGGGTATCGAACGCTTCGTCCCAGCTGATTGGCTTGAATTTACCCTCGCCACGTTTCCCTACACGCTTCATCGGATACTTCAGGCGGTCAGGGTTATAAACACGGCGACGCATGGAACGCCCGCGCAGACAGGCGCGAACCTGATGCAATCCTTCATAATTATCATCACCGGTATTATCGGTTTCGACATAACGGATCTCGTTATCAACGACGTGCATTCTCAGCGGACAGCGGCTGCCGCAGTTTACGGTGCAGGCACTCCAGACAATTTTCTCGTCTGCGGTTTTAACCGAATCCTGACGTGTTTCAGCACGTATTGATTTAAACGGCAGTGATATGCCCCCGACGGCAGCTGCCATACCGGCGAGCGTAGTTCCCTTAACCAGGTCACGGCGACTGATCCCTCCGCCTGAACCCGTTTTCTTACTGTTTGAATCCGACATTACTTACTCCGTTGCGCCCTCATCTGAAGGGCGAAAATTTAACAACCATGCCATCGAGCCTGGCTCCTGGGCCGTAGCTTCTTAGACTTTTTCTATTTGAATCAAATTCGTATGCTGAGGATTTCCTTTCGCCAGCGGAGACGGGCGTTGGGTCGTCAGCGTATTCATGCAGGCACCATGGTCAATACGGTCACCACTCATATTGGCCTGATGCCATGCGCCCTGCCCCATAGCAACAACGCCGGGCATGATGCGCGGCGTAACTTTGGCTGCCACACGCACTTCGCCACGGTCATTAAACACTTTCACTTTGTCACCGTTCTCAATACCACGGGTTTTGGCATCCAGCGGATTGATCCACACTTCCTGACGGCAGGCCGCCTGCAGCACGTCGATATTGCCGTAAGTGGAATGGGTGCGGGCTTTGTAGTGGAAGCCGAACATCTGTAGAGGGAACTGGCTGCGTTTCGGGTCATCCCAGCCTTCAAAGGTTGAGGCATAGACCGGCAGCGGGCTGATTGTTTCGTCTTTTTGCAGCTCCCATTCACTGGCAATTTTCGCCAGTGCCGAGGAATAAATTTCGATCTTTCCTGAGGGTGTTTTCAGCGGATTAGCGACAGGATCCTGACGGAATTTTTTATAGGCCACAAAATGCCCTGCCGGATCTTTACGTTTATAAATTCCCATTTCGCGCAATTCTTCATACGCAGGTAACGCCGGGTCTTTCGCCAGCATTTTGGTGTACAGATACTGCAACCATTCCCGCTGGCTGCGGCCTTCGGTGAATTTGTTGTAAACATCCGGACCAAGACGACGCGCCACTTCGCTCATCATCTCGTAAATTCCTTTGCGCTCGAATTTGGCAGAGGTCGCGGGCTGGATGAAAATCAGGTATCCCATATTGCCGGCGTAATCGTTGGGAATAATGTCTTCCTGTTCGACGGTCATAAGATCCGGCAGCAGGATATCGGCGTATTTCGCCGATGACGTCATGAAGTTTTCCAGCACCACGATCATTTCGCACTGCGAGTCATCCTGCAGAATATCGTGGGTTTTATTGATGTCGGAATGCTGGTTGGTGATGGTGTTACCGGCATAGTTCCAGATGAATTTGATCGGCACATCCAGCTTGTCTTTACCGCGCACGCCATCTGCTTTGGCAGTCATTTCAGGTCCGCGCGCAATGGCATCGGTCCAGCTAAAACAGGAAATCTGTGTCTTCACCGGATTTTCCAGCACCGGCATTCTTTCGATAGTAATGGTATAGGTTGATTCACGCGCACCGCTGTTACCACCATTGATCCCGACATTGCCGGTCAGAATCGGCAGCATGGCGATGGCGCGGGACGTCAGCTCACCATTAGCCTGACGCTGCGGGCCCCAGCCCTGAGAAATATACGCCGGTTTGGCTTGTCCGATTTCCCGGGCCAGTTTAACAATACGCTCTGCCGGAATACCGGTAATACGGGATGCCCATGCAGGCGTCTTCGCCGTCCCATCTTCCCCCTGACCGAGAATGTACGCTTTGTAGTGGCTGTTGGCCGGTGCGTCCGCGGGCAATGTTTTTTCGTCGTAGCCCACGCAACAGGCATCGAGGAAAGGCTGATCGACCATATTTTCGGTGATCAACACATGCGCAAGACCGGCGACCAGCGCAGCATCCGTTCCCGGACGGATCGGGATCCACTCATCTTCACGGCCAGCGGCAGTGTCAGTGTAGCGCGGGTCGATCACGATCATACGGGCACTGGAACGCTGACGCGCCTGCTCGAGGTAATAGGTGATGCCGCCACCGCTCATGCGCGTTTCCGCAGGATTATTACCGAAAAGCACCACCAGCTTACTGTTTTCAATATCTGATGTGCTGTTGCCATCATTACTGCCATAAGTGTATGGCATGGCGCAGGCGATTTGCGCGGTACTGTAAGTCCCGTAATGACTGAGGAAGCCGCCGTAACAGTTCATCAGGCGGGCAACCAGCGAGGCGTAAGGGGAAGAACGGGTGATATTGCCGCCGACAACGCCGGAGGTGTAGTTGATATACACGGCCTCATTGCCATATTTAGCAACAATACGCTTCAGGTTATTGGCGATTTCATCAAAGGCTTCTTCCCAGCTGATGCGCCTGAATTTACCTTCGCCACGTTTACCGACGCGCTTCATCGGGTAATTCAAACGCTCCGGATGGTTCATTCGCCGGCGGATTGAGCGACCACGCAGACAGGCGCGAACCTGATGGTCACCGTAGATGTCATGTCCGGTATTATCGGTTTCAACCCAGTACACTTCATCATCACGTACATGTAATCGCAGGGCGCAGCGGCTGCCGCAGTTAACCGAGCAGGCACCCCAGACCACTTTGTCTTCAGGTGCGGAATTTTTGGCCTCGCCCACAGCCTGTGCCAGTGCTTTGCGGCTGAATGGCAGAGATACGCCGCCCGCGGCAATGGCCAGTCCTGCCAGCGTTGATGTTTTCATCAGCGCCCGGCGGCTGATACCACTTTTTATCGTGATGACTTCAGGTTCGATTACCGACATTTTCCCGCTCCGGTCATAAAGTAGTTACCCACTCAGAATGCAGGGATACTACTAATAAGGGGGTAGGAAACTTTGTCTGCTATCAAAAAAGGCAGGGTTGTGTTGGCGGAAATGAGGAATTCTTAACGCAGCGCACGATTTTATGCATAAAAAAAGCGCCCTCAGGCGCTTTTTCGCTATATTACTGCATATATAACGGGATTAGCCGATATATTCTAAACCGCCCATGTAAGGACGTAATACTTCCGGCACTTCAATACGGCCGTCAGCTTGCTGGTAGTTTTCCAGCACAGCCACCAGCGTACGACCCACAGCCAGACCAGAACCATTCAGGGTATGAACCAGACGTGGTTTTTTGTCAGTTTTGCTGCGGCAGCGCGCCTGCATACGGCGAGCCTGGAAATCACCCATGTTTGAACATGAAGAAATTTCGCGGTAAGTATCCTGCGCTGGCAGCCAGACTTCCAGATCGTAGGTTTTGCATGAGCCAAAGCCCATGTCGCCGGTACACAGCAGAACCTTGCGGTACGGCAGATTCAGCAACTGAAGCACTTTTTCTGCATGACCGGTAAGTTCTTCCAGAGCATCCATCGATTCTTCCGGACGAACAATCTGTACCATCTCGACCTTGTCAAACTGGTGCATACGGATCAGACCACGGGTATCACGACCGTAAGACCCGGCCTCTGAACGGAAGCAAGGCGTGTGCGCCGTCATTTTCAGTGGCAGAGATTCTTCTTCAAGAATTTCATCACGTGTCAGGTTGGTCAGTGGAACTTCAGCTGTCGGGATCAGCGCATAGTTGCTGCTGCCGGCTTCTTCACCGAGCGGTTTAGTATGGAACAGGTCTTCGCCAAATTTCGGCAACTGACCAGTACCGTACAACGTTTCCTGGTTGACCAGATACGGTACGTACGTTTCCAGATAACCGTGCTGTTCGGTGTGCAAGTCCAGCATGAACTGGGACAGTGCGCGATGCATACGGGCGATTTGCCCTTTCATCACTACAAAACGCGCACCGGTCAGCTTAACAGCCGCGGCAAAATCAAGACCACCGGCCATTTCGCCAAGCGACACGTGATCACGGACAGTGAAATCGTACTGACGCGGCGTGCCCCAGCGGCTCACTTCCTGATTGTCGTTTTCGTCTTTACCAGCAGGTACGGAATCATCAGGCAGGTTCGGAATAGCAGAAGCGATATCACGGATATCATTTTGCAATGCTTCCAGTTCCGCCTTCGCGGCATCCAGCTTCTCACCCAGCGTATTCACTTCCAGACGCAAAGGTTCGATGTCTTCGCCACGGGCTTTTGCCTGACCGATAGTTTTCGATCGTGCGTTACGTTCAGCCTGGAGAGTTTCCGTTTCTACCTGCAAGACTTTGCGGCGTTCTTCCTGAGAACGCAGCGTTTCCACATCGAGTTTAAAACCTCTGCGAGCGAGTTTTTCTGCAACTGCGTCTAGCTCATTACGCAGCATATTGGGATCGAGCATGCTAATCCTGTACGTGTCATTATTGAATGTTATTTTGATGATGCACGCTGACTGAAACGGCAGCGTGTCAAAGAGTTATCACGGGTAACCTTACCGCAACGATAAAGTTAGCGGTAGCGTTTTGTCGGGCTATTTTGATCTTGCTCGGCAAGCCATGCCAGCTTTTCGCCGATCTTGCCTTCAAGCCCGCGTGACGTCGGGTAATAATACTGCGTACTGGCCATTTCAGGTGGGAAATAATCTTCGCCAGCCGCGTAGGCGTTGGGTTCATCATGTGCATAACGATACTCCGCACCCAACCCCATTTCTTTCATCAGCTTGGTCGGCGCATTACGCAGATGTTCCGGAACATCGTAATCCGCCATTTCGCGCGCATCGCGCATCGCCGATTTGAACGCGGTATAAACAGCATTACTTTTCGGCGCACACGCCAGATACACAATGGCCTGAGCAATCGCACGCTCACCTTCCGCCGGACCGACGCGGGTGAAACAATCCCAGGCAGAAATGGCGACCTGCATACCGCGCGGATCCGCATTGCCGACATCTTCTGAGGCAATCGCCAGCAAACGGCGCGCCACATACAGCGGATCGCCGCCAGCAGTGATGATTCTGGCATACCAGTAAAGTGCGGCATCAGGCGAGGAGCCACGGACTGATTTATGCAACGCAGAGATTAAATCGTAAAAACGATCGCCTTTATTATCGAAACGCGCACTGCGCTCACCGGCTATTTCCGTGAGCAATTCTGGCGTTAACGTCCGGTAACCTTTGACGTCAATTTCGGCCATATCGGCCATCATCTCAATACTATTCAAAGCACGGCGCGCGTCACCATTTACCAGTTCCGAAAGCATACGGCGGGTTTCCGGCGGGACACGGATTTTTTCATTGGCATAACCGCGCTCAGCGTTGGTCAGTGCCTGATCGATCACTTTCTCAATATCTTCCGCTGTCAGTGATTTGAGCAGATAAACACGTGCGCGGGAAAGCAATGCGGAATTGAGTTCGAACGAAGGGTTTTCAGTCGTCGCACCAATGAACGTTATGGTGCCGTCTTCTATGTGCGGCAGGAAAGCATCCTGCTGACTTTTGTTGAAACGATGGACCTCATCAACGAACAAGATCGTACGACGCCCGGCATCACGATTCTGTCGGGCACGTTCAATCGCTTCACGGATATCTTTCACGCCTGATGTGACCGCCGAAATACGCTCAACATCGGCATTAGCATAGCGGCCAATCAGTTCTGCCAGCGTCGTTTTCCCGGTACCCGGCGGCCCCCACAAAATCATCGAATGCAGCTGCCCTGCTTCAATCGCCCGCGGCAGAGGTTTGCCCGGCGCTAACAGATGCTGCTGCCCGATATATTCTGCAAGGGTTACGGGCCGCATACGGGCGGCCAGTGGCTGGAATTCGTTTTGGGAAAAATCGAGTGACAGATTACTCAAACTAACCTCACTGACGCTGGTCATCCACCGTCACACCCTTAGGTGGAGTAAATTTAAATTTAGCATCATCTACAGCCGCATTTTGCTCGCCCTTCAGGGTATAAGCACTTTTTTGGCCGTCCTGCTCAACCGCAGTAAAACTTTTGATGGTGCCGGTCGGCGTGACTGTGATTGCGAATTGCTTCAGATTGCCGGTAGAAGCTTTTGGCGTTAATTCAAAATCATCGCCTTTCTGCTTCACGTTGTATTTAGCCCAGTCGCTGCTGTCGTTACGGGTGATCAGCATGAACGGCGTATTGCCGGTCGCGTTTTTCAGCCAGGTCGCCGTGACCTGCTCAACGAACGGGTTGTAGAACCACAGGGTTTTGCCGTCAGAAACCAGAATGCTTTCATCTGGCGTCGTCATATGCCAGTTAAACAGGTTCGGACGTTTGACCCAAAGCTGACCTTCGCCCTGCTGGACGGCGGCACCATCATCGCTGGTGACAGTCTGAGTGAAGCTGGCGTGGAAAGTATTGAGTTTGCCCAGACGGGATTTGAGATCACTGCTTGCGTCCGCTAATACGGAAGCGGAGGTAAATGCGGTCAGTAAACACCCTACCATTAACAATTTTTTCATTCTTATACTTACCTCAGAAATCCATAAACTTCAGACGATGCCTTTTACACAGGCAAAAGACGTATGGTGCGAACTCTATCCGAGGCAGCGCTCCGGTGGTAGCTCAATCATCTGAAAAACATGTGTTTTACGCATCTTTGCAAATATCCTTCATCATTCGAACTGCCTCTGCGTTGGCTGCCTTCTATCACCCCAGTCACTTAGTAAGTTAAGCTCCCGGGGTTAGGTCAGTTGCCGCCTTGAACCAGCCCGAATGACTTTGGATATTAATTTTGGAAGGATTTACTCATGCGATGGCGGTGCCAGTACTTCACGGTTGCCGTTATGGCCCGGCGTACTGACAATGCCCTGCGCTTCCATTTGTTCAACGATACGTGCCGCGCGGTTGTAACCGATACGGAACTGACGCTGAACGCCTGAAATTGATGCACGACGTTTGTCGACGACAAATGCCACAGCCTGATCAAACAGAGCATCAAGCTCTTCATCACCGTCCAGACCTAAACCGCCACCTTCACCATCGTCACCACCGGAAACAATGCTTTCGATGTATTTCGGACGACCGCGGGCTTTCCAGTCCTGAACTACCGCATGAACTTCCTGGTCACGGACGAACGCACCGTGAACACGCACCGGAATCGAGGAGTTTGGCGCCATGTACAACATGTCACCCATCCCTAACAGTGATTCAGCACCGCCCTGATCCAGAATGGTACGGGAGTCGATTTTACTCGACACCGTAAAGGCGATACGGGTAGGGATGTTCGCTTTAATCAGACCGGTAATCACATCGACAGAAGGTCGCTGCGTAGCCAGAACCAGGTGAATACCTGCGGCACGTGCTTTCTGGGCCAGACGTGCGATCAGCTCTTCTACCTTTTTACCGACGGTCATCATCAGATCGGCAAACTCATCGACCATCACCACGATAAACGGTTCTTTTTGCAGGTATGGCGGCTCAGCAGCCATGCCATCACCCGGCTTCCAGAATGGATCAGGAATTGGACGTCCCATCGCTTCCGCTTCCAGAATTCGTTCGTTATAGCCCGCAAGGTTACGTACACCCAGCGCCGACATCAGTTTATAGCGACGTTCCATCTCGCCGACACACCAGCGCAACGCATTGGCTGCATCTTTCATATCGGTGACGACTTCAGTCAGCAAATGCGGAATGCCTTCATATACCGACAACTCGAGCATTTTCGGGTCGATCATAATGAAGCGCACATCTTCCGGTTTGGATTTGTAAAGCATACTCAGGATCATAGCGTTAACGCCGACAGACTTACCGGAACCGGTCGTACCAGCCACCAGCAAGTGAGGCATTTTCGCCAAATCGGCGATAACCGGCTCACCCGAAATATCTTTACCCAGCACAATCGTCAGCGGAGACGTACTTTCTTTAAATTTCGCACAGTCCAGCACTTCCCGCAGATACACGGTCTGACGTTTCTTGTTTGGCAATTCCAGGCCGACATAAGGCTTGCCGGGAATAACTTCCACGACACGCACCGCAACGGCAGACAATGAACGTGCAAGGTCACGCGAAAGGTTAGAAATACGCGCGGCTTTAACGCCCGGCGCCAGATCCAGTTCGAAACGTGTAATGACCGGACCCGGTAATTTGCCGACGACGTCTGCTTTGATGCGGTAATCATTCAGGCGGGCTTCGATAAGGTTACCCATCTGTTCCAGCGCGAACTCGTCCACAGGTTCCGCTTCCGCCGGAGGCGATGTCAGCAAATCCAGTGATGGCAGCGGCGTAGTCGGTTTCACCAGCGGCTGTTCATTACGCATCAGGAACGGGTGGATCAGGCTGTCCATGTCAGGCTGCGCCGATGGCGATGACTGACGTGGCGCTTCATACTCCTGCGCATGTTGCACCGGTTCCGAAGCCGCAGCGCGCTGATAAGGTTGCTGAGCAAACGCTGCAGGTTGCGGTTCTTCTTCCGCTTGGGCTGACAACGTGAACAATGGCTCAGAAGGCGTATCGTCCACCAGATCCGCCATTGGCGAGAAGCTGAAAGCATCGTGCTGGCTGAGTTTCATCGCGGCAGCAGCAAAATCATCGGCAGGAGAATGGGAAATTTCTGCCTGATTATTTTGCGAATGATGATGCTGAACCAGACCGCTTTGTGGCTCGACTTCTTGCTGATAACGAGCCTGCTCGCGCGCAGCGAAGGCATTGCGTAGTTCAGCTTCCTGCAAGGCGGCTTCAGCATCCGGTTCATTTTCAGTCACCGCATCGCCGTAACGCTCTTGCTGCTGTTCGGCAAACGCCTGCTGCAATGCGGCTTCCTGCCTGGCTTCCTCGTCGGCCTGAGCCAGAGGATCGTTATGCCAGGTTTCCTGTCCGGCATTTTGCTGGGCCGCAGCTTGCGCGTTTTCCTGTTGTTCGGCCATACGCTGAGACGGCAATTTAATGCCGTACGACGCCAGCTCGCGACGCGTTGGAATACGCACCGGATTTGGACGCGGCAATTCTGGGCCAAACCCTTTTTTCACCTGCGGATTTTCATCACTTACAGCGCTGAAAGCAGGCATAAAGGTATTAGTTGCAGAAGATGCTGCAGACTGTCCTGCCTGAGCCAGCCCCGTAGCAAGTGCAGCCGTAGCAGCGACGCTGGCGGCCTGCGCGGCATCGGGTACCGGCGAACTGAAATCAAACGGTGAACGGCTGGGTTCAACGGCTGTTTGCCAGTTCCCGAGACTCGGGCCATCTTCCTGATTGCGCTCAACCGGCGCAGGAGAAGGTGATTGCTGTACCGGCTGCGGATGGCGCGGCACCGGCGTTTCTTCCGGGATTTCGAAATTATAGAGCGGCGGCGCCGTTGAAACCGGCGTAGACGGATAGGGTGAAATCTCAGCCACCGGCGGTTCTGCAGCATAAGGATCAGCTGCTGGCGCTGGTGTCACGACCGAAACCGGTTCAGCAACTGCCGCGGTTGTTTCAGGAACAGCAGAAGAAACAGGAGCAGAAGCTGTTGGTGCTGGTGCTGGTGCTGGTGCTGGTGCTGGTGCTGCTTGATGCTCATTAACTGAAGGCGCAGAGAACAGCACGTCATCGTCATCGGGTTCCGCAGTCGCTGCGGCAGCCGCAGGGATCGCCGCTGCACCTGCGACGACAGGAGCAACTTTAGCTACCGGTTTGGCTTCGTCGTCTTCCAGTAACGGATCGTCGTGCTCGTCGTAGTCATAATCATCGTCACGACGGGAACGGTTGGTCACGATATTGGTGACACCGAGCACGGCACCGCCAATTTTCTCGGCAATGGTCAGCCATGACCAGCCGGTAAACAGTGTCAGTCCGGCTGCCCACACACATAACAACACCAGCGTCGCGCCAACATTGTTGAAATACGGCGTCATCGCTGTACTCAACAAACTGCCGATGACACCACCGGAAGCGAAGTAGTAAAGGTCATCGATATTGACTGATGCCAGACCACAAGACGTGACAATAAGCGCCAGCGTCCCGATAAGGCGCAGCGAAAGGGCAAAATAATCGACGAAATCCTGTTTATCCCGCTGACGAAACGCCGCCCAGCAGAGGCACAGAATAATAGGGGGAATAGCGTAACCAAATACGCCAAAGATGAAGAACAGCGTGTCAGCCATCCAGGCTCCCACACCACCGCCCCAGTTGTGAATTGGCCCATGCCATGCGGTCTGAGACCAGCTTGGATCAGAGGGGTTAAAACTCACCAATGCTGCCATTAAATAAGCAGCAAAAATCGCTACCACCACCAGCAAAGCCTCCAGAAGACGGCGACCATTGCTCAGCTTTTTAAGGGTAACTTCTTTATCTTCTGTATATTCCTGGCTCAAGAAAGGCTCTCCAGGTTCCTGTGAACTGAGAAAAAGCAACAGCGCCGAGAGTCCCCGGCGCCATAGCTGTATAGATACACAGGAGTGTAGCTAAAATTACAAGGTTTTGCACCTGAACAATTACCGGGTTTTGATGACCAGGCGATTTGTCTGTTTTACTTCTTCCATGACCACATAGGTTCGGGTGTCGTTAACACCTGGAAGACGAAGTAATGTCTCACCTAACAGTTTACGGTAGGCGGACATGTCAGGTACGCGGGTTTTCAACAAATAGTCGAAGTCCCCTGAAACCAAGTGACACTCCTGAATATCTTCGAGTTTTTGTACTGCCGCATTAAATTGCTCAAACACATCCGGCGCGCCACGGTTGAGGGTAATCTCAACAAACACCAGCAACGAGGCATCCAGATAATGCGGGTTTAGCAATGCGGTATAACCATTGATGAAGCCCTGACGTTCCAGACGACGAACGCGCTCCAGACATGGAGTTGGAGATAATCCCACACGTTTGGAAAGCTCGACGTTTGAAATCCGGCCATCCTTTTGCAATTCATTGAGGATGTTACGGTCAATACGGTCGAGATCTTTTCCCGGACGTTTTTTGTTGTCTACCATTATTATTGTCTCTCTGCTGTCCTTCCCTGCACCTGCCATACCCCAGCCAACTTCAATGTCTAAGGGTTGTCCCAAGCGAAGACCCGATTATTAAGGTTTACGCATCCAAAAGCCGCGTTGATCCCCTGTCAAAAGGAACACGACCGTAAAACGGATACTCAAAAGAAATAACCCTGCGAAATTAATAGATTGCATACAGCCAACCTGATTCACTAAACCCTGCTGCAACAAAAACGCCAAAAAGCAAGACCAGAACGGGTCCGGTAGCAGCCAATTGCATAAATTCAAGTCACAGACAGGCAGTTAATTTCTTCTTCCCCTGATGTTTTCGCAAATGCACAGCGGATTGTCAAAGTAAAAGAAGCAAAATCAGAAGAACGTGCCAACCTGAAAAGCTGATCCCCCCTTTTTAGCTGTCTTTTCTCTTTGAACAATAACAACTCAATGCGCGAAATAATTCAGCCAAATCCCCACAACCTGCCGTGAATTGTGACTAAAAGACCGCACTCTGTTAAACAACATTCACAGCCGCTGACATCACCGCCGTTGTTTTTCACGCTGTTCATCAAACAGTTAAGTGTCTGATAATCAGCAAAGGAAACCTTTTTACCCGTGTTTCACTGTAAAAACTATCAGACAAATCGTTAACAACATCTGAGTTTGCTTTTTTTACTGCGCCGTTTTCCCTACAATCGGTCTATCGCTTGTCGCTACCGCGGAGATGAATTACGCATGAGTACGGTTAAACACAGTAAATTATTGATTTTAGGTTCTGGTCCTGCGGGTTATACCGCAGCAGTTTATGCAGCACGCGCCAACCTTAATCCGGTTTTGATTACCGGTGTTGAAAAAGGCGGTCAGCTGACCACAACCACAGAAGTCGAAAACTGGCCGGGCGATCCTGAAGGTCTGACCGGTCCGGGTCTGATGGAACGTATGCATGAACATGCGACCAAATTTAATACCGAGATTATTTTCGACCACATTAACAAAGTCGATTTGCAGAACCGTCCGTTCCGTCTCACCGGCGACAGCGGCGAATACACCTGTGACGCGCTGATCATCGCCACCGGCGCATCCGCACGTTACATCGGTCTGCCTTCTGAAGAAGCGTTCAAAGGTCGCGGCGTTTCTGCCTGCGCCACCTGTGATGGTTTCTTCTACCGTAATCAAAAAGTCGCAGTGGTTGGTGGCGGGAATACCGCAGTCGAAGAAGCGCTTTATCTGGCGAACATTGCCTCTGAAGTACACCTGATCCACCGTCGCGACAGTTTCCGTGCTGAAAAAATTCTGGTAGACCGTCTGAATGACAAAGTGGCCAGCGGTAATATTGTTCTGCACACCCACAAAACCCTGAATGAAGTGGTCGGCGATCAGATGGGTGTTACCGGCGCGAGCTTGCTCGACGTGCGCACTGACGAGAAATCTCAGGTGGATGTTGCCGGTGTATTCATCGCTATCGGTCACAGCCCGAACACCGGCATTTTCGAAGGCCAGCTGGAACTGAAAGACGGCTACATCAAGGTGCAGTCCGGTTCACACGGCAATGCGACACAAACCAGCATTCCGGGTGTTTTCGCCGCAGGCGATGTCATGGACCATATTTACCGTCAGGCGATCACGTCCGCCGGTACCGGTTGTATGGCCGCGCTGGATGCCGAGCGCTATCTGGACGGTTTATCGCAAGCACCGGATTTGTAAGCATCTCCCCTTCTGTTTGCCCTTAAAAAGAGGCGGCGTAATTGCCGCCTTTTTCATATTTTCAGTTTGCGGTCCGAGCATGTAACATAAGCGCCCTCCCATCCGGATTGCTGCACAGACTGAAGCCTGATGAATAAAACACGACAACAAGAACTTACCCGCTGGTTAAAACAACAAAGCTCCCGCGCCAAAGGCTGGATCCGTCTGTCTATGATGCTGGGTCTGCTTTCTGGTTTACTGATCCTCGCACAGGCCTGGCTGATGGCCGGATTACTGCACAGCCTGATCATCGAGCACACTCCGCGTGATGCGCTGCTGCAAAGTTTCCTGTTAATGGCACTGACCTTTGTGTTGCGTGCCGTCGTGACCTGGCTACGTGAACAGGTGGGCTTTATCTGCGGACGCGTTATCCGCCAGGAAATGCGCAAACTGGTGCTGGATCGTCTGGAAAAACTGGGGCCTGCATGGATCCAGGGCAAACCAGCCGGCAGCTGGGCCAGCATCATTCTTGAACAAATCGAAGATATGCAGGATTACTATTCCCGCTATCTGCCACAAATTGCTCTTGCCGGTATTATTCCACTGCTGATTTTAGTCAGTGTCTTCCCGATTAACTGGGCCGCAGGGCTGATCCTGCTGGTTACCGCACCGCTGATCCCGCTGTTTATGGCGCTGGTCGGAATGGGTGCGGCAGATGCTAACCGCCGCAACTTTGTCGCGCTGGCGCGTCTTAGCGGAAACTTCCTCGACAGTCTGCGCGGTCTGGATACACTTCGCCTGTTCCACCGCGGCACGGCAGAAATCGACCAGATCAAACGCTCAACGGAACACTTTCGCGCCCGCACAATGGACGTTCTGCGTCTGGCCTTTTTATCTTCCGCAGTCCTGGAATTCTTCGCTTCCATCTCCATTGCGGTTGTCGCGGTGTACTTCGGTTTCTCTTATCTGGGCGAACTGAACTTTGGCAGCTACGGCACGCCTGTGACCCTTTTCGCCGGTTTTCTGGTGCTGATACTTGCCCCGGAGTTTTTCCAGCCTCTGCGTGATCTGGGCGCGTTTTATCACGCCAAAGCGCAGGCCGTCGGCGCAGCAGAAAGTCTGGTGACGTTCCTGAGTGCTGAAAGTGCCGATATGGGTGACGGTGACCAGAATTTCCCGGCCGGTAAAACGGTGGAACTGGAAGCCCGCGATCTGATTATTCAGTCGCCACAGGGTAAAACGCTGGCCGGTCCGCTGACCTTCAGTATTCCGGCAGGACAACGTATCGCCATCGTCGGCCTGAGCGGTGCGGGTAAAAGTTCATTGCTAAACGCCCTGCTCGGCTTCCTGCCTTATCAGGGTTCAATTACCGTCAGCGGTATGGAACTGAAATCATTACGCAACGATGAATGGCGTAAACAGCTGAGCTGGGTCGGCCAGAACCCACATCTGCCCGAACAAACCCTGCGTGCCAACATTCTGCTCAATCAGCCGGATGTCAGCGATGAACAGCTTCAGTCTGCCATCGACCGTGCGTATGTGAGTGAATTCCTGCCGCTGTTACCGCAGGGACTGGAAACCGAACTGGGCGACAGCGCGGCGCGTTTATCCATCGGTCAGGCGCAGCGCGTGGCCGTAGCCCGCGCCCTGCTCTCGCCGTGCAGTTTATTACTGCTTGATGAACCCACCGCCAGCCTCGACGCACACAGCGAAAAACGGGTAATGAGCGCGCTGAACGACGCGTCTAAAGCACAAACCTCCCTGCTGGTGACGCATCAGCTGGAAGACACCCGGGACTACGACGAAATCTGGGTGATGGATAAAGGCCTGATCGCTGAGCGTGGCACATTTGCGCAACTGGTGGCTCAGAACGGATTATTCACCAGCCTGCTTTCCCAGCGGAATAAGGAGCTGTAATCATGAAAACTCTTCTGCCTTATCTCGCGCTGTATCGCCGTCACTGGTTCCGCCTGTCTCTGGGCATCATTCTGGCTATCGTCACTTTACTGGCGAGCATCGGGCTGCTGACGCTTTCGGGATGGTTCCTCGCGGCCTCCGCCGTGGCGGGTATCGCCGGTTTATACAGTTTCAACTACATGCTTCCTGCCGCCGGTGTGCGCGGGGCGGCGATATTTCGTACTGCAGGCCGCTATGCCGAGCGTCTGGTCAGCCACGACGCGACATTCCGTGTGCTCGCACATCTGCGCGTGTTTACTTTCACCAAAATCATGCCGCTGTCTCCGGGCGGTATTGCCCGTTTTCGTCAGGCCGATTTACTGAACCGGCTGGTTGCCGATGTCGATACGCTGGATCATTTGTATCTGCGGGTGATTTCTCCGCTGGTAAGTGCGCTGGTGGTGATCCTGCTGGTGACGTTTGGCCTGAGTTTCCTCGATGTGAAACTGGCGCTGACCCTCGGTGCGATCATGCTGGTGCTGATGCTGCTTCTGCCGGTGATTTTCTACCGGGCGGGTAAACCGGCTGGCCGCGAACTGACGGCGCTGCGCAGTGATTACCGCATGCAGCTGACGTCATGGTTACAGGGTCAGTCCGAGCTGGTGGTCTTTGGCGCTCAGCCACGATTCCGCCAGCAACTGAACGATATCGAGCGCCGCTGGATGTTGCGCCAGCAGCAGCAGGCAAAACTGACCGGTTTGTCGCAGGCGATGGTGATTGCAGCAGCCGGTCTGACCGTGACGCTAATGCTGTGGCTGGCCGCGGGTGGCATCAGCCAGTTCCCGCAGCCCGGCGCACTGATTGCTTTGTTCGTATTTACTCCGCTGGCCGCTTTCGAAGCGCTGGGGCCGGTCGCTGCGGCATTCCAGCATCTGGGGCAAGTCATCGCTTCGGCTCAGCGCGTCAGCCAGATTATTGACCAGCCTGCCGACGTAACCTTCCCGACACAAGGTCCTGTTGCCGCTGAACACGTCAGCCTGTCGCTGCAAAATCTGAACTTCACCTATCCCGGACAACCGCTTCCGGTGCTGAAAAACGTCACGCTGGATGTCAGGGCCGGTGAACATATCGCCCTGCTCGGCCAGACTGGTTGTGGCAAATCTACCCTGCTGCAATTGCTGACCCGCGGCTGGGATATCACCAGCGGCACGCTTGAAATCAATGGCCATGCTATCGGTGCCTACGATGAAACAACGCTGCGTAAGATGATCACCGTTGTCAGTCAGCGAGCACATGTCTTTAACACTACGCTGCGCGAAAACCTGCGCATGGCATCACCGGATTGCACCGATGAGCAGATCGCGGAAGTCCTGAGACAGGTTGATTTACATGTGTTGTTGGAAAATGAAGGCCTGAACGCCTGGCTCGGTGAAGGTGGACGTCAGCTTTCCGGTGGCGAACAGCGTCGTATCGGGCTGGCACGTGCTTTGCTGCATGATGCTCCGCTGTGGTTGCTTGATGAACCGACAGAAGGACTTGATGCGGAAACGGAACAACATATTTTGGCTCTGCTGCACAAGCATTGTCAGAATAAAACGCTACTCTTAGTGACGCACCGGCTGCACGGTCTGGAAACTTTCGACAGGATTTGCGTCATGGAGGAAGGTCAGATTGTGGAGCAAGGTGATCATGCGTCGTTAATTGCTGCACAGGGCCGGTACGCGCGGTTTTTGTCACGTACCTGACGTCGTAGTTGCCAGTTTAGCGGCGGCCCGTGAGTCGCCGGATAAGGAGATCTATGCGGTTAGTAAAGCTTGAGGCCAATTCGGTTAATTTTCCGGATCCTGAAACTGCCTTGCAGGACCCAAATGGCCTGCTGGCTATCGGAGGTGATCTCACCGCCCCTCGCCTGCTTTCCGCGTATCAGTACGGCGTTTTCCCCTGGTTTGAACCGGGAGAGATGATCCTGTGGTGGTCACCCGATCCCCGTGCAATTTTAGTTCCGGATGAACGTCACGTCAGCCGGAGTCTGAAACGTTTCATGCGCAAAATGCCTTTTCGTTTCACACTTAACCAGCAATTTGAAAAGGTCATACGTGCGTGTGCGATGCAGCGTGAGGACGGTACCTGGATCGGACCGCTGGTTCAGCGCGGTTATCAGGAGTTACACGAAGCCGGACGCGCGCATTCAGTTGAAGTCTGGGAAGGAAATGAACTGGTTGGCGGATTATACGGTGTTTCTGTTGGCGGGTTATTTTGCGGCGAGTCGATGTTCAGTCGCCGTGAAAACGCTTCAAAAGCCGCGCTGATGGTTTTTTGCCAACATTTTTCCCGCAATGGTGGAGAACTGATTGACTGTCAGGTGCTCAACCCTCACACTGCGTCGCTGGGTGCGAGAGAGATCCCCCGCCGCCAATTTTTGCAGCAGTTATCCGAACTTTCGCAACGAGCGTTAGCGCCGGATTGCTGGTTGCCACAAGACTTATCCCCACATGATGAAGACCTGCCGGTGTTCCCGAAGGATAGGGAATAGGTGCGGTCATGGACCATACTTCTTTACATAATGTGGGTTTTTCGGCATTATCTTGCCGGTTAAAAACTATGGTAGTTAGACCTAGAGGATTCGATGGCCAAAGAAGACAACATTGAAATGCAAGGCACCGTACTTGATACGCTGCCAAACACTATGTTCCGCGTAGAATTAGAAAACGGACACGTAGTTACCGCACACATCTCCGGTAAAATGCGTAAGAACTACATCCGCATCCTGACGGGCGACAAAGTCACTGTAGAGCTGACCCCGTACGACCTGAGCAAAGGCCGCATTGTCTTCCGTAGCCGTTAATAAGCGGCTCACTCATCGCTGATTTTCCGGCGATACCTGAGGATACCCTTTTCGCCCTTCCTGCTGTTGCAAGGGCGTTTTGTGGTATCCGCAATCCGGCATTTGTTCCACGATGTATTCCCCTATCCTTTCTGAAATCCCTCACTAATTACTGCAATTAAATAAAGAATTTCGGAAAGAAAAAAGGCGATGTTTTCACATCGCCTTTTGTTTTTTCATCACAGATGAAAATTAATGCACCGCACCTTCCGGTTTTTTCTTCTGCGCACTCATGAAGTGATAAGTGAGCTTGTCAGCCGCTTTATCCAAAGCCACAGAGACGGAACCGCCATCCACCAGTGAACCAAACAGCAGTTCGTTGGCGAGTGGTTTCTTCAGGTTTTCCTGAACGGTACGGGTCATCGGACGCGCACCCATCGCACGGTCGTAGCCTTTCACGGTCAGCCAGTCGCGAGCTTCATCGCTGACTTCGAGAGAAACGCCTTTCGCATCCAGCTGCGCCTGCAGTTCAACGATAAACTTATCGACAACCTGCTGAATAACTTCCGTAGACAGATGGTTGAACCAAATAACGTTGTCGAGACGGTTACGGAATTCCGGCGTAAAGGTACGTTTGATCTCTTCCATCGCATCCGGACTGTTGTCCTGATGAATCAGACCAATCGATTTACGTTCCGTTTCACGCACACCGGCGTTAGTGGTCATTACCAAAATCACGTTACGGAAATCAGCCTTGCGCCCGTTGTTATCAGTCAGCGTGCCGTTGTCCATCACCTGCAATAGCAGGTTGAAGACATCCGGATGCGCCTTTTCGATTTCATCGAGCAGCACCACGGCGTGAGGATGTTTAATCACCGCATCCGTCAGCAAACCGCCCTGGTCAAAGCCGACATAACCCGGAGGCGCACCGATCAGACGACTGACCGTATGACGTTCCATGTATTCCGACATATCAAAGCGCAGCAGTTCGATATCCAGCGCTTTCGCCAGCTGTACCGTGACTTCTGTTTTACCCACACCGGTAGGACCGGCGAACAGGAACGAACCGACAGGCTTGTGATCCTGACCCAGACCGGCGCGGCTCATTTTGATCGCTTCAGTCAGTGCTTCAATCGCAGGATCCTGTCCGAAGACCAGCATTTTCAGACGATCGCCCAGATTTTTCAGCACATCGCGGTCTGTCGCAGACACGGTTTTTTCCGGAATGCGGGCAATACGCGCCACAACGCTTTCGATATCGCTGACGTTAACGGTTTTCTTGCGTTTGCTGACCGGCATTAACCGGCTGCGCGCGCCCGCTTCGTCGATGACGTCGATGGCTTTGTCCGGCAGATGACGGTCATTGATATATTTGACCGACAACTCAACCGCCGCACGCACCGCTTTCGCGGTGTAACGCACATCGTGATGCGCTTCGTATTTGGTTTTCAGGCCGTTAATGATCTGAACCGTTTCTTCCACGCTTGGCTCAGTAATATCAATTTTCTGGAAGCGACGTGCCAGAGCACGGTCTTTCTCAAAGATATTGCTGAATTCCTGATACGTGGTGGAACCGATCACGCGGATTTTCCCGCTGGAAAGCAATGGCTTGATGAGGTTTGCCGCATCCACCTGACCGCCCGATGCCGCACCGGCACCAATGATCGTGTGAATTTCATCAATAAACAGGATGCTGTTCTTATCCTGCTCCAGCTGTTTCAGCAGAGATTTGAAACGTTTTTCGAAATCACCGCGGTATTTAGTGCCCGCCAGCAACGAACCGATATCCAGAGAATACAGGGTGCAGTCGGCCATCACTTCCGGCACATCGCCCTGCTCGATTCGCCATGCCAGACCTTCGGCAATCGCGGTTTTACCCACGCCGGATTCACCCACCAGCAGCGGGTTATTCTTACGGCGACGGCAGAGCACCTGAATGGCGCGCTCCAGTTCTTTGTCACGGCCAATCAGCGGATCAATACCACCTACACGCGCTAACTGGTTGAGATTAGTGGTGAAGTTCTCCATACGATCTTCCCCCGCCGACTGCTCTTCGTTAACTGGGTTTTCCGCATTGTTTTGCGCCTGGCTGCCCGATTCATCTTTACGGGTGCCATGCGAAATAAAGTTCACCACATCAAGGCGGCTGACGTCATGTTTGCGCAGGAGATAGGCTGCCTGAGATTCCTGTTCGCTGAAAATCGCGACCAGAACGTTAGCGCCCGAGACTTCGCTGCGGCCAGAAGATTGCACGTGGAATACCGCACGTTGCAGAACGCGCTGGAAACTCAGCGTAGGCTGGGTGTCACGTTCCTCTTCACTGGCGGGTAAGGTGGGTGTGGTTTGCTCGATGAAGGCTTCCAGCTCCTGGCGTAATGCCACCAGATCGACTGTACAAGCTTCAAGCGCTTCACGGGCAGCAGGGTTGCTGAGCAACGCCAGCAACAGGTGCTCCACGGTCATAAACTCATGCCGGTGCTCACGGGCTCTTGCGAAAGCCATGTTGAGACTGAGTTCAAGTTCTTGATTGAGCATAGGCACCTCCCAAATAGATTGCCTTAATCAGGCTTTTTCCAGCGTACACAGCAACGGATGCTCATTCTCCTTGGCGTACTCATTTACGTGTGCGACCTTGGTTTCCGCGACTTCGGCTGTATAAACACCGCATATCGCTTTGCCTCTGTAGTGCACCTGGAGCATCAGTTGCGTTGCACGTTCAATATCATAAGAAAAGAACTTTTGCAGAACGTCAATCACAAATTCCATTGGAGTGTAATCGTCGTTGTTTAATATAACTTTATACATAGATGGCGGTTTTACCTCATCCTTTTGCTTATCCGCCGCCAAATGTTCAAAATTTAGCCAGTCTTGATTATTGCCCATTGCCTGTTCATCACCTGTGAAGATCGTATCGGAAGCCAAATACACAAGCATGAAGGCTTTCTGCAGAGCCTCACGCCGTTATTACCGTATTTTACCATCTCTGGCCTCACCTTGCCGCTGCACAAAATGTTTTACGTGCAACCGATAACGCGGATGAAAATTTAACAAAATATGTCAATAGCGTTACCTGCTTCAAACTTTGGTTATCTGCTCCCCCGGGACAAATGCCGTTTCCTTGACGTCTTTCTCTATTCCACTAGAGTGTAAATTCGTGAGCCGGACGGGGTTTAAACCGGCCTGAACAGGCACTTATCGCCGACGTTCTGGCCTACGTGCTCACTCAACTGGCTTTATCTATTTACTACCAGACTAGTCATGAGAGGGATGTAGAAGCATGCAGACGGGTACGGTTAAATGGTTCAATAATGCTAAAGGCTTTGGCTTCATTTGCCCGCAAAATGGCGGTGAAGACATCTTCGCTCACTACTCCACAATACAGATGGAGGGTTACCGGACTTTAAAAGCCGGCCAGCAGGTCAATTTCGACGTTCATGAAGGCCCAAAGGGGAATCATGCCAGCCTCATTATTCCAGTGGAAAGTGAAGCGGTCGCCTGACCGGTTCAGCATCACGTCTCAGATAACACGTCTACTGCAAATGCCGGTCACTCACTGACTGGCATTTTTATTTATGGGGGAGAATGGCTCAGGCTTCAAGCCCTCTTTACGAAAATAAAGTACATTTTTTAGACACCAATTGCTAAGACACGACATAAACAAAATCAAATCTAAACACAATCTCAACAAATCACGTTCAATTTCTCCATACTTTTCCCCGTTGCACAGTCGTTTATGCAGCTCCTGTTGAAATATCGGTAACAAAAACCCGGTTGCAAATAACAGGTAAAGACCATGACGACTCTCCATTATCCTGGCGTAGAAAAAGCCCCGCTTTCAGGCTTGCAGTTGATGAAGGCACTCCTCACCAACCGCATCACGCCGGGGCCGTCCTGGAAATTACCGCGCTATCGCCTTAAATTCCTTTTCCGCACGCTGAAGCAGCCGCGCAGAACGTTTGCACTGCTCGATTATCTGGCGCAGCATCCGCAACGTGATGAAATTCTGTTGGCAATGCCCGGCCTGCCAGCGAAATTACATCGCACCTATCAGGCAGCCAATATCAATCAGGCTCAGGCCCTGAAGCGGATCACCGATCATTACGATATGATCCAGGACTGCCTGCCGGACGCCATTAATCACGGCTATCTGAATAAAAAACCGATGGCGATTGCCACCCTGACCGGTAAAGAAGATCAGCGTTATGCCATTACCTTTAACGCCGTCAGCCGTCTGGATAAAGAAGGCGAAGCGACGCTGTCCTTCAATAATCAGCAGGGAGAACCGATTGCTATCGTGACGTTCTCTTTTATTGAGTATCAGGGTCAGCCGACGCTGTTTATTGGCGCATTGCAGGGGCCGCGCGCCCATGTGGATCACCAGGAAATTCAGACAGCTACTAAAGCCTGCCATGGGTTGTTCCCGAAACGTCTGGTGATTGAAGCGCTGACAACGCTGGCGGATGTAACAGGCATGACGCAACTGATTGCCGTCGGCAACCACACGCATATTTATGAGGATCCGCGTTACAAAAAACGTAAAGGGATGGTGTATGCCGATTACGACAGCTTCTGGGAAACGCTGGATGCAAAACAGGGCGAAGACGGTTATTTCCATCTGCCCCGCCAGATTGCGCACCGCCCGCTGGAAGAAATCGCCAGTAAACGCCGTTCCGAGTACCGCCGCCGTTATCTGCTGTTAGATGACCTGGAAAGCCAGATCCGCCAGACATTCACCAGCGGACACGGCAATCCGGTTACTGTCGCCCAAACTCAGGCTGCTTAATCGGCTCTCCCGCGCGCCAGCCAGGCCACGCGGGAAAACATCTGTCGCAGCAACGGGGGAATCGATGAGGTTCCCCGCAACGATGCCGCCATCGCCACGTCTATTGCCAGATCCGGCTTCGAACTGCGGTGAACAGCTTTATCAAGAATGCGCCTTGGCGACATTGGCGCGTTATCCGGTATTCCCGCATTTTTGCGGTAAACATCTTCAAAACCCTCGCGATACAGAAAATATTCAATGTCCTGTGCAGGTAAGGCCGTCAGCCGGTAACGCAACGTATCTTCATGGCTTTCCACATTAGCCATCACCGTCGCGGCGTATTTTCGCCCCGCTTCATCACCATCGACCAGCGCATGCCATTCAATACCCATTTGCCGGGCAAAACGCAGCAACGGCTTAAGCCCGCACTGCGCAAACTCAATGACCTTGATCCCTTCAGATTCAAAATGATAACCACATTGCCGCGCCAGCTGATTCAGCAACCAGACTTCCGTTTCCCCTTCAACCAGCAACCAGCAACGGGCGAACAAAGAAGACGGCCGGTTGAAGCGAATATGAAACGCAATGCGGCGGCTGTCTTCCAGACTCAGCCCTTCCGGACCAATGCCATACGCAGCCACGCGACCGGATTCACGCACCAGACGACAAATTTGTTCGACCGGTACCAGGGAAAGCAAATCGCCAGAATTGGTGGTGGTGATCCGCTGCAACGGCAGCTGATCCAGCAGGCCCCACGCCACAGAAAGCATGATCGGATGCAGGCGGGTTTCGGGGTCTTCGATAAGCAACAGCGGTCTGGCATCGGGATGCAACACCACTGATCCTTTAGCCTGTAACAGCGTCGAGAACATGCCAAGCAGCATCACCCGCATACTGCGGCTGTTGGGTTCGGCAATCATACGGTTGATGTTATCCAGAGAACGCCATGCCCGGCGGCTTTCTGCGCGGCCATGACGTTTTTGCTGCCACGGCACACTGTTCGATGTCCCCTGCTCGGCAAAATAATGTTCCAGCAACTGCTGCATCGCCGAAAGTCCGCTGCGCAGTTCGCTGTTTTTCAGCGTCTGCGGGCTGTGGACCAGCTCCCGTGTCAGTTCATCCAGTTGTTTTGCCAGTTCTTCGTTATTAGCCGCCAGCCGTGGCGCCAGTGTTTCACTGCGCAGACGGCGGATAAAACGCGCATCGCGTAAACGTAATACCGGATTGAGGCGGATCAAAGCCTGCGCCAGCGGATCAATCGTCGTCAGATTTAAAGGCTGACCGCTGGACGACAGGAAGCTGCGCAGCGTCATGACGCTGCCGTCGTCGTCAAGTTCGCCTTCCAGCCGGTAATAAATCCGGTTGAGTTTGTCAGCACATTTCACCCAAAGCGGTGAGAGTGAATTAAACCGCGGCGACATATGATGACCGGCCTGATTCTCACAGAACGTAAATACCACGTGCAGGTACTGGGATTTGGATTCCTCCTCGCCGGCGGGGAAATAGAAGTCCTCTTCTTTAAAGCAGTACAGTTTGGGTTCCGGAGAAAGCAGCAGAGTTAACGCGTCGAGCAGACTGGATTTACCCCAGGCATTCTCACCGATGAGAACGGTGTTGGTCGGAAAGGATTCGCCCTCCCCCTGTCGGGAGGCGCCGGTAATCGATGCGCCACGTTGAGCGGGCTGTGTCAGCGTTAAAGACAGGCGGTTAATCCCGCGAAAACCGACAATATCAATACGTTCCAGATACATCAGACGCCTCCTGTGCGCTCAAAACTTTCCTGAGCATGGCGTTAAAAAATGGTTCAGGTCAAGCGTGCAAAGATATCTCTGCGTGCCGAAGCTGCTTTACAGTCAGATAACTTTTCGTTAGCGTGGCGGGCGGCCTTTTCTGCGCCGCGTTCCACTTATGGGATCTCACTTTTCAGGGACTTTTGCATCATGTATTCCGGGCTGTTAATTATTCTCCTGCCGCTGATCGCCGGCTACCTTATTCCGCTAAAAAACCGGCCCCTGCTGCATATTGTTAATCAGTTGCTGAGCTGGATGGTGTACGTCATCCTTTTCATTATGGGCATCAGTCTGGCTTTCCTCGATAATCTCAGCACAAATTTACTGCTGATTTTCAAATATGCGGCAGTGTGTTTCCTGTGCATTTTTGTGATGAACTACGCCGCGTTGTGGCTGCTCGAACGCCGCCGTCCGTGGAAATCAGAGCACAAACAGGAAAAACTGCCGTCGCGTATTCACATGGCGCTGGAATCGTTGAAGTTATGCGGTGTGGTGATCGGTGGTTTCGCGCTCGGCCTGACCCAATGGCACTGGCTGACCTTCGCCTCGCAAGCCAGCGAAATTGCGCTGTTATTCCTGCTGGCACTGGTCGGTATACAGCTTCGCAACAGCAGCATGACGCTGCGACAGATTATCCTTAACCGTCGCGGAATGATGGTCGGGGTGGTGGTCGCCGTCAGCGCCTTAGCTGGTGGTGCAATCGCCGCGTTATTGCTCGGCCTGCCGCTGAAAACCGGCCTTGCGCTCGCCTCCGGCTACGGCTGGTATTCGCTTTCCGGCATTGTGCTTACCGATTCTTTTGGCCCGGTGATCGGCAGCGCCGCGTTCTTTAACGACCTGGCCCGCGAACTGTGCGCCATTATGCTGATCCCGACGCTGGTGCGTACCAGCCGCTCGACGGCGCTCGGCTTGTGCGGTGCCACGTCAATGGACTTCACCCTGCCGGTGTTACAGCGCAGTGGCGGCCTGGATATGGTTCCGCCCGCCGTCGTTCACGGATTCGTATTAAGCCTGATAGCGCCTGTGCTGATGGCCTTTTTCTCCGCCTGATACTTGTTTTCCCGCTGCTTTCCGGCAGCGGGCACTCACCTGTAAAACTTGCGATAAATCAATTCCCCTTCACTTAGTCCTAAAAACCCCTTCATTTCCGTCCCTGCCAGTTTTAGGCTTGCATTAAAACAAGCATTTAAAATGCAACTTTAAAAAAGGACCTCATGATGTTTTGTGTGCAATGTGAACAAACAGTCCGTACCCCGGCGGGCAATGGCTGCGCTTATGCGCAGGGAATGTGTGGCAAAACGGCGGAAACCTCTGATTTACAAGATTTACTGGTCGCCGTGCTCGAAGGCCTGTCCGCATGGGCGCTGACCGCACGAGGCTACGGGATTATCGATGAAGAGATCGACAGCTTCGCGCCCCGCGCCTTTTTCTCCACCCTGACTAATGTGAATTTCGATTCTGACCGCATCGTCGGCTACGCCCGTGAAGCCATTACCCACCGCGAATCTCTGGCCGTGCGTTGCCGCCTGATGGATCCGCAAATCACCGTCAGCCATCCGCTGGCGGCGCTGGAACTGGTCAGCGATAAACTCCACGAGCTGCAAAAACAGGCGCAGCATTTTGCGCTGAACGGCGACAAAGCGCAGATTGGCGATGACATTCATGGCCTGCGGATGCTGTGTTTGTACGGCCTGAAAGGTGCAGCGGCATACATGGAGCACGCGCACGTTTTGGGTCAGTCTGACCCCGCTATTTACGCCGAATATCACCGTCTGATGGCGTGGCTCGGCACGCAGCCAGCGGACATGGGGGAACTGCTCGCAAACGCGATGGCAATCGGCAAAATGAACTTTGGTGTGATGGAAATTCTGGATAAGGGCGAAACCGATGCCTATGGTCACCCTCAGCCGACCAACGTCAATGTCCGTCCGCTGGCGGGTAAAGCGATTCTGATTTCAGGCCATGACCTGAAAGATTTGCAGATGCTGCTCGAGCAAACCGCCGGTACCGGCATCAATATTTATACCCACGGCGAAATGCTGCCTGCCCACGGTTATCCGGAACTGAAAAAATTCCCGCATCTGGCCGGTAACTACGGCAGCGGCTGGCAAAATCAGCAGGTGGAATTCGCGAAATTCCCGGGGCCGGTGGTGATGACGTCCAACTGCATTATTGACCCGAACGTCGGCAACTACGGCGACCGGATCTGGACACGCAGCATCGTCGGCTGGCCGGGCGTCCAGCATCTGGAAGGTGAAAATTTTGCGCCGGTGATCGCGCAGGCCTTGCAGCTTCCGGGCTTCCGTTACAGCGAAATTGAGCAGGAAATAACGGTCGGATTTGGCCGCCAGACGTTGCTCGGCGCGGCGGATACCGTGATTGATCTCGTCGCCGCTAAAAAACTGCGCCATATCTTCCTGATCGGCGGGTGCGACGGCAGCCGCGGCGAGCGCAGTTACTTCACCGATCTGGCACGCAGCGTACCGCAGGATTGCCTGATCATGACGCTGGCCTGTGGCAAATACCGCTTTAACAAACTGGATTTCGGTTCCATCGAAGGCCTGCCGCGCCTGCTGGACGTCGGCCAGTGTAACGACGCCTACTCTGCCATTATTCTGGCGGTCAATCTGGCCGAGAAATTAGGCTGCGGTGTGAATGATTTACCGCTGAGTCTGGTGCTTTCCTGGTTTGAACAAAAAGCCATTGTGATCCTGCTGACGCTGCTGTCGCTCGGCGTAAAAAATATCGCTACCGGTCCGACAGCACCTGCCTTCCTGACCGATAACCTGCTGGCAATCCTGAATGAAAAATTTGGCCTGCGCGCAATCACTTCGGTTGAGCAGGATCTGAAAACCATGCTGCCGGAGTAAGCTGAAATGAATTTTCCTTTATTTCCCGATCAGCCGACCGCGCTGTGCCAGAACCGTATGCAGGTGTATTCCGTCACGCAGGAAACACCGGATGTCCGCACGCTGTCGCTGATAAATCACGATGTATATCCGTATCGCCCCGGCCAGTTTGCGCTGGTCAATATCGGCCAGAGTGGCGACGTACAGCGCGCATATACGCTGTCTTCCACTCCGGGCCAGAGCCGTTTTATTCAGCTGACGGTGCGCCGCATTGAAGGAGGCGCAGGTTCAGAGTGGCTGAATGAGCAGGTAAAACCCGGTGATTATCTGTGGCTGAGTGACGCGCAAGGGGAATTCACCTGCGACACGGAACAGCCCTTGCTCTTACTGGCTGCAGGTTGCGGCGTGACGCCGGTGATGTCGATCACGCGCGATGTTCTGGCACATCATCCGGCGCAAAGCGTACAGGTGTTTTACAGCGTGCGCAGCCCGCAGGACACTATCTTTGCCAGCGAATGGCAGCAGCTGGCGGCGCGCTATCCGCAACTGAATCTGACCCTTCTTGCTGAAAATGGTGCACTGCCGGGGCAAATCGCAGGGCGTCTGAGTCAGGATTTACTGCAAAGCCGGGTGCCGGATATTAAGACACGACGCGTGATGATTTGTGGCCCCGCGCCCTATATGCAACTGGCGGGTGACTGGGCAAAAGAACTCGGTGTGGCGGCGGGCAACATCGTCAAAGAGCAATTTCAGGCGATTGAAACCGTGGTATCTGCCGATCAGCAACTGACGCTGACACGCCTGATGCCGTTACAGAATTACCGCGTTCCGGTGGGAACGACATTGCTGGCTGCCATGGAACAGCATAGTTTGCCGGTCACCGCTGCCTGCCGTGCAGGCGTCTGCGGCAGTTGTAAAACCCGGATACTTTCCGGCGATTATCAGACCACCAGCCGCATGACGCTGACCGATGAAGAAGTCGCCAAGGGTTATGTGCTGGCCTGTAGCTGTCAGCTTCAGGGTGACGTCACCCTCGCCTGATCACGCATTAACTCACTGCCCGCACATGACTTTTTACAGTCTTCGCGGGCAGATTTACAAATCTTCACCTCCCTACCCCGCATATTTTTGTATGGTTTAAGGCTGAACATTCAAGGATGTAATCAGTGGACTATGCTTAATCCACTTATTTGAAAATTAGCCCTAAATCATTCGAGTTGGATCAAGGCGGCAACTGAGTGAATTCCCGGGAGCATACATAAGTATGTGACCGGGGTTCGCGAAAGCAGCCTACGCAGAGGCAGCTCGAAGGATGACGGGCGCACCGGAGGGACTATGAAACAAAGCGTAGCAGCATACCTGGCGAAAACTCTTGAAGCAGCAGGCGTAAAAAGGATCTGGGGCGTCACCGGCGACTCCCTGAACGGGCTCAGCGACAGCCTGAACCGCATGGGGACTATTGAATGGCTGGGCACGCGCCACGAAGAAGTCGCCGCCTTTGCCGCCGGTGCCGAAGCGCAAATTACCGGTGAACTGGCGGTGTGCGCCGGTTCCTGCGGGCCCGGCAACCTGCATCTGATCAACGGTTTGTTCGACTGCCACCGTAATCATGTTCCGGTGGTGGCGATTGCCGCGCATATTCCGTCGAGCGAAATCGGCAGCGGCTATTTTCAGGAAACCCATCCGACAGAATTATTCCGCGAATGCAGCCACTACTGCGAGCTGATCAGTAATCCCGAACAGTTGCCGCAGGTGCTGGCGATTGCCATGCGCAAAGCCATTCTCAACCGTGGCGTGTCCGTGATTGTGCTGCCAGGCGACGTGGCGCTTAAACCTGCGCCGGAAGACGCCAAAGTCAGCTGGTATCCGCCCGTACTGCCTAAAGTCACACCACAGCCTACCGAACTGGAAAAGCTGGCCGAACTGCTGAATGGTTCGACGAACATTACGATGATGTGCGGCAGCGGTTGTGCGGGTGCGCATGACGAAGTGATTAAGCTGGCTGAAACCCTGAAAGCGCCGGTTGTCCATGCACTGCGCGGTAAAGAACATATCGAATGGGACAATCCTTACAGCGTCGGGATGACCGGTCTGATCGGATTTTCTTCCGGTTACCACGCCATGCTCAATGCCGACACGCTGATCCTGCTCGGCACGCAATTCCCGTATCGGGCGTTTTATCCGACCGATGCCAAAATCATTCAGATTGATATCAATCCGGGCAGCATCGGCGCGCATTGTCACGTGGATATGGCGCTGGTCGGCGACATCAAATCTACCCTGACCGCCCTTCTGCCGCAGTTGCAGGTGAAGAACGAACGCAAATTCCTCGACAAAGCGCTGAAGCATTACGAAGAGGCACGTAAAGATCTCGACGGGCTGGCCACGCCGAACGACAAGCAGGCCATTCACCCGCAATATCTGGCACAGCAGATCAGCCGTTTTGCCGCAGCAGATGCGATTTTCACCTGCGACGTCGGTACGCCGACCGTGTGGGCATGTCGTTATCTGCAAATGAACGGCCAGCGCCGTTTGCTCGGTTCCTTCAACCACGGCTCAATGGCTAACGCCATGCCACAGGCAATTGGCGCGCAGGCCATCGACCGTTCGCGTCAAGTCGTTGCGCTGTGCGGTGACGGCGGTTTCGCGATGCTGATGGGGGATTTCCTGACGCTGGCGCAGCAAAAGCTGCCGGTGAAAATCATCATTTTCAACAACAGCGTGCTGGGCTTTGTGGCGATGGAAATGAAGTCAGGCGGTTACCTGACTGACGGTACCGAACTGAAAAACCCGGATTTCGCCGCCATTGCCGAAGCCGCGGGTATCAAAGGGATCCGTGTCGAGAAAGCGTCTGATATCGACACGGCTTTGCAGGATGCCTTCGCCTACGAAGGGCCGGTACTGATTGACGTGATCACCGCCACCGAAGAACTGGCAATGCCGCCGCAGATTAAATTCGAGCAGGCAAAAGGCTTCAGCCTTTACATGTTGCGCGCAGTGATCAGCGGCCGCGGCGACGAAGTGGTCGATCTGGCAAAAACCAACTGGCTGCGATAACCCTGACAGGGCTATAGTGCATGATTAGACAAACTCTCATATGCAGCCCTAAATAGTCCGGATTGAAATAAGGCGACAAGTTTGCGAGTCCCCGGAAGCTTAGATAACTAAGTGACCGGGGTGAGTAAACGCAGTCAACGCATCAGCAATTCGAGGTATGACGGGCATTCACCCAGAAGGAAGCCACGTTGATCGACTTACGCAGTGATACCGTAACCCGCCCCAGTGAAGCTATGCGTCAGGCCATGGCCAGCGCTGAAGTCGGCGATGATGTCTACGGCGATGACCCAACGGTAAACGCTTTACAGGACATGGCGGCACAACTTTGCGGCAAAGAAGCCGCGCTGTTTTTACCGACCGGAACGCAGGCCAATCTGGTGGCGTTACTGACGCACTGCCAGCGTGGCGAAGAATATATTGTCGGCCAGAAAGCCCACAACTATATGTATGAAGCAGGCGGCGCTGCGGTACTCGGCAGCATTCAGCCGCAGCCTCTGGACATGGACGCCGACGGTTCTATTCCGCTGGATAAAGTGGCCGCAGCCATCAAACCCGATGATATCCATTTCGCGCGTACCCGCCTGCTGAGCCTGGAAAACACGCACAGCGGCAAAGTGCTTCCGCTGGATTATCTGCAAAAGGCCTACGCGTTCACCCGTGAAAAAGGACTGGCATTGCATATCGACGGCGCGCGCATTATGAATGCGGCCGTGGCGCAAAACGTTGAACTGCGTGAAATTACACAGTATTGCGACACGCTGACCATTTGCCTGTCGAAAGGTCTGGGTGCGCCGGTTGGCTCACTGCTGGTCGGCAGCAAAGAGTATATCCAGCGTGCTAACCGCTGGCGCAAAATGACCGGCGGCGGTATGCGTCAGTCGGGCATTCTGGCAGCGGCGGCGATTTATGCGCTGGAAAATAACGTCGCACGTCTGAAAGATGACCACGACAATGCGCAGTGGCTGGCAGAAGAACTAAGCAAAATCGGCGTTGAAATCGCAGAGCCCGGTGCGCAAACCAACGTGCTCTACATCAAGCAAAGCGCGGAACTGGCTGCTAAAATGGGCCCGTGGATGCGCGAGCGCGGCGTGATCATCAGCGCAGGTCCTGTGACCCGCGTGCTGACGCACATCAATATCAGCCGCGAAGACCTGCAAAAAGTGGTCGCACTGTGGCAGGAATTCCTGCACCAGCACGCCTGATAGTCCGTTATGTCTGCGGCGGTAACCTGCGGGTTATCGCCGTACTTTCTGAATTCTCGCCCTACACTGACTGAGCAAATGGAAATGCCAATCTCGACACAAACTGGCCGGGTCGTCATTCTCGGTGCCAGCGGATATATAGGACAACACCTTACCGCCCACCTGAGCCGGAATGGTTTTCAGGTGACGGCAGCCGCACGCCGGATAGAGTGGCTGCAACAGCAAAAATGGCCGCATGTGCGCTGCTGTTTTGCCGATGTTTATCAGAGTAAAACACTGGCCGCTGCCTTTGAAGGCGCTGACGTGCTGGTGTATCTGGTTCACGCCATGACGGAAGATGATGACCTTCTGGAGAAAGAGCGGCAGGCGGCGCAGCATACCCTGCTGGCACTGAAAGACTCTCAGATAAAGCACATCGTTTATCTCGGTTCGATGCAGCCTGAAGACAATCACTCCCCGCATTTACAGGCCAGAAAACTGACCGGTGATTTGCTGCGCATGAGCAATATTCCGGTGACCGAGCTGCGCACCGGCATTGTCATTGGCGCGGGTTCAGCGGCGTTCGAAGTGATGCGGGACATGGTCTATAACCTGCCGGTACTGACGCCACCTCGCTGGGTGCGTTCAAAATCCTCACCGGTTGCGCTGGAAAATCTGCTCAATTATTTACAGGGCCTGGTGACATTACCGGCCACTGAGAACCGTGTTCTGGAAGCCGCCGGGCCGGAGTACATCAGCTATCAGACGTTGTTTGAACGCTTTATCGCCATGAGCGGAAAACGCCGCTGGCTGATCCCCATTCCCCTGCCGACTTCTTTTGTTTCGGTGTATTTTCTCAGTCTGATCACGTCTGTTCCGACGTCGCTCGCAAAGGCACTTATCCAGGGGCTGAACCATGATTTGCCCGCCGACAGCGCAGAATTGCAAAGATTGATTCCACAGGATTTGATCTCAATTGATGACGCGATCTGCAGCACGCTTGAGCAGGAACAAAAGCAGGTGATGGATTCACCGGACTGGGGATATGATCCGGATGCCCGTGCGCGCTGGCGTCCCGGTTACGGTTATTACCCGAAGCAAGCCGGTTTCACGCTGGAAACGTCCGCCTCAAAAGCCTCGCTTTGGAAAGTCGTGCAGCAACTTGGCGGTCAGGAAGGCTATTATTATGCCAACGGATTATGGAAAACCCGCGCGCGCATGGACGATCTACTCGGCGGCGGTGTGAAATACGGTCGTCCGGATCGGGATTTCCTGAAAATTGGCGATAAAATTGATGGCTGGAAAGTGATCGGTCTGAAACCTCAGCGCGAACTGGCGTTGCTGTTCGGCATGAAAGCGCCGGGTTTAGGACGTCTGACCTTCACCATCACCGATAATGGTGAAAGCCGCAGTCTGGATGTTCGTGCGTGGTGGCACCCTGCCGGATTCAGCGGTCTGCTGTACTGGTTCAGTATGATGCCCGCTCATCAGTTTATTTTTCGTGGCATGGCAAAGCGTATCGCCAGCCTGGCCCGTCAGAAAGATCGTTGCGGACGCTAAAGGGGGTTAATTAATCCGCTTTCGCACACAGCTTGCACCCTTTCTCATTGCAACCCGCACAATTTCACGAAAGAATGGCACCCTTATTGCTCAGGGGTGCCAGAACTCCGACGCAGCAAACATTTTTTCTCTATTTCTGAAGGCATTGGCCTGTATATGAAGGTTTTGGTTACCGGCGCGAGCAGCGGTTTAGGGCGTAACGCCGTCGAGTTTCTGCGAAATAAAGGCATTAAAGTCAGAGCGACAGGACGTAATGCCGCTATGGGCTCACTTTTGCAAAAAATGGGCGCAGAATTTATTCATGCCGATCTCACCACGCTTATCTCCTCGCAGGCGAAAGCACTGCTGGCCGATATCGATACCGTCTGGCACTGTTCGGGGCTGATGTCGCCCTGGGGCAGCGAACAGGAATTCGAACTGGCGAATGTGCGCGCGACGCGACGTCTGGGCGAGTGGTCTGCGGCTTATGGCGTAGAAAACTTCGTCCATATTTCATCACCGGCCATCTATTTCGATTTCCATCATCATCGGGATATTCAGGAAGACTTCCGTCCGCACCGTTTCGCCAACTCTTTTGCGCGCAGTAAAGCCGCCGGTGAGCAGGTGATCCACACGCTGGCGATGTCTAACCCGCAAACCCATTTCACTATTTTGCGACCACAGGGTATTTTCGGCCCGCACGATAACGTGCTGTTGCCGCGCCTGATGCAGATGCTGAAATATGGCGGAACGCTGATGCTGCCGCGCGGCGGTGAAGCGCTGGTAGACATGACGTATGTTGAAAACGCCGTCCATGCGATGTGGCTGGCAACCCAAACACAAGCCACAGAATCTGGCCGCGCATTCAATATCACTAATCAGCAACCCCGCCCGCTGCGTACGCTGGTCAAACAGCTGATGGAAAATCTGGATATCAAATACCGCATCCGCTCAGTGCCGTATCCGCTGCTGGATATGATGGCGCGGGGCATGGAGCGCATCAGCAAAAGCTCCCATAAAGAACCGGTGCTGACACATTACAGCGTGGCAAAACTGAATTTTGACCTGACGCTGGATACCCAACGTGCGCAGAAAGAACTTGGCTACGTGCCGGTGATTTCGCTCGATCAGGGGATTATCCGCACCGCCGACTGGCTGCGCGATCACGGTAAACTTCAGGGACTGCACGGTATCGGGCCAAAACGAGACTGACAAAAGTGCGACTGACCGCAATGGTCAGCCGCGCTGATCAGCTATTGGGATCCGGATACTGCTGCAACAACGCCTGCGCAATGGCTTCGGTCTGGGCATCCGCATTCCCGCGATAATCACTCTGCCTGAAATGCATCTGGAACGCTGCAATCACCCGCTTTTGTTGCTGCGGTGTCATATTATCGTCCACTGTGTATCCGTACGCTTTCAGCAAGGCCAGTAAATGCGCCTGATCCACCGGCTGTTGCGGATTGCGCCCCGCAAGATACTGCTTCACCACATTCGCATCCGGCCAGGCGCCCACGCCGCGTTTCGCCATTTCCTGCCACGGAAATAACGGCCCGGGATCGTCCTTGCGCTGCGGCGCAATATCACTGTGTCCCACCACATTGCGTGGCTCAATCTGATAACGTGCGACAATCTCTTTGCTCAAATTTGCCAGCAAATCAATTTGCGCAGGCGGGAACGGATAGAACTTTTTGCCGAGCAGATAATGGCTGTAGCCTTTGTTTTCCAGCTCGATACCCACCGACGTATCGTTCAGATTGGTGCGCCCGCGCCAGCCACTGGCACCCGCGTGCCAGGCACGCATATTTTCCGGTACCAGTTGCCACGCCACCGGTTTACCGTCTTCCAGCGGCGGTTTTGCCGGAATAAGGTAATGCGCACTGACGTGCTCATCGGTTAGCGTATTTAATGCGTTGTGGAAATCTTCCGCAGTATAGTGGATGACCAGAAAGCGGATCCGCTGATCCGCACCCTGCGCCTGTCGCGTAGTTTCCAGCCGGAACGGTGCATCGTCCGGCTGTTGGCTGGCGTGCTGACAACCGGCCAGCATCAGTAAAGCGGCGGTTAACAGACCACGCCTGATACGCTGGCCGATCATTTGCGATGCACAATGACAGCCGTACCGGAGACGCTCACCATCAGCATGCTGCTGTCTTTGCCCACGGTTTCATAATCGATATCAATACCGACAACGGCATTCGCGCCACGTTCTTTCGCCTGTTCTTCCAGTTCACGGAAAGCAATTTCACGCGCCTTGCGCAGCTCTTTTTCATACGCGCCTGAGCGCCCGCCGACGATATCGCGCACACCGGCAAAGAAATCACGGAAAATATTCGCGCCTAAAATCGCTTCGCCTGTCACCACGCCACAATATTCAGCGATAGTGAAACCTTCGAGGGTCGGAGTAGTTGAAACTTGCATGAGTATTCCTTATCAGTTGTCGTCCAAAGCCTGGCATTCATTTCATTTACAGCATAAACCATGCGTGCGGCATCGAGGTATCAGCCGGTGACTGATTTTCTCTTCGCCATGCATTAAGCCAAATCGGTTTTATACTGTATGGTAAAGAAAGTCATGGTGAAAATGTTCAATCTTTCAGTAAGGAATACGATGAAAAAGAAAACTCTTGTCGCCGCAATCCCGTTGGTGTTCATGTTAAATGCCTGCACCACGGTCGAACCTGCATACAAGGACATTGGCAGCCGTACCGCGCCGTGTGTCGACGGCGGCCCGGACAGCGTGGCTCAGCAATTCTATGATTTCCGCATTAAGCAAGGCGGCAGCGGTTTACCAAACTCCAGCCAGCTTGCCGCTTACCGGCCTTACCTGAGTACGGCGTTGTATAATGCGTTACTCAAAGCGCAGTCACAGCCTAAAGTGGATCTCGCCGCCACACCGAATGAAAAAACCGGTAACGGCGCAGTCGACGGCGATATCTTCTCCAGCCTGTTTGATGGCCCGACGTCCGCTTCTGTGGACAGCGCCTCAACCATTCCAAACACTGACGCCCGCAACATTCCTCTGCGCGTGACCTTCACACATGAGAAGGACAAAGGCGCATCCACCAGCTGGAAAGATGAAGTGTTAATGGTACGCGAAGGGAAATGCTGGACCGTCGATGATGTCCGCTACATGGCGAATCTTGATTTTGCTTCCAGCGGAACATTACGCCAGGTTTTAGAACACCAGTAACCGCTCTGCTTTCTAAAAATACCTCGTGAAAAAGGTTGGTCAGTGATGAATAACGTCATTGACCAACACCCCCGTCACAGATAGTTAACAATATGTTGTGCTAGACTTTAGCCTTCCTGCGGCAACACATAATTTTTAAGCCGCGATCGTTGCATAACTATGCTGTGGAAGTTACCATCTGCGGCATCAATGGCTATTCACTATTTGCGCATGAGTATTCAACTTAATAGCATCAACTGCTTCTACGGCGTGCATCAGGCGCTTTTTGACATTCAGCTTAACTGCCCCGCCGGTGAGACTTTGGTTTTACTCGGACCCAGTGGCGCAGGTAAAAGCTCCCTGTTACGTGTTCTGAACCTGCTGGAAATGCCGCGTTCAGGGACGTTGCAAATCGCCGGTAATACCTTCGATTTCACCCGTAAACCGGACGAGAAAGCCGTTCGTGAACTGCGTCAGAATGTCGGAATGGTCTTCCAGCAATACAATCTGTGGCCGCACCGCACCGTGCTCGACAACTTACTGGAAGCCCCGATGCGTGTTCTGGGTCTGACCAAAGATGTCGCGATGCAACGCGCCGAGAAATTGCTGACCCGTCTGCGTCTGACCGATTACGCGGATCGTTTTCCGCTGCACCTTTCCGGTGGCCAGCAACAGCGAGTTGCGATTGCCCGTGCGCTGATGATGGAGCCTCAGGTTCTGCTGTTTGATGAACCGACGGCGGCGCTGGATCCGGAAATCACTGCTCAGATCGTCAGCATTATTCGCGAACTGGCTGGCACCGGCATTACCCAGGTTATCGTGACCCATGAGGTTGAAGTGGCGCGTAAAACCGCCAGCCGCGTGGTGTATATGGAAAATGGCCGCATCGTCGAACAGGGTGATGCCTCCATTTTCGCCCAGCCGCAAACCAAAGAGTTTGCCAGCTATCTTTCCCATTAACTGTATTTTCACCAATACATTGATTGATGTTTTCTACGGAGTTAGCGATGAAAAAATTAGTAATTGCCGCGGTTCTGGCTACCGTCAGTTTGTCAGCCAGCGCGGCTGATACCATCCGTTTTGCGATGGAAGCGTCTTATCCTCCGTTTGAGTTTGTAGACTCCAGCAATCAGATTCAGGGCTTCGATGTCGATCTGGCTAATGCGATGTGTAAAGAGATGCAGGCAACCTGTACTTTTACCAACCAGGCCTTCGACAGTCTGATCCCAAGCCTGAAATTCCGCCGTTTTGACGCGGTGATTTCCGGTATGGACATCACGCCTGAACGTGAAAAACAAGTGTCCTTCACCAACGCTTACTACGACAACTCCGCTATTTTCATCGCGCATTCTGGTCAGTTCGCTGATGTTGCTGCGCTGAAAGGCAAACGTGTCGGTATGCAAAACGGCACCACTCATCAGAAATTCCTGATGGATAAGCATCCTGAAATCACTGCCGTGCCTTACGACAGCTATCAGAATGCCGTGCTGGATCTGAAAAATGGTCGTCTGGACGCGGTATTCGGTGACACCGCAGTGGTGAACGAATGGCTGAAGCAGAACAAAAACCTGGCCGCTGTCGGTGACAAAATCACTGACCCGACATACTTCGGTACCGGTCTGGGTGTTGCGGTTCGTCAGAACAATACTGAATTGCTGACTAAACTGAATGATGCTCTGGCAAAAGTGAAAGCAGACGGCACTTACAAAACGCTGTATTCAAAATGGTTCCAGCAATAAGTTTGCCTATCAATGACTGAATTCCAACCTTTAGCAAGCGCCGCCGGGATGACCGTCGGCCTTGCCGTTTGTGCGCTGATCCTCGGCCTGGTGCTGGCGATGATCTTCGCTGTCTGGGAATCCGCGCCGTGGAAGCCGCTTAGCTGGCTGGGCACCGCGTGGGTCACCGTGCTGCGCGGCCTGCCGGAAATCCTGGTGGTGCTGTTCATCTATTTCGGTTCTTCTCAGCTGCTGATGGTGCTGGCCGATGGCTTTAGCATCAATCTTGGTCTGTTCGCGATCCCGATCAAGCTGCCGATTGAGAATTTCGAAGTCAGCCCGTTCGTCTGTGGCGTGATCGCCCTTTCCCTGCTGTATTCGGCTTATGCATCGCAGACTTTACGTGGCGCACTGAAAGCCGTGCCGCAAGGTCAGTGGGAATCCGGTCAGGTGCTGGGCATGAAAAAATCAGCGATTTTCTTTCGCCTGATCATGCCGCAAATGTGGCGTCATGCATTGCCGGGGCTGAGCAATCAGTGGCTGGTGCTGCTGAAAGATACCGCGCTGGTGTCGCTTATCAGCGTGAATGACCTGATGCTGCAAACCAAAAGCATCGCGACCCGTACTCAGGAGCCGTTTACCTGGTATGTGATTGCGGCCTGCATTTATCTGCTTGTCACCCTGTTCAGCCAGTTCGTGATTAAACGCATCGAACTGCGTACCACCCGCTTTGAACGGAGTGCTTCCTGATGTGGGAATATTTACCTGAAGTCCTCAAAGGATTGCACACCAGCCTGACGCTGACTGTCGCGGCGCTGATTGTGGCGCTGCTGCTGGCGATGATTTTCACCGTGATTCTGACGCTGAAAGTGCCGGTCGCCAGCCAGATTGTGAAAGGTTACATCACGCTGTTTACCGGCACCCCGTTGCTGGTGCAGATCTTCCTGATTTACTACGGTCCGGGTCAGTTTCCTTCGATCCGTGAAATTCCGTGGTTATGGGAAGTGCTGTCGCAACCGTGGCTATGCGCGATGTTTGCTCTGGCGCTGAACAGCGCGGCATATACCACGCAGCTGTTTACCGGTGCGGTACGCGCCATTCCTTCCGGTCAGTGGCAATCTTGTGAAGCGTTGGGTATGTCGAAGCCGCAGACCCTGCGCATTCTGCTGCCCTTCGCGTTTAAGCGTGCGCTGTCGTCGTACTCCAACGAAGTGGTGCTGGTGTTTAAAAGTACCTCGCTGGCCTACACCATCACGCTGATGGATGTTATGGGTCACAGCCAGCTGATGTATGGCCGCACGTATGACGTGATGGTCTTTGGTGCAGCCGGTCTGGTGTATCTGTGCGTCAACGGTTTACTGACCCTGATGATGCGTCTGATTGAACGCCGTGCGCTGGCATTTGAACGCCGCAACTGATTAAGCAGAAAATACCTGAAGGGACGAGAAATCGTCCCTTTTTTTTGTGCCTGTAAAACCGGCCTCATGCCAGTTTATAATTTTTTAATCAAATTTATTGCATACAAATTCATTTAATGGCACTTTAATTACCGGTCTCACTTCCTGCCAGTTACCCGATTATATTAATAAAATCAGTAAACTGTACCGTGAAGGGAATGTCATTTTTTGAACAGGAATGTATTGCATGAAAAAGCTGATCCTCGCTGCCCTTTTGTCTGCCACTGCTTTTGCTGCCACTGCTGCAGATACTATTCGTTTCGGTACTTCCGCCACGTATCCGCCGTTTGAATCGATCGGTGCTGATAATCAGATTATTGGTTTTGATATCGATCTGGCGAACGCGCTGTGTAAGCAAATGCAGGAAACCTGCACCTTTACCAATCAGCCGTTTGATGGTCTGATCCCGGCGCTTAAATTCCGTCGTTTCGATGTGATCATTTCCGGCATGGACATTACCGAAGAGCGCAGCAAGCAGGTCACCTTTACCCAGCCTTACTACGCTAATACCGCGATGATCATCGGGCCAAAAGGCAAGTTCGCGTCCATCGCTGACCTGAAAGGCAAACGCGTCGGACTGGAAAATGGCACCACACACCAGAAATACCTGATGGAAAAACACCCTGAAATCACCACCGTCGGGTATGACAGCTATCAGAATGCGATTCTGGATCTGAAAAGTGGTCGCCTGGACGGCCTGTTAGGCGACACCGCGGTGCTAAATGGCTGGCTGAAATCCAACCCGAATCTCGGTGAAGTGGGTGAACTGATTAAAGATCCGCAATACTTTGGTACCGGCGTCGGCATGGCGGTGCGTCCTGATAATAAGGAACTGCTGGCGAAACTGAACACGGCGCTCGAAGGCATCAAAGCCAACGGCGAATTCCAAAAGATCAATGATAAGTGGTTCCCGTCCCACTGATCCCCCGTCATCCTTCGAGCTGACGCTGCGTTGGCCGCGTACCAATCTGCTCCCGGCAGATTGGTCACTCACCCCGGTCACATACTGATGTATGCTCCCGGGGTTCACTCAGTTACCGCCTGGATTCAGCTCGAATGATTTTGGGGAACGGACTAAAAAGGCGGCTGTTCTGCGTAACATCTCTCAAAAATGTAATCTGCCAGAACTTATTACATCGAAAAAGTGATATCCGTCACACTACATTCATGGAATGACTTTTAAACTGTTCAACCGTAATCACTGTCGAGATCGAATGTTTATGCACGCACGTTTTCATACCGCCTTTGCGGCACTCCCTGAAAATTTATCCTCCGCGCTTGAGCCATTTCTGCGACATGACGACTTTCCGGCAATGTTCTCTGCGGCGGATGTTGCAGAGATAAAACAAGCGACAGGATTGAATGACGATGCGCTGGCCTTTGCTTTACTGCCGCTGGCCGCCGCCTGTTCCGTCACGCCTATTTCTCATTTCCACGTCGGTGCCATTGCCCGCGGTATTTCCGGCAATCTGTATTTCGGTGCCAATATGGAATTCGCCGGTGCGCCAATGCAGCAAACGGTTCACGCCGAGCAATCTGCAGTCACACATGCCTGGCTGCGGGGCGAAACCCGTCTGGCTTCCATCACCGTGAACTACACGCCTTGCGGTCACTGCCGTCAGTTTATGAATGAACTGACCAGCGGAACGGCGCTGAATATTCATCTGCCGGACAGAGACGTCGCCACGCTGGGCGATTATCTGCCGCATTCATTCGGACCGAAGGATCTGGATATCACCACCCTGCTGATGGATAAGGTCGATCACGGTTTCAAAACCGATACGACTGATGCGCTGGCGCTGCTTGCGCTGGATGCCTGTAACCAGAGTCATGCGCCTTACAGCAAATCGCACAGTGGTGTGGCACTGGAAACATCCAGCGGCAAACAGTTTGCTGGTCGCTACGCAGAAAACGCTGCGTTTAACCCAAGCCTGCCTCCGTTACAGGCCGCATTAATCTTGCTGAATATGTCGGGAGAAGATTGCCTGAACGTTCGTCGCGCGGTGCTGGTTGAGCAAAAAGAGGCGCTGATCACCCAAAAAGATGCCACACGCGCCACCTTAAACGCGCTGGGCTGTCAGGATGTGAGCACGCTGACCTGCTGATAGTGTGAGCGGGTTAACACTAAAGACTCCAATTCCGGAGTCTTTAGTTACATAACATTGTCATTACATTTGTCATTTGAAATCCTTATTTCCTCTCTGTTACCCTCACCGCTCCGAAATATAAAAAACAACATTCTGAACACCGGAAGAGTAAAACGATGGAACTTGAATACGAAAGTAAACGTCCCCTGTACATCCCTCACGCTGGCCCGATCCTGTTAGAATTCCCGCTGCTGAATAAAGGCAGTGCGTTCACCGAAGAAGAACGCAGCAATTTCAACCTCCACGGGTTGCTCCCGGAAGCGGTTGAAACTATCGAGGAACAAGCCGACCGTGCTTACCGCCAGTTTCAGAATTTCAAAACCGACATCGATAAGCATATCTATCTGAGAAACATTCAGGACACCAACGAAACACTGTTCTACCGCCTTCTCGACAGCCATCTCAGCGAAATGATGCCGGTGATTTATACCCCGACCGTCGGCGAAGCCTGTGAACACTTTTCTGATATTTACCGCCGCGCACGTGGCCTGTTTATCTCTTATCCGAACCGCGCTCACATTGATGACATGCTGCAAAACGCCACCAAACAACATGTAAAAGTCGTGGTGGTAACTGACGGTGAACGCATCCTTGGACTGGGCGATCAGGGCATCGGCGGGATGGGCATTCCGATTGGTAAGCTGTCTCTTTACACCGCGTGTGGCGGCATCAGCCCGGCCTACACCCTGCCGGTCGTGCTCGACGCGGGGACAAACAATCCGCAACTGCTTAATGACCCGCTGTATATGGGCTGGCGTCATCCGCGCATTACCGGTGAAGAGTATGAAGCCTTCGTCGATCAGTTCATTCAGGCAGTAAAAATCCGCTGGCCGAACGTGCTGTTGCAGTTTGAAGATTTCGCGCAGAAGAACGCCATGCCGCTCCTCGAACGTTATCGCGACGAGCTGTGCTGCTTTAACGATGATATTCAGGGCACAGCTTCCGTGGCGCTGGGCAGCCTGATTGCCGCCAGCAAAGCCGCCGGTGGCAAACTGAGTGATCAGACTGTCGCTTTCCTGGGTGCGGGTTCCGCCGGTTGTGGTATCGCCGAGCAAATCGTTGCGCAGATGAAATCAGAAGGCCTGAGCGAAGAAGAAGCCCGTGCGAAAGTCTTCATGGTGGATCGCTTTGGTTTGCTGACTGACAAACTGCCAAACCTGCTGGATTTCCAGAGCAAACTGGTGCAGAAAAGCAGCGCACTGGCAAGCTGGGGTATGGCGAATGACAGCATTTCGTTGCTGGATGTGGTGCGTAACGCCAGGCCGACTGTGCTTATCGGCGTATCCGGCCAGCCGGGTCTGTTCACCGAAGAAATCATCCGCGAAATGCATAAACATTGTGCGCGTCCGGTGGTAATGCCGCTGAGCAACCCGACATCGCGCGTAGAAGCCACGCCTGCCGATATCCTGAACTGGACCGACGGCGCGGCGCTGGTGGCCACCGGAAGCCCGTTTGCACCGGTAAGCCATAAAGGCACGCTTTACCCTATTGCCCAGTGCAATAACTCCTTTATCTTCCCGGGCATCGGTCTGGGTGTCATTGCTTCAGGCGCTACCCGCGTCACTGACGGTATGCTGATGGCTGCAAGCCGTACACTGGCAGAGTGTTCTCCGCTGGCGACCGAAGGTAAAGGCTCCCTGCTGCCGGACGTCGATGATATTCAGGGCGTGTCTAAATGCATCGCGCTGGAAGTCGGCAAAGCCGCACAGTTGCAGGGCGTGGCGATGGTGACGTCGGAAGATTCGCTGTCGAAAGCGATTGAGCACAACTTCTGGGCACCGCAATACCGCAGCTATAAACGCACCTCTTTCTGATAGCATTTTCGTCAAAAGCTGACTGACCATGATCCAGACCAATGCCCTGCGCATTGGTCTTTTTTTTCGGCTAAATTGCAGCGCATTACGCAGATTCGAAAGTAATTGCCTGAAAAGTGCTGAAAAAACCCGCGAAGCCGGCCGATGCAGAGTCCAACGTATTGCGAACCCCGAAGAGGTAAAGTAGCCTTGGATCCGATTTCCATCTGGTCATAACAGGGATACCTATGATTAAGCGACTTATAGCTGGCGTTTTCGGCATCATTATTCTGATGCTGGCTGTCGCTATTGGGCTTGATCAGTGGATCAGCTTACGCACCCAGCCTTATATTTACGACGAAGTACAGACCCTGCCACATCGTCAGGTCGGCGTGGTACTCGGAACGTCAAAATATTACCGCACCGGCGTGATCAACCAGTATTACCTGTACCGCATACAGGGCGCGATTAATGCTTACAACAGCGGTAAGGTAAAATACCTGCTGCTCAGTGGTGATAATGCGCAGCAAAGTTACAATGAGCCGAGCACCATGCGACGTGACCTCATCGCCGCCGGGATCCCCGCCAGCGACATTGTGCTCGATTACGCCGGATTCAGGACGCTCGATTCCATCGTGCGCACGCGTAAAGTCTTCGACACCAACGATTTCATCATTATTACCCAGCGTTTCCACTGTGAACGTGCGCTGTTTATCGCGTTGCATATGGGGATTCAGGCACAATGTTTTGCCGTCCCTTCGCCGAAAAACATGCTCAGCGTCCGCAGCCGTGAAATCTTCGCCCGTCTGGGCGCGCTGACCGATTTGTATCTGCTTAAACGCGAGCCGCGCTTCCTTGGCCCGTTGATCCCAATCCCTGCGATACACAATATTCCTGATGATGCCCAGGGCTATCCGGCGGTGACGCCTGAGCAGTTACTGGCTCTGCAACAACAGCTGGAAGACGAGAAGAAAGCCGCTATCGCCAAAGCCGCGGCTGATAAAGCAGCAGCAGATAAAGCGGCTGCGGATAAAGCCGCCGAAGAACAAGCGGCAAAATTGAAAGCCGAGCAGGAAGCCAATGAAGCCGCTCAGGCTGAAACCGAGGATGCCGCTCCTCAACCTGAACCGGCGAAACCGGTGGGCAGAAATCCATTCCAGCAGTGAAAACCACACAGCTCCCACCCCTGCGAAGGGGGTAGCAGTCCGGTTCCGTATTTACGACAGCAAAAAGGCCGCATACGCGGCCTTTTGTTTTTACTACCCGATAACTTATTTTTTCTTGGCGTATTTCAAAGAGTCCAGCGCCACCGCGAAGATGATGATGCTGCCTTTGATGATGTACTGCCAGTAAGGGTTCACGCCGATATAGGTCAGACCGTAGTTGATGACGGTGAAGATCAGCACACCGGTTACCACGCCTGCCACAGAACCCACACCACCGGCGAATGATACGCCACCGACCACGCACGCTGCGATGGCATCGAGTTCGTACATAAAGCCGAGGTTGTTGGTCGCACTGCCGATACGCCCTGCTTCCAGCAAACCACCGAAGGCATAGAACACACCAGAGAGCGCGTAAATCATGATCAGGTTTAACGGTACGTTAACGCCTGATACTTTCGCAGCTTCCGGGTTACCGCCGATGGCGAAGATGTTTTTACCAAAGCGCGTTTTGTTCCACAACACCCAGACGAAGGCGATAGCAATGACCGCATAGAAGGTGATGTAGGAAAGCTTCAGGCCGCCCAGGTGGATAAAGCCCTGTGCAAACTTGGAGAAAGCAGGATCGAAACCGGCAATCGGTGAGGAGCCCACATAGTCGTAATACAGGGAGTTAATCCCGTAAACGATAATCATGGTACCCAACGTAGTGATAAACGGCGTCACGTTCAGGTAAGCGATGATAATACCGTTAAGCAAACCGATCAGCGCGCCGACGATACACACGGTAAGAATGACCAGCGGGATCGGCACCACTTCCAGATGTGGGAAGACTTTGTTGACGTTGTCCATTGCCTGCAACATGGTGGCTGCGACAACCGCCGCTAAACCAACCTGACGACCGGCAGACAGGTCGGTACCTTGTGTGACAATCAGACCCGCCACACCAAGCGCAATAATCACGCGCACAGAAGATTGCGTAAGAATGTTACTTAAGTTAACCAGACTGAGGAAGCTGGGATCCTGGATGATAATAATGGCCAGTAAGACCAGCAGTACCACATAAATCCCGCCCTCTTTTAAATAAGTGAGCACACTTTTCTTATTTAATGCTTTCATAATAAGAACCCTTAAAAATTAGAGATGCAAGGAAGCCAGGCGTAATATTTCATTCTGCGAAGTCGTTTTTGTGTCAACAATACCCGCAACCTGTCCATTACTCATAACCAATATTCTGTCAGTAATACCCAGCAACTCAGGCATTTCAGAGGAGATAATAATGATCCCCTTCTCTTTTTTAGCCAACTCGGTGATTAACTGGTAAATTTCAAATTTAGCGCCAACGTCAATCCCACGAGTTGGTTCATCCAGCATTAATATTTCAGGATTGGTTAATAACCAGCGCCCGATAATGACTTTTTGCTGGTTCCCGCCAGACAAAGAGCCAATACTGGTTTTATGCCCTGGTGTTTTCACGCGCATGGAATCGATAACCCACTGGGTATCGCTTTTCATACGGGCGGTGTCGAGCAATCCGGCTTTATTTTTATATTGACGGATGTTCGAAATCAGCGAGTTAAAACCGATATCCAGATACGCATAAATACCGGTTGAACGACGCTCTTCAGTCACCAGCGCAAACCCGTGATTAATGGCTTCATTGGCGCTGTGATTGTTAATTTTTTTGCCGTGCAGTTTAATGGTTCCGGATACTTTCTCACGGATGCCAAATAAGGTTTCAACGATATCCGTACGTTTCGCACCGACCAGACCGGCAATTCCGAGGATTTCCCCTTTATGTAAATCAAAGGAAATATCGCGGATCGAAGGCTGACGCAGTGAAGTCAGATTACGGACTTCGAGGATCACTTCACCCGGGACGTTCTGACGATCCGGGAAGCGCTGACTGAGTGAACGACCGACCATCATGGAAATGATTCTGTCCATGTCGAGGCCTTCCAGCGACTGAGTGGCAATCCACTGACCGTCACGCAGGATGGTGATTTCATCACACAGCTGGAAAATTTCTTCCATCTTATGAGAGATATACACAATGCCGCAGCCGCGATCTTTCAGCTTACGAATAATCGTGAACAGGTGGTTCACTTCCTTTTCCGTCAGGGAAGATGTCGGTTCGTCCATAATGACGATTTTGGCATTGTAGGAAAACGCCTTGGCGATTTCGATCATCTGCATCTGGGAAACAGACAATTTACCGACCTTATCACGCGGATCGATATCGATATCCAGCTCATCAAAAATCGCTTTGGTGTCTTTGTACATTTTGTCCTGATCGACAAAAATGCCTTTGGTCGGATAACGTCCCAGCCACATGTTGTCCATGACGGTACGTTGTAACACCAGGTTTAATTCCTGATGCACCATCGACACACCTTGTTCAAGCGCCTCTTTGGAACTTTTAAAATTAACTTCCTGTCCCTGAAAAAGAATCGTACCCGAGTCTTTGCTGTAAATTCCAAAAAGACATTTTAATAATGTGGATTTACCCGCGCCATTTTCACCCATTAAGGCATGGATAGAATGCGGACGCACTTTTAAATTCACATTATCTAACGCCTTAACGCCCGGGAATGATTTATTAATGCCGCTCATTTCCAGCAGGAATTCACCTGGCTTTTCTGTTTTTGTGTCAGATAACGAAATATCGGCCATAGTTGTACCTGGCTAAAGATAAAAATAAACGGATGTATTAATACCTGATGTCAGCCCTGCGTATGGCCGGTATACGCACCACACGCAGAGCGACATGACGTCCTGTCAGATAAGCATTAACGTCTAATCATACTTAGTCTTTATTTACGGCTTAACCGCAATTATTTTTGCCACTGCTTAGCTTTGTTTTTTATTGCTGTCTGTCTTTACTGCTGCTGACGTCGACTTATTTCACGAAAGTAGACAGATTATCTTTATCTACAGCCACGTAAGGAATACGAACGACTTTATTTTCAACTTTCCAGCTGGTGCCATCAGCTGCGGATTTGCCTGCAGCCAGATTTTTAGCCAGCTCAAAGGTTGCTTTAGCCTGGTTGCTTGCATCGTTCAGCACGGTACCGGCCATTGCGCCAGATTTAACCAGGGCCAGCGCTTCTGGCAACGCATCCACACCGAAGACCGGAATGCTGGATTTGTTATGAGATTTCAGTGCTTCTACAGCGCCCATTGCCATTGCGTCGTTGTTGGCGATAACCACTTCGATTTTGTTAGCGTTAGGACCGGACAACCATGCGTCCATTTTGTCTTTCGCCTGAGCGGTATCCCACATGGCGGTATCGAGCTGCAGCTGATCAGTTTTCAGGCCTTCTTTGCCATTCAGGGTGCTGATCACGTATTTAGTACGCGCTTCAGCATCCGGGTGACCCGGCTCGCCTTTGATCAGTACGTACTGGATGGTGCCGTCTTTGTTCAGATCCCAGGCCGGGTTAGCTTTCCAGTGTTTAGCAATCAGCTCACCCTGGATAACGCCGGATTCTTTAGAGTCAGTCCCGACGTAATACGCTTTGTCGTAGCTGTCTAAATCTTTACGGGAAGGTTCTTTGTTATAGAAAACAACAGGAATGCCAGCACCGCGGGCTTTCTCGATAATTACCGGGGCAGCAGCCGGGTCAACCAGGTTGATGGCTAACGCTTTAACACCCTTCGCCAGCATAACGTCAACCTGGTCATTCTGGGTGGACTGGCTGTTTTGCGAGTCATTCATCAGCAGTTGCACATCTGGAGACGCTTTTGCATCTTTCTCAATGGCTTTGCGAACTTCGGACATGAAGTTGTCATCATATTTGTAGACGGTGACGCCGATTTTTGTATCAGCAGCATGCGCGGCAAAACCAAACATCATGCTTGCAGCCAGAGTCGCCAGGGTGAAGACCTTCTTATTCATTTGTATCTCCGGTTATGTAGGGTGTTACAGAATGTGGCACCGGAAATCCATGCGGGAGCAGTACAGATCCACGCTATGTTTGCGGGTGCCTGCCATCCTTGACTTATAACGTCCTGACTCGCTGTGAAACAAGTCCGCCAGGCGGACCCAAATTGAATCATATTGAAAACGAATGAATCATAATGTGCGTGATGTTAATAAACTGTGAAAGTTCTCACAGATTGAAAACGGTTACATCGCGTTATTTGATCAATAAGTGACGGGCGCCACATTTTGCCACGGTGACACCGAATGGCGTCTGACCAGCGTCGGCATAAAACAATGCGATACGCCCGCAGATAGCTGTTCTGCCGCACCTTTTAGCGCCAGTTCGGTCGCCAGTGTTGCCATCGAAACGATCGGATAGCGCACCGTCGTCATCTTCGGACTGGTATAACGGGCAATCGGAATATCATCAAAACCAATCAAAGAAAAATCGTCTGGAATGTTAATTCCGTTTTCTTTCAACACGGCCATCGCACCCGCCGCCATCGAATCGTTATACGCAAACACCGCACTCAGATGTAAATTACGGCCAAGCAATTCCACCATCGCCGCCTCCCCGCCCTGCAGATCCGGCGAACTTTGCGCCCGCCATGCGGCAGGTGGCGCATCACCGCTCTGATGTGCCTGCGTCATTGCTTGAGTCATTGCCTGTGAGTAACCCTGATAACGCTGCAAATCGTCTTCGATTCCGTGACTGGAACCGATATAACCAATGCGCTGATGCCCCTGAGATAGCAGTAAACGGGTCGCCATTTCCGCACCGCTGACGTTATCAAGCCAGACGCAACGGTGTTCGTAGCCCGGAATAACCCGGTTAATCAGCACCATGCCGGAAACCTGATCCATAAAGCGGGAAAGCTCGTCATCGCCCAGTGCTTTGGAATGCACAATCAGCGCGTTACAGCGTTGTCGAATCAAAACTTCAATAGCATGCCTTTCTTTTTCGGCAATATGATAGCTGTTACCTATCAGGACATATTTCTGATGCTGCTGTGCAACGGTATCCACCGCTTTCACCAGCGCGCCAAAAAACGGATCGGAAACGTCCATCACGACAACGCCAATGGTGTCGCTGGTTTGAGTTGCCAGCGCCTGCGCATTGGCATTTGGCCGGTATCCCAGCGTGGCGACCGCCTGTAAAACTTGTTCGCGCGCTTCTTTGCTGGCGATTGCCGGATTGTTCAGAACACGTGAAACGGTGGCGACAGAAACGCCCGCCAGCCGGGCGACATCACGAATGGTGACCATGCGTCGCTCCGTGATCAGCCAGAGAATGGTAAGGAGGAATACGGAAATTTCTAACCCAGGAAGTAAAAAATGCAGACAAAGAGAAGCGAGGTGAAGTGCTCATGGCGTTTCCTTTATTAGTGTAGTGGTCGTCGGACTGGCACGACCGCTATCCTAATCATTTTGTGAAAACGCCTGCGTGAATCTCGTCACAGGAAAGAAAACGTTTACATACAATTTTGCAACCTTCATCCCAAATCCATCATTTAGGATGATGTATCGACATCAGGCTCAGGTGGTTTTCAGTTCTTCGCCTGCGGCTTTCGCCGTCAGAAGACGCCATAACCATTCCACCGGCCCCTGCCTGAAACGGCGCAACCACAGCAGCGTCACCAGCAGATTACATGCCCAGACCAGCGGCACCAGCGCCACCAGTTGCAGGCGGTCGAAGTGCTGGTAGAAGCCGAAAATGTTGAAGAAGGTGGTGCAGATGAGAGTCTGTAACAGATAGTTTGTCAGCGCCATGCGACCAATCATTGATACCCAGCGCGTCAGTCGCCAGCGGGAGATCTGCGGCCAGAAGCCGTAACACAGGGCCAGATAGCTGACGGCCTGCATCAGCGAGCCAATTTCACGCGGCACCTGCAACAAAAAACCACTCCAGCGGTAGTCCCAGCCGGTGCGGTATTGCATGTATATCGCCGGAATTTGTATCAGCAATGAAAGCGGTAACAGCACTGCGGCAACTTTACGGTAATGCGAGGGACGAAACCCACCTTTCAGCCAGCCGCTGCGCATCAGACCGGAACCTATAAGCATTGCGCCCGCCAGTTCCCAGCCATATTGCGCGCCGATCGCCAGAAGACTCGACGACAGCAAATCGAGCCGGTTCTGAATCGCTTCCCAGCCGCCTTTCAGCCGCCAGTATTGTTCATATTGAATCTCCGCTGGTCCCGGAAGCCAGAAACTGCCGGGCTTGGGCGAACTGATAAGCCCGAGCATGGCCAGTACCGCCACGCCAATCAGATACAAAATAATGCCCGTGGAAATCAGCGACTGACTGCTGCGCCCTTCCCGCACCATCCGCCAGCACACCAGACCGATCAGTCCGTAAGACAGCAAAATATCGCCATCCCACAGCAAGGTCGCGTGTAAAAATCCGCACAGCAACAGAATCGAAAGACGCGCCTGGATCCAGTGTTTACCACGCGGCAGCAACAAATACAGTCCGCCGCCAAACAGCATGGCGAACATCATCAGGAATTTGCCCTGCGCCACGACGTCGAGCACCGCCCATGTCCAGGTATCAGAAGTCGAGGGTGTACCGGCAAATGCCGGATTCAGGTAAGCGGCTTTCGGTAAACCGAAGGCGCTGATATTGAGCAGAAGAATGCCAAAAATGGCGAGACCACGGGCAAAGTCGAGCGTGGCAATACGTGAGCGCATACCTGGCGTTCCTGTTAACGGTAAGGAGCTGATAATTGTGCGGGCTCCAGACAGACTAACGGCACCCTGAAGGTGCCGCAATATTAAAGTGTCTGACTGTTTAAAACGCTGCTGTTAGCTGGCGTGTCTTACGGTTCTTAAAAATTCTTGTCGCGTATTCTGGCTGGATTTGAAAAGTCCACCGAGTGATGTTGTCGTCGTTGCGCTGGTCGCGTCACGCACACCGCGCGCTTTCACGCAGTAATGCACCGCATCAATGGAAACCGCCACGTTGGTGGTGCCGAGCAGGGTCTGCAAGGCCACCAGAATCTGCTGGGTCAGACGTTCCTGAACCTGCGGACGCTGCGAGAAGAACTGCACGATGCGGTTGATTTTCGACAGACCAATCACGGTGTCTTTCGGGATGTACGCCACGGTCGCTTTACCGTCGATGGTCACGAAATGGTGTTCACAGGTGCTGGTCAGCGTAATGTCGCGCACGGTGACCATTTCATCCACTTTCATCTTATTTTCGATGACGGTGATTTTCGGGAAGTTGGCGTAATCGAGCCCGGAGAAAATTTCATCCACATACATCTTGGCGATGCGGTGCGGCGTTTCCGCCAGACTGTCATCGGAAAGATCCAGATTAAGAAGCTGCATGATACCGGTCATATGTTCCTGGATCCGCTGCTTGCGCGTTTCATTATCGATCGGCAAAGCTTCACGCAGAGGGGTTTCCAGACCACGGGCTAACAGGGCCTCGTGAACCAAATTGGCTTCTTTACTCAGGATTGGCATTCTTTCTTTCTCCGGCAGATGTAATCACTTTGACGCAGATCACGCTAAAGTGAGGTGGCTTACTGTAGAGGAGAGCCGGTTCAGAATCCAGTGATAGTGTTTCATGATGGATGAAATAGCTGCAACTTATCGGTTATGCCGGAAGACCAGCGCCCCTGCAATAATGAAACCAGCCAGCGCGACGTACAACGCAGGCTCCAGCTGATGCGTCAGCGCGGTAGAAATCGCCGACAGAACCGGGCCAAATAACTGACCGACGGCGTAACCGGTGGTCAGCAATCCGGCCATATAACGGCTGTGATTCGGCGCCAGTTCACGGCTGCACTGCAAAGCGAGTTGAACCACGCTGAGGAAACCGCCGCCGGTAAGCAATGCGCCGAGCACCAGACCGGTCACGCCCGGCACAACTTCCGCACATAAAATTCCCAGCCCCTGCGCCCATAATGTCAGCGCCAGACGTGTATGCGTCGTCAGGCGGTGCCGGGTCAGAATGCCGATGATAATACCGATAACCGCCGCGCCGCCAAACACCGGCCAGACGAACTGCGCGAACAGGCTGTCAGGAAAACGCGCACTCGCCATTTGCGATAAAAACGTCGCCGGAAGGATGTAACCAAAGCCAGCCAGACTGTAACTCCACACCAGACGTTTCAGCGCAGGCGTCATCACCAGCGGTTCCGTCGCCACATGGGAACGGTGCAGATCGCCTTTGCGCGGCAGATTCGGGGTGATAATCGCCACAAAAATCAGTGCCAGCACGCCGTAGACGCACCAGGCCTGCGCCGAGGTCAGGTGTAAGCTATGAATACCCACCGCTAACATGCCGCTGAGGAAAATCCCCGCCCCTGGCCCGGCGAAAACCGCCGCACTCAGTGCCGGACGGCCATAATGCGCCAGCCGTTCGTTACACCACGCCGACACCATCACCATCGCCCAGCCGCTGGTCCAGCCAATCATGAAGCGCACAATGCTGTGCAGCACTTCACCGGAAATCACCGCGGATAATAACGTGAGAACTACCCCGCCCCACACGCCGAGCCACAGACGGCGTTCGAGATGTTTGCTGGCACGCATTCCATCGAATGCGCCGCACAGATAACCAAGATAGTTGAAGGCCGCGACCAGCCCGGCGCCGGTCAGGCTGAACTGATGTTCAGCTATCATTAAAGGAACCTGCGGCGTAAAGGCGAAGCGCCCGATACCCATCGCGACCACAAAAGCCAGAAAACCACTTAATGCAATACGAAAAGCCATAACTGCTCCGTCAGAAGAAACCGCGATGCAACATGTCAGAAACAATGAATAAACATACTCAAAGCCTGTTGCCGAAAACAGCAGATTTCTTAAAAGAAAGTTAATTGGAAGTTGTGGCTATGATGCCTTATGAGTACAATCACGAAAACTGAATAATACAAACCAACTTGCTTACGATAAGAGAACACAGGAACCCATCATGGATCTGACTCAGTTACGGATGTTTTGCTGCGTAGCGGAAACCGGTTCGCTGGCGCGTGCGGCAGAGCAGTTACACCGCGTGCCATCAAACCTGACCACCCGTTTACGCCAGCTCGAACTCGAACTGGGTACAGATTTGTTCATCCGTGAAAAACAGCGCATCCGCCTTTCCGCGATGGGTCACAACTTCCTTAACTACGCCGAACGTATTCTGGCGCTGAGTGATGAAGCCATGAGCATCACACATGCCGGAGAACCTGCCGGGAACTTCGCGCTGGGCTCGATGGAAAGCACGGCAGCAACGCGTCTGCCTTCGTTGCTGGCGGCCTATCATCAGAAATTCCCGCAGGTGGCATTGTCGCTGGTGACCGCCACGTCCGGCGAAACCATCGACAACGTGCGTGCGGGACGTCTCGCGGCGGCGCTGGTTGATGGCCCGATCGATTTTGACGACATCAACGGTTGTATCTCTTTTCGCGAACGCATGGTGGTGATCAGTCCGCTGGGCGAATCACCGCTCGACGTGCCCGCCGGTCGCAGCGGTCATACCGTTTTTGCGTTTCGCCCGAGCTGTTCCTACCGCCAGCGTTTGCAGGGCTGGATTAAGCATATGAATGTGCCGGTTGCCAACACGATGGAGATCCAGTCCTATCATTCAATGATGGCCTGTGTCGCCAGCGGTGCGGGTATCGCGATGATCCCGCGTTCGGTGCTGGAACAATTGCCCGGGCACGAACGGGTAGAAATTCACGAAATTCCGGATGAATTCGCCGATACCGCCACCTGGCTTATCTGGCGCAGGGATGCGTTCAGCCCGAATGTCCGGGCGCTGAAAGAACTGATTATTGAACAGAATGACGGTGTGATCCCGTTACTGAAACACCCGCTGGCTGGCGAACATGACCCGGCTTTGCATCCGACGTATTAACCTGAAATCTGATTAAGCTAAAAACACCTGACTGGAGCTACATAATGGAAATGATTAAAACGCGTGCGGCCGTCGCCTGGGGCCCGAATCAACCTCTGTCCATCGAAGAGGTCGATTTGATGCCACCACAAAAAGGCGAAGTGCTGGTGCGTATCGTCGCCACCGGTGTTTGTCATACAGATGCTTACACGCTGTCCGGCAAAGATCCGGAAGGCGTTTTCCCGGCAATCCTCGGTCATGAAGGCGGCGGTATCGTTGAAGCCGTTGGCGAAGGCGTCACCAGCCTGGCCGTCGGCGACCACGTGATCCCGCTGTACACGCCGGAATGTGGCGAGTGTAAGTACTGTAAATCCGGCAAAACCAACCTGTGTCAGGCGATCCGCACCACACAAGGTAAAGGCCTGATGCCGGACGGCACCACCCGTTTCTTCAAAGACGGCAAGCCGATTTTCCATTACATGGGCACTTCGACTTTCTCCGAATACACCGTTGTTCCTGAAATCTCCCTGGCGAAAATCAACAAAGAAGCGCCGCTGGAAGAAGTGTGTCTGCTCGGTTGCGGCGTGACCACCGGCATGGGCGCGGTAATGAACACGGCTAAAGTCAAAAAAGGCGACACCGTGGCGATCTTCGGTCTGGGTGGCATTGGCCTTTCAGCGATTATCGGCGCAGTGATGGCCGGCGCAGGCCGCATCATCGGTATCGATCTGAACACCAGCAAGTTCGATCTGGCACGTAAACTCGGCGCAACAGATCTGATCAACCCGAAAGATTACGACAAGCCGATTCAGGAAGTGATCGTTGAAATGACCGACGGCGGCGTGGACTTCTCCTTTGAATGTATCGGCAACGTCAACGTGATGCGTTCCGCACTGGAATGCTGCCACAAAGGCTGGGGCGAATCCGTCATTATCGGCGTGGCCGGTGCCGGTGAAGAAATCTCCACCCGTCCGTTCCAGCTGGTGACCGGTCGTGTATGGCGTGGTTCCGCATTTGGTGGCGTGAAAGGCCGCAGCCAGTTGCCGGGCATTGTGCAGCGTTATATGGACGGTGAATTCGCCCTGAACGATTTCATCACCCATACCCTGCCGCTGGAAGAAATCAACGAAGCGTTTGACCTGATGCACGAAGGGAAATCTATCCGCACGGTTATTCATTTTAATAAGTAAGGAATGTTTCGATGAGCAGCTCGATTGAACTACTCGAAGAACACCGGATGTTTGGCGGCTGGCAGCAGCGCTACCGTCATACGTCTGCGAGCCTGAATTGCAGCATGACGTTCAGCATCTATCTGCCACCGGCAAAAGACGATGCACCGCCGCCGGTACTGTACTGGCTGTCGGGCCTGACCTGTAATGATGAAAACTTCACCCTTAAAGCCGGGGCGCAGCGCGTCGCGGCTGAGCTGGGGCTGATTCTGGTGATGCCGGACACCAGTCCGCGCGGTGAAGGTGTCGCCAACGACGAAGGCTACGACCTCGGTCAGGGCGCAGGTTTTTACCTTAACGCCACGCAGTCGCCGTGGGCAGCGCATTACCGGATGTACGATTACCTGCTCGATGAGTTGCCTGCGCTGATCAGCGGGCATTTCAAGGTCAGCGACCGGCAGTCAATCTTCGGCCATTCGATGGGTGGCCACGGCGCGCTGATGCTGGCGTTGCGTAATCCGCAGCGTTTCTGTTCTGTGTCCGCGTTTGCGCCGATTGTGAACCCGGCTCAGGTGCCGTGGGGGCGTAAAGCTTTCACTGCGTATCTGGGGGATGACGAAAGCCAGTGGCTGCAATACGACAGTTGCCATCTGCTGAGTGCATTGCCTGCGGATCAGAAAACGTTCCCGATTTTAGTTGATCAGGGCGACGGCGATCAGTTCCTGGCGGATCAGTTGCAGCCGTCAAAACTGGCAGAAATCGCCCGTCAGCGCGGCTGGCCTTTACAGCTGCGCGCCCAGCCGGGGTACGATCACAGTTACTTCACGATTGCCTCGTTTGTGGAAGATCACCTGCGATTCCATGCGGAGTTTTTGCACTCCGGGGCATGAGTGCGTAATGCCTTTTGATGCTGAATGAGAAAATTTCGGTTTCTCAATGGCAGTGATCACCTGATTCATTGCGTCGAAACCGCCCAAAAGGGGAAGTGCTTTTCCCCTTTTGGATTTCCCCTCGCTTTTTAACTCCCCGCTATCGCTGTCACGACGGACATGTTCTGGTACATCAGTGAGTGGCGCAAAATGTCATCGCTTTGCGATTCCCTCATTTCAGGATTCGAGCCTTGGGTCTCGAACCATTCATTCGGTGCCATTTTTGATCGCGTCAATCAACTTTTTTAAAAGATGAAAAACTGTCCGCTGTGATTTTAAGATCATGCGGGCGATTCAGAAAGCTTGCTGAATGAGAGGTTGCAGACCCAAGGCTGCAATCCCGAAATGAAGGCACCGCCTGGCGGCAAGATTTCCAGCCTGTCGCGGTGATACCTGAAACATAGCCAGCGAGCGAAGCGTGCAGTTTGAGACGTGGAGATTCCAAAGAGGGCTCGTCTTAGCCCTCTTTGGTCGGTTTCAAACACAGCAGGTCATGTGAAAGTTGTTATTAAGAAACCGAAATCTTCGCGATTCAGTTAAAAAAGGGGGCTTTGGGGATCCCCAAAAATCAATTCTTCAATTTCGGATCCAGCGCATCCCTTAACCCATCCCCCAGCAAATTAAACGCCAGTACGGTCAGGAATATCGCCAGACTTGGGAAGATTGCCACGTGCGGCGCCATGACCATATCGGCGCGGGCCTCGTTGAGCATCGCGCCCCACTCCGGCGTTGGCGGCTGTGCGCCCATTCCGAGGAACGACAGGCTGGCAGCGGTGATAATCGATGTGCCGATACGCATGGTGAAATACACCACGATTGATGACAACGTGCCCGGCAAAATGTGACGGAACAAAATCGTGGCGTCGGATGCGCCGATACTGCGCGCCGATTCAATATAGGTTTGCTGTTTGAGCACCAGCGTGTTGCCGCGAACAAGACGTGCGAATGCCGGGATACTGAAGATAGCGACCGCGATGATCACGTTCGACATACCGTTGCCCATCACCGCCACCACGGCAATCGCCAGCAGAATACCGGGGAAGGCAAACAGCACGTCGCAAACGCGCATGGTGATGCGGTCCCACCAGCCTTCGTAGTATCCGGCCAGTAATCCGAACACCGTGCCGATCGCTGCACCGAGCACCACAGAAAGTACGCCCGCGGTGAGTGATATCCGCGTGCCCATCAGAATCCGGCTGAAAATATCGCGCCCCAGTGAATCCACGCCGAGCCAGTGGATCAGCGATGGCCCTTCGTTCAGACGGTCATAATCGAAATAGTTTTCCGGATCAAACGGCACCAGCCACGGCGCAAACATCGCGGCGACAATCAGTAACAGGATAAAAGCACCCGCTATCATCGCAATATGCTGCCTGCGGAAACGCCGCCAGAACGCTTTCCACGGTGTGCGAACCGCCTGCGATTGCGCAGTTCCCGGTGTGATAATCGGCAAACTCGCGAGTACGGCATTTCGCCGCCAGTTTTTCATGCGTTCACTCACTTGTATCGGATGGAAGGGTTGATGACGGCGTACAGCATGTCCACCAGCAGATTGATGAGGATGAACTCCAGCGAAAACAGCAACACTTCTGCCTGTATCACCGGATAATCACGCATCTCAACGGAATCGACCAGCAACCGCCCTAACCCCGGCCAGTTGAAGACTTTTTCCACGACAATCGAGCCGCCAAGCAGGAAGCCAAATTGCAGCCCCATCATGGTGACCACCGGGATCATCGCGTTTCGCAGACCGTGTTTAACCACCACCACAGCCTCATGCACGCCTTTAGCGCGAGCGGTGCGCATGTAATCTTCCTGCATGACCTCGACAAATGAAGCGCGGGTAAAACGGGCCATGATCGCCGCGACCGCTGCGCCGAGCGTTACGGAAGGCAGAATGTAATGCTGCCAGCTGTCAGCACCCACCGTCGGCAACCAGCCCAGTTCAACGGAAAAGATTTGCATCAGCAACATGCCCAGCGCAAACGCCGGGAAGGAAATACCAGAGACGGCCAGCGCCATACCGAGACGATCCGGCCAGCGGTTACGCCAGACGGCAGACACCACGCCAATGACCAGCCCGAAAATCACCGACCACAGCATACTGGTCATCGTCAGCCAGAAAGTCGGCATAAAGCGGGAACTGATTTCATCAATGACCGGGCGTTTTGACACCATCGAGTGACCGAAATCACCGGTCAGCGCATTGCCGAAAAAAGTGAGGAATTGCTGATAAAGCGGTTTATCCAGCCCGAGATCCTGACGTACCAGCTCTACAACGCTGGCGTCGGCGTCCTGTCCGGCCATCAGCCGCGCCGGATCCCCCGGCAGCAGATGCACAAATAAAAACACCAGCACCGCCACAATCAGCAGTGTCGGGATCAGTCCGAGTAATCGTTTTAAAAAATAATTAAGCATGATTCGCTGTCTGTGATTTCACGGTTCGACATCCATGTTCCGGACCCGGAACACACGAGTTCAGGGCGCGCACGCTATGCGCCACACGCCCTGAAAGCTTCACCGCGTATTATTTCACGTCTGCATCATCAAAACTGAACGCCGTATCCGGCATCACATAGAACCCGGTCAGGCGTTTGTTTTTCGCCGACACCAGACGTTCGGTCACCAGGAATGCCCACGGTGCATCGGTCCAGATTTGTTTCTGGGCATCGGCGTACAATTTGGCTTTCTCGGCTTTGTCGGTGGTTTTCAGCGCGTCAGACAGATCTTTATCCACCTGCGCATTGCTGTAGAACGCGGTGTTGAACTGCTTCGGTGGCGCAGCCTGCGTGGAAAACAGCGGCGACAGCGCCCAGTCGGCTTCGCCGGTAGACGCCGACCAGCCGGTATAGAACATGCGGATACCCGCCTCTTTCTGCCCGACGTTCTCAACCTGCGCGGCACGCTGCGCTGCATCCATGGCGGTGACTGTCACCTTGATACCGACCTGCGCCAGTTGCTGCTGGGTGAACTGCAACACTTTCTGCGCCGTGCTGTTATTGTGCGACGACCACAGCGTAGTGGTGAAACCGTCCGGATAACCGGCTTCTTTCAGCAATTGTTTGGCTTTAGCCGGGTCATACGGCCACGGTTTGAATTTCGCGGCGTATTCGATGCCCTGCGGCAACGGCCCTTCTGATGGCACCGCGTAACCGGCAAAGGCCACTTTAATCAGCGCCTGTTTGTTGATGGCGTAGTTGATGGCCTCACGCACTTTGACGTTATCGAAAGGCTTTTGCGTCACGTTAAAACTGATGTAACGGTGCAGAATTGACGGCGCGGTGACCAGATCCAGCTTATCGTTTTTCTCCAGCAACGCGGCCTGCTCGTAAGGCACCGGGAACGCCAGATCCGCTTCACCGGTTTGCAGCATCGCGGCGCGGGTATTGTTATCCACGACCGGACGCCAGGTGATGGTGTCGAGTTTCGGCTCGCCCTTTTTCCAGTAACCGTCGAATTTCTTCACTTTCACGAAGTCGGTCTGGTTCCACTGTTCCAGCGTGTACGGGCCGGTACCGACCGGATGGAAGCCGATGTCTTTGCCGTATTTAGTCAGTGCCGCCGGAGAAATAATCACCGCAGACGGATGCGCCAGAATGTTGATGAACGCGGAGAACGGTTCTTTCAGCGTAATTTTTACCGTGGTGTCATCGACCGCTTCGGTGCTGGCAATATTTTTAAACAGGTTATAGCGTTTGAGGTGGCTGTCCGGATTACTCGCACGGTCAAAGTTAACTTTTACCGCCGCAGCGTTGAAGTCCGTCCCGTCCTGGAATTTGATGCCGGGATGCAGTTTGATGGTATAAACCAGACCGTCTTTGCTGACCGTGTAGCTGTCGGCCAGCACGTTTTCCAGCTTCATATCCTTATCAAAGCCAAACAGCCCCTGATAGAAAGATTTGGCCACTGCCTGCGACAAGGTGTCGTTGGCATCATAAGGATCAAGCGAGGTGAAGTTAGAACCTACCGCGACAACCACGTCTTTTGCCGCCCAGGCAGACGCCGATGCCAGCGAACCGAAAACAGCGGCAGCGAGCACGGCCTGACGGACTACGTTCTTACCTTTATGTTTATGCTGATTCATATCAGTTCCTTTCCTGTCTTACCCGTTAAAAAGTGGCTCAAGATGAGCCACCATAAAAATTAGTAAACACCGGCAATGGCGTGCCGGGCAACAAAATGCCCTTCCGCCACCTGAACCAGCGGTGCGACAACCGGCTCATCATTAAGCGCACGAATCGGACTGGGAATTTCATCCACCAGCAGCGCCTGATCTTTACGCTTATGACCCGGATCGGCCACCGGCACCGCCGCCATCAGTTTGCGGGTATACGGATGCTGCGGATTTTCAAACACCGCGCGGCGCGAGCCGATTTCCACAATCTGACCGAGATACATCACGGCAACGCGATGACTGATGCGTTCCACCACCGCCATATCGTGTGAAATAAACAAAAATGCCAGCCCGAACTCTTTCTGCAAATCCATCAGCAGGTTGACGATTTGCGCGCGGATCGACACATCCAGCGCCGACACCGACTCGTCAGCAATCACCACTTTGGGATTGAGCGCCAGTGCGCGGGCGATACAAATTCGCTGCCGCTGACCGCCGGAAAATTCGTGAGGATAGCGCTGCGCATGTTCCGGCAGCAGCCCGACTTTCTCCAGCAACCACGCGACGCGCGCTTCCGCCTCTGCGCCCTTTGCCAGGTTATGCACCAGCAACGGCTCCATAATTGAATACCCGACCGTCAGACGCGGGTCGAGTGACGCATAAGGATCCTGGAAAATAAACTGAATATCACGCCGCAGATGTTGCAGTGCGCTGCCGCTGATATCTGTCAGCGTCTTGCCATCAAAGGTGATGGTTCCGCCCTGACTTTTCACCAGTTTGAGCAACGAACGGCCGGTGGTGGATTTTCCGCAACCGGATTCGCCCACCAGCGCCAGCGTTTCGCCGGGATGTAAATCAAAACTGACTTTTTCAACCGCATGCACACGACGCGTCACGCGGTTGAAAATACCGCTGCGCAGGTCAAAACGGGTCACCAGATCACGCACCTGCAATATCGGCGGCACGCCGGGTGTCAGGGTGTTTTGAATCAGTTCGGGATCGCTTTCCTGCTGGTCGGGCGCAGGGAAGCGGGCGGGCAGTGGTTTACCGGCCATGGATCCGAGCTTTGGCACGGCCGCCAGCAACGTCTGCGTGTAAGGCTGTTGCGGTGTACGAAATATCGCGCCCGCGTCACCGGTTTCCACGCTGTTACCCTGATGCATGACCAGAACGCGATCGGCGATTTCCGCCACCACGCCCATATCGTGGGTGATGAAAATCACGCCCATGTGCATCTCTTTTTGCAGCACACGGATCAGCTGTAAAATCTGCGCCTGAATGGTCACATCCAGCGCCGTAGTCGGTTCGTCGGCAATCAGTAACGCCGGTTTACACGACAGCGCCATCGCGATCATCACCCGCTGGCGCATACCGCCGGAAAGCTGATGCGGATAGCTATCGAGAATGTTTTTGGCTTCAGGAATGCGCACCAGATCCAGCATACGTAAGGCTTCGGCACGGGCGGCGCGATGATCTTTATCCTGATGTAAACGGATAGACTCGGCGATCTGTTCGCCTACCGGAAATACCGGATTGAGCGAGGTCATCGGCTCCTGAAATATCATCGCCATGTCCGCACCGCGCAGGCTGCGCATGGCGGGTTGCGTTGCTGCCATCAGATCAACGACTTCACCGTTACGACGGCGAAATTGCATTTCACCCTGGGTGATCTGCCCGCCGCCCTGCTCCACCAGACGCATCAGCGCCAGCGAGGTAACGGATTTACCTGAGCCGGATTCACCGACTATCGCCAGCGTTTCGCCGCGCTTCACGTGAAAACTGAGCTGATTCACCGCGGGGATGATGTGCCCGTCATGCGCGAACTGCACGCTGAGCTGGCTGACCGCCAGAACGTGGTCGGGAGGCAGAGTCAGGGAATTATTCATGAGCGGTAAATACTGACGACAGGTGCTTCGCCCACGCGGGCAAAGCCGCGATACATACCTTCACTGTTGAAAGGCAGTTCCACGTTGCCAAATTTATCGACGGCAATCATCCCGCCGCTCCCGCCCAGTGGCAGCAGTTTTTCCTGCACCACTTTGTGTGTCGCTTCTGCCAGCGTTAAACCGGCGTATTCCATCAGCGCCGCCACGTCGTAGGCAGCCACGGTGCGCATAAACACTTCACCGGTGCCGGTGCTGGAAATCGCAACCGTATCGTTGCTGGCGTAACATCCGGCGCCAATAATCGGCGAATCACCGACGCGTCCGGCCTGTTTGTTGGTCATTCCGCCGGTCGATGTTGCCGCCGCCAGATTACCGAGTTCATCTATCGCCACCGCGCCTACGGTGCCAAATTTACTTTCCGGATCAATCGGGTCGCCTGAAGCATTCAGCGACGCCCCGTCGTGATCGAGCATTACGCCGGTATCCGCGGCAATAGCGCGCTGCAACTGGTCATAACGTTCCTGAGTGAAGAAATACGCTGGTTCCACCATTTCCAGACCATTGGCACGGGCAAAATCTTCTGCGCCTGCACCGGTGAACAGGACGTGCGGGCTGTTTTCCAGCACCTTACGGGCGGTCAGAACAGGATTGCGGATATGGCTGACGCCGCAAATCGCACCGGCATCCAGCGTGCGGCCATCCATAATGCAGGCATCTAATTCATGCGTACCCTGATGGGTAAATACCGCACCTTTACCGGCATTAAATAACGGGCATTCTTCCAGCAGGCGCACGGCTTCGGTTACGGCGTCCAGTGCGCTGCCACCCGCGGCCAGAATCGCCTGCCCGGCACTGACAATCCTTTCCAGTTCGGCCAGGTAAAGTTGTTCTTTTTCGGCGCTCATTGCCGCACGGGTTATTGCCCCGGCACCACCATGAATAGCAATGACCGGACGCTTCTTGTTCGAAACGGAAGCCGCTGAATTATCAGTAGAAGAACTCATTAGCACTGCACCTTTCGATGTTGTATTTATGTATGGAAGATGTTGACCTGTTTTTTGACTATATTTAGCCCGCTACAGTATGTAAAGCAGAAATGCATCGCCACCAAAATGGCGCTAATTGCTTAGATTGTTTAGGAAAAACAAATGCTGCAATTGAATATACATGCGGGACAAATCACCAGAGAACAGCAATAATAAACGTCCTAATCGCGGCAAAAGCACCTCTGGATAAGCTTACCGCGACTTTTTATTTTCTCTTTTTAGGAAATCAGTTTATGGAAACTGTTTATAACCGCCGCCGGATTAATGTGATCTCATGGCTAAGTTACTTTTTTACAGGGGGCCTCGTCTCCACTCTGGGTATTGTTATCGGGCCAGTCGCGACGGCTTTTAATAAAGATCCGGCCTTTATCGGCCTCATGTTCTCACTGATGAACATCGGTTTATTCCTGCCGATTATGATCAGTGGCATCCTGATGCGTAAGTTCGATCTGGGCAAGCAGCTGATCACCGGGTCAATTGTCACCATCCTGACCTGTATCGCGCTGTTCGTGATGCCGTCGATTACCCTGTTCGGCATCGGCGTTTTCCTGATTGGTGCGACAGCTGGCCTGATGATGTCGATTGGCAGCTATCTGGTTGTGCGTATTAATGACGACCCGAAAAAGCGTTCCGCCAACTTAATCTTCACCGACTTCTTCTTTGCGCTTTCCGGCATGACGTTGTCTCTGGTGCTCGGTTTCCTGTTCAAGCATGGCGCGAGCTGGCTGGCGATGTACGGCATCATGGGTACGCTGAGCGTGCTGATGATCCTGCTGTGTGTGGGTCAGAAATTCCCGACCGTTGCGCAGCCGGAAAAAGTGGCGAAAAGCGAGCGGGAAGCGAAAGAGCCGTGGGGCTTCGCGGCGTACGTGCTATGTTTTGCCCTGTTCGCCTTCGTCTTCAGCGAGCTGGTTTTCACCCTGTGGATGCCAAGCTGGTTGCATGAGCATTTCGGTCTGGACACTGACAAAGCGGCGATCTACATCACCACTTACTGGATGGTGAAAGCGATTGGCCTGTTCCTGAACCAGTTCACCGTGCGTTTTGTGAAACTGCGTACCTTCCTGTTTGCGTCGGCCATCGTCGGGTTAATCAGCCTGTTTGTGGTGACACACAACGAAAACACCACGCTGGTGATGATTGCCGTTGGCCTGTTCGGCTTCTGTAACTCCGGTATGTTCTCCGGCCTGATGAGCTACGGCAGCCTGCAGGTGAAAAACTCACCTCCAACGCTGACCTCTGCGCTGCTGACGACGGCTTCAGTCGGTACGCTGATTTTCGCTTCCTTCTCATCATTCATTTACCGCGAATACGGCCTGTTCTGGGCACTGAATATTGCGACCGTATCTTACGTTCTGCTGGTGCTGGCGGTGATCATCGCCGGTGTGCGCAGTAAAGCGGAAAAAATCCACCGCGAAATGGCGGCATAACATTTACTACGCATAAATTCATGCATAAAAAAGGGAAGGCTTAAAAGCCTTCCCTTTTCTTATTTAGCTGCGCCTTTAAAGCTGCGGGCAACGCTGCAAACTGTTTAGCCAGGATGTTTCTGGCTGAGCGGCCAGACGACGCGCGCGTCCATGGCGGCGTAAAATCAATCCCTTGTCCTGCATTTCACTCAAATCACGTCGGATCGTTTCAAGACTCACATCCAGCGATTGTGCCAGTTCGCTAACCTGTAACACTTCATGTTGTTCTACCAACTGAAGGATGGCCTGATGGCGATTTTTTTTAAGCACCGGTTATTCCTGTGTATATGACAGATATGTGACACAAATCACAAATAACGGTAACTATGATAACCGCGTTACATCCGTAATTTTGGGATCGATCTCAATTTTTCAGAAATCCCCACGAAGTTTTTACGCCTTCAGCGGTTTTTGGTTCGTCCCGATTCTCTGTCATACTATGCTCATGCCCCATTTTCCCGTCCGTCGCCGGTGAGTACGCCCGCGTCGCCGGACTGAATCACTAAGGAATTTTGATGGAATTCAACACTGCAGGTTTGATCTCACTTCAGGAAGCGCTGGATAAAATGCGCGCTTACGTTCCGAAAAAAACAGCGCAGGATGCCGAATCGTTGCCACTGGCAACCGCCGCTGGCCGTATTACTGCGGCGCCGGTGCTTTCCCCGATTTTTGTCCCGCCTTTTGATAACTCCGCGATGGACGGTTATGCCCTGCGCATTGAAGATCTGCACGAGGGCGCTGTCCTCCCGGTGGCGGGAAAAGCCTTTGCCGGCGCGCCTTTTCATGGCGAATGGCCTGCCGGAACCTGTATCCGCATCATGACCGGTGCGCCGGTTCCGGCCGGTGCCGACACAGTGATCATGCAGGAACAGGCAGAAGTTTCAGACGCGGGAATACGTTTCACAGCAACGGCGCAAAAAGGCCAGAATATCCGCCTGATGGGTGACGACATTAAGCAAGGCGACAGCGTTTTGCCTGCGGGCGTGCGTCTGGGGGCGGCCGAATTACCGCTGCTGGCGTCCCTTGGCGTGACTGAAGTACAGGTCTGGAAGCCGCTGAAAGTCGCCGTATTTTCCACCGGTGATGAGCTGCAACCTGTCGGTACGCCTCTGCAGGAAGGCCAGATTTATGACACGAACCGGTTTGCCGTGCGGCTGATGCTCGAGCAACTCGGCTGTACGGTGCTGGATTTAGGCATTATCCGCGACGATCCGCAGGCATTGCGTAAAGCGTTTGAAGAAGCCAATGAATTTGTCGATTTGGTGATTTCCAGCGGCGGTGTTTCCGTCGGTGAGGCCGATTACACCAAACAGATGCTGGATGAACTGGGCGAAATTGGTTTCTGGAAACTGGCCATGAAACCGGGCAAACCGTTTGCTTTCGGAAAACTGAAAGACAGCTGGTTCTGCGGACTGCCGGGGAATCCGGTGTCGGCTGCACTGACGTTTTATCAGCTGGTTCAGCCATTTATCGCTCAGCTTTCCGGTCACAGTGCCTGGCAGTTCCCGCCACGCCTGAAAGCGAAAGCCGTAACGCCACTGAAAAAATCGCCCGGCCGCCTCGATTTCCAGCGCGGTATTTTCAGCACCAATGCAGAAGGTCAGCTGGAAGTGCGCACTACCGGCCATCAGGGATCGCACGTCTTCAGCTCCTTCAGCCAGGCTAACTGTTTTATCGTGCTTGAGCGTGAACGCGACAATGTTACGGCTGGTGAAATCGTTGAAGTCGAGCCTTTTAACGCGCTGCTGCGGAGCTGAACATGGCGACTCTGCCGGAACTGACGGACGCTGAAGCCCTGCGCTATAACCGCCAGATAGTACTGAAAGGGTTTGATTTTGATGCGCAGGAACAGCTGAAAGCCAGCCACGCGCTGATTGTCGGGCTGGGAGGTTTAGGCTGCGCCGCCGCGCAATATCTGGCGGCGGCAGGCACCGGTACGTTAACGCTGCTGGATTTCGATACGGTATCGCTCTCAAACCTGCAACGCCAGACGCTGCACACTGACGCGCGGATCGGGATGCCGAAAGTCGACTCCGCCGCCATAGCGCTGGCGGCAATCAATCCGCACATCCGCTTAAATCAGGTAAATGCTCAGGCGGATGACGATTTATTACGCGAACTGATCGCCGCCTGCGACGTGGTGGTGGATTGCACCGACAATGTCACGACGCGTAATCAGCTGAACAGTGAATGTTTCGCGCAGAAAAAACCGCTGGTCTCCGGCGCCGCCATCCGTATGGAAGGTCAGCTCAGCGTATTTACCTACCAGCCGCAGGAACCCTGCTACCGCTGCCTGAGCCGGTTATTCGGTGAAAATGCGCTGACCTGCGTGGAAGCTGGCGTCATGGCCCCGCTGGTCGGCACCATCGGCAGCTTGCAGGCGATGGAAACCATCAAACTGCTGACAAAATTTGGCGAAACCCCGCGCGGAAAACTGCTGATGTTCGACGCCATGACGTTGCAGTTTCGCGAAATGAAACTGATGAAAGATCCGCATTGTGAAGTGTGTGGTGATTGTTGAATCAGTAAATTCAGACACAAAAAAACCGCCTTTATCGGCGGCGGTTTTTAAATAATAAGAACCTCTAAATCATTCGAGTTGTATCAAGGCGGCAACTGAACAAATCCCCGGGAGCATACATCAGTATGTGACCGGGGTTTGTGAGGAAAGCCAACGCAGAGACAGCTTGAAGGATGACGAGGTTTAATTGATGCCCTGGCTACGCAGGTAGTCTTCGTAGTTACCAGAGAAATCAATCACGCGCGTCGGGGTCATTTCCAGAATACGCGTTGCCAGTGAGCTGACGAATTCACGGTCGTGGGAAACGAAGATCAGCGTTCCTTCATACATTTCCAGCGCCATGTTCAGTGACTCGATGGATTCCATATCAAGGTGGTTGGTTGGTTCATCCATAATCAGGATGTTTGGACGTTGCATCATCAGTTTCCCGAATAACATACGACCTTTCTCACCACCGGAAAGCACTTTCACTTTCTTCTTGATATCGTCCTGACCGAACAGCAGACGGCCTAACACACCGCGTACAGCCTGCTCGTCATCTTTCTCGGATTTCCACTGGCTCATCCAGTCGAATACGTTCAGGGTATCGTCGAATTCGTATTCGTGATCCTGCGCGTAATAACCGATTTTAGAGTTTTCAGACCATTTCACTGAACCGCTTTCCGGCTCATGCTCACCGACCAGCGTTTTCAGCAGGGTCGATTTACCGATACCGTTAGCACCCAGAATCGCGACTTTTTCGCCGACTTCCAGCATCAGGCCGAGGTTTTTAAACAGCGGACCGTTGTCGAAACCTTTGGTGATCTTTTCCACTTCCAGCGCATTACGGAATAGTTTCTTGTCCTGTTCGAAACGCATGTAAGGGTTCTGACGGCTGGACGCCTTGATTTCATCGAGCTGAATTTTATCAATCTGACGGGCGCGGGACGTTGCCTGTTTAGATTTAGAGGCGTTGGCGCTGAAGCGGCTGACGAACGATTGCAGTTCAGCAATCTGCGCTTTCTTCTTGGCGTTATTAGCTGTGAGAAGTTCACGAGCCTGCGTGGCCGCCGTCATGTATTCATCATAGTTGCCCGGATATACGCGCAGTTCGCCGTAGTCCAGATCCGCCATGTGCGTACACACCATGTTCAGGAAGTGACGGTCATGCGAAATGATGATCATGGTGCTGTTACGTTCGTTCAGCACCTGCTCCAGCCAGCGAATAGTATCGATGTCCAGGTTGTTCGTTGGTTCGTCGAGCAGAAGAATTTCCGGATCCGAGAACAGTGCCTGCGCCAGAAGCACACGCAGTTTAAAGCCCGGCGCGATTTCGCTCATCGGACCATAATGTTGCTCAACAGGAATGCCTACGCCCAGCAGCAGTTCGCCGGCACGGGATTCTGCGCTGTAGCCGTCCATTTCACCGTAAGCGACTTCCAGATCAGCCACTTTGTAGCCGTCTTCTTCGCTCATTTCCGCCATGGCGTAAATGCGGTCGCGCTCTTCCTTCACTTCCCACAATTCGGTGTGGCCCATGATCACGGTGTCCAGCACGCTGAACTGTTCGAAGGCGAACTGATCCTGGCGTAATTTACCCAGACGTTCGTTCGGATCAAGAACGACGTTACCGCCAGAAGGCACTAAATCGCCACCGAGGATCTTCATGAAAGTGGACTTGCCACAACCGTTCGCGCCAATCAGGCCATAACGGTTACCGCCGCCAAATTTCACGTTAATGTTTTCAAATAACGGCTTGCTGCCGAATTGCATGGTAATGTTGTAACTTGTTAACAAAGGAATTCACTCTTTAGATAAACGGGATTTTGGTCACATTATGCCACAACCAAACAACGGTATCGCCTACAGTTACGTTCGTTTTTCAAGCAAACGTCAGGAACAGGGTGATAGTTTGCGCAGACAGTCTGAAATGGCAGAAGAATATGCGTTGAAAAACAACCTCAAACTTTCAAGTAAGAACTTTCAAGACTTAGGGATCAGTGCTTTCAAAGAGGGTAAAAGGCCATCGCTAGTCGATATGCTATCCGCCATTGATGAAGGTCAAATTACATCAGGAAGTACAATCATCATTGAGGCCTTAGACCGTTTATCCCGTCGCGGTATAGATGCAACCCAAGAAACTGTGAAAGAAATACTGCGCAAAGACGTGCAAGTCGTTTCGCTATCTGATGGATTGTTACTGACTAAGGATTCATTGAATGATCTCAATAGCGTAATTCGTATCGCTGTTGCTGCTGATCTTGCGCATAAAGAGTCTGAGCGTAAAGCTGAACGGTTACGGCAGACCAAAGGACAGCAACGCGAAGCTGCATTAGCCGGTAAGCCCATCAATAAAATCCTTCCGTTCTGGTTGGTACGTACGACTGCTGGTTATGCATTCAGCGATAAAGCAGATGTAGCCCGAAAGATTATTAGACTCAAGCAGTCTGGTAAGGGGTCGAATATGATTGCCAAGATTCTAAACAATGAAGGAATCGCTGGTATCAGGGCTGCGCAATGGAATCATGGTTCGATAACCAAGATGGTAAAACATCCTGCCCTGTATGGTGCGTATCAGACTGGCGAGACAAACAAAGAACGACACTTCATCATCGGTGAATTAATTGAAAATTACTTTCCTGCTCTGATCACCAAAGAAGAATGGTTGTTACTTCAATCAGACCAGAGCAAATCTAAGAGGGGAACTAGAACAGAGGACAACCCTTACAGTGGTTTACTGCGCTGTTCTTGTGGTGGCTCGCTGGTGAAGGTTAAAACGACGGTTCGCGATAAGTTGTACGTCTATCACAAATGTCTGAACGCTAAAGATGGTCGATGTACTCAAAAGCTTTCGATTAAAGGTCTGGATGATGCTTTACCTAAGATCCTTGGTCGGCTCGAATTCAAGAAATCCCAGACTCCCGACCAGTCGTCGATTGAGGAAGTCAAACAGCTTGAGCAACGTATCAATCATCTTAATGAACAGCTAATGACCCTCACTGAACCACCATTATCAGTCATGCAAACCATTAGCCGTCTGGAGATCCAAAAGAAAACGCTTACCGATACAATCACACGCAGCCAACGCGAACAACAGGGCATCGATTCTATCAAGCCAGAGATGCTATCTACTGTTACGGGATTAGAACTCAATATGATGCTTAAGCGTGTTCTCGAGTGCATCACCGTGTCCCCTGCTGGTACGAATTGGCGGGTTCAAATCAAGCATATTTCCGGTGACACACAGGGCTTCATTCTAACCGACGGCGAAGTACGTTTTGTGTCGGATACCATCCAGTTAAGACGGCAGTTAGCTGAATTCAAAGACGGTTACCGTGAAGAAGATAACCACTCTGATAATGATTAAAACAAAGCCCCTTCCGAATGGTTGGGGCTTTGGGATTTAGACAGAATAAGAATTGAGAGTACCGGTAGACATTACTGCGGTTACACGCCTTGCCCTGTTTGGAGTTTGACGCGCCCATTTGCTGTTCGATGCTTCAAGGGATGCAGCACGATAATTTCCGGCATTCAGATGATTGATCATCTTTCGGAATCCCAACACACCGGCAACGCCTAACTGATAAACCATGTTCACCAGAGCCATTCTGCGGGGTTCACCCATCATATTGTATGTTTCACTGAGAGTAGATGATTGAATGCCTCTGAGTGCGTTCTGGATGCCTTTATTGAAGAGTATTTCTGATTCCTGTGGTGTTATTTTACCATTGGTCGATCGCGATAGCAGTTTATCCAAAATTTTAATAGCTCCTATTTTGCATGGTAGTTTTGTGATCAATAAACCGACACCGATCGTCCAATAACCCTCGGTGTCTTTATAAAGCTCGAGTTTCAATCCTTCATCAAAGCGAAGCATGTCGTATAGATTCATATTCCCGCCCTACAAGAACTGGAAGAAATATGAAATGACACGCGTACCTTTTATGGCTGACTGAATATGCCCACAGCAAATTGCACGTTCACCGTAAGCCCACGGATTTTCAATATCTATTTCTTGCGATACTTTAAAGTGATATTTAGGTTTTTTGAACTGTGTGCTTACGACAAACACGTCATTGCTATTACGCAAGAATTCAGAAATTCTTTTTTCTTTAACATTCTTCGCATCGTAGGGATACGTCATGTCGTCTGGTTGGATACCAGCAATCTTTATTTGCTTTAAGTCGTCAAGACTGTAATATGGAAATGTCGGCATAATAACCTCTGGAGAGTTGATGGTTATATTTATGCCTATCAAATACATACAGCATCCCTAAAATTTAATAGAGGCTAAAACTGCCATGACACAGATGCAACAAGCTCCCCAAGATGTCATTGAAAAATTCTTGCCGATGATATTCGAAAATGAAGCAAAGGGTATTTTATCCGACTTGCAAGTTCAGCCCGTAATTTCAATCCAGTTTATGTGGTTTACCGAGTCTGAAACAAAGTTAGCGATTGAATACGTTGTTGGAGTTCTACTTGAGTGTTATCGTGCTGGACATCTCAAAGTTGTAGTTAGCCATGAAGATGATCGCCTATACGGTTACGCCATGTTTTTCATTCATCCTGATCCGTCAATTTCACGATATTGCCATAAAATATATGTATTTGAACAATATCGAGGAAATGGTATAGGAAGTCGACTACTTGATGGAGTTCTGCAAGATTCGCAAAGTACCAGCTTACTTTGCGGTCATAATTTAATTCCATTTTATGAACAAGCTGGAATGGAATACAAAGGTGATTTTTCTCCACCTGCTGCATCCGAGGGATTTTCGCTCACCAGAGGAATGTATAGTGGGTTAGCTTTAATGGGTAAATCCGATGCAAATGGTGCAGCACCAGTTTTCATGCTAAATGACTCTGATGTGAATAAAATAATTAATCTAATTGGTACAAATTCATAAATCATTATTAATATGCGCACTTTATTATTAAGTGCGCATTTGATTATCATCATCGCATGACTACTCTATTCACTTGCTGAATCATCTGATCGGACAATTCACTCCATGTCCCCACTCGGTGTATACGACGTGCTTTTTTGAATATTGCGATTAAACGTTTGTTTTGCTTTTTAGCTGTTGTCTTGATCAGTGCAATACGTGTCACACCATTACGTTTCTGTGTTATCTTTTTGAGATTCTTCATGTTCTTGAGACCAGTAATGTTACCAAAGCTGTTGGTGTATCCTTGCAGTGGTACAAACTTACTGACTTCTTTATTTGAATCGATCAAGGGTGCCAAATAACGGGCTTGAGCATCTTTGATGTAAATTCGGTTAACTGAACCAATCCGATCAATCTTGAAAGAAAACCCTACCGCCTGTTGAGTGAAGTTCGTAGGCCGGTCAATTCTTCCATTAATCTTTCGTTGTAGATTTACAGATGCCAATTTGGAAGCTTTTGTCACCTTTTTACAGAATGAGTCAGTTTCCTTTATTCGCCACTTTTCTAAATCCCGCTGTATGTCTCTTGCATTTCTAGCCACTGATACCCCCAAACATCATTAATATTTTAACCGCTTCGTCGATGATGATGGGGGGAAATGGAAATCCGGCAACGACAGACAGAGGAACGATGATCATGTTATAAACAACCGCAAGCGCCAATATTGCTCTCATTACATCGGTTAATTTAATATTTTTCATTTTTTGCTCCTACTGAGCGTATAAAACCTTTATTGTTTTCCTGTATATCTTGATATCTTCTTCCTTTGATGCACCGGCTAAAGCACCGAGGCGTTCAAGAATTGATTTTTGGTCTTTCCGTGTAGATTTACTGAATTTCCTTACCGAATCCGTAATAAACTTCGGATGATATGGCTTGTCACCATAGTCATTTAACAGATATTCAGTCAGATTTTTGAAGAATACACCTAACTCAATTTTAGTCGTCAACCCCGACCGACTAAATTTATGTCTGATCATTCCTTCCAAAAGATTGCATTGTGCGTGCAACAACCCCCGACACTTACCCGCATTATTTCCGGTGAGGTCGTGGCTATGATCTAAATGTGATTCATTAACAGAACCAAGTTCATGATTGCATAATGGACATATTCCATTCTGTTGCGCGTACAATGTTTCTTTATATTGTTTAACCTCGGCGATTGAAACTAACATTTTTTGAAACCTGTTTATGATCTAATAATGTCAGAACACGCACGATGTTATTACCTTGTTCGATCATACTCTTTTCGATACTTTCCAACCGACGATCAATATTTGAAATTTTACTTTCAAGATTACCCACCCGATTATCAGTAACATTATGTCGTGATTCTAATGCACCCAATCGACGCTCGACTGAAATGTTCTTTCCGCTAATGGTGGAATGAAACTTCCACAAGCTACCCACAACAGTACATATACCAACTAAAATGGCAATGATTCCGCCTTCCATATTTTTTCCTTTACAGCCTGCTTTTGGACTGATTTATTATTTGAAAAATGCCCGAGTTTGGGCATTGTTATTTACGCCAAATGTTTCAGCCATCCCTGGCTTGTTGTATTTAACTTTCCCAACGGTTGAAACGATCATTACGTAATGGATACGCAGCAATCGTGAAGTCAGATATTTGACAATAATCCCCGTCATCACCATTGATTTGATAGAATGTCCATGTTTGAGCACCTGCACCAGCGGGAATATCAAAACTTAAAGAAGTTGTTACGCCTTCACGTCCTAACCATTCTCTGATTTGAGTACCATTTTGAGTTAATCTCACATTCAAACGTGTCTTTTTGTTTGGGTTCCATGTTAATGCCACGCCAATCAACGTGACACGTACCGCATAATCCATTCCACCCGCATAAGAAAAACTCAAGTTAGACATATTCTTACCAACTTGTTTACCGACGATAGTTTGCATTGAGGCAATATCACCCTCAATTTTATTCGCCTTAACTGTTCCGTAGAAATAACCATCTGTAGCTTGGATTGAACCTCTGAATACACCAGCATTCGCGTTTACAGTACCGTTAAAAGTACCTGAATTTGCTTCGATATGACCACGCACAGTAACGTTATTAAAGACTGAGTTACCATTCTTGTTGATTGCCCAACCAGTTGTATCACCATTCCAGTTATCGGAAGATATCTGTTGGGATATCTGAGCATTACCAATGGCAGCGTTCTGAATCTTCGCAGATGTAATTTGCGCATCACCAATCTTCGCAGTGGAAATTGATGCATCGCGAATCTGTGCCGTACCGATACTTGCATCTGCAATCATTGCAGATTTGATATAGGTGCGAGAACCGTTCACTTCAAACGGAATGGTTGCAGCAGAGACTACGCCTGTAGATGGAACTATAGCGAATTTGTCTACCGCAAAGTACGCAGCAGAGTTTTTCACCGGACCATCGGTAGCCTGTAATTTAAAACCTGCATACACGCCATTGGCATTCACTGTCATGCTGTAATCGGCGTTAACCTGATTGGTTAATTTATCAACAGATGCTTTCCATTCGGTGTTAATCGATGCTACTTGACCATCGACGGATGCTTTCAATTGATCTACACGTTGCGTCTGGGCTTTATCATTTGCCGCAACTTGACTGCTCAGTGTCGATATTGATGAAGCATTTTTTGAATCTCCCTTCTCCCATTCTACTTTTGAACTATCGTATGACTTCTTGATCGCGCCGGTATTAGTATCAAGAATTTCAGTACGCAGAGCCGTAACGTTACTTGAAACGCTGGATACATCCCCTTTCACTGTGTTGATTTGCGTGGTCAAATCCTGTTTAACCAGCTTGTCCGCTGCCTGATAATCCGTCGAGACCTTGTTGATCTGGGTAGTAAGATTACCGTTCGTTTTAGTCTCAGAAGTTTTAATCGTTGCGTCTGTGTACTTCGTTGCCAAATCGTTGGCATCTTTAACCGCATTGTCGAACGTATCGTCTAATTTATCCTTCAACCCGATCAGGTCTTCAATTGCCTGTGCATCTTGTTGTTCCCATGGGATTTGAGTCGCAATTTCTACAAAAATAGCCTCTGACCAAACCAATTCAATCAGACCAAATACGTCATAATGAGCAGCACGGATATACCAATCACCATCTTCGATATCAAAAGAATGGCTGAACTCACTGGATGTGCTTAAAGATTTCACATCTTTGGTAAAGTTCTGGTCTTTCGCTACCTGAATCTGAGTGCCCGCGTAGTCTGGTTCCAACGCTGTTGCCCATGAAACAAATATCTGACTGAACCCACCACGAGCAGCGAAACCTTTAACCGGTAGATGCTGGCTGTTTTTGACAACCAATTTTGTTTCGGTCGATTTCATGTTCCCAAATCCAATTGCCGTAACGCCGATCGTAATCTGACGTGAAAGCCCTTGGTTCTGGTTCATAGCCCACGTGTAGATGAAGCTCACGTCCCGAGTTCGATAGACCGTTGTCTTAGATCCTGTAATCTTGACCTCATACTCTTTGAACAAGTCTGCAAATGTCTGTGACGTACCGTTGATGTTCACCTTCAATGCTTGCTGATCGTTCCAGCCGAATCGGAACTCTGTCGAGTTGGTGGTAGTTGCGTTCGTTGTTGGGTTCAGTAGTACCAAACCGGTTGGCGCGGGTATCTGATAAACAATCGCAGGATTCTGGTTAACGATTTCAATCCATTCAGAACGCGCAAGCAGGCCGAAAGCACAGACTCGGAAATCATATGTATACTGCGAGTCCAGACTATAGATACTGTAATTGTTGCCAGAAGTCGTACCGGCATTAATCCAGTCCTGCGACCCTGATACTTTGTACTGAATACGAAAAGCGTAACGGTTGAAGTCTTCGTCTGACTCCCAAGCCAACATGACTGATTTACCATATACCGTCTCGGCAATCGCTTTTGAGGTTAAATTACGTGGTGGATTGACCACGGTTGCATTAGGTATATTTGAGCCGTTGTTGTTCGGATTCTTTGCAAAATCCAAATCGGTATAAACACGGGAATCATATTCGACGCAGCTTAACTGAATGTTACCCGCGACAGTTCCTGATAGTGATCGGTTTACACCGACAACACGCCATAATGAATCGATCAGTTTAAGTTCACCGTAGGATACTTTGATCACGTCGTTCACTTGCACGGTGTATGCATCAAAGGTTGAGAAGCTTAATGATTGCTTCAACATCGCCTTGTTGCGTTCGATCGCCGCTAGCTTATCCAGTTGTGCTTTATTTTTAACGAAACGATAGTTGATATCTTTTGCGATAATGCGTTTGTCTTCCTTTATCAGCGCATCATTGACGGTATCTGACGGATAACGAAGAACTTGATCGGAATAATCAATCGCGGGATCCTGATAAGACACATTCAGCGTGTTGTAATACCCGTTCGATTCCCCGTCTTTGAGTGTGATCATTGACTGACTGATATTGTCCTCATCGAATGTGTATTGAACAACACCTGGCTGATCAACTGCACACGTTAATTTGCCGAAGGACTCATATACCAACCCACCAAACGAACCACAGATCTGAGTGATATTCGATTTGAAAGTCGCATTAGGATCAGTCGTACCGTTCGAGTAGAACTGATTCTGATAAGCCAGTTGTGCAGAGTCTTTAAATGAATCGATATCTACTAGTTCCAGATCGACACCAAGGCCATAACGCTGGTTGGTCATGTAATCCAATAACTGTGACGGTCCGTTCGTTGATGCCTTTCTGGTGCCGTCAACAAGGTCAGTGATCATCAGGCCGGTAACGTCTACCCCGATCTGACTGTTCGGCTGTAGAATGTCAACACCGTCCTGTAAACCTTGGTTTGTTTTGTGCATCACAATGCAACCAGTAACCACATTATTACCGGTGAAATTGTCAGGCCATTGGTCTTTTCCAAGGTATTGCTGTGCTAACTGAGATACACGCCCATTCGTACCACCCAAACTAAATTCGATATCAACATACTTGCTGAATTTTGGATCTATATTTGCTTTTGGAACAATACCGTCCTTGAGTTGTAACCCGCCCGTCAGGATCCGTTTATTATCCAGATAAAGATTGTTGATTGATTCAACGGGACCTTCGCAAATTGCAAATAACGTCACCAGATACGTATTATTGGTTGGTGAAATATCTTTCCATACGACGATACCGCCTGTGCGTTGTTTCCCATAAATGACAGGCAATACCGTTTTTGGATCTGTTGATGTTCCAATTGTTGCCCCCATATCCGCACTGTTGAATGTCGGGACGCTTTGCTGCATAGACATATAAGACATTACGCCTGATACGACAGCGACGGCAGCACCAATGGCAAGTGATACCATTAAGGTCATACCCGCAACGTAGGCAGCAGATGCAGCAGAGGCACCCGCGATAATTGCGGCGACTGCGATAATTGCCATATTATTTCCTTATCCTGTAAATCTCCGCGAACTCGATATCGTCGAGATCCACCAGAGAGTAATAATTATCTTTTTCGACTAATGCTTTATTCCCCCAAACAATTGAGGTTGAGTAATATTTCGGTCTGCCAGACTTATGCTCTTGAAGTAATATGTCACCGTTAATTGGTTGTTCTACTTTTTCAGCGACTTTTTCAAGAATGTTCTTTGCAGATATAAAACCGATACTCTTTGCAACTTTTACTCCTGATTTGATATCAGTGTATTGTTCGAAAAGCTTTTCGTGATAATCACTATCGGTAAGCGTATCGATATATTTTGCGAGGATCAGATTACAGTCAGTCACACCGTATACATGCGCCTGCCCTATGTATGTATTTAAGAGGTCGGTTATTCTTGCTTGTGTAATAAACATTGATATTTCTCCTGTATAGGAATATTTATCAATGTCTAAAAAAGGAAAAGGAACCCGAGGGTTCCTTATTGTTTAGTCTTCCAGATATGTTCTGAGTTCCACGCCCCGATTCGGGAAAAGAATCCATCATTTTCATTACCGGCATACGAACGATGAACACCGTCAGAAGCATGTTGTCGTGCCGACTTATCGAGAACCTCCCACAAACTATTCAGAGCAATTTCAGATTCGTTGGTAGACTCGTCGTCTTTAATTTCAACGTTGATGTTTATCGAGTCAACCGCCCCACTGAACACGGGAAATGTGTTTGCTACAGTCCCTTTATTCGGATTCATGAATGCCAGACGAATATCTACGTTAGCCTTACCGAATCGCTTTGCACGGATTAACTCAATGTATTCAGGTCGGACGTTACTGATCTTAACGTTCAGTCCTTTATTGTTGATTTCTTTTTCTTCTGAGGTTGAAGCAATGTCAAGAAAGTCACCCGTTGCCAGATAAATCTTTCCTTCATGAGAAACATCAAAAAAGCCATCGGTCAGATTTAACTCTGCCCCATCTTTCATCTTGATGTCTACAATATTGAATAATGTACCGGTTGACATCAACTGTGCTTCTGTCAACACAGAAAGTGTCGTGCCGTTGAAATCATTATAGGCTGAAATAAAGTCTTCATCGCTGCAAAGCTGTTTGAACTTTTGTCTAATTTCATCTCTCATAAAATATACTCCAATGCTGTGAATGTGAATTTTCCAATCGCAGACACAGGAAATGTAAATTTTTCATTTGTTAAAACGAATTTACCTTTTACGTTCTGGTAGTTTACTTTTTCACCTTGATTGACATCTTGATATAAAGCAGGAAATATTTTCGCGGTGGCGTTTTCCCCACCAATAATCGCTTCGGTGATAGTGTACAGTTTCGAATGGTTTTGAAATTGAACAACTGTTCCTGCGGGTAATGTACCAATGAATGAACCAAGGGGTATTAAACGAGACCCTTTGTTTACCTTTTGTGAACTGACAACAGAAGAAGCTACGCCATTGAACTGAGTAAAATAACTCATTGGGAATTCGAAGGGTGTATTAAACTTGTGTTCAGCGATAAAACGCTTTACGTCTGAAATATCATCAGACATCCAGTTCGCAGTAAATTTTAATGAAAAGAATTGTGGTCCCACAACACGTTTCTGATACTTCCCGCTCAAAGATTTTGTTTGGAAGTATGCTGTATTATCTTCGACGGTTACATCCGATATTTTTATTTTCTTCGTGTCTAAAAATGACATAAGAGGTTCCTCTGTTAATACACTTATTTATCAACAGAGGAATTCCGATTACATTTTACGCCTGTTAGCATCTTGAACAATCTGTGCGACAGCCTGAGACTGTTTCTTCATTGCTGCGAGTATTTGTTTGTCGCCATCGATTACAGAGCCGGAGACATTGATTGAGGCGTCAATATTTGTTCTCCCTGTTCCACCACTACTGTCTTTGTCACCAAGGAAATCTTTCAAATCTTGGTTCAGACGTTTATCAACAACCCGCTCACCGCTTTCGAGCAAATACGTACCCGTATTGGGGACGTTATCGATCCCGTCATGGAACTGACCACCAACAGATTTCATTTGCATTACGTTACCGATGGCCTGCGCATAACTGGTTGCAGCCAACGCAATACCGATCGGACCCGGATACATAGCCATTGATTTTGTTGCTGCTTCGTTGGCGTTGATTAAGCCTTGCGCAATGCTCAACCCTTTAGTGATCGCAAAACTTGCTTTCGCTGCCTTGCTGTTCTCGCCTGCGATACCGCTTATAATCCCCGACATTCCGGAAGCAAAACCCTGATACATACCCATCTTCATTTTGATTTCAGAGTTCGCGATGGACTGAGACTTCAAAGAATACGCAGTGTCGAGTTTTTCTTTCTGGGCTAAAAACTGTGCATGATCAATTGCGCCTTGGTTGTACATAGCCAAATTTGCGTTCTGAAATTGTTGAGCCTGCTTGTCGAGCTGCGCCTGTTGCAAGGTCATATCGTCTTGCGTGGTGTTAACGCCCATATCAGTGTTCATCTGAGCCTGAACGCTGTTCACGTCAATACCCTTGATGTCCTGCATACGGCTGTTGTGTTCTTGCTCTGTCTGCTCCAACTGTTGCTGATAGGTCTTTGCGTCAATCAGTCCCTGCTCTCTTCGTGCTTTCAGGTCATCTAAAGAGTTTTGGTACTGGACTGACACAGAATCAAGAATTTCTGTCAGTTGCTGTGGTGACGCGCCAAGTAGCAATGTCTGGAAGTCACCGGACGATGCAGCAATCAACTGTTGACGCTTCTGGTTGTATTGAGCCTGCGATATGTAGCCTTTATCCAAAAGCCCATTCAGAGAGTTCAAACTGGCTTGTAATTGCTGCGATGTAGAAACCAGTTGGGCACCAGAACCATTGTACAGTTTGGTGTTCAGTGAATTCAGCGTAGTCATGGCAGACATTCGATCCGCGATCATTTTGTCATGGGTACGTTTAGATTCTGCTGCAGCTTTATCGGCGGCAGCTTTAGCCTGAACAGCGGCTTTATCTGCGGCTGTCTTCGCGTCACTGGCCTCTTGATCTAATATCTTTTTCCGTGATGCGGCCTCTTCGTTAGCCTGATCGGTGACTTTCTTCTGTGCTGCATAAAGATCATCAGCCATTTGACCAATCGCTTTCTTTTGCTCTTTAACAGCCGGTGAATAATCCGCACCGTCTACACCATCAACCCATCGGTTAAATTTGGCTACCGCGTTATCACCGCCATACCAAAAATCTTTCAAAATCTGGTTTAGGTCAGTATTTGTCCAATCTTTACTGAACAAGTCATAGAGATCATTAATTTCATTGATCAGCGGGGAAACGCCTTGCACGGTAAGTTCAGCAATATTCGTCTTGAATTTGTCTAAGTTTTTCTGAAATTCCTGATACTCTTTTGCCGTTTCATTGGTAATACCAGCGTGTTGGCCTTGAATATGAATTAAGGCTTCTGTTGCCGAACCGTATTGTTGCAGTGTACTCACCAGATGACTGGAATCTGATGCCATACTTTCCATGGCGTTTGTAATTTCAGCAGAACTCGCACCGGCTGCTTTCATTTTGTAGAACAGATCGATAACCGCTTTGATCCCGCCTTCGGAATCGCCTACGTATTTTGTGAAGTCTTTGAAATTAAGCCCCCACTCTTTGATGTCGTCGGCAATACCACCTTTGCCACCGCCACGAACCGAATCACCGATTTTGTCCAATGCATCTTTGTTAAAGTCGCCGAATTTATCGATTTCGAGTCCGGTTGAACTAAATTCACTGCGCAACTTTTGGAGCATCTCGATCGAGACACCTGTTGATGTAGAAATCTGGTTCATGCTGTTTACATATTCTGTAGCAAAGCTTAAAGCCTTAAATGCGATGCCAGCAGCGGCTCCAGCAGCGCCTAATGCGATCATGCTTGGTGTCATACCGGATAAGGCGTTAAGTGCGCCAAAAGCCTTCCCTGCGCCGCCTGAGATACCATCAAAGAACCCACCTGCATGACTGGATAATTCGTCCAATTGATTCATGGATTCCGAGACTGACCTGTTGAACCGAGAGTTATCGCCTAATATCTCCAGTTCATATCTTGATCTAGCCATTTATTTCACCTCTTGTTCTTTTTTCTATTTGGGTCAATACAGTTGGATCTGTGAACTGAGAAAGAATTGCTTTATTACGATTTATGTTTTTCTCTTTTTCCATCAACGCTAACTCTTCCGGTGTTTTGAAGACGTTACCCTTATTCAATGTCATAAACTCGGAAAGCTTTATTCCTTTCGCAGCCTTCTTCGTCATATTCGGTGAGGTCATATACATTGTGTAGCGATTTAACGCAGAGTGGATATCTTCTGCAACGGGACCTTGCGGTTCCAGAAAAGTATCGAAAATCCACATTTCGTAATATTGAGTAACCGGCATATTACTGATTTCTTTTTCCGTCAGACCACGGCGCATTATTTGTCTGTATTTGAACTGTTTGACCCAACTGTCTTTACTGATTGTTCAACTTCAACAGGCGGTAAGAAAATTGTCATGGTTGCAACTGCCATCGCCAACTCATTACGCACCGTTGAATACAATGCTTTCACTCGTTCGATGGAATCAAAAATGGGTTTTCCTTCATCATCTTCAATACAATTCAGGATTGCTAAATCATCACGTTCATTTTTATTTGGATTACTGATATGTGCACTAAATTCGGATACGGTCATGGGACGGGCATAGAAGCTATGACCACCGATAACGGTTGCATTACGCTTTGGTGCAAGGTCTGAAAACATTTCTTCGAAATTCATTTTTACTTCCTCATTTGATGTATGACTATATTTAGGTCTACAAAAAATAAGATTTCATTGTTCAACACGATTGCCTCGAAGTATAAATGTGTTAAGATATTTCTGATTGCAACCAAAGGAAAAACATGAATGAAGAAGCTTACAATTGTCGTTATTAGCGCGTTAATTATTTCAGGCTGTGCAGCTCGTAAAGATATGGTACCAATGGGTGGAAGCAAAGCGGATGGAACAGTAAAAATGGGATATAGTTTTTCCTCATTTGAAAAGCCTGTTGTAGATCTGAACCAAGCTGCAGAACTTGCTGGTAAGAAATGTAAGACTTGGGGTTATGAAGGTGCCGAAGCATTTGGTGGGCAAACCAGTCAGTGCGCACAGGCAGGTCCATATGGGTGTGAACAGATGAACGTACAAGTAGAGTATCAATGTACTGGCGGGAAAGCATCGCAGAACTGATGTCCTGCGTGCAATTAAATGAATTGTGGATGATGATTCTCGTTGAAACAGTTCTGTGAATGCACTTTTATCTCATTCCTCGAAGTGTACTGAAAGACAGAGGTTTTTAGTCTTCTGTCTTTCAGTAAGACTCGACGATTTGAGCGTGATGTTTTATCGAGCAGCATCAGTTCAATAAATTATATTCTCTATATTACTGACCCGATTCAGTAGTATCAACGATACCCTGAGCGACGGGACCACCGTCAACTTCAAATGTGAATGCGCGTGTTACCGCATCAGACTCACCGCCACCGTTAACAGCTTTGGACAAAAAGCCGTTATAGACGATCGCTGTACCCGCGGTTTTGGTTGCATCGAACCAATAAATGAACTTGATCTGAATGCGTTTACCGTCTTCACAGGCAGTGATCAGCTTGTCGTGAGAAGAACCCGGTACATAATTAACGGTCATATCGATCGACGGTACAGAAGCACGTCCAACCAATTTACGGCCATATTTATGAGAGTAGTTGGCGGGGGTGATAACCTCACGCTCAATACCAGATTCAGGGAATGCAGCGACTTCAAAAATTTCAGTGTAGTCTTTGCCTGCAATGGTTGTATTTGTTAAGTCTTCGCTGTAATACGCAGAGACATAAGATCCTGCGAAAATGTCATAGGCCATTTTGTTTTACCTTGTTTGTATTCCAATATTGGATATATGTATTTATGCCGTCCGAAAACGGCATTTCTTTATTTTTTCAATTCTTCAACATCTGATTGAAGTTGCTTAATTATTTTTTGTTGTTCATGACAAGTGGTCATTAATAAACCGAGAACTTCAAGCGGATCTAAAGCTTTCTTACCATCAGCATGAGTGATTACACCTTCTGGTAAAAGTTTTTCAAATTCCTGAGCAATTACACCATATTGGTGTTCACCGCCTTTCTGTACGTTATTTACTTCTACATCATTACCTTCATCATCTTTTTCTGTAGTTGTATAGTTGTAGTCTTTAAACTTATACGATACTGGACGGATGTTTTCGATAATGTCTAATGCTTTCTTACTGTCGGCGTTTTCAATATTTTCTTTTAATGTCTCGTCTGAGTCAAAGAAGTTAATACCTTTGGAATTACCATCGACAAATACTTCAAGGTATGTAGAAGCAACATTGGAAAATGCCCTTACCCGACCATTAACAGACTGACTACCATTAGGAGCATTGAAAATACCAGTAGGAGCCATTTGGAAAGTGGACTGATTACCTGTTGTTGATGTTACACCAGCTTGGAAGTTAATAAATCCATACTGTTCACAATAGATAATAGCACGGTTATCACCGCCAGGATTCCTGAATACATAGTGACAGTTAGCGGCTGATGATGTTGCATAAGTACCGATAACACCACTTGCACCAATAATATCACCTACAGATCTAACGCTTTGGAATTCTGCTCCACCTGTAGTACCTGAAATACGTATAGGGCGTAATCCATTATATGAACCATCAACTGTATCTGAGATCATAAAGTACCAGTCGTTACCATCCCAACGTTGGAATACAGACTTACCAGTTGATGTAGCAAGACGATATGTATTAAATCCATTTTTAGTGCCACTGGTTGAAACAAACCCACCTACGTTAGATGCATCAGTTAATGTTAATCCGAATGCCGATACTCCTAATTTACCGAGTGTTGTTGAAGAACCACCCGTTGAAATAATACGAGCATCAAAATCACTTGTAGTACCTGAGCTATGGAAATCAATAAATGAAGATCCTGCTGTAGTAGTTGAACCTAATTCAAGTCCAGTAGAACCCGTATTAGCTGCACCTACTGAGATATTTCCAAATGCCTGAGTAGCTGACCATGTATTAGCAGTGCTTAGTAGTGGTATCGTCGCACCACTTGTGCCGGTATTAACAATCGCTGCTGTACCTAATCCAAGGTTAGTACGTGCTGCGGGTGCTGTAGCTGCACCTGTGCCACCATTAGAAATGCTTAAGTTATTTGTAAGATTTAAAGAGTTTGCAGTTAATACGCCACTGACATTGGTCTTAGCAAAACTTGATTCACCGGTTACATTCAATGCGCCTAATAGGTTGGTGTCCTTCGCAACTCGTAAACCTAATTGTGTATCAACCGAAGTAGTGCCTTTACCACGGAAATAATGACTATAAACAGGTGCATCAGCCGTACCGCCGTTATGACCAATATATGTACTCGCTGCGCCACTCGTTCCTGTATCACGGGTCGCTACACCAAGCAAATATTGCCCATTCGCCGGAGCATTGGTTAAATTTGTCAATGAGCCAATGTATGCCGTGCCTTGGAACGTAGTCTGACCATTGATGTCGCGGTTTTTGATTCCGATATTACCAGTAGCAGAATACAGATCGATCATTGTATTGGCGCCATTGGCATCATACGTTGCCATCTGGGTAATACCATTACCAGCAGGGTCTAACCATGATTGATATGCTGCGATTGCACGACCACCGTAGTCGTCAGTCGTTGTTGAAGCGACTTTTGATTCTATTCGGCCAATAACACGGTTTGATTTAGGCAATAAATCACCATCACCAATATCTTTCTGAACAAAAGTGATATAAGGATTAACATTACCATTTGGATTAGCCTCACGAATCAGACCAATACGATAGTTGTTCTGGAATGTGCGAGCTGCACCAATTTGATAAACACTACCATCAAAACTTGTATCTCCGCCACGAACTAGTGTCAAACCATTCATTTGAGTAATATCAGAGTTAACGCCAGATTTTGCCGCACCTAATTCAGCTAAAGATGGTAAAACAGCAGAGTCAAAATTCTTTCTCCAACCATTTGCATCTGCACCAGATGTCAAACCGTTCCATTTCCAATCACCTACTGTTGTAATACTTCCTGATGTACGAACGAACGAGACGCCTCCATTGGTATATAGGTATTGAGCTAACACCATACCCGCGTTATAAGCCCTGCGGATATTAACAAGAACAGATGCCGATAATTGAGAACTATACCCAATTGGTCCATCTGTGATGCCGCTGCTATTGATAGTGACTGTCTGATTCTTTTCAGTTAATCGTGTGTCACCTAAAGAAGTGATTACAACGCCCGTACCTTGGAATTGCTCTAAAGGCATAGGACGCATCGATTCCACTTCAATATTATCGAGCATCGCCTTTAAATTAATAATCCCCTGCCCTGATAATTCAGAAAAGCGGTTAGAGATTGCTAATGAACCGGTGTCATTCGAATTCAGTGTAATATTACCGGATAAAGGTTTCCCGTTGATGGTGGTTGTTTTAAGAGCATACTTAGCGTCTGTTTCAGACTGTGAATATCCTAACTGGACAATAGCCCCTTTACTGTCTTTCGTGAAAATATTTTTGTCGGCAATATTAATCGCTAACGATCCTTCATCTAATTGAGCAGCAGTCGGGACTTTCTTGGCTGTTTCTGTTCGTAGAAATTGTAATTTTGAAATATTTGCCATGATAATACCTTCATTGTTGTATTATCGTATTTATGGCATTCTAAAACGTTCCAAAATCTACAACAGAGTTCAGAGCGATTGCACCAATTTCAACAGGCGTCGGTTTGTTCCCTTCATGATATATCACGTAATCAGTTGAACCTTTCCGTACAACAGGATTAGAGGTTGTTTTGGATAAAATAACTATATCACCGCCAGCAGAACCTAACCCAATTTTGTCATCAGTCGTGATACCTGCAATTCTGGTCGCTGTGCCTGTTGTCATCAGTCCATCTAACGTCACGTTGTTTGATAAACGAACGCCACCCACTTTAACCTGAATTTGTCCTGACACTTCTGCCCCGTTGAATACAATGGTTCCTGTCGGGGTGATACTGAAAATCTTGTCAAGCTTTGCAGAATCCCCATTCCAGAAACTAAAGCCACCAGTACCAGTTCCCTTGTGAGTAATAAAGTCCGTACCGCTCGAACCCTTGTAATCATACGTCGTGTATCCACCTGCGACGGTTGGTGTAAATGCTGTCTCACCAGTGCCAGTGACTTGCGTCGTCTTGGATTTCAAATTGGGAACTGTCAAATCCCCCGTCATCACATCCCCAGATTTAGATACCTGTTTAAGGATCTCACCATCGACGTAATCTTTGCGTGTTGACGCCCTCACGTCTGTAGATTGCGCAGCCGTCAGGAAAACCCGTTGGCCTGTCACTGTTCCATCTATACCGATCTGCACTTGGTTTGAAGTGGATGCATCACCATTCGGACGTAACAATATCGATTGCTTTGGTGCGCCCAAAATAAGGCTCCCAGCGGAATTTCCATGGACTGTTGACCCGTTCAAGTACAGGAATGCGTCAGCTTTCTGAATCTTCAAATCACCAGTCATTGTGTCGCCAGTCTTGGCAACAGCGTTGATATCAGATGGTTTCGGTAAGTTATTCTCAGTGATTACGCGGATCCACGGTGATTTTACTACCGCGCTGCCATTGTCCTGAATGTTTCTGATCCGTAAGTCAGGAAAGCCGGTTGTTGATGCTGCAATTTGCCATGCTGTACTTTTATTGGGCTGGCTGTGAATAATTGTCGTATCAGCACCAAAAGGGTTATCGGAACTTGATGCCAAAGCGGTTCGCCATGAATTGCCAAACAGTGACAGCGTATCCTTTGGACCAGGAAAACCGTCAACACCGGCACCGACACCATAATCACCCTGTCTAACCACATCACCTGTCTCAGCAACACCTTGAGCGAGAATTGCGCCAGTAGGCTGCAAAGTAAAACTCAACTGAGTTGCAGAAGAATTAGAGCCTGTTCTGGTATAGCCCGATACGTAAGCGTCATATATTTGGTATACCCCTTGCTCACTGTTCGTCGAACTTTCACCTGTATCGATCACGTAAAAGTTTTTGAATCGAACGAGAGTCTTGTCCTCTGCGGCTTGTATTAATGTTCCTTGAATCGGATCGCTGGGGATTTCGTTAACAACTAACGTCGTTTCTTGAATCTGTTTGTCACCGGAGAGTCGTGCAGAATAATCCTGATCATAAACCTCAATCTCTTGCATATTGGTATTGATTGCCACCTGCGGAAATGCAGCAAGTTCAGGGATGACAACATACCCTTGATCATAGAAACCTGCGGTATCGGAATCAGTGTTTAATGTGAATGACACATCAACACGGGATCCCGTAAAAATATCTTGTTTCTCGGCCATTATTTTATCCTTACATAAAATAGATTATTTCGAGTGTAATATAAGCGTCAACATGCCCCTGAGAAGACTCAGAAACGTATTGCGTCCCGCTTGATGTAGGTTTGAATGACTTTATTCTGTACGTCGGGAGATTGGGACTTGAAGCGTTTAATTCCATTAATTTTAAAATAGCTTCATGCACACCAGTTTCGTTTATTTCACTGAAAATATTAGTGGTGATATTGAGTGTTGCTATCAAAGCAGAAGAATTCAATTGCGGGCGTTCATATGTCTCTTCTGTTTGTGTAACCATTGCCTGAACTTGTTTTTGGACGCCGGTTTTAAAACCATCTTCAACAACTCTGACTCCCGATTGCTTTAACACTTTCTCAATCATTTCTTTGAACATTACCCGAGGCATTTTAGACGTATTTGCTGGTGCGGCCATTTTCATCTCCAATTAAAGAAAGATAACAATCAACCAACCCTGAGAGATCGTTGTCGATATATGAAATTTCGAAAACTTCGCCATTGAGCAAAATATGATTCCCTTGTAATACTTCATCGGCATCGGCTGTAATGTAAATCGTTGCACTTACTTCATTTTCCGTATCGATTAATTTTCGTTCTGGAATAGCACGAATATTTACCCAACCAGACTCTTTTTTTATTTTTAAATCATGTCCCATCCGTTTGAGGAATGACTCACGACTTTTTTTGCTGAAATCAAACATAATAATTCTCCTATGTTTGATTATTTAGGATTGTTATAAATGCAAAAAGGGACTCCGAAGAGTCCCCTTTTTATTTACCAGCAGCAGGAACTTGCATAACAACCAATGAGTCAGGTTGAGTAACAGCCCAATCCATATCGACCCATACACGTGGAACTACAGCGCCTTGGTTTCGATAAGTGGTATCATCCAGATCCAGTTCCAGACCTTCCCATTCAGCAATCGTCAGACCGGAGAAGTCACCGGCAATGACGGAACCAGCTTCAACAACACCGCTCGAAACTACATCGCTACCGCCGAGTTTATTGTCGTCAGAGATAATGTAATCGTGAACATTGCTATCACGCAGGGTTGATTTCAGCTCGGAAGCAAGTGCACCACGCATCACAAACTTAATGGTCACAGCATCAACGCCGGAGTCAGTCAGTTCAGCAACAGCAGCCAAGAATGCTTTGTAAGTCATTTGACCTGTTTTAACGCGACCCGCATCTACCAGCAGTTTCACCAGACCATCGCGAGCGTTGGCATTGGCAACAGCAGAGAAAATCATTTTTTCCAGTTTGATACGGGAAGCTTTAACGATGTGATCTGCAATGAAAGAGCCGATATTTGGAACAGTCAGCATAGACTGACGGCTAATCGGGTTACCACCGGTGAACGTGCGTGGAGACATCGGGATATTGTCAAAACCGCTTTTGCCTTCTGGACTCACACCGTTCTCGGAGACGAAACCGAAGCTTTCGACGCTTGAACTGGTCATGCGTGGAATTGCCACAGGGTTTTTCAGACCTGTCAGGGTGTTAACATTCAGTTGACCCAATACTGATTTTTCCATCAGAAGTTCGACAAAGGAATCGTAACGAATAACTTCGTCGGTCACTTTTGCCAGACTTGCAGTGGTGTTACCAGCAGATGCAGCACGCAAAGCTTGAACTGGAATGAAAGCACCGTTAGAACGCGCAATACGTCCACGCTGCATAGCTTTACGAGCCATTTCCTGAGAATATTCAGCTTCTGCACCACGCAGGGTTTTGCCTTCCGCAAGCGCACGGGCAACGTTGTCCAGAGAATAACGCTTCTCCAGATTATCTTTTGTATCTTTATTCATTTTGGTGATCACCGTTGAGGCTTGAGGTTTAATAGAACGTTTGAACTGTCGGGCAGTCAGATTTTTAGAAAGTGCACGAGCGACTTCTTTTTGAGGAACCTTATAACGTTCAGCAATTTCGAGAATTTCTTCGTTTTCTTCTTCTCGTTCTTCGTCGGTCAATTCATCAGCTTCGGCTTTATCAGCCGCAGCGGCTGTTTCTTCTTCTTCGCGTTTAGCTCGTTCTTCTGGCTTCTCTGTGATTGCTTCTTCACGCTTCGCACGATCTTCATCAGACAGCGCTTCAATTTCTGCGATAGTCATGTCCTGCAATTCTTCGATGGACATATCTTTAATGGCTTTGGTCATTTTCATTTCCTTGGTTTTTTTATTTTTTTGTGCATCTGCACTTGATTCATTTGTATTTAGAGCGCGTCCCAAACCTACTTTGTCGTCGGCTGGAACAGTAACGAAAGAAATTTCATACGGTGCCCATTTAGTGACAAATAAATCGTCACCCTCTAAGTGATATTCAACGAGGTCATATCCAAATGAAATTTTGGAAACAGTACCTTCCTTTACCTTTGCAGAAATTTCCTGCGCCAGTTCACCATGCTGGCTGAATTTAACTTTTGCTCGACCAATGCGATCTGAATCAATTCGAACAGAGTTCGGAATAACGATCCCAAGATGCTGGTTGAAGTCGTGGTTAAAAAGTAATGCTGCATTGTTATTTAGACGAGATAGATCTGCATTTTCGATCGAGTCATGTACAAGAATTTCTTTTACTTCTCGTACCTGCCCGTAATCATCAGTAATTTCACGCACTACAGGAGTTTCAGAAGAAAAGGCAATTTCAAACACACCACCTTCTGATTCAGAAATATCCTGCGCGGTGAAATCACGGCGTAATTTCAACATGGCAATTCCTTAAAAATATCGAAAGGATTTCGCCTCTCGCTTGTATAGTTTTATTTATGGTGCGATTTTATGTGTCTTCAACTTCGGCAATAGGGGCTTGTGCAACCTCGACTTTATTTGCCTGTTTCGGAACATAGAGATTTTTTTCAGAATCAATCTGTGCAAACACACTTTGAGGATCTTGCCCAGACTCAAGGATTACATCTGATCGTGATTTGAAACCTGACTCTACTTTCGCAATTTCTGTATTAACGTCTTTCTGCGGATCAACACTTTCGTATTTCGGAACTGTCCACGTTGTCGAATTAATAATTTCATGAACTTTCGTCATTGGAATATCTAACTTATCGGTCAGAATCGCCCATGCCAGCCATCGTTCGTAGATCACCTCAAGGACAACTTCCTGCAACGTTCGTTGGATACTGCGGAATAACTGGCGTTGAGCCATATCACCGAACCGTGCAGATGAATAGTTCACTCCAGCGGTATCTCCCAGCCAGCCTTGCTTATAGAAGCCAAAGCCCATCGCCATCTGCCCTTCCAGTTTCGAACTGAATGTATCGAAGCCATCACCACCCTGAGTAGTCGTGAACTGCTTCACATCCATACCAGCAGGCAATTTATGGATAGTTCCGGCCTCAAATTCCTGGATAATTTCAGGAGGTTCGTACTGGTCATCTTCTTCGCCATCAAGCCCCAGATCCATTGGAGTGGCGCTGTCTTTGTCTTGGGTGATGAAACCCATTGATGAAGCAGCAGCTCGCTTCTGAACGAGTGTTGCTTTGCTGTAAGCGTCGTATTGGATCAGGGTTGAAATATTCGCTACAAATTCTGGGATCCCGCGAAGCTGTCCGACAAACATCTCACTGTAATAATGGATACATTCAGATGCCGGTACGCCATAACGACCGCCAGTTTTACACTGGTTCATAAAATCGTATTGGGTAAACCAATATCTTACGGCCTTACCACTTTCAACGTCGTATTCGATACCGTTCAGAATGGTATTACCGTTTTCGCATAATTCTGACTGACCATACTCACAGCGTTCAGCTTCAATAAGTTCAATTTTGAATTCGTCACCTTCATGAATTCGGATAAAGACTTCACCATCCGTCATTCGTGCACGTTCGATCAATTGGCTGAATGTTCGAAAGTTCATCCGTCCATTACGACTAAACCGTTCTCGGCTGAAACTCCAATGCTGGAAAGCCCGCAAGATTTCATCGTTTACAACTTTATTCAGGTTACCCTTATTATCCATAACTCGGGGTTGTGGATTAATTCCATCTGCACCGATGATATTATCAATTTGGTATTGCACTGCTCGTTTACCAAATGGACTATTCACAGCAATGGTTCGAGACTGATCACGAACCTGCACAGCGCTGGCACGAATCGCTTTATTAATGCTTCCAGTGATCATCTGTTCTTGGAAATCACCATCTAATCGGCTGGTTGAAACTCCAATAGTACGTTTCATCAAATATTTTTCGAACGATTCACCGTTATCAATAATCAGTTTATTTTTGCGGCTTACAGTTTTCTGTTGCTTATGTTCCACACGCTTAAAGCGAGCGAATAATTTTTCAATTCCCAGCATTTCTAAATCTCGCTTTAATGGTTGTGATAGGCGACTTGCCTTTTTTAATTTCATCGGCTTGCAATGAATTTGTTAAATCTTTGACAAACTTGCTGCGTGCAATCATTAACGACTCGAGCGTTTCATAAACGAAACTCTTTCCATTGATGGTCATTTGCTGAATCGCGTCTTCATTATTCGTCATACGGGCAGTGATCAATGAATCGATAGAATTGATCATTTCGCGCAATTGATTATTTTTGTTTTCTTTTATAAATGGCGATTTGACTTTCAATAATTCAGTAGAAACGAATGTACCGTGTTTCATAATCACGATTGAATAAGAACCGGCTTTAAACCCATCGGTGGAAATTTTCATATTGGCGGGACAATTATCACCGGCGAATATGACTGTTTTCTCAGAACCAATAGTGATTGAAACTAAATCATCGTTTTGAATTTGAAGGTCTTCGCCGATGTAAATTTCTTTCATCGTGAAGTTCCTTAGAGATATATTCTATTTATACCGCCGTTACAACCAACCTCTTTTTCTTGCGGGTTTGGGACGACTCATAGGCTTGGAATAAGGTTTATCCAATTTAGGTGTAGTCTCAGGCACCTTTTCTTTTAAAACGTCGTGGGCATAGTTTAGAGGCTGTTCCGTGACTTTATTTATGGGCTGGTTTTTATTCGCCATCTTTCGCCATTCATGCCACTTTATTTCGTCTGCAACTTGTCGGCGAGCAGCGTATGCATATACGAAACAGTCCAGTGTTTCATTTCGTGATACGCCTTGTTTTTTCTCCCAACGTACCGTGTTACCAGATCGCTTTAATTCCTCAGACATAAGCTGTTCGTTATAGTCGTCTGGTACGCTGTCGGAAATCTCAAGGGTTTCAGATTTATGCACATTGGATTTGGTATTGCGGTTGATCAATTCACGGACAATGTTTTTGCCTTGGTTGACTCCCAACATGTACAACTCATATCCACCAGTCTTTGTAATCTTTACAGGGATATAAGGCGCATCGACTTGGTTATGACCCTTGATCGATTTGATGTTTGCCCACGTACTCGAGAACCGGTATACAGTCTTTGTGGCCTGCCCGTTACCGCTATCGATATTTGCCCGAGCCATTAAAACCCTTCGGCCTGAAACAGTCTTAAATGGGGCTTTGAGGAACGCCAGTAACTCGCGGTAAGCTTTCGATTCCAAGACATTCACGTTAACGTCGTAAAAGGAACGATGATCCAGTACGTAAACCTTATCCTGAGCATGACCCATCGTAGTGATTTCAAGACGGTCTTGCTGTTGGTCAATCCCTGCGGTGAGAAACAAAACGTCATCCGGAATATTTTCGATTCCAATAGCCGTTTTCAGTTTGTCGATGGCTGAAAGTTCTACATCTTCGTTCAGGCTGTCGTACGGAATGCCGAGTGCAGTGTTGTAAAACGTACTGAGGCTAAACGTCTGGAAGGCAGCGCTGTAATCTTCCACTACCGATTTGATCGTGCTCATAGGGCTGTAAAGTCGGTTGATGTGGAACCCTACTACGTTACTGTCAGGGTTGGTTACGACCCACTCCCCATTTTTCACTGCACGTAAACGGTCGCCCTCAGTGAACGCATGTTCGCATTCAGGACACTGGTATTTCGCAGTTGTCGGATCTGGAACAGATTTACCTTCAATTACTTTCCAGTCAAACTTCACGTTCTCCCAGATCATTTCTTGAGAATGACCGCAATTCGGGCATGGAACATGAAACTTCCTCTTGTCGCTGGCTTCGTACTCTTTATTGATTGCCCCCGATTTGCCTGTTGGTGTTGAACAAATAACAATTCGGGCATCCTCACCGAACGTAGTTGCACGCTGTTCAGCGATAATGATTGGGTTGCCTTCATCAGATTCGGTTTCAACAGCGTCTACTTCATCCAGAAGCATCAAGGGAAGCGTTTTACCGCGAAGATGGCTAGGGCTGTTCAGAGACATGAAGTACCAGAACCCACCATTCCGAAGCTGTACCTGTGACGTGTTGTTCACAGCATTCCGATCGTTCTTGTCAGTAATGTACTTTTGCATTTCTGGTGAAGCATCAATCATTGGTCGGATCTTGCCAGCCAACCATTGTGATGTTTCTTTGCCGGTCGCTTGCAGTACACCAGCGTTGCCGGGATTATTTGCGGTCTTGAAGAAAAGAATCCCGTTCAGAATGGTGGTTTTCCCAACCTGCGCGCTGGTCATGAGAACGATTTTTCGCTTCTTTTCGTTTATGACATCGATCATCCCTTCCTGAAAAGAGTACAAAGTCATTGGGCGACCGGCTTTTGGTCCATCAGGAAAAATCAAATTGGCCTTCACCCATTCGGAAGGAGTCAGGACAGGCGGTGGTAAAATAAATTTTTGTGCGTTTTTTAGTATGGTGAGAAGTTTGGTTTTCATGGCGAGGCTCCCTAATAGAGGTATTTATCGGGAAGCATTGAAAGGCGTTTGGTGGGAAGGGATTTGAAAGCGGAATTGTTGCGCTTAGTTACTGCCCTATCGTTTTCATCCGTTACTCTAGATAGCTCGCAGCTTTTTTTGCCGTTACTCTAGATAGCTCGCAGGCCGCATTCTACCGTTTCGCGCCGTTACTCTAGGTCGTCCGCAGCCCTTGCAGTACGAGGGATCCGGCAAGATAATAATATAAGCAATTCTTAGAAATCACTGAGTTCGGGCTACGCCCTCACGTATAAAATCAAAATCAAAAAAGACGAGCGAAGCGAGTGCGCGAAGCGCTAGTTAATCATTCTATGAATTGAATGATTAAGATTGGTAACTGAAATGATTTTTCTGAAATGATTAAGAATGGTAATTGTCATCTTCGGCTTCGCCTCGATGATCTCGCTTCGCTCGGATTTAAGTTTTTCTGAAATGATTTAGATTGGTGATTGAAATAATTTCAACTACGAGGCGTAGCCGAGTTTCACGCAGTGAGCGAAGCGAACAAGTGAATATCCTGAATGGTTAATTGATAACTAAATCGTTCAAAAAGCAGGCTATTATGGGTAGTTTTCTCTTATATAAAATATATATATTACTAAACTACCCATACCCCAAAACTACCAATCATCTTCGGCTTCGCCTCGATGAATTCGGGCTACGCCCTCATAATCCTTAGTTTGATAATTATTTTTTTGAAATGACTTCATTTGCCGTATCACAATCGCTCACCAGAGCCATTCTAAGCAATTCAAATTTGAAAGCCATACCATTATCATTTTTATTGAGAAAGCCTCTTAGGAGGCGTTACAGGAGGCTTTACAGCTATGTTTGGTGTTATAACAGCTTCACGGAAAATCAGTCCTGACTAAATTACGATATGAAGCCCACCCCAATATGAATTGGCGGAGTTCTTTTACACGCGGGGCCTCGTTTATCTGTCCATTCCTGACCTGCAAGGTAGCACCATTCTTCAACAGATAATCTCGCAGCTCAAAGTTATCTTCATATGAGCTGTTATCGTCGAAGCCTGGATTCAACCACTGAACAAATACTTCATAGCCTTCGTGAAAGAAAAAGTCGAAAGTTTCTCGTACATCTTCACGATACTGGGTTGAACAGAGAACAATTTGAGGTAAGGATTCTGGTGGAAGTATTTCACTGACATACATTTCTCTTTCTTCAGGCGAACCACTCACGAGAAAAACTTCAACCCATTGTGCGCCATTGAGATAGAGGCGGCGTTTGTTTTTTCCGGTTTTCACCGTACCGTCGAAGAGCCGGTTCCACGTTGTGGATTTTCCTGAATCCCGATTTCCGAGCACAGCAATTAAAAGTCGATCAGACATTTAACACCTACTAAACATTTGGTTTTTTTGAGCATTACACTTTCCCATGATTCTATACGAAACGACAATTATAAATTCACGGTATCCCATCTGAATTTTTCCAAAAATGCGCCGCTAAATACTCGTATGGAATGACTACTCAACGTCATCCAGAAAATCCATTTTCTTGCCTAATCCTACATTTAGTTTCAAGAAAACGAGATTTTAAGGTCACCTGCTAATTTTTTGGTTAAACAATACACAGCAAACCTTGCCTAATCCTGCAAATGGGTGGGGAAACAACACCACCTTAAATAACCATAGCGATTCGAAGGAATCGTTTTTTTAACCACTTTATATGGACACTATCCAACATGAGCCGAACAGCAAAATTAAACGAACACAGTGTGAAAGAACTCGCATCAAAATATTTGGCGGCTGCTCCCGCTGAAAAGAAAGCACTCTTGAAACAATATGGTGTCGTGAAACAGACACTTCACAACACAATGGCACGGTACGGAATCCAATTTGTGCGAGTGATGAATTAACAAAATAAAGAAGCCTTGCAATGGTGCAGGGACGACAAATAGAGAAAACCAAATGAATAACTTATTAACAGTAGTATCAAATAACACCCTGACCGCTCAACCGGTAATGATGGGTTCAAAAGAGTTGGCCGATGTGATCAACCGAAATAAAGATCATGAAAAAATCCCGAATGATATCCGCCACGACAAGGTGATTCGAGCGATTGAAACTATGTTGAGTAATCTGGGGCATTCCCCTCTAGGGGGGAATGACAAAAATCAACAAGTTACGATTACTACAGGGGTCATTTTGAAAACTGACTATCGAGGATTCAAAGAAGAATACTTGCTGGATCGTGACCATGCAATCTGTCTGGTCGCAGGTTATAGCACCGCGATCCGCATGGGTGTTATTCGTCGATTGCATGAACTTGAACAGCAGCAACAGCCAGCGTTTCCCGTGCCGCAGACGTTCGCAGAGGCTTTAATTTTGGCAGGCAAGCTTGAAGCCGAACGAGTTCAGTTATTACTCGAGAATAAAGAAAAGGAATCGATGCTGATTCAACAGGAAAAGGAACATGAAATCTTTGTCGACTCATTCTTCGATACAAAGCAAGCGATCCCCATCGGACAATTCGCAAAGATTACCGGCGTATTAGGAAAAAACCAGATGTTTGAATATCTGCGAAATACAGGTGTCATGATGTCCTCATTAGACCGCAACGAACCGTATCAGCAATACATGAAGCATTTCATTATTCGTGGTCAGTACGGAACACCTTTGCTGAAATGCACCAGCGCCAAATGGTTACTGAATCGTATGGTCAAAAGTGGCTTAATCAGTTCGGCCAAAAAAGAAATGTGTTATGGAGATATCCAAGCGAAATATTCTAACGATCTCGATGTCCTTCTAAACATCGCGGCATAAGAACAATGGGGCGAAAGCCCCTTCGTGAAACCCTCAACGAGGATTACAGAATGATAGGTATAAAAAAGCCCCCTGCGTCAACAGGAGGCTTCAAATGAACAACTAACTCACAGGTATTTATATGTCCCGTTTCAGCACAAATTTATTTCCACGCCCATACATCGACAATTGTTTTTCAGTTTATAGCATCCAGTCAAAAACCGATGAACTGCAACCGGTAACTTATTGGGGCGGCAACTTTGTTGAACTCAAAGACTCACTAAAGAAAGTTGGCCTGTATACCGGCGCAATGCGAAAAAGAATCAAAACTGTTTCCGATAAAGTAAATGAATTGATCCTGCCGGAAGAGATAATCAGCTACGTGTTCTTTCAGACCAATAATAAAATGACTAAACCGGCGATTTTTATTTGCCTTGAAAACAACGACAGCAAAGAGGGTCGCTTAATCTGTTCATCGGTAAACATGATCATTGAAGCTGGTCACCATGTCTTCGGTAACCGGTGTGATTTTTATCTCGGTTCATGGGAGGCGAGAACATCACACAAGGGCAAGCCGTATATCTGGGTCAATATGTGGGATAGTATTTCGGAGAACCCTATCGTGTTTCGTGGTAAATCTAAAAAAAGCATAAGTGACATTAAACATGAGCCTGAAACCGCACCGGCCGCATCCGAAACGTTTATTGATCCTGAGCCAATACAGTCCTATGTTGATTTGATGGTGGGCTGTATGGCATTGCCAACTGGCTTTAATAAGCAATGCAAGAAAACAAAACAAATCACTTATTCCGGTTTGACCGATGAAGAAAAATCAGCACGTGATTATAGGTCTAAACTTATAACTGATAAATACCAAAGCGAACAATAATGGTTAATATATTATGGTTTATGTCAACTGTTCCGATCGCGAGTCGTTGAATGAACGGCATGAGGTAGCAGATATCTTGTCATTTTTAAGCTGCTCCCTCACATTAGTTGAATTGGATGCACGCTATCTATCTTTATGGGTCTCAAATAAAAAGACTGCCAAAGTAGAGGCCGCTCCTATTGCAAGTCTTGCGTGTCGTGCTCCTAGCCCCTTGGTTTTCGCACTTTTACCGTGGCCTGTCCCGTAACTATTACGTAGTTCAGCTATACCGCTGGTGATGGTAACGAGGTTGCTTAAAATTCGTTTGATGCTATCAGCGGCCTTTGCAGAATCAGAAATATCAGGGGGGGTTAGCTTTAGTTCCTTGACTGTGAGTCTTACAAGCTTCGGTAATTCCAGAGAATCATAATCATCAATACCGCGTTCATCGAGAATAGTTTTACATACAGATTCAATCAGCTCCTTAGCCGTCCCAATCGCCAAGCCAGGATCATCATTGACTGCACTTTCCATTCGCGTAATTTGCCGAACTAAATAGTCACTATCGGCAGTTTCGAATTTTCCTTTTAAGGCGTTGAGATGTGTATCGGTTGAGGGTGAAATCCTCTTGGCTGCGTATAGCGAACGCCCGTTGATGCTTGTCTTGGCTACTAGCTCGTAGTCAGCATCCTTAAGCAGAAGATTAAAACTGTCTTTTAGTTGTTCAACCTCAGTTGGATTTGATCTCACTACAGGGTGTAGACATTCACAGAGAAATTTTAGAAATTTTTCATCGCTATCGTCCAATAAACCGAATCTGTTATCTCTAAGAATCCAGTTGTCTTGCCAGTCATCATTGTTGATGCGGTGTTGCCAGATATCTTGTTCAGCATTGCTGTATCGAGCATCGTGCGAGGGCATTCCTTGCAGATTATATAGGCGAGACAGGAATTCGGTTTCTTCAAGTCTGCCAGCCCAAAAGAGATTATGGATATCAAAATAATCAAAAATATCGCGACGTAAGCTTTCAGAAATCGTCATCGAAGGGATCCTAAGATTGTATTATTTAGTTGTAAGAGAAACGTGAGTAAAATTGCGGATAAGCACCTTACTAAGGCTACAACAATTTGTATAGGGTGTAGATTTCCAAACGTCCGGTTCTGGTATACGATCATCTGTCTGCCAAGCATGATTATACACCACAAGTTTCTGTTGCAACGTTGATTGTCTGTCAGGGTGACAAAATCCCCCCAATCACGGAACGCATCCAGTGGCCGAGAAAATCGATCACCGTAACGCAACACATCGTTCAGGTAACTGAAATAAGATGGTAACAAAAAGCCCCCGATCATAGGACCGAGGGCTTTAATTGAATTCGTCAACATGTCTAAGTATTAACGACAAAGCAATCTTGAAAAATTGCTTTAGCATGTATTTAGGTTGTGGCCGAAATTATGAGTTCAAGTTTTTTTTGTATTTGTTCCAATGCGTATACAACCAAAAATAATAAACCAATTACTGTTGCTGCAAGCGTTATTGTCAACATGATGTTCCCCTTTCATGCATGTATTTAGGGAAGTATTTTCAGGCTAATATTCCAATTCGATACTGGTCTGTTCTTGGGTATCCGAACTATCATCTTCTGGAACAGGATCGGTTGTTTCGCTATCGTCTGGAAGTACGATCGATTCCATCATTTCTTCTGAAATGAGCAGATCCCCTATCTCTGTCAGAGCATGGTTTATAATTTCAGCAAGCTTTTCTTTCGTGCTGCTTTGGTCGATTGCCGCTTCCATAACCTCAACCGCTTTTTCGTTTGGAATGAGACGGATCACATCTTTGAACTTAGTGAGATACTGATTCAGCGCTGACTGAACCTGTTCTGTAGAGATCAACTGCCCAGACTCTTTGAACGATGCGTATTCTGCCATATCGCTCTTAGCCTTTTGTTCACGCAACTTTTCCCTGTCCATTTCATCTTTGACGGACATGTTCCTCATAGGGTTGATTTTGTTCTCGACGATCCATCGCGTAGCCTCAGATTCAATGCAACTCTTCTTAACATCGTCGAACGGTAATCCTTCTGCACGCCACGATTTTACCGCATTAAAAGAGTAACCATAACGGTGGGCTAAATCGCTGAGGGTGACTATCGCGGGTGGTTTAGGTTTTGCCATTTTATTCTACCTTTCAATAACGTATGTGATTATATTTTTCTATACTGTTATTTAGAGGCATGGATTACATCCGATATTATGTTGAACTGAACACGTTTTAAAAACCCACACGCGCCACAAACATTGGGCGGCTGAAACATCTCGACGTCTAGATGGCTAAAAAGAACCTATCAATTTCGAGCTGCACGTTCCAAAAGAGAGCATCATCGGATTTTCATCGAGTAAGGTATTGCAGTTGGTCTACTTGGCTTATAGCGGGTAAGAAAATCGATAGTCTAAGGACATTAAGCCCACAATTTCGTGGGCTCGATAGAAGACTATGCTAGGTTATTTTTTAACGATTATTGTATAAGTTTCGTAACCTGGAAGTTCATTATCAGTCATGATTGTTGCATTAACAACTCTAGCAGTGCCGTTATTGATATTATCCGATAGCATTTTGATTGTCCCAGATGCATTACCCGTGAAGTCGAATAATGTAGCATCTGACTGATTAGCGATATAATTTTTATCCTGATCTGACAGACCGTCTAACTGGTCAGCCTTAATACCATTATTATTCATTCTGCTTCCTTTTTTAATTGTACGAACCGATAACGGTTTTACATCAAATCTAAACATTTCAAAAGGGAAATCTATCAGTCGTGTTCACATATGACTTATGACACATTGAGCCCCATTGACATCAACTGTCCCTGTTTTTCGTTTTCTTTCCTTCTCGCTTGTGTAATTGCTGCATTACTAACCATTCGACTGGGCTAAGCGGTCTATTTTCGGTAAAGAATTTTCCTTTGGGGCTATCATGGATCTCAACAGCTTTAGTGGATATCAAATCCTTGAATATAAATTTCTTATCAGCGTTGCTTAAGTTACTTAACTGTTCCAAGGGTGATGAACCAAGCTTTGCCATCCTTGTGGATTGACTCGAAAATTTCGATTCCTCTGCAATTCGTTCATGCATGCTAATGACATAGTTATCGATATACTCACTCACAGGGATACCTGTCAGTGTTATGATTCGCCCCGAAATATGATGTGAAAAACAATTGTCAATTTCGTATTGTATTGAAGATTTCATTTCATTGTAATCATCACCTGAAATATTCAATGAGTGTTTCTGCACAAGGAAATAGATATCCACAGCAAAGTTAAAGATCGCAGGATATATATCTACATAATTTTCGTAAAAATTAAAAACTTCACGAATATATCTTTTAGTTTGGTCAGTCGGCGTTTTATCTATAACATTTTCTACTATCTTTACAGGTAACAAACAAAGAATACTCAACTCCGCACGCACATTACCCATATCTTGTGATTTGATCCCTTTCGAATCATTCAATAATTCAGATTTATGAAGTGCGTAATTTCGTAATGCTTTTAAAGAAAGGTATCGTTTATTGTCCTTGCTGACAATTACGCCAGTTGCTAATTCAAGTTTTTCGATAGAACTACATAACGAGTTAAGCAAGTTGTTCAAATCATCTGAATCCGATGATGATGTAAACGTGTAGTATCTTTTGAAAAATCTGGATATCTCAATTTCACAACTTTCTTTTGGTGTCAAAATGTCCATGCGTGAGTTCTCCTTAGAGGTATTCAGGTCAATAAAAGTGTATGGAATGGGTAAAAACATTGTTTGAAATTAAGTAACAACATGGTGATGTTGTAAGTACTTAGCACAACGCTCGCTCTTAATTGGGAAATGTGATTTGGCGCGCATTATGCCACAACGGCGCGTTGGGATCGCCTCCCCTTGTGTACATTTTTCGCGCAATAGCTAAAAAAGTTCCCTGCACACTCAATGATCGTGGGGAAATAAAAACAAAAACCCGACATAAGCCGGGTTTTACAGGTCAGATTCGGGGATCAGAAGTTGTAGCCGATCACGCCGTAGTAACCCCAGCCGGTGGACTTCACATCGAAGTTACCGTTGCCGAAGTTCAGCTCTGCGCCGTCAGCCCACTGGCCGCCGTTGTGGAAGTAACGCGCCACGAACGAGTAATGCCAGTGCGTGTAGTTCAGGGACAGAATATGGCTTGAGGCGATAGAGTTGTTAGAACGCGCTTTGTTGCCGTTCACGTCACGCATATCGTCATCACCCAGTGAGGAGCCCCAGTCGAAGTTGGTGAACCCGATATAGCTCAGGTTGCCGCCCCACAACTGAGTCAGCGGAACAAAGTATTTCACTTTGAAACGGTAACCGTCCCAGCTGTTTTCGTTGGCAGCGTTGTAGTTTTCCCACTGGTATTTTGCATACACGTTCAGAGACAGGCTCATCGGCAGGCCGGTATCGATATCGGTGCCCAGACCCATGTACCAGGTGTTCTGACGGTTTTCGCTGTCCGGACCCATATCGTAGATATAGTTGTTCGCGAAATACCATTCTTTGAACGGACCAAAGCTCAGATCAGTGCCGGTCAGCTTATCGATAGAGAAGCGCGGTTCGATTTCCATAAACAGCGGAGAACCGTTTTTATCCCAGATACCGGTGTCGTTACCGTTACCGGCGCCGAAGGTTTTAGGAATATCGATATAGCCGTAGAAATCAAACCAGTCTTTGTGCGCAAACGCTTCATATTCAAGGTAAACATCGTTACGCAGTGTCGGCCCGAAACGGGTATCTGCGCTGCCTACAACGTTAACACTCTGGTGCCACCAGTCAGAAACAAATTCGCCCTTGCTATCATCAGCGAGCACGGTCGCGCTGTAGGACAAAGCCATCAAAGCGCCTGCTGCAATAATTTTATTTTTCATATTTATACCAGAAGCGGGGGGTGGGACAACGCCTTGCCACTTTCAGACGTTGCATAAAACAAACCCTAAAACTGTGATCCGCAACCGATTGCTGCACATAGTGCATAAAACCTGCAATTTCCAGTTACTTCCTACAAGAGTCGACTTTTCTTAGCTAATAAATAGATTTGGTCAAGGTTTGTCAATTTCTGTTTCATTCTGATACATCCCGAATGTGATATTGATCACACATATGTTTCAGGTGTATTTCATTCACGTGATCAGGGGCCAGAAAAAAACATCGTTCATAAAATGAACATTCGTTATTTGTCATGCTATAGTAATGACAAATAACGGTACGGAGGAACGCAGTATGAGTTCAAAAATTTCCGGGCTGTCTTCCAGCCTTTTGCAAAAACCTGCAACACCGCTTTGGCAATCTGCGGGACTTCCCGCAAGCAGCGGAATTAGTTTGATTAATGCCATACAAAAGGGATTTCCGGTTGATAGTATCAGCCGTCTTAATACTGAGCTGGGATGGCCGAAAATGGTGTTACTGGAAATAATGGGGATTAACGAACGTAATTATGCGCGTCGTAAAGCCGGGAACGGATTGCTGAAAAGTGAAGAGAGCGAGCGAGTGGCGCGGCTGGTACGCATCGTAGATGCCGCCACCGATTTGTTTGAAGGGGATCGTGTCGCTGCGCTCGAGTGGTTCACCCGCCCTGCTCCGGCACTGGATGGCTCCCGCCCGCTGGAACTGCTGTCCTCTGAAGCGGGTGCGGTGGAAGTCAGCCGTTTGATCGGTCGTCTTGAGCACGGTGTTTTCAATTGAAGCTGTATCGTATCGTGCAAACCCGCCATCTGGCGACAGCCTGGTCTGGCGCAGGTGCGCAGCTTTACGGCGGGCGCTGGAATCCACCGGGCAGGCCGGTGGTTTATGTCACCACCAGTATTTCGCTGGCGATCCTGGAAATCCTGGTGCATTTGCAAAACAGTATGCTGATGCGGTCGTATACCTTGCTCAGTATTGAAGTGCCGGAGGAACTGCTGGATACGCTGGAAGTTTCCGAACTGGCATCTGACTGGCGGAGTGCATCGCCGCCGGACAGCACACAACGCCAGGGTGACGCCTGGCTCGAGGAAGGTGATTATGTCGGGCTGAAAGTGCCGTCGGTCATTGTGCCGTCGGAATACAACGTGTTGCTGAATCCGCAGCATCCGGCTTTTGTCGATTTACTGAGTTCAGCAGAACGCGAGCCGATGATATTTGACCCGCGCCTGCAATAGCCACTATTACAGAGACGGGTCTTTTTACTTTCAGAGATTATTCCGCTTTCCGGTTACTGCGGTATATCAGCGCCAGCGCAATGATCAGGCAGGGAATAGCCGCCAGCCGGTGCCATGACAACGCAATTTGCGGATTATCCAGCCAGCCGAAATTATCGATCAACATCCCCATACTCAGCTGTCCGAGGATGACTGCAACAGTCGCCGCTGCAGTACCGACACGCGGGACGGCAGTCACCATCACAATGATGTACGGCACACCAAATAATGCCCCCGCAAGTTGCCATTTCGGTACCGTCAGCAAGGTTTCCGGTTGCGGTGTTTGCAGGAATAACACCAGCACGGCAGTAATTGCTGCGCCGACGCTGAATGTCAGAAAGGCGCTTTTCAGCACACCGACCTTTTCCCCTAACTGCCCGTTGACTGCCGCCTGCATACTCAGCGCAGCACCTGCGACAATCGCAAGAATAATCATAATCATTTCAGTCATGTTTCAGCCCCAGGCAATCAGAATAAGTGCAGCAACGATAAACAGCAGAGCCAGCAGGCGTTCACCGCCGACTTTCTTATGCGGCGTACCAAACCAGCCGTAATGGTCGATCAGCACACTTTTCGCCACCTGCCCTGATAAAATCGCAATCATTGTCATGCCAATACCAATGACCGGTGTCGCGAGGGTCAGCACCACGACATACACGGGACCGAGGACGCCACCCAGCAGTTTCCAGCCCGGTTGTTCTGTGAAAGACGGCGCATTACGCGGGCTAAAAAACAGCACCAGCAAACCGGTCAGTACGGCACCGACACCGAAAATACTCAGTGTTGCCCACAGATGCCCGACTTCTGTTCCCAGCGGACCAATCAGTCCTGCCTCCAGCGACAGCCCCATCCCCGCCAGAATGACCAGCGGAATTAACATCAGATTCATTTTTACCCTGCTTTTTGTTTTTTGAGAGGCGGCGACTATAGCGTGACAGAACTATGCGAAAAACAGCACAATGAGGAAAATACCTTTGCAGGAATTGCACAGATGAAAGGTTTTAATCAGATCAATATTCAGGCGTTACGGCTGTATGTCGCCGTACTGGATCAGGGCAGTTTCTCTGAAGTGGCGCGCCGGGAAGCGATGTCGCCGTCAACCGTATCGCGGGTGATTTCACAACTGGAACAGGCGTTACAAACGCAGCTTTTGTACCGAAATACGCGTGCCGTCAGTCCGACAGAATCGGGCAAACTGCTGGCAGAACATGCGCGTCAGGTACTGGCTCAGCTGGATCTCGCCGCGCTGGATTTACAGGAACAGGACAGCGAACCCGGCGGACTGATCCGCATCAATGCTCCCGTAGTGTTTGGCCAGCGCCACCTTGCGCCGTGGCTGCATGAGCTCAACGCACGATACCCGCGCCTGAATATTGAACTGATGCAAACCGATGATTTCATCGACCCGTTACAGGACAGCGTGGATTTGCTGATCCGCATCGGCGTGATGACAGATTCCACTTTGCAGGCGCGTACGCTTGGCCACCAGAATTTCCGCCTTGCCGCGAGTCCGGCGTATCTTGCCCGCGCAGGAACGCCGAAAACGCCGGACGATTTAGCCAGTCACAGTTGTCTGGTTTTCAAAGGATTTGCCGGTTCGCAGCGCTGGTATTTCCGTCAGCCTGAACAGGAATGGCGCTCGCTAAACCTGCGGGGATCACTGACCAGTAATAATGCAGAAACCCTGACGCAGGCGGGGATCGACGCCATGGGGCTGGTTGTATTTCCTACCTGGCTGATAGGCGATGCATTGCGGGACGGTCGTCTGGTCAGCGTGCTTGAAGACTATCAGGTATCGACGTCACCGGAGCCGCAAACCATATCGGCGCTGTACCCGAACAGCCGACGCCCTTCGATCAAAGTACGGGCGGTGATTGATTTTCTGGTGGAGAAGTTTGGCAGCCCGGCGTATTGGGAGTGAGGCAGTTGCACCAGGAGGGTTATTGAATAGTCCGAGACAATTTCGGTTTTTCAAGTGCTGTGATCACCTGACTCGCCGCGCCGAAACCGACCAGAGGGGAAAGGCTTTTCCCCTCTGAACTCCCCTCGCCTTTTTCAACACGCGCTCCGCTCGCTGGCTATGTTTCAGATATCTCCGCGACAGGCTGGAAATCTTGCCGCTGTGCGGTTCCCTCTCTCGGTCCTGAAGCCATTGGTCTTCAGGCCGCTCCGTTCGGCAAGATTTCTGAACCGCCCGCAGGATCTTAGATTCAAAACCAAAGGGTTTATCTTTTAGAATAGTTGATTGGCGTGCTCAAAATTCAGCTGAACGGAGCGGCTTCGAGACCTATGGCTCGAAGACCGAGAGAAGGCAGTGCGAAGCACCTGAATTTGCGCCACTTACTAATGCATCAGAACACGTCCATCGTCCCAGCGGCAGCGCGCAGTAAAAGAGCCGGAGATTCTTAAGAGACGCGGCGATAGGCGCCTCTTAAGGCCGGTGTGGGTGGCAACCCACGGTGTTGGTGTTAAAGCTAGAGGCTACCGCCGCCTAACTCCATCCCCACATGCGCAATCCCATCTTCATCATAAATCTCCGTATACGCCACAAACCCCAGCCGGCCATAGAATCCCTGCAAATGAGCCTGCGCGGAAATCGCGACGCGCGCGCCCGGCCAGTGTTTCTGGCAGGCTGCCAGTGCCTGTTCCATCAGCTGATATCCCAGTTTCATGCCACGTGCGGAAGGGGCAACAATCACCCGTCCGATTGCCACCTCATCATCGGAACGCAGAATACGCGCATAGGCGGCTATTTTACCGTCCAGCCACGCAACGATATGACGGTTTTCACCGGTCAGATCCTGCCCGTCGATGTCCTGATATACGCAGGTTTGCTCGACCACAAACACTTCGCTGCGCAGTGACAGAATGGCGTAAAGCTGTGCCGTGTTGAGTTCGCTGTGATGGTAATCCTGCCAGTGAAGCGATGAAGATCCGGTCATGAGTAAGTGCCCTGCCTTTTCTGAAAGCCAAAAAAAAGAGATATTCCTGAGAATATCTCTTTTTAACACAGATTTTACAGCCAATTTATCAGGCAGATTTCTTCAGCGGTGTCGTGCGAACCGGTGCATCGCCTGCGGTGTAATATTCTGCGGTACTGCGCGGTAACGGCTGACGCCCGCGGATTTTATCGGCAATCTTTTCTGCGATCATAATCGTCGTCGCGTTCAGGTTGCCGGTAATGATCTGCGGCATGATGGAGGCATCCACCACGCGCAGGCTTTCTACCCCGTGAACGCGCCCTTCTCCATCCACCACTGCCATCTCATCAGTACCCATTTTGCAGGAGCACGAAGGATGGAACGCCGTTTCGGCGTGCTCGCGGATAAACGCATCCAGTTCTTCATCAGTCTGTACGTTTTCACCCGGACTGATTTCACGACCACGGTAAGGATCCAGCGCTGGCTGATTCATGATTTCACGCGTGATGCGGATAGCGTCGCGGAACTCGTGCCAGTCCTGCTCGGTTGCCATGTAATTAAACAGGATGCTCGGATGCTGGCGCGGATCTTTCGATTTCACCTGCACGCGGCCACGGCTTGGCGAACGCATGGAACCCACGTGCGCCTGAAAACCATGCTCTTTCACCGCGTTGCTGCCGTTGTAGTTAATCGCCACCGGCAGGAAGTGATACTGAATATTCGGCCAGGCAAACTCTTCGCGGCTGCGGATAAAACCACCCGCTTCGAACTGATTGCTTGCGCCGACACCGGTACCTTTAAACAACCATTCTGCACCAATCGCGGGCTGGTTATGCATCTGCAAGGCCGGGTATAAAGACACCGGCTGAGTGCAGCTGTATTGCAGGTACATCTCCAGATGATCCTGCAGATTCTCGCCGACGCCCGGCAAATCATGAACCAGCGGAATCTCCAGACGGTTGAGCAGCTCCGCTGCGCCGACACCCGAACGTTGCAGAATTTGCGGTGACGCAATCGCGCCGCTGCACAGCAACACTTCACGTTTCGCTTTCGCCGTTTTAGCGTTGTAGTCGTCACCGTGGAAATAGCTGACGCCCGTGGCGCGCTTGCCTTCAAACAGAATTCTGTCAGTCAGCGCGTGCGTCACGATAGTCAGATTGGCACGCGGTTTGGCCTGATCCAGATACCCGCGCGCTGTACTTGCACGACGGCCTTTCGGTGTAACGGTTCTGTCCATCGGACCAAAACCTTCCTGCTGATAACCGTTCAGATCGTCGGTACGCGGATACCCTGCCTGCACACCGGCTTCAATCATCGCGTGGAACAGCGGGTTATTGCCTTTTTTCGGCGTCGCCACACTGACCGGTCCGTCGCCACCGTGAAAATCATTCGGACCGATATCGCGGGTTTCGGCTTTGCGGAAATACGGCAGGCAGTCCAGATAACTCCAGTCTTCCAGACCCGGCGCTTTCGCCCAGTTATCGAAATCCATCGCGTTACCGCGGATGTAACACATACCGTTAATCAGCGAAGAACCGCCCAGACCTTTACCGCGCCCGCATTCCATACGGCGGTTATTCATATGCGGTTCCGGGTCGGTTTCATACGCCCAGTTATAACGACGGCCCTGTAACGGGAACGCCAGCGCAGCAGGCATCTGTGTGCGGAAATCCAGACGATAATCCGGGCCTCCCGCTTCCAGCAGCAACACGCTGACATTGCTGTCTTCGGTCAGCCGGGTGGCGAGAACGTTGCCGGCAGAACCGGCACCAATAATGATGTAATCGTAATCCATTAAAATCTCCTCTGTCGCGGCGGATTAAAAGACTGAGCTGAATTCGCCCAGTTCGACCTGCACGGATTTGATTTGGGTGTAATGCTCAAGCGTGGTGACGCCGTTTTCACGACCAACGCCGGAGTGCTTATAGCCGCCGACCGGCATTTCTGCCGCCGATTCGCCCCACGTATTGACCCAGCAAATCCCGGCTTCAAGTTTGTGAATAACACGATGCGCACGGTTAAGATCCTGCGTCACCAGCCCGGCAGCCAGACCGTATTCGGTATCGTTGGCGCGGCGGATCACTTCCTCTTCACTTTCATACGTCAGAATGCTCATCACCGGTCCGAAGATTTCTTCACGGACAATCAGCATGTCATCGCGGCAGTCGGTAAAGACCGTCGGGGCGACATAAGCGCCTTTCGCGTATTCGCCGGAAGTCACGCGTTCGCCGCCGGTCAGTAACGTCGCGCCTTCACGCTTGCCGCTGTCGATGTAACGCAGCACGGATTCCATGTGTGCGAAGCTGACCAGCGGGCCGAAGTTGATGTTTTCGTCAGTTGGATCGCCCAGACGGATACGCTTCACGCGTTCCAGAACTTTAGCTTCAAACGCTTTGTGCAGTGCTTTTGGCACAAACACGCGGGTGCCGTTAGTACACACCTGGCCGGAGCTGTAGAAGTTCGCCATCATGGCGATGTCAGCCGCTTTATCGAGATCCGCGTCTTCAAAGATGATCAGCGGAGATTTGCCGCCCAGTTCCATCGTCACTTCTTTCAGCGTGGACGCCGACGCGCTGGCCATGACTTTCTTGCCAGTTTTAATGCCGCCGGTGAACGAAACTTTGGCGATATCAGGATGATCGGTTAACGCCTGGCCGACGCTGGCTGCACCGGTGACTACGCTGAACACGCCGTCCGGCACGCCCGCTTCGGTGTAGATTTCCGCCAGTTTCAGTGCGGTCAGCGAGGTGTTTTCGCTCGGTTTGAACACCATCGCGTTTCCTGCCGCCAGCGCAGGTGCGGATTTCCACAGCGCAATCTGAATTGGGTAGTTCCATGCGCCGATACCTGCGACCACGCCCAGCGGCTCGCGGCGGGTATACACGAAGGAAGAATCGCGCAGCGGAATTTGCTGGCCTTCGATGGCAGGGATCAGCCCGGCGTAATATTCCAGCACGTCTGCGCCGGTGACGATATCCACCGCCAGCGTTTCCGACAGCGGCTTGCCGGTATCGGCGGTTTCAATCGCCGCCAGCTCGTCGTTGCGTTCACGCAGAATATCCACGGCGCGGCGCAGAATACGTGCGCGGCTCATGGCCGTCATTGCCGCCCAGACTTTCTGGCCTTTCTGCGCGGATTTCACCGCCAGATCGACATCGGCGTGCGTGGCGGATGGCAGCGTGGCAATCACGTCGCCATTGGCCGGGTTCACTGCATCGAAGGTTTCATCACCGGTACTGTCCTGAAAACGTCCGTTGATATAAAGTTTTTGCGTGCCGTAGCGGGACATAAATCTCTCCTCGGTCTGTGCGGTCTGAAGGTTTTCTGCCTGGCTCATGTGAGCTGCGATTCGATGTGGCGGCGGGTGATTTGCATCGCCTCGGCGCGGTTAAATTCTTTACCGCTAAGTGCGCCGCGCAGCCACAGGCCATCAATCAGTGCGGCGGTGCTTTGTGCCGCCAGACGTGCCTCACTTTTGGGCAGAAAACGTCTGAATTCAGAACATAAGTTTGAATAGAGCCGGCGGCTGTTGACCTGTTGCAGACGGTACAACTGCGGGTGATGCATGCTGCTCGCCCAGAAGGCCAGCCAGGTTTTCATCGCCGCGCTGTTGGTCTGACTGTCGTCAAAATTGGCTTCTGCAATCGCATGCAGTCGCGCCGTCGGTGCAGTATCTGTCAGCTGCGCTAACCGCAACTGCACCCCTTCCCCCAAATGACTGAGCAAATAACGCATGGTCGCTTCCAGCAGCCCATTCTTGTCACGAAAGTAGTGACTGATGATGCCGTTGGAAACGCCTGCACGGCGTGCGATCTGCGAAATCGACGCATCGTGCATCCCGACTTCGTTGACCGCCGCCAGGGTTGCCTCAATCAATTGCTGCCGTCTTATCGGCTGCATTCCTACTTTGGGCATGGTTCCGGCTCCTGAAAATGAGCGGGTTGAAACGCGCTTAAAAACCGTTTTTTTACGCTTTCGTACAACCTTGTTAACGCTCTTACGCCACCTATTTAACTTTTTTTTGATTGAACGTTCAATTAAAAATGCATATATTTTATTACCAATACGTTAGTAATTTGTATGAATTTTGGAGTTGGTAAGAAGCCAATTTATTGAAAAACAGTGATTAATTAGCAAGACAGGGGAAAAAATGGCGATTGCCGATACGACAGATAAACAGAGCGAAAAACCTCGCGACCAGCTCAACAAGGTGGTGTTCTTCACCTCCGCAGGTTTGATTTTAGCCTTCACATTAATGACCATTTTCTTCACCGATTTATCGGGAAAATGGATCAGCCTGACCCTCAACTGGGTGTCTGCTACATTTGGCTGGTATTACATGCTGGCGGCGACGCTGTACATCGTGTTTGTAGTGTTCATAGCCTGCTCGCGCTTCGGCTCGATCAAACTGGGCCCTGAACAATCCAAACCCGAATTCAGCATGATGAGCTGGGCGGCCATGTTATTTGCCGCCGGGATCGGCATCGACCTGATGTTTTTCTCGGTCGCCGAACCGGTAACGCAGTACATGCTGCCGCCGGAAGGTAACGGCCAGACGCTGGAAGCCGCACGACAGGCAATGACCTGGACGCTGTTCCACTACGGCCTGACCGGCTGGGCAATGTATGCGCTGATGGGGATCGCGCTGGGCTATTTCAGCTACCGCTATAACCTGCCACTGACCATCCGTTCGGCGCTGTACCCGATTTTCGGCAAACGCATCAACGGCCCGATCGGTCACAGCGTGGATATTGCCGCCGTCGTCGGCACCATTTTTGGTATCGCGACAACGCTCGGTATTGGCGTGGTGCAGCTCAATTACGGGCTGAAAGTGCTGTTCCATATTCCGGAAAACCTGACCGTTCAGGCCGCCCTGATCCTGCTTTCGGTGATCATGGCGACGGTATCGGTCACGTCTGGCGTGAACAAAGGCATCCGAATTCTTTCGGAACTCAACGTGCTGCTGGCGCTGGGGCTGATCCTGTTCCTGCTGTTCTTTGGCAATACCGAATTCCTGCTCAATGCGCTGGTGCTCAACATCGGGGATTACATCAACCGCTTTATGGGCATGACGCTCAATACCTTTGCGTTTGATCGCCCGACGGAATGGATGAACAGCTGGACCCTGTTCTTCTGGGCATGGTGGGTGGCCTGGTCGCCGTTTGTCGGCCTGTTCCTGGCGCGTATTTCACGCGGGCGCACCATCCGTCAGTTCGTGCTCGGCACGCTGATCATTCCGTTTGTCTTCACCCTGTTGTGGCTGTCGATTTTCGGTAACAGTGCGCTGTATCAGATCCTGCACGGCAATCTGGATTTCGCCAACGAAGTGATTGCGCACCCTGAGCGCGGCGTTTACAGCCTGCTGGCGCAGTATCCCGGCTTTACGCTGAGTGCTTCTGTCGCCACCATCACCGGCCTGCTGTTTTATGTCACCTCGGCGGATTCCGGTTCACTGGTGCTGGGTAACTTCACCTCAAAACTGGCGGACATTAATAACGATGCGCCGAACTGGCTGCGGATTTTCTGGTCAGTCACCATCGGCGTGCTGACGCTGGGGATGCTGATGACCGACGGCGTTTCCGCGCTGCAAAACACCACGGTGATTATGGGGCTGCCGTTCAGCTTTGTGATTTTCTTCATCATGGCCGGATTATATAAATCGCTGCGGCTGGAAGATTACCGCCGCGCCAGCACCCAGCAGAATCTGGCGCCGATGCCTTCAACCAGCGACGCGGCGCTGAACTGGAAACAGCGTCTGTCACGGGTGATGAACTATCCGGGCACGCGCCATACGCAGAAAATGATGGATACCGTCTGCCGTCCGGCGATGCAGGAAGTGGCGCAGGAACTGGAACTGCGCGGGGCGAAAGTGACGTTCAACGAACATGAGCCACAGGAAGACGAGAAAATCGGGCCGCTGGAATTGCAGGTGGCGCTGGGCGAAGAACAGAACTTTGTGTATCAGATCTGGCCGGTGCGTTATGCCGTCCCCGCCTTTACCTATCGCGCACGTGCCGGTAAATCGAATTATTACCGTCTGGAAACCTTCCTGCTGGAAGGTACGCAGGGCAATGACCTGATGGACTTCACCAAACATCAGGTAATCAATGACATTCTGGATCAGTACGAACGTCATCTGAACTTCCTGCACATTAACCGCGAAGCGCCGGGGAATACCCTGACCTTCCCGGAACAGCCGGTTTAATCACCTAAACCTGATAACAACGACCTCACAAAAAACCCGCGTAATGCGGGTTTTTTTATGTCCGGAAACGTGCGCTTAACGTAAAAATGGCAGGACTTTTTCCAGCAGCAGTTCCGGCTGTTCTTCGGCGATGTAATGCCCGCAAGGCAGCGCCTCACCCTGCACGTTTTCTGCCACCTTTTCCCACTCCGCCAGCGGCGCAAAACATTTCCCCACCGTGCCCTGTTCCCCCCACAGAACCAAAAGCGGACACTTCACTTTGCGGCCTGCATTCACATCCGCTTCGTCGTGTTGCAGATCGATACCCGCCGACGCGCGGTAGTCCTCGCAAATCCCGCGTGCCGTGCCATCCAGTTGCAGACAACGCAAATAATCTGCGTAAGCTTCTTCGGTGAAAGGCTGCATACCGGCGCTGCGGCTGCCCATTACGCTGCGCAGATAGAGATCGGCATCGGCCATGATTAATGCTTCCGGCAGCGGTGCCGGGCGGATCAGGAAAAACCAGTGCCAGTAAGCGCGGGCGAAGGTTTCAGTCGTCTGGCGATACATGGAAAGCGTCGGAGCGATATCCATCAGCACCAGTCGCCTCACCGCCTGCGGATGATCCAGCGCCAGCCGGTGCGCCACACGGGCACCGCGATCGTGAGCGACCACGCTGAACTGATTAAAACCGAGCGCGGCCATCAGCTCAAACTGATCCTGTGCCATTTCGCGCTTGCTGTAGCGCAGATGCTCCGCATCCGGCTCCGGTTTACCGCTGTCCCCATAACCGCGTAAATCGGCAAGTACCACGGTGAACTGAGACGTCAGATAAGGCGCGACTTTATGCCAGATCGCCTGAGTCTGCGGGTGTCCGTGCAGCAATAACAACGGTTCCCCCTGACCGGCAATGCGGCAGGCAATTTCGGTGCCGTTAACGGCCATCCGCCTTTGGGTAAAATGTACAAACATAGGTTTTCTCCTTTTTTACCCATCTTAGTCGCTGATGAACCGGCAACAAGGCCGCAAGTGGAGATTGCCGCTTCACGGATCGTGTTTTAACGCTCCACACTCAGCCCGTTGCCCGATACGCGTGAGTTTGCGACGCTGACGTTATCCACTTCGTTTATCAGGGCAATGCAATGAAGCCAAGAACGCTATACGAAAAACATATCGACAGCCACACCGTGCGTACGCTCGACGATAAAGGCCACGTGTTGCTCTACATCGACCGGCAGGTGATTAACGAATACACCAGCCCGCAGGCCTTCAGCGGATTGCGTGAAGCAGGCCGCCGCGTATGGCGTCCGAAAACGTCGCTGGCGGTGGTCGATCACGTCAACCCGACGGCACCCTTGCGTACGCGCCAGATGCCGGACGCCGGTGGCGCGCGTCAGGTTTCCTATCTGGCAGAAAATTGCCAGGAATTTGGCATTGAGCTGTTCGATATTCTCGACAGCCGTCAGGGGATTGAGCACGTTGTCGCCCCCGAACAGGGCTTTATTTTGCCGGGTATGGTGATTGCCGCCGGAGACAGCCACACCACCACATACGGCGCATTAGGCGCGTTCGGATTTGGTATCGGCACCTCGGAAATCGAACACCTTCTGGCGACCCAGACGCTGGTTTATAAACGCCTGAAAACCCTGCGGGTCACCGTTAACGGTACGCTCGCCAGAGGTATAACCGCCAAAGACGTGGTCATGGCGCTGGTGGCAAAAATCGGTGCGGCGGGAGCCACCGGCTACGCCATTGAATTTTGCGGTGAAGGCATCGACGCGCTGAGTGTGGAAGGCCGTATGACGATGTGCAATATGGCGGTTGAAGCCGGTGCCCGCGGGGCATTTATGGCACCTGACGACAAAGTTTTTGATTACCTGAAAGACAAACCGCGTGCGCCGAAAGGCCCGCAATGGTCGGCGGCGGTAAATGTCTGGCGTGAGTTACACAGCGATGCGGATGCCGTTTTCGACCACGAAGTTGAACTGAGCGCCGCAGAAATCGCGCCGATGGTGAGCTGGGGAACCAGCCCGGATCAGGCACTGGCAATCAGCGGCCAGGTGCCGGATCCGCTGGCAGAATCCGATGCCTCACGCCGCAAGGATTTACAGCGTGCGCTGCAATACATGGGACTGCAGGCCGGTCAGCCGCTGAAAAGCATCAGCATCAGTCATGCCTTTATCGGGTCCTGCACTAACGCGCGCATCGAAGATTTACGTGCCGCCGCCGAAGTGGTTCGCGGAAAAACCGTCGCACCTGCCGTTCGCGCGATGATCGTGCCCGGCTCAAGTCAGGTTCGCGCGCAGGCCGAGCAGGAAGGTCTGGCGGAGATCTTCACCCGCGCCGGTTTTGAATGGCGTCAGTCGGGCTGCTCGATGTGTCTGGCGATGAACGACGATGTGCTCTCGCCGGGCGACCGCTGTGCCTCCAGCACCAATCGTAATTTCGAAGGGCGTCAGGGCGCGGGAGCGCGTACCCATTTGATGAGCCCGGCAATGGTAGCTGCTGCGGCAATTTCCGGTCATCTGACCGATATCCGGGAACTGGAAGGAGAAAACAATGCAGGCTTTTAACGTACTAACCGGCGTAGCTGCGCCGTTACCCGCCGCGAATGTCGATACCGATGTGATCATGCCGAAGCAATTTTTAAAAGGCATCGACCGCAACGGGTTAGATCTCGGGGTATTTTTCGATTTGCGTTTTCTGGCGGACGGTTCTCCGGATCCGGCGTTTATCCTCAATCAGCCTGACTGGCAGAATGCCAGATTCCTGCTGGTCGGGCCGAACTTCGGTTGCGGCTCCAGTCGCGAACATGCGGTATGGGGATTAAAACAGCTGGGGATCCGTGCCTTGATCGGCACGACGTTTGCGGGGATTTTTTTCGATAACTGCCAGCGTAACGGCGTACTGACGGTACAGCTGAGTCCTGAACAGTGGCAACAGGTCGCACAGGAAGTGACTCTCGCGGTCAGCAACGAAATCACCGTCGATTTGCCACAGCAGAAGATTGTTTTGCATAACGGCAACGTGATTGATTTTGCCATTGATGAGCTGAGCAAACTCTCTTTGCTTAACGGATTAGATGCTGTCGGTAATACGCTGCGGTACAGCGAGGACATTCGTCAGTTTCAGCAGTCACATCTGCAAAAAAATCCGTGGCTGGCCTGAGCCACAGATATCTGATGTGCCCTCTAAAAACGGCGCCAGGTCAGTAACTGACTGAACCGCTGCTGAAGGAATTCGACGCAAACCCGCAGCTTGGCAGAATCCGCAAGGCGTGTCGGGTAAACCGCCCACACGCTGGCGGGTTGCGAATAGTCTGGCAATATCTGAACCAGTTCACCGCGTTCGATATAAGGACGTACGTCCCACTCTGAACGCAGGATAATGCCGTGATCTTTCAGTGCCCATTGCAGAACCACTTCGCCGCTGTTCGATGAAAGCGGCCCTTTTACACGGGCGCGAACCTCTTTGTCTCTGGCGGTGAGAGTCCAGATGCCAAAGGGGTTATCGCGCTCTTTTAATACCAGACACTGATGCTGCGCCAGCGCATCCGTTGACTCCGGCACGCCATGCGCGGCCAGATATGCCGGAGACGCACACAAAATACGCTGATGCTGCGCCAGCTTTTTACCGATGTGCTGCTCGGGAATATCGTCACCGACAAGAATTTCCAAATCGATCCCGTCGGCGACCAGATCCACTACCCGGTCGAATAAATCCAGTCGCAGATTCAGCAGCGGATACTGTTCCGCCAGTTCAGCCACCGCAGGTGCAACGTGACAACGCCCGAAACCGAACGAGCTGCAAATATGCACATTGCCTCGCGGTTCAGTGCGGGAGTCTGACAGGTCACCGATAAACTGATCGAAGTTATCCAGAATTTGCAGCGCCCAGCGGCGGGCTCTTTCACCCTCGTCGGTTAAGCGCACACCCCGTGTGGAACGGTGCAGCAGACGGGCATTCAGCGACTCTTCAAGGATCTGGATCCGCTTGCTGACATAGGCCGGAGACTGACCGAGCTCAGTGGCGGCAGCGGCAAAACTTTGTTTATTTACCACCGCCAGAAACACCCGTAAATCTTCTGCCAGTGGCAGACGATCGCGTTCACTTGTCATAGTGATTACCCGCAGACAGGCATGTTGAGCTTTTCCGCCCGGTGTACATCAGTGCTTTTCACCCCGGCGTTAGCCAGTTTTTCTTCCGCCTCGTCGAGGTCTTCCTCATCGATTTCCAGCGATTCCTGATCCTGCCCCTCACAAGGGGTCAGCGCCAGTTCCACCAGGATCGGGAAATGATCCGACCCCATAAACCCAAGACGCTGAAGACTGACCAGCGTGAAATCTTTGCTATGGAAAACGTGATCCAGCGGCCAGCGCAGGAAAGGATAACTGGCGTGGAAAGTATTGAACATACCCCGGCCACGGCGCGGATCGAGCAGGCCGCTGACTTTCATAAACAGGCGCGTGGTGCGCGACCATGCCACATCATTCAGGTCACCGGTCACAATCGTTGGATAGGTCGCTTTCGCCGCCGTATGACCGACAGCAACCAGCTCGCCATCGCGGTCAGTGGATTCGTCGGCTTCCGTCGGGCTTGGCGGCATCGGGTGCAGGCAGTGCATCACCACCTGTTCGCCGGAAGGCAGTTCGGCGCGAAAATGCATCGACGGAATATCGTCTGCCACCAGAAATTGAATTTTTGCCGAATGCATCGGCAGACGGGAATAGACGTGCATTCCGTAGAGATTATCCAGCGGGCAACGCAGGCTGTGCGGGTAATCCGCGTCCAGCACCGCCATCTGGTCTTCCCACCACTGATCTGTTTCCAGCAACACCAGAATATCCGGCTGATGCTCGCGTATTTGTGCAATCAGCGCGCCGGCTTTGCGGTTGGTGGTCAGCACGTTGCTGTTCATGATTTTGATACGTGAATGACTGCCGGAGACGGTTTTCTTCACCTGCACCCGGTAAAAGGGGGTGTAAGGCAAAATCCACCAGCTCTGATAGGCCATACAAGCCACCGTTAAAATAATGATTGTGGTGGAAATTCCGTCGCTTAACGGCATGATCATCAGCTCGGTCAGCAGAAATAGCAGACACAACGTTGCCATCTGCAAACGCGGGAAATCCCAGACCCGTACCCACCAGCGCTGATTGCGGGAAAAAGGCAGCAGCGTCAGCAAGGTCATGATGACCGTCAGGACACAAAGGGTAATTCGAAAAGCATGCATCGGTTATCGACCCTGATAAAAAAATAGCAGAAGAGAAACTCTCAATACCTTGTTAACCGATTGTGACTTAAAAAACGGAGGGCGACCAGAAGGATGTCACCGCCCTTTCCATTGTTCCGAAAAAGGCGGCATTTTTAGCGGTAATTATTTTGCAGCGGCGGCCTGATCAGGCACATGACACCAGTTGTGTTGCTCGACAATCCCGCCATTTGGCGAGGTGTAACCGATACAGCCCAGAATGGTGTCGTACAGTTTTTCATGGAAAGCCGGTTTCTTTTCAGCGGCCATTTTCTGCAACTGTTCGAAGCCCGCTTTGTTCTGGTCGTTTGACAGGAACTTGTCTGACGCCCAGACCATGATCGGCACAGTACGTTGCTCAATCGGCGCATGATCGCGCGGTGTGCCGTGGAAATGCATACTTTTGGAAATCGATTCACCGTGATCGGAGGCATAAAACACAATCGCATTCTTGTCGCGCAGCTGATCAAACACCTGCGACAGGAAATAGTCGGTATACAACAGCGAGTTGTCGTAAGCGTTGATCATCTCTTCCGTAGAACAGGAATCATCAATACCCATGCATTCCGGCTTATATTTGGCGAAAGAACGCGGATAACGGTCGGAATAAAGATAATGCGAGCCTTTGGTATGCAGAATAATCAGGTGCTTACCCTGCGGATGATTGCTCATCGAATCTTTCATTTCGTTGATGAGCAGCATGTCATCCACCGGCTTACCGGCATTGCGCTTCTCAGAGGCAATGTTTTCACGCAGTGAATAATCGTCAGCGCGGGTTTTATTGTAGAACCACGCTTCGCTTTGCATGGAATAAAGCTCAGAGCTCCAGCCATTGCTTTTCAGAACGGAAAACACGTTAGCTTCTTTCAGGGTACGCTGCGGTTCTTCAGAGGCTCCGCCCTCGCGCACAAACATGCAGCGCAGGGAAAGTTTGGTGGCGGTATCACAGGAATAGCCCTGCAACGCGACCAGATTTTTCTCTTTGTCGAGATTCGGCGTGTTGTCACGGTCGTAGCCGTACAGCCCCATATGGTCACGACGCGCACTTTCGCCGATCACAAACACCACATACATATCTTTGGCATCAGCCGGTGCGGTGTAAGTGAAATGTTTGGCCGGATCGAACAGGTTTTTATTGTCTTCGGCTTTGCTGTAGCTGCTGTAGGTGTATAAACCCAGCGCGGAAAGCCAGTTCGACGGCGAATACGTACCGGCAACCACGCCGCCATAACTCGCCATCATGCGGTTATTGACGATATCGTGACGATCCTGCACTTTGCCCATCAGACGCAGCGGCATATAACAAATCAGCCCGGAAACCGCGAGCAGCACGGTTCTCACCGCCAGCTTTTTAAAGGTGGTTTGTCTGAGCGCCGCACCCGGCATTTTGCTCAGCCACAACAGCAGAACGGGGATCAGGCTGACCAGAACCGTCCAAGCGATGAAGTGCGTTCCGACAGATTCTTTCGATAAATCAATCGAGTCCGATGCCAGCGCCGCCGCCAAAATACCGTAACCGATATCGACGTTGAACAGGATCATGTAATAGCTGGCGGCAGCGGAGGAAATAACAATGGCCGTCATCAGCACACGGAAAACGGTTTTTCCGGTATAAGACAGCAACATACAAAGGAAATAGACCAGCGCGAAACAGGCGATCGCTTCAACAGCAATGGACAAGGCATTGTCATAATGCAGCTGCTCGAAACGACGGAAGAAGATCGGAAGGTTCAGTAAAATCCCAAGATAAAGTGCAATGAACAAAGAGATGCTCTGTTGCGAAAGTGTTCGTAATTTATGCATTAGAAATAAATGGCTCTTTTGTGAGTCTGTTTACGTCGTAAAGACCGCTCGTACCGGAGGATGGAACCTGCTCCTTAGGACAATTCAGACCCCGGAACGCCTATAATCGTTCAAAGTCATTGGTGACTTCCAATGTGATAATGTTACAAAATTAACGAATTGCTTATGTTTCAAAGCCATAGAAATGTGGGTTTCATACTTTTCCGACTCATTTTTTGAAATCTGTTGAGCAATTATTAAGAATCTTTGTGACCCGCATCAGGAAAGGACAGCGTGAAGCGCGTCTCTCCCTGCGCTGAACTTTCAACACTGACACTGCCCTGATGCAGCGCCATAATGGCCTGAACAATCGATAAACCGAGCCCGCTGGAACTGCCACCTTCACTGCGCGATGCATCTGCACGATAGAAACGGTCGAAAAGTTTTCCGAGCTTATCTGCCGGTATCGGATCGCCCTGACTGATAACGTGAATATCCATGCCTTTATCATGAGGTTCGGCGCGTAATACCACTTCGGTTCCTTCACGGCCATAACGCACCGCATTGGCAACCAGATTACTCAGCGCACGCTGGAACAAAATAGCATCCGCGTGTAATACACCGCGCCCCTCGCCATGCAGGGTCATTTCCCGCTCTTCTGCCAGCCCTTCAAAATATTCCTGGATACGCGTAATTTCTGATGAAACATCAATGCTGGTTATGGTGAGAACCGACCGCGCATCCGAAGCACGCGCCAGAAAAAGGATGTTTTCGACCATCCGCGAGATGCGTTCCAGTTCTTCCATATTGTTAGCCAGCAGCGTTTCATATTCTTCAACCGTGCGTGGCTGATACAACGCCACCTGACAATGCCCCATCAGCGCGCCCACCGGCGTGCGGATTTCATGGGCCAGATCAGCGGAAAACTGCGTCAGGCGCTGATAACCTTCCGCCAGCCTTTCCAGCATATCGTTGAAAGAAAGGATGAGTTGCTGTAATTCCTGCGGCGCTTTGTCTGTACTCAGGCGCGTCGATAAGCTGGCCGGGTGGATTTGCGTCGCTTCCCGCGCCATATTGCGCAGCGGCCTCAACCCGCGGCGGATGACCAGATAACCCAGTGCGGCAATCAGCACATACGAAAACAACACTGCGCCGATAATTTCCCAGCGGAAGGTTTCTAACAGGCGCGATTCTTCGGTCATGAAATGGCCTGCGGTAATTTCAACCGTGCGTCCGTCCTGAATTTTTACCGCAGCACGGGCAAAACGCACCGGCGTGCCATCTGGCGCCTTTTGCCCGTGAACCGTTTTCAGCGTCAGCGGCTGGCCTTCGGGTACCGCGGCAAACGGCGGCAAAACAAGGTGTGAAGGATTGACGTTGATTAACGGCGGTTCACCGGAAAGGCTGAAGGTCAGAATATCGCGCTCATTGCCGAGCATATTTTCAAACAGGCCAGGATTACGGCTCAGCTGTGACAGCGGGAATTCATTCGCCAGCAGATGGCGAAAATACTGCACGCGCCCGCTGACCTGATAATCCGCACGGCGCACCAGTTCTTTGTCCATCGAATAGTAGAGATAAAAGCCCACGGCACTGACCACCAGCGAGGCCAGCAGCGCAAAAAGTAATGTGGCGCGCAGCGTCAGCGACATGGCCCGTGCAGGCTTTTTAGCGGAGGTTAAATCAGTCATTGCGCACTTCACAGACGTAGCCGATGCCGCGCACGGTGTGGATCAGTTTCAGCTCAAAGCCACGGTCAACTTTGGCGCGCAGACGCTTAATGGCGACATCCACCACATTGGTGTCACTGTCGAAATTCATATCCCATACCTGCGAGGCGATCATGGTGCGCGACAGCACTTCGCCTTCGCGACGCATCAGCAGCTGCAATAACATGAATTCTTTATTGGTCAGCGCGATGGTCTGATCCTGACGGGTTACGCGACGGCGTAGCACATCAAGATGCAGGTCAGCGACCGAGTAAATATCCGGCTCACGCGCTGCCGGACGGCGCAGCAACGTGCGGATACGCAATACCAGTTCGGTAAAGGAAAACGGTTTGATCAGATAATCGTCAGCGCCCAGTTCCAGCCCGTGGATGCGATCCTGCACTTCATCACGTGCGGTGAGAAACAGCACCGGCACGTCGCTTTTCTTGCGCAGAACTTCCATCACCTGCCAGCCGTCGAGGCCGGGCAGCATGACATCGAGGATCACCGTGTCATAGCCCTCTTCCAGCGCCAGAAACAGGCCATCGGCCCCGTTACGCGCCAGATCGACGCTGTAACCGGCTTCGGTCAGCCCTTTTTTCAGGTAATCGCCCGTACTGACATCGTCTTCAATCACCAGTATCCGCATTCAGGCCCTCAGCGCCGCAATACCATTCTCCCAAAGAATGATTCATGGGGAAGTTTATCAGTTTCGCCAGACACCTTTGATGACAATTTTGTCATCAATTTGTCATCAGCCAATCCCGGTTTATCGTCCACTCTTAATGAAGCTATTCATCACTGGCAGGGTCAGTGATTCTTCTAACCAAATGAAATAATGCCGGAAACTGGAGAGTTAATAATGAATACCACCAAACGTCTTGCGGGTCTGTTACTGGGTTCACTGCTGATGAGCAGCACAATGGCATCGGCTTTTGCCGCCGATAACGTGATCAAACCAACACGCGGAACCATTGATTCTGTTAATGACTCATCAGTACAAATCACCACCCGTCAGGGCGAAAAGCTCGACGTTAAGCTGACGGATAAAACCCGTATCAACTCCGTCACCAAAGGCCAGATCAGCGATATCAAAGCCGACAGCTTCATCGGTACGGCGGCAGTACCTCAGGCCAACGGCACACTGAAAGCGCTGGAAGTTCACGTATTTGCGCCAAGCCTGCGCGGCAGCGGCGAAGGTTTCAATCCGTTTGAATCGCCGGACGGCAAAATCAACACCATGACCAACGGCACCGTCGGCAAACTGGTTAACAGCAATGGCCGCACGCTGACTGTGAAATACCATGATGCAGAGAAAACCGTTGTCGTTCCTGACGATGTACCGGTCGTTCTGCTGGCACCGGGTGACCGCAGTCTGCTGAAACCGGGCACCAAAGTCGTGCTGTTCGCGATGAAAGATGACAAAGGCTCCCTGGTTGCACGCGGCATTTCTGCGGGCAAAGACGGCGTTACGCCACCAATGTAATCCGGCCTGACGGCCTTACCGGACAACAGGAGTTTTTCCGTGAAACCTCAGCCCTCTCCACTTCGCAAACGCAGGGTGCATTCCTGGCCAGTGCGCATTTGTCACTGGATTAATCTGCTGGCAATGATCGGCATGGTAATGAGCGGCTGGGGGATTTATAACGCCGACCCGATTTTCTCGTTTACCTTTCCCCAAAGCACGACCCTCGGCGGCTGGCTGGGCGGCAACATCGCCTGGCATCTGGCAGTCATGTGGATGCTGGCGGCCAATGCCCTTTTCTATGTGCTGTGGGGCATGTTCAGCGGCCATTTCCGCCGCGACTTTTACCCCTTTTCGCCGCGCTCCGTCTGGCGCGATACCGTTCGCGCGCTGACATTCAAACTTCCCCACAAACTCGGGCAGTACAACGCCGTGCAAAAACTGATGTACAGCGGCGTGCTGTTGCTCGGCGTATTGCTTTTGCTTTCCGGTTTGTCCATCTGGAAACCGGTACAGTTCAGCGGTCTGGTGTGGTTGTTTGGCGGTTTTGATATCGCGCGTTATGTGCATTTTTTTGCGATGAGCGGCGTGATGCTGTTCGTCATTATTCACGTACTGATGGTTCTGCTGGTGCCAAAAACCTTCTTGGCAATGCTGACCGGCGGCAAAAAAATAAGTACGGAGGAAAGCGCCGATGAGTGATAAATCACGCCGGCCAAAAATTATTCTTGAGCCCGATCAGCGCAAGCAACTGGTCAATATTCAGCGCCGCATGTTATTGCGTGGCGGTCTCACGTTAGGCGCGGTATCGATGCTCACCGGCTGTAATCTGCAGGACGGTGACGAAGTCGATAAAGTGCTGTGGGCGATGTCACGCTGGAATGACCGCGTGCAAGGCTGGCTGTTCAGCGGACAAAAACTGGCGCAAACCTATCGCGCTGACCAGATCACCACGCCGTTTCGCTTCAATGCTTATTATCCGGAATACAACGTGCCGGAAATAGACATTCCCAATTACCGGCTTGAAGTCTCCGGTCTGGTGCAAAAGAAAGCCTCGTGGACGCTGGAACAGTTACAGCGACTGCCGCAGGAAAGTCAGATCACCCGTCTGATTTGCATTGAAGGCTGGAGCGCAATTGGTCAGTGGAAAGGCGTGCCGCTGAAAACGTTTTTGCAGCACATCGGCGCAGATCTGACCGCTAAATACGTCGGATTCAAATGTGACGACCGCTATTATTCCAGCATCGATATGGCGACGGCGCTGCATCCGCAAACCATTCTGGCGCTGGATTTCGGCGGCAAACCGCTACCGCCGGATTTCGGTTACCCGTTACGCCTGAGAATGCCCACCAAGCTTGGCTTCAAAAACGCCAAACACATCGGCGCGATTTTCGTGACCAACGAATATCCCGGCGGCTACTGGGAAGATCAGGGATATAACTGGTACAGCGGAATTTGAGTTACCTGCTAAACCCCCTCCCCGCCTCCCCCTTCGCTGAACTGAACCCCGAATGTTGGACTTTTTAAACCTTCATTCGGAGTTCATATGAAATACAATTTTCAAATCAAACTTATGGCCGTCAGGCATTACCTTGATGGTCGTGACGGCTATAAACTCACTGCCCGCCAATATCAGGTTCCCGCCTCTTCACTTCGGGCATGGACTGCGGCTTACCGGCTTCACGGTCAGGCCGCTTTATTAGCCAAAACATCCATCACCTATCCTGCCCATTTTCGTGCCCACGTGGCAGATGTCGTACTTCGTGAACATCTTTCTATGCGTACCGCCGCTGCGCGGTTTAATATTTCTGACTACAAGACTGTCGGACGCTGGGTTCAGGAGGCCACAAAGGCCACCGCCCCGGCAGAGAAAGAGAGAAATCACATGGCGCAGAAAGCTCAAAAACCCGCAAAACAGCCTGAAGAAATGACGCCCGCAGAACTGCTGGAAGAAGTCCGCTATCTGCGCGCTGAACGTGCTTACCACGAAAAGTTAGACGCCCTGATGAAAGCAAAAGCAGAACAGAAGAAAAAATCAACGCCATCAGGGCATTAATCGGCGAGCATCGTCTGCGTGACCTGCTGAAATCCGCGATGCTGCCACGCAGCACCTGGTACTGGTGGCAATCGCGTGAGGCGATCGGTTGCGACGTGGCGCTGTGCGATATCATCCGGCAGATAGCCATCCGCCACAAAAGGCGCTACGGCTACCGGCGCGTCACTGCCACACTGCATAACCAGGGCTGCGGGTGAATCATAAAAAGGTCAGCCGTCTTATGGCCGAAATGGGCGTGCAGGCACGTGTGCGGGCTAAAAAATACCGAAGCTGGAAAGGCGAAATCGGCATGGGTCCGGCGCCGGACCTGCTCAAAAGAGAATTTACGGCTTCCGGTCCCGGTGTGAAGCTGGTGACAGATGTCACGGAGTTCAAAGTAGCGGGAAGCAAGCTGTATTTATCGCCGGTCATGGATCTGTATAACGGTGAAATCGTGGCGATGAGTATGGGAGCGCGGCCGACATATGAGCTGACAGAAAGAATGTTAAAGCAGTTACTTACGTCAGGCCATGCGAGAAAAAATGCGTTACTTCACAGCGATCAGGGCTGGCAATACCGCATGAGTGCATGGCAGAAACAGGTGAGTGATGCGGGGTTGCGGCAGAGTATGTCGCGCAAAGGTAACTGCTATGATAATGCGGCGATGGAAAGCTTCTTCGCGGTGTTAAAAACGGAAATGTTCCACGGGAAAACTTACGCGGGTACAGAAGAACTGGCGGCGTCGATAAAGGAATATATCGGGTACTACAATCGCGACCGGATCAAAATGAAACTGGGTGGTATGAGTCCGGTAGCCTACCGGACTCATATGTTCCCCTGACGTAGTTCTGATGTCCAACTTCAGGGGGTCAGTTCATCGCAGGGGGAGGCGGGGAGGGGTATTGATGGCAACCCGATAGTAAAGTTTGCAATAAACCAACACCCCATCCCGGCCTTCCCCTCGTAAGCGGGAAAGGTGCAAATAACGGTCCCGTCTCCACTACCCGCTGAAAAAAGTCATAAAAAAAACCGCTCAGTTGAGCGGTTTTTGTTTTCGCGGGTGTGTAACGACGAAACGTTACGCAGGGCGAAGAATTAGAAGCTGTAACCCACGCCTGCGATCCAGGTACCAACATCAACACTGCGGATGCGGGACTGTTCGTAGGACACGTCCAGAGCAACGTTCTGGATTGGGTTGAACTGCAGACCAGCACCGTAAGAGAAGCCGTAATCGCTTGAATCGTATTTTTCACGGCTGGTAGATGCCGCTGATTCGTTGTACTGAGTTTTACCGTAACCCACACCCACAACACCGTAGATGGAAGCCCAGTCATTCAGACGGTAAGCTGGACCAGCAGTCAGACCGTAGTACTGTGCTTTACGGTAGTCGCCAGATGCCGGTGTGCTGTCATCTTCGATGTAGGTGAAAGAACCGATAACGCCCAGTGGGTTGCTATCTTGTTCCCAGCGGTATTTTAAGTTGAAGCCGTTTGCTTTGTTAGCAACGCCTTGCATATCACCCTGAGCATAACCAGCGGTAACGGTGCTGGTGTCAGCGAATGCGCTTGATGCGCCCAGTGCAACTACACAAGCTAATGCGGAAAGACATGCGATTTTTTTCATCATAACCACCTCAAATAAGAAACCAAAGTAACCTTCACGTTCCAAAATATAACAAAAACTAGTGTGAAACTCTGCCTCATTTAAGATGTCCAAAGCATCATATGGTGTAACAGGAAGTTTCCAGCACACCCTATCCATATAATTTAATTGGGATTTTCGTCACATAAACTATAAGATAAACTTATTGAACTTTTTGAAATTAGCAGATAATTCCTAATTATCTGGGCAAAAAATGGACACTTTTCAGGCGTTTTTTCGCTTCTTTTAAAAAAACACGTTCTGAAAAAAACTTTTTATCAGGATTTTTTCTGTCCCGCTTTCCCTCTACACTGACCTTGCTTTACCTTTCTTTTCAAAACTATAAATCTAAAAGATTCTTAATTTATGGAATCACCTCAAAAGGCTCAAAGGATGACTCATTCAGGAAAGAACACGCCGGAAACGCAGACGACTCTGCCGCCTGCGACAAATAACAACAGCCCCCCGATCCCGGCGTTACCTAAAAAAGCGTCTCCCCTGGTCGCGATCCTGTTGCTGCTGATCGCCATGCTCTCATTACAGGGCGGCGCGTCACTGGCCAAAACGTTGTTCCCGGTAGTCGGGCCACAAGGTGTCACCGCGCTGCGACTGGGTATCGGCTCGATTCTGTTGCTGCTCTATTTCCGTCCGTGGCGCCTGAAAATGCGCGGCGGCAATCTGCGTTCACTGCTGATGTATGGTCTGGCACTGGGCTGCATGAATTATTCCTTTTATCTGGCACTGCGCACCGTGCCGCTGGGCATTGCCGTTGCACTGGAATTTACCGGCCCGCTGGCCGTGGCGATGTTTTCTTCACGCAGACCTGTCGATTTTATCTGGGTCGTGCTGGCCGTCATCGGATTGCTGTTCCTGCTGCCGCTCGGCCAGAGCGCGGGCGGTGTTGATCTCAAAGGCGCGTGTTTTGCGCTGATTGCGGGTGCGTGCTGGGCGATTTATATTCTTGCCGGACAACGAGCTGGCAGCAGCTACGGCCCCGGCACTGCCGCGATGGGCTCGCTGATTGCCGCACTGATCTTCTTCCCTGTCGGTGTCATCCAGGCGAAGACCTCCATATTCAGCTGGGAGATCCTGCCGCTGGGCCTGCTGATCGCCCTGCTCACGTCAGCTATTCCTTATTCACTGGAAATGATGGCGCTGACCAAACTGCCCGCTAAAACTTTCGGCACGCTGATGAGCATGGAACCGGCGATGGCCGCGCTTTCCGGCATTATCTTCCTCGGCGAGTTCCTGACGGGAACACAGTGGCTTGGGCTGGCGGCAATTATCGCAGCCTCGGCAGGTTCGACGCTGACGATTCAGCGTAAAACAAAAATAGAAACGGTCGATATCGCCGGGAATAATCCTTCCGGTAAATAGCCTTTCGGCAAATAGCCCTGCGTTTTTCTGTCAAAAAGCCACGTTCATCCGACGTGGCTTTTTCTTTTCTGTTTGTTCTTTTTTATCAATGCATTGCAAATTACTTTCATTAATTTCGATTTTTTTTCATTTTTCCTGCATCCAAAAGCGGGGGTCCGTTCGTATGTATAGATGTGAGGCAAGACCTTACCTACTCAACGACAAAGGACTACATCATGAAAACATTACTCCGTACCGCTATCTGTGCATCTCTTCTGCTGAGCACCGCGTCAATGGCTGCAATGATGTCCCAAAGCACCACCATGGTCGGTGGCGCTGAAATGTATCCTTCTAAAAATATCGTAGAAAATGCCCTGAACTCGAAAGACCACACCACCCTGGTCGCCGCCGTGAAAGCGGCGGGTCTGGTGGATACGTTGCAGGGTAAAGGCCCGTTCACTGTGTTTGCGCCGACCAACGCCGCTTTCGCTAAACTGCCAGCCGGGACTGTCGACAATCTGGTGAAACCGGAAAACAAAGCCACGCTGACCAGCATCCTGACCTACCACGTGGTGGCGGGTAAGTATGAAATGAAAGATCTGGAAAAACTGCTGAAAAAAGGCAACGGCACGGCGGAACTGAAAACCGTCAACGGCCAGCCGCTGTGGATCATGAATAATGGCCCGCACAATATTCAGCTGAAAGATGGCAAAGGGAATGTCGCCAATATCAGTACTTATGACGTCCAGCAGAAGAACGGTGTGATCGACGTCATTGATACCGTCCTGATGCCAAAATAATACCGACTATACTGAGGGCATGATTTCTTTATGAAACAGCACCTCAGTAAGTCAGGACGGGCGAATGCATGACAATTTTTTAGTTAAGCCAACACCAGAGAAAGCACAGGAAGTACAGCGTGAACTGATGAGCGCCATGGCCGTTGGCGACCGACAGGCATTTGAGCAATTGTACCGTCTGACGTCCCCCCGGCTGTTTGCCGTCGCGCTGAGAATGCTGCGCCGGCATGCCTGGGCAGAAGAAGTGTTGCATGACAGCTATATCACCGCGTGGAACCGTGCCGGGTCGTATAATCCGGCGCTGAGTTCCCCGATGACCTGGCTCACCCATATTGTCCGCAACCGCGCTATCGACTGGATGCGCGGGAGCGACAACCAGTTAGAAGAACTGGATGACAACCTGGGAGAAAACGATGCCAGCGACCACGATGAACCCTTACAACGGTTGCAGCAGGACAGCGAAGCCAAAATACTGGCCGACTGTCTCGCGCACCTTCCCGCCGAACAGAGACAAAGCCTGACTCTTGCCTATTATCAGGGCCTGTCACACGGTGAAGTCTCATCGCATTTACAACAACCTCTGGGGACGATTAAAAGCTGGATCCGTCGCGCCCTGGATCACTTAAAGAGCTGCGCAGGCCTATGAAAAGCAGAAGCCATTATCATGCTGCCCTCGCGGCTGAATATGCGCTCGGCACCTTACGCGGCGCAGCGCGGATTCAGTTCGAGCAAAAAATGCGGGAAGACCCTGAACTGGCGGCTGAAGTCGCCCGCTGGCAGGAAGCTTTCACACAACTGGATAATCAGATTGTCCCGGTCATTCCGCCCGCTTCGGTGTGGAAACGCATTCAGCACAACCTTGCATTACAACCGGCCAGATTACCGGTTCCCGTTAAAAGACCGGTGCGCACATATCTTGGCTGGGCGCTGGCCGCCGGGCTTGCGGCGCTGTTACTCATCCCGCGCCTTCTGGTGCAACCTGAAACGCCGACACCGGTGGCTGTTCTCGCCAGCAGTGCCGGTGCGCAGAACGGGCAATGGGTGGTGAGCGTGGATATGAGTACCCGCAGCCTGATGCTGACGCCGCTTAAGGCGCAAGGTATCGCCGGTGACCATAGTCTGGAACTATGGGCCATTCCGCCTGGCGGCAAACCCCGCTCCCTCGGCCTGCTGAATACACAACAACCGACGCAACTGGCACTGGCGGAAAAGATGCCTGATCCGGGTTATACGCTGGCAATCAGTCTGGAACCACGCGGAGGCTCACCGACCGGACAACCGACAGGTGCAGTGCTGTACAGCGGTGCTCTGGCACTTTGATTCACTGCGATACCCTGCGATCGACGTTATGAAATATAAAACGGCAGGCTTTTCCTGCCGTTATGTTTTCAAAAGAATAATTTATGCCAGTAACTATTTTCAGTGCATGAATCGTTTTCAGTAAATAAATGACGACTTCCGTTGAAACCAGAACCAGGATATATATCCCCACACGTCAGCTTACATTTAATAATATCTGACCGCTGTAATGAAAATTATTATCACTGGCATCTAATGATTTTCGCACTAATAATTTATCTGTTCAGGAGGATTCCTATCCACCTTATAAATCAGTGTGATAAGGTGTTTCCTCAAATACGGAATTGTCTATTAGACAGATGCTATCGAAGCGATAGGAAATGCTGTCCTGCAAAATTTCGATTTATTGCTATACTGAATGCAGTTGAGAAACACGTTTGTAGCAATTAATTTTAATGAAACAAGGAGATATGAATATGAGTACCGCTAAACTGGTCAAAACGAAATCTTCTGAGCTTATTTATACACGCAACGATTTAGATGAAAGCGTCAAGCTGGATACTATCAAGGTGCTGAACCGTCTGGTGGCCGAATATATTGATCTGTCACTGATTATCAAACAAGCACACTGGAACATGCGTGGCGCTAACTTCATCGCCGTCCACGAAATGCTAGATGGATTCCGTACTGCAGTTATTGATCACCAGGACACCATCGCAGAACGTGTGGTGCAGTTAGGTGGCGTGGCGCTGGGTACCGTTCAGGTTGTTAACGATAAAACTCCGCTGAAAAGCTACCCGACCAACATCCATACCGTGCAGGAACATCTGAAAGCGCTGGCAGATCGTTTTGCTGTAGTCGCTAACGATACCCGTAAAGCCATTGGTGAAGTTGAAGATGAAGATACCGCAGATATTTTCACCGCCGCATCGCGCGACCTGGATAAATTCCTGTGGTTCATCGAATCAAATATCGAGTAATCAGATAATCATTATCGGGTAAATGTTGCCCGATACCGCAGAATCAGGCTGCGGAACTCTGAGTGATTAATGCGAAAGGCCAGTGACGAAAGTCGCTGGCTTTTTTATGTCCGCTATCCAGCCCCGCTCCCCTTTTGTAAAAATTTGACTTAAAACCCGCCATACTGAGTAACTTTGCATCAGAATTTAATAATACCCCTGATGAATAGTTACAATTTCAACTATATCCGCAACTTAGACCCATGGAACCGGTTTCAATATCTCACTGAAAAACCGAGACTTTATTTATCCCCTCAGAGAATTCTTAGACCAATAGGTCGTATGAATGATTTAATACAAATTAATAGTTCAAAGCAATTTTACATAGGTGTGGTCACCCCTGAAACTTGCTGAAATATTTTTTCGCAACCTTTGCATTTTTGTGAAAAGGGTATCTCACTCTAACCTTATAAAAAATAGAGATATTTACCAGGGATGTTCCCCCGGCATCAGTCCTCTATACGCAACTTATGGATAAGTGACTCCCCCGCTCCAGACACATCTTTGATGTGTTATGCACAACCGACTCCCCACAATCCGACCCGATCCTGAGCGCATTGGCTGCTGTAAGCCAGGGGCGGTAGCGTGGAAATGTTAAACACTGGAATAATCCGATGGCACGTAGTGGCTTAGAAGTTCAGAAGGCGGCGGTAAAAGCGCTGTTTTTGAGAGAAATTAAGACTCGTTTTGGTAAGTTCAGACTGGGTTATCTGTGGGCAGCACTGGAGCCGATGGCACATATGCTGATTATGCTGGCCATATTTGGTTATTTCATGCACAGAACAATGCCAGATATATCATTTCCAGTTTTTTTGATTAATGGCATTATTCCTTTCTTTGTTTTCAGCAATATTACCAACCGATCTATAGGCGCTATTGAAGCCAATCAAGGGTTGTTTAACTATCGACCTGTACGCCCAATTGATACTATCCTCGCCAGAGCAATCTTAGAAACCTTGATATACGCCGTGGTTTACATATTGCTAATGGCCATAGTAGGTTTGCTGGGTGAACAATTTGAAGTCACTAAGCTTATTACTCTGATTCTGGTCTGGGTACTGTTAGTTTTATTCTCTTGTGGAGTCGGGCTGATATTCATGGTTGTCGGGAAGTCATTCCCTGAAACCGAAAAGTTCTTACCTATTTTGATTAAACCGCTCTATTTTGTTTCCTGCATTATGTTTTCGCTGCACAACATCCCGAAAGAATACTGGCCGTATTTGCTATGGAACCCGATCGTTCACGTCGTAGAACTTTGCCGTGAATCCGTTGTTCCGGGTTATATCAGCGAAGGCGTCAGCCTGAATTATCTGGCCGCCTGTACTCTGGTTGTATTATTCATCGGATTAGCCCTCTACCGAAACCGTGAAGAGGCGATGCTGACATCATGATAAAAATCGAAAACCTGACAAAATCCTACCGCACACCGAAAGGCCGCCATTACGTTTTTAAAGATCTCAACGTTGAACTGCCTTCTGGTAAAAGCGTGGCGTTAATTGGGAGAAATGGCGCCGGTAAATCAACCCTGTTACGCGTTATCGGCGGCATTGACCGTCCTGATTCCGGCAAGATTCACACCGATAAAACCATATCCTGGCCGGTCGGCCTGGCTGGTGGCTTTCAGGGCAGTCTGACCGGACGGGAAAATGTAAAATTCGTCGCCCGCCTCTATTCCACACCAGACCAGTTACGCGAAAAAGTCGCCTTCGTCGAAGAGTTTGCCGAACTGGGTAAATACTTTGATATGCCGATTAAAACTTATTCCTCCGGCATGAAATCCCGTCTGGGTTTTGGCCTGAGTATGGCATTCAAATTTGATTACTATCTTGTCGATGAGGTCACAGCCGTCGGCGATGCCAGATTCAAACAGAAATGCGCTGACTTGTTTAAAGCACGGCATGAAGAAGCCAGCTTTTTGATGGTGTCCCATAGCCTGGGATCACTGAAAGAGTTTTGCGATGTAGCTTTGTTTATCGGCAGGGACAATCTTGTCAAATACTTTGAGTCAGTTGATGAGGCGATCGAATTATACAAATCGGATGAAGGACTATAACATCAGCTACATTAATCACTCAATTTATTAGAAAAGTCATTTAATATATTGAGAATAAACACTTACTACATTAACGATCAAGTAAAAATAAAATGAAAATTAATACATCGAGTGACTTGCTCATATTGATAAGTGAAAAAGGTGGCAAGCAAGCTAGAGATAATGGATTTGCATATTTCAAACACAGAATGACGAAAGGGTTTAAAAATACGTACTATGTTCATACAAAGGATAATTTAGATTTAGAAAAATTAACCTTATACCCAAAAAATATCGTTCTTAAAAATAGCAGAAAACATAAATCATTGTTTTATAAAGCAGATTATCTCGTTTTAAATGATGGCTATATGGATGTATTTCCCTCATTTAAGACAAAGCCACTTTCTCAGGGTTGGTCATCTATAGCCTACTTACAACATGGAATTATAACTTACAAGAGAGTTCATTTCTATAAAGGCCATTACAATGGAAGGATTAGATATTTTCATACATCACTGAGAAGCGAAAAAAAGATAGTTAATAATGTATTGCAGCAGAAAAAAGACCATAGTGAGGCATTTAAATTAATCAAAAAATATAACTTCCCTCATTTTAAAAGTAATGTATCAAGATTAGATTTAGAAGAATTATATAGCTCTTTACTTACAGATTATTATAAAAAAAATAACACTGTCGATGTAGAAGATTTACAAAGTATAAAAAGGTTAATTACCAATATTGGTTTTCTAGATTGCAGGGTAGTCAACAGTGGATTATCGAGGCACTTAAATCTCGAAGCCGGAAATAGAAATAGCAAAAAAAATATATTATTCTTCTTTACATGGCGTGATGAATGGACACATCAAAGTGATAACAATAAATTTATAGAACTGGTAAATAGCATATATAGTAGTAAGGGAATTATAGATTATGCGAGAAAAGAAAAAAGAGAAATTGTATTTTACCTTCATGAGAAAATATTACATTTAAAACATAGAATTGATAGAATTTTCAATGGAAGAGTGAAATTTGTGGGTCAAGATGATTTCACAAAGGTTTTAAATGAAACTTCACTGTGTATAACAGATTACTCGTCTATTGCGTTTGAATTTAATTTGAACAAGACACCAGTGATTTTCTTACAATTTGATTATGACCAATATAAACATGAGAGAGGCCATTATCTCAATTCTCCTTGTGATTTTTTAGGAATAACAGTAAGTAACTTAACTGAGTTAGAGAAAGTTCTTGAAAGAAATAAAATCAAGGCAGCATTAAAAGGTCAAGTTACTAACAACTTCAAAACTGTCAGATTAGACTATGAAAATTATAAAAAAACGAATGAAATATTAGATTTGCAGTTTGAACATAAACAAAAAAGCATTACCTATTTTTGTTATAACGCATACGGTATTGGGGGTACTGTACAAACCATTATAAACCAAGCTAACTACCTTGTATCTATAGGATACCTAGTAACCGTTATATCTTTGCGTAGAACAGATTTTCAACCGAAAGCCCATTTAGATCCAAGTGTTAGGTTAGAATATTTGAATGATGTCAGAAGTAAAGGGAAATATAGATCAAAGTGGGAAAATATTTTAGCACAATTCCCATCTAAATTATTTAGAAAAACAGAAGACCTGTATCAAGGCCTCTCTCTGCTAACTGACATAAAACTGTACAAAATATTGCAAACAATTAATAACACTATCATTGTTGGTTCATTCCCAGGTTTGTGTGTTAATATTGTTAAGTATTCCCCCAAGAGTAATACCTTAATATTACAAGAACATAAAGAATTTAGTTCTCATAGTGCTGAAATACAAAGAGATATATTAAAGAACTATGGTAAAGCAAATAAAGTTATAGGACTGACTAAGTTTCAAAACATAGAATATCAAGAAAATGGGATAAAAAACGTCACGAATATACCAAATGGCATGCCAGACCGCTTGCCGCTCTTACAGAAAACCTCCATAAACTCCAATCCTAAACGAATAGTTTCTTTCGGTAGGCTCGTTAAAGATAAGCAATTTGATCTACTAATAAAATCATTTTCTATTATTGCAAAAAAATATCCAGATTGGGCGGTAGATATTTATGGGGATGGAGATGAGAAAGAATATCTTGAATCCCTAATTATTGAATTGAGTTTAACTTCCCAAGTTTCAATACATGCTGCAACCTCACTCGTTTATGAAGAAATTTATAATAGTTCATTCTGTGCGTTAACGACTCTTAAAGAGGGTTTCGGTATGGTTTATATTGAAAGTTTCAGCATGGGAAAACCCGTAGTAAGTTTTGACATAGGTTACGGTCCAAAAGAATTTCTTATTAATAATTATAACTCTCTAGTTGCAGAATGTTTCTCGATTGAAAAATTCTCAGTGTGTCTTGAAAATTTAATAAATGATGAATTCTTACTGAAATTTTTAGGTGAAAACGCCAGAAAAACTTATTTAGAGAATTATGAAATATCAAAAGTAATGTCTCGTTTTTTAAGGGAGTGCAAATAATGTCAAAACTTTCAAAATTAATAAAAACACCTGACCTATATTTTAAAGACGCTATGAATAAGCGTTTCTCTAGAAAGAAAATAATAGTAGATACAAAAAAACAATCACAGAGGGAGGTCATAAAAACCTCTCCTAAAACCGTAGTAAAGCATTCCATAGACATTACAAAGACAAAGATAAATATAGTAATCCTTGACAATATTAAAATAAATGCAAACAACAAAAAAAACATCGTGAAATATCAATTAAGAAGTATAGAAAAATACTCAAACTTTTCCAGCATCAGTTATATCTCTGAAGACATACTTATTAGTGACAATAAAGTTTCTATTTTCAAAAGTTACGCAGACTTTTATAAAGAAAAGGTCTTATCTACATATCCTAAGATTGAAAATTATGTTTTCGTTAATTTGAATTTCTTCTTTCTTAAAAAAGTATCTTATTCTAATTTCATAAGTGATAATGGTAAAAAAATAACATACTTTAAGAAAAACAAAGGTAAAACAACCAACCTAGATCATATTATTAGTAAAATCATTGACGGAGGTAACTACAATTTTACCCCTATGGAAAATTTTAGCATAATAGACACAGTTAGTTTAATCTATCTTGAGGAAATTAACACAAACAACATATCTAAAAATGAATTTATATTTAAATTACCTCCAATAATTGATGCTATCCTAAACAATAACATTTTAGTAGAGTCTCCAATTCAATATGCCAGGCTCGACTCTGGTTATATTGAGAAGTTTGTGTGGATACAATCTGTTCACGGTTCAAATCGTTGCCCATTAGCAATAACTTTCGATAAAGAAGCAAGTAATGACGCTCATTACAACGATTTCTTAGATAGCCTATTCCCACACGCTAGTTCATTTGAAGCTGCAATTAAAATAATATAATCAGAATTAATGATGATGACATTAAGAAAAATCAAAAAAATAATTTTCAACCCGGGATTCTTTTTTCGAGACTTTTTGATAAAAAGATATCCAATATTACAAAATCAAAATAATGTAAAATTTCTAAGTGAGGAGATTTTACTAGACAATGAAGAGGTGTTATTACACTCTTTCGATCCAACATTTGAAATTGATTTGGTATATACCTGGGTCAACTCAAATGATACTAATTGGTTAAAGTCTAAAAACCTCCACGTTCCTTCAGGTGATACTTGTCTACAAAGTTTTTCTACAGATGAAGCAAGGTTCGAAAACCATAATGAAATATTTTATTCATTATTGGGTGTTGCTAAGTATATGCCATGGGTTCGTAAAATATTTATTATTACTGATAATCAAATTCCAAAAACCCCGAAGTCGTTAGTCGACAAAATCAAGATAATTGATCACAAAGAGATAATACCTTCAGAATATTTACCGACTTTCAATTCTCATGTGATTGAGGCCCATCTTCATAAAATACCAGAATTAAGTGAAAACTTTATTTATTTCAACGATGATTTTTTTGTATCGAGACCACTAAAACCATCTCACTTTTATCGTTCTAATGGTTTGTGTAGTATATTTGTAAGCGCGAAAAGCCTTAAACAAATGGATAGCAAGGGTGTATCAACAGCTACGCTTACTGCATCTAATAATTGCAACAAACTGTTTATGGAAAACTTCAATGTTTCATTTGACACTCCATTGACTCACACTTATGTACCATTAAAAAAAAGCGCTTATAATTTAGCTTTTGACGTTTTTGAAAAAGAAATTGAGGAATTTTCAGTAAATAAATTTAGAGGTGATAATGATTTAAATATGGCAACTTTCCTAGTTCCCTATTTACAATACATTAAGGGGATAGCAACTCCTCATCTAGATATAAGTTATTACTTTAACATTAGATCGCCTAATGCAAAATCTTTATATAATAATCTAATGGCAGTGAAAGATAAATCTAATGCACCTCATTCATTTTGCGCCAACGATTTCAATGCAGTGAATTTTAAACATAATACAAACTATAAACTGGAACTGCAAGATTTCCTAAAAAAATACTTTACATATTGATATTTATACTATGAATGGTTTTTTATGATCAATAAATTATATTAATCGCGATCAATCGATCACAATTATTATTCAAATATCCTATTGATAAATTTTTCCATAATAATTATATTATTATTGTACATAATTTAATTTTAGCGCCATTACATATAGGTAAACTCGTGGGTTTTACAGAAAAATTATACAAAGCTAATAACGGTACAGAATTGACATATATTGAGGATCCGTACCCTTTTGAAAATAGTATCGGTGAAAGTAAGATTTTGTTTATATTTCAATCGTTAGGCGACGAAAAATCCGAAGATCCTGTAAAAAGATTTCCCTATACACTTCTTTCTGGATTGAGATATTTCAATTGCCGTAAAATTTACATTAAAGATGATAAAGGAATAGTTGGAGATTATTACCTTGGTTCAAATGGGAGTTTTGATACAAAGCACGCTGTTATTGAGTTAATGACCAATAAAATTAGAGAATACAAGATCCTTATGGAAAATGTAACTCTTTTTGGTTTCTCGAAAGGTGGTTATGCGGCTTTACTCTTTGGTCATGAAATTAGTGTAGGTGCAGTTATTTGTGCTGTCCCCCAATTTGATCTTGTAAAATGGATAGATAAATATAAGAGTCATCTTTCTTATATTTATCCTGAGAACCCGACCGAAGAGCAGAAATCAGTCTATGCAAGTTATCTCAAGGAAATAATTGAAAAATCGATACACTCTCCAAAAAGAATATATATAATAACTTCACATAATGATGACACATATATTGACCACATACCTCCACTAATCCTATCGATTCAGAATAAAGGACAAAGCATCCTTAAAGCTTTCCACAATGACGAGTTTTTTGTCACTCGGCATAACAATGTTGTGAAAAACTCGATGAATGAAATACTTGCCATTTTAAGTTATGAATTATCTGAGTTAAGAAAAAATAGTTTTTTTATGTAGAAAAAATAATTATTGTTACAGGCTAGGGTTTTAACGAACCCTACTCGATTTGATTTCTCATTTATAAATAACCCCATCATCGGTAATCATGTTAACTTCATTATTAGCGTTTTTATAAGTTGATTTATTTGCAGTAATACATCCTCCTTCATTTATTTGTAAATCAAAAAATCTCCCACCTATAATTTTTGCATTATTGATATCAATTTTGCTGCCCGATTTTGAGTAAACACAAGCATCACCTGCAGATTTTATCTGTATTTCCCTTGCTGAAATATGGCTACCATACTCGGAAAAAATTGCATAGACACCGCTATTATCAATTTTGGCTCCTCTCAAAGTCACTGAACTTCCATCAAGAGCATGCACAGCAATAAGATGAGTATCGCTGATAATTGCTTCTGTTGCCTCTATTTGACTTCCATCCTTAGCTAGTATAGCGTTCGTAGTGCAATTTCTCGCGGTTATTTGAAAAGCAACGATTTTTGCACCATATATAGCCATAAGGCCGTAAACACAATTTACTGCCTTTGACTTTCCAGTGCATATAATTTCTCCCCCTCTGAATGCTAAATAACCAACCCCGCCAAAATCCCAATTTTCAATGACTGAATTCGTTGTATTAGATGCTGAACTATTATGAGCATTAATTCTTCCTCCTGTATCAGCGCGGTAACCATTTCCTTTACAGTTATTTGCATGACTATCGGATGCGGAAATAACACCTTCTCGATGCGCCCAAAAACCAACAGTACATCCATTAGCGTTTACACTATCTGCATTCACAACTCCTCCTCGAGTTACAACGACCCCTCCCTGGCGAGAATTAGACACATCAGAAAACTCAGCGTGTATAATGCTATTTCGTTCGCAGTAAATACTATTCAAATGACAATTTATGGCTAGGGTATTCTCGCAAACTAATACACTACCTTCTTGCGCCAAGAAGGTAGCATGAAGAAAATTCATTCCACCAGAAATTTTTTCCTTATTTGCCTTTTCCTCTGTACTGCTTTGGAGTCTATCAGACCATCCGGTAGACCCGCCCAAAGCAAAATAGAGAGTCCTTGCAATATGTCGACCATCGATAATACATCCTAATACTGGGCCGCGCGCATGGTAAGCTAAAATAACAGTGCCATCTGTAATTGTTTTTATGCCATCGGGACCAAAAACCCCGACGAAATTATCTGCCACTTCTACGATTGGCTCTTCAGATTGAATATAAAATCTTGAAAAATCCCCATGTTCAACTTTCAACCCTGAAGATAATTTGTACCCCGCTTCAATATTTAGCACAACATATTCTTTATTGCTTAGCGTTTTTGCATAAAGATCATCTATCGCCTCTTGCAAATCTAAATAGTCACTAGGTATATTAAATTTACTTGGCTTATTGAAATCACTTTTGAAGACTCTTTTCTCTAAACCATCTAATCTTGAGTCGATTTTTTGTAAAGAGTTTTCAAATTTAGTATTCAAACCCTGACATCTTGAACTATTAACAGTATCTGTCTCTATATTTGAAAATGATTTTTTGGGTGCTATTAAGGCAACTATAGATGAAGGAATTAAGTAATTGAATAATTTTCTTCTTGTAATTCCCATTTCTGGTTCCTATTTTACTATCAGAGTACATTAAAAAATGTAACTACTCTAAAAACATCCTCATAACTACTTTCAAAAAATCTATAAAGATAATTTCACATTCTATAAGTTAGCAACTTTACTGATTAAGGTTGAATTAATAATTATTGAATTTTGACTCTTCATTTCTTTAGCCACATGTCCATAATACACCGCATTAATCTGTGTATTCTTCAGCAAGTATAGACGGAACTGTTTGAAAAGCTTCATATCCGGCTTAAATCCTGAGGTCCAGAACTGGTTCAGATGTCCCTGATAGGTCATGCCTTTGATGTCATACAGCGCCCTGCCCATCACCTTCAGCGGCTTATTATGAATAAGCGCAGAGATCCCGGCAGTGCTGTTAATCGTCACCACGGCTTTCGAATGGGTCAGCAGTTCCGGCATCGGCAGGTCGTGGACGTAGATCACACGGTTATTAATGCCGTATTTTTTACCCAGCTGGCAGATAAGCGGTCCGTATAAACGGTGTCCTCTGTCCATCGGGTGATGCTTAATCACCAGAAACTCCGTTGACGGCGCTTTCTTCGCGAACGAGTGCATCACTTCATTGATGTAATCACGCACGTCTTTATACGGGCTGTGATTGCGGATCTGGCTGTCGTTATATACCTGCAAAATCGCCAGATAATAGCGCTGATCCAGATCCGTCTGCAGCCGCTGCAACACATTGCGCTGGCGGAAGGCATACAGTTTTTTACGCCACGCAGCGCGGGTCCAGCAACGCGCCTCATACCACGGCGAGAAGGATTTATGATGCCGATATTTCGGGAAGTCGTGGCGATAGCGCCAGCCGGCCAGATAATACAGGGTGGCATGACGGACGCGCTGCCAGCCTGAAGGTTTCAGGTGCTCGATTTCCGGCATGGTCATCGGTGGCAGGCTGCGGTAAAACTCCGCATCGCGCGGCAGGCTGGAATAGGCATTTACACCGTTCTGTTCCAGCGTGATGTAATGCGGGCGCAGATAGCCTTCTTCAAACGCGAGGAAGCGCACGCCTTTTGCCTGCGCCCAGCGTTTTGCGGCCTGATGCAGCGGGCGACAATCCCCGAAACACACGATGGTGTCGAAGTCGTATTCCTGCCAGGTGGCTTTCAGCCAGGTCGGAAACTCATCAGGCGTCTGCTTATACAAGCGGTATTCACGCTTACGCGAATACAACCTGTCTCCGCCGTTAAAAACGACGTTCACCGCTTCCCGCCCCAGAGACTCAAGCCACTGCGCCAAATCACTGAAGAAAGGTCCCATCGGGCCCTGCAACAGCAAGTATTTTTTTCCAGAAAGTAATGTTGTAAGCGCCTTACTGTCCATTTTCATCCACGCTAAAAACTTATATAAGAGCCTGACCCGTGATTAAAAAATCACATTGATCAGCATGAGTAGTTTTCTGCTGTAGCGGGCTATATTGTCCACTTTTGTTTTTATCAATTTCATCTCAGCCTTTGGCGTAGTAGCGAGAAGTTCAACCGCCTGCTCCGCCAAAATGGGCTCCCGACTTTGCGGGTCGATATACGACGGGTACGCGATCAGCGCCTGGTAAACCACGTCGTCTACACTGAGGCTGCGCAGCCGGCGTGAACATTCATGCTCATCCTGCGTCAGTCCCCATCCGGCATAAAACGGCATGCCGTAACACGCCACTTTTTTGCCATGTAATAAGGCTTCAAATCCCGACAACGACGTCAGGGTATGCAGCTCATCAGCAGCCTGGATACACTGAATAATGTCAGCATCCAGCGCCTGACTGTTTGCCCAGCGGCTGACATCTTCCGCAGGAATATGTCCCTGCCGGTTGCCCACCAGAACATCCGGGTGAGGCTTATAAATGATGTAGGCGTCGGGATTACGCTCCCGCACCGTGCGCAGCAAATCACTGTTGGTGCAAATCGACATCGTTCCCGTCAGGATCGACGCGTCATCTTCCACCTGTCCCGGCACCAGAATCACCGTTTTACCCGCAGCTTCGGCTGGCAAGGTAAACGCAGCGCCGAGGTTATATTTACTGACTTTACTGGCGACCAGACGCTGACGCAGCGCAGCGGCACGTTGTTGCTGAAATGCCGTCAGCTGACTGTGGTTCAGCAAGTGCTCAAGGTCGCTCGGTCGCGTGGCATCGTAATAAATGCCCGATTTATCCAGCACCAGCGACAGCGGCGGATGCAGGTCAGAACCCAGACCAGCCGAGCGCAGAAAGCCGTCTTCCATACGCCATTGCGGGATCTGCTGTTGCGCGGTCTGCGCACCCCAGCGTGATTCGCCTTTAATACCCCACACCACGCAGGCGCTTTCACCGGCATAGCGTTTACTGAAATTCACTTTGTTGCTTCTGGTTCGCAGAAACGGCGCCAGAATGCTGCGCTTCCACAACGTCAGCCCCGGCGACCATAAGCGTCCTGCCCGCTGCTGGTGATGACGTCGTTGCATCGAAAGCCAGCTAAGTACATCAAATAACGTGCCACTCTTGCCGCTCACCGGATTGATGTACCGGCTGTAACGCAAACAGGCCGCGCTGAAGATATCTTCCAGACTGGCTGTACCGCGCCGCGCACGAAGCGGTTCAGACTGAGCATGACGGTCGTCCGTTAATCCCCAGCCCGCATACCACGGCTGTCCGAACACGCTGACCGGTTTACCTGCCATCAGCGCCTCAAAGCCATAGTTGGACGTCACCACATACACGCGATCGACCAGACGCAGCAAAGATTGCGGACTGACGTTTTCCGCCAGCAGTTTGATCCGCGGCTCCTGTTGCGCCAGTCTGGCAATCTGAGTGAAATAGCCCGCTTTCTTACCGTGCAAAACGTCCGGGTGGATCTTCACCCAAATCTCAGACTGCGGATTGTCAGCTATCGCCGACCGCAGCATGTCATCAAACTGTTCAGCGCCGGCATTGCCGTAAATCACCGCCATATCGCCGAAGGTCTGATCGACCACCAGCACCGCGCCCTGTTCCGGACGGATCAGCGTACACGCCGGTGCCTGGTTGTATTTCGACAGGTCACCGTCAACAATCATCTGCATGGCCTGACGTGCGGCATCATGCAGCGGCTGGTTCTCTTCCCGCTGGTGGATCAGCCGCTCAAGCGTGCTGGGCTGCGAGGCGTCGTAATACATGCCCTCTGTATCCAGCACCATGGAAAGCGGCGCAGCGCCACTAACGCCCAGCTCCAGAGAACGGATAAATCCGTCCTCGAGGCGCAATACCGGCAGGCCTGATTTTGCGGCCAGTGCGACGGCTTTATCACCGGTTGGCCGGTATCCCCACACGGCAATCTGCGTGATGTCTTCCGGCACCGGCCGCAGCAGAGAAAGCTTGCGGCACGGCTGACCGAGAAACTCATCCAGATGCGGGATGCGCTGAATTCCCGCAGAAAAGATCCCAATCATTAAATTGTCAGAACCACTTTCGCGGCAACGGCCAGCTGATACAGGATCGTTGAAATACCGCGTGTGACCTCGATGTTCTTCGATTCATATTTCGGCAGCACCATCAGCTCATCGCCAGGTTGCAGCGTTTTCACGTCTTCCGCGTTAATCGCTTCGCCGTTCTGTTTGATCAGGATGACTTTCGAGTTACCCGCTTTCTGCGTATAACCGCCGACTTTGTCGATGTAATCATCCGGGCTCAGACCTTTCTGCCAGCTCACCGCATTCGGGAACAGCACTTCGCCGTGGATCATAACCAGCGAGGTTTTCTCAGGAATATTGATGACGTCGCCATCTTCGAGGATCACCTGATTCAGGTTTGTTTCGCTCAGCACCACTTCACCTTTCGGCACCACCTGACGGGCTTTCGCCACGAAACGGCTGACCAGCTGGGCTTCCTGCGCACGCAGACGCCCTTCTTCCTGCGTCGAGGATTGTGCGGACAGAGACGCTTCTTCCAGTTTCTGCAACGTCAGATCCAGCATCTCTTTCTGACGCAATGCGACAGAACGGCGATAAAGCTGGATGGAGTTAATCTGCGACATAGAGTTGGTGCGGATTTTCGGCAGCAGCTGGCTCATGGTGGCGCCATACGGCAGCACAACGGCGTGTTCACCGGAATGCGCGCCTTCGATGCGCACCTGAATGGTGCCCGCGTAACGGTCAGAGCTGACAATCAGTTTGTCGCCATCCTGCAATGACCGACCCGGCGCGGAGCCCAGCGGATAATACTCGCTGCGCTTCATGCTGCCCTGCTGGCGGATAATGGTCATGTGCGTCGCGCCCGGCTTCGGACGCGCCCAGCTCAGGGCTTCGCTGACCGGAATAGTGCTGTCACGGAATTCAAAGTCGTAGCTGTTAAAGACATCGCCTTCCACGCTGAACGTGTGCTGACGCGGCCCGACCACGATGGTATCGCCATCAGAGAACTGCGACAGGCGCAGGTCACCGTTGAGCAGGAAATCGTACAGATTGATGCGCGAACGCACGCGGTCGTTATGTTTCACCACGATGTCGACATAGCTGCCGCGCTCGGTATCCACGCCACCGGCTTTGCTCAGGTAAGAAAGCAGTGAGTCAGACGCCACGCCACCGTACAGGCCAGGATTGGTGACATAACCGGTGACAAACACTTTCACCGGCTGCGCCTGAAGCAGTGAGGCATATACGTTCACGTTAGCCTGATAAACCTGTTTCACTTTAGTGGTGATCACGCTGTTCAGCTGGCTGTTAGACACACCGGCGACTTTCAGCGGCCCGACGTTCGGCAGGAAGATATTACCTTTCGGATCAACGGTCAGCGCGCCGTCAAAATTGAACGCGCCCCACAAACGGATTTGAACCTGATCGCCCAGGCCGACAATGTAATTCGGGTTGAATCCGATGCTGGCCGCATTATCAGCCGCCGCACTGCCGGTAAATAACTGCGCACCGAACATACGGCTCATGACCGCAGGCACCGGAGGCGGTGGCGAATCATCAAAACCGGTATCAGAACCGGTCTGCTGCGTCTGCCCGGTTAGAAAAGTCGGCAGCGGCGCGGCGCCGGTCATGTTCGGATCGGCGTTGATCCCGATGGCATTTGCCTGGGTAAGCTGGCAGGCCAGCAAAATTAAAACGGACTTCAATAATTTCATAACAAGCTCTGTGTGCGATTCTTCAGGCAAAAAGGGATAGCGGTACAAACCACATCAATCTTTATGGTCATCGATAACGGCCAGCAATAATTTAATCGTTCCGAATAACAGGCAGCACACCAGCAGCCAGCTTGCGATCATATAAGGGATATTCGGGAACGTGGTTTCTTGCGGGAGCTGCGGTGAGCTGATCACCGAGAGCACCTTCAGTTTTCGTGCCGCTTCAACACGGGTTTTCTCCACCGATGTCAGCGTGAGTTTGTAGAGTTCAGTATCAAACTCGACTTTCGATTTAATGCTGTCGAAATCTACCGCCATGCTGTTCAGCTGATGGCCATCCGGCGCGGTAATTTTGCTTTTTTCCTGATCAATCTGCTTACCCAGAGAGGTAATGGCGTTCTGCGCGCTGATCACCTGCGGCGCATCATCGCGCAGGTAGGTCAGCAGGTTGCGCAGTTCCGCTTCCATCTGGATTTTTTGCCCCATCAGCGTATTCACCAGCGTGGTCGCTGCAATCGCCTGAGCCTGCGGATCGAGAATATTGTTGTGGTTCTGATACGCCAGCAGCTGGGTTTTGCTTTCATCCAGACGGGCGCGGGCTTCACGCATTTCGTTTTCAGCAAAAGCCTGCTGGTCGCGGGCAATCTTATGCGTGATTTCGTTGATGAAACGTTCGGATTCTTTGAGAACCGCCTGGTTGAACTGCTCGGCAAATTCCGGGGTGAAGCCCTGCGTGCCGATGGTCAGCATGCCCGATTTATCGTCATACGTGACGGCAATCCGGTCGCGGTAGTAATTCAGGAACTGCTCACTGCTCGCATCTTTTGGCAGGTGATACAGAAAATCCAGACCGCTTTTACCGAAAACGGAACGGAAATCGAGTTGCTTATCCAGAACGGCCAGCATGTCAGGGGAGTTGATGTATTCTTTTAAATACATGGCGTCCTGAGCGGTGCTGGGATTCCCGGCGCCCAGCAGCAGGCCAACGTTCAGGCTGGAGCCACTGATGTCGTTAGAGCTTTTGATGGCGACGGTAGATTCGCTGAGATAGCGCGGACGGCTGAAGATCACCAGATAGATGATCAGCAACGCCATCGGCAGGCCGATCACAATTTTGCCCAGATTGCGGTTCAGCGTGGCCATATTAAGATGAGGAGATCGACGAACCCGGGCAATGTGTTCCCCTGGCCATGCGGACTTCAATTTTTCAATAAACATTTATTATCATCATGACAAACAGCACGTTTTTAGTGTCGTGCTTTATTAAAAGTACCGTGAAAACCTCATTTCCCTCGCATAAGGATCACGGTGCGCAAAGAGTTTAATCGTGCTTCATCGTCAGTCGAAAATACGAACCAGGCCTGCGACGTTCTTTTCTTTATCCGTCACCAGCAACACCGAAACGCGGTGCTTTTGCATCAGCATTTCAGCATCCGTAATCATCATGTCAGCCGGTAAGGTCAGCGGCGAACGGGTCATCATGTCTCTGGCACACGCGCTGTCGAGCTGCGCATTCTTTTCCATATAACGACGTAAATCGCCATCGGTAATGATGCCGGCCAGCTGGTTCTGCGCATCATTTACCGCCACCATGCCCTGACAACCGCAGGTGATCGCCGAGATAACCTGGCGGAACTGAGTGTCTTCGGTAATGGTCGGCACATTTGCCTGCATCACGTCGGAAACGCGGGTCAGCAAACGGCGCCCCAGCGAGCCGCCCGGATGGTAACGGGCAAAATCTGTCGGCAGGAATTTACGCTGATGTATAAGTGCCACCGCCAGCGCATCGCCGATCGCCATGGTCAGCGTGGTCGATGTCGTCGGTGCGAGATTATTCGGACAGCTTTCGCTTTCCATCATCAGTTCAAGCGTCGCATCAGCATGTTTAGCCAGCGTCGATTCGCTGTGGTTGGTGATCGCAATAATGCGGTTACCAAACTGACGTAATGAAGGAATAAGCTTAAGGATTTCGTCGGTTTCCCCGCTGGCTGAAATCAGGATCAGCAGGTCATACGGCGTAATCATCCCCAGGTCACCGTGGAAGGCTTCTGCAGGATGAATAAAGAAACTGGGGGTTCCGGTTGAGGCCAGCGTCGCAGAAATTTTGCGCCCGACATGTCCGGATTTTCCCATTCCGGAGAGGATCACGTGGCCTTTGCATTCAACAATCAGCTTCAGCGCCTTCTGGTACTGAACGCTGTCGAGGTGTGAAGAAAGACGGTGTAAGGCGTCAGCCTGTTCAGAAAGCGTACTGCGCACCGAATCAATCAGACCGGGCTGTAGTGATACAAGACCAGCGCTTCCAACTACCTGATTATCTGCCACTTTAATACCCTGAATACCCTTCCGGGATAAAACTCACTCAGCGACTACACTTAAGAGTGGTTATTTATTTTGGTTAGCCGATCAAGTAAATGCACGGAGACGAATTCCATTTCCTGGTCTGGCCGGTCGACGCTGCCTGGCAGCTGGAGGGAATTGAATGAGAAAAGCGAGAATCTGAACGATGCAGAGGCTCGCGAGCAAAACATGAACTTACAAACACGCGAAAAATGAAACAGATTCACATGGGTTATTGATAACCGAAATACATTCATTCAATTCACGCGTTTTTTTAACATAGGGCACGAAATAACACAAACTCTATCAGACTTGTCCTAGGAATTTATGACATTTCGCTATGTTGTTGTGACGAATAAAATTTATCAACCCCCTGTTTTATAACCATTTACACTTAGCTAGCACAATTAATCATAGCGAATTAGCACTATAAGCAGCCTATTATTAACCAATAGAAATTTAGCCGTGAATAAATGTTTCAAATGAGTGATTTAAATTAATGTTTCAAGGAGGCCATTATGGCAAGCGGATGGGCGCAAGATGGCGCGGTACAAGATCAGATTGATTCCACAGTGAACGACGCGGTTGAACGAGCGCGTCAGTCGCTCGGCCATGGCGAAAGTGCGCATTTTTGTAAGGAGTGCGGTGACCCCATTCCTGAAGCACGCCGGGAAGCGCTGCAGGGCGTGCAATATTGTGTGAAATGTCAGGCAGAGATAGACAAAAAACAGCAGGATCATGCCGGATACAACCGGCGCGGCAGCAAAGACAGTCAGTTGCGCTAGCATTTTTCCTTATGACCGGTTGCACCATTTTGGTTCACCCAGGGCGAATTCCGGCCTGAATTTCGCCCTTCCCTTCTTAACATCTGCTTCAAAACTGAGCACTGGTTTTGCTCAGGTTCTAATAAAGTTAGAGCGAGTTATCATTTGAGCAGCACAATTGTTAATTAATGATTGTTTAAAATACAACATCTGGTTAATGATGAAGCCATGCACCATCAAAGAACATTTCAACATGTAACAACGCACCATAATGGTGCTTTGATTCATAAAAATGCCGCTTGATCGGTTCAGCAGCGCGATAACCTATTGAATTTTAATATGCATAATTTCCCGCATAAATTCTGGCATAAATTTTGCATTAAAGCGCCGTAACCCAATGCCGTTCCCATAATATGTACAAAGGAAATTCACTGATGAAGTCACTGTTAAAAGTTTCCCTGGCCGCGTTGACTCTGGCCTTTGCCGTTAGCTCCCACGCAGCAGACAAAAAACTGATCGTAGCTACCGACACTGCGTTTGTACCGTTTGAATTCAAACAAGGCGACAAGTACGTCGGCTTCGACATTGACCTCTGGGACGCGGTCGCCAAAGAGATGAAAGTCTCTTATGAACTGAAACCAATGGATTTCGGCGGCATCATTCCTGCCCTGCAAACACACAACATCGACCTGGCACTGGCCGGTATCACCATCACCCCTGAGCGTAAAAAAGCCATCGACTTCTCTGATGGTTACTACAACAGCGGCCTGATGGTAATGGTTAAAAGCAATAACGACGCCATCAAAAGCGTTGCTGACCTGAAAGGCAAAACCGTTGCAGTGAAAAGCGGCACCAGCTCCGTTGATTACATGAAAGCCAACGTGCAGACCAAAGATCTGCGTCAGTTCCCGAACATCGACAGCGCTTACATGGAACTGGGCACGGGCCGTGCTGATGCGGTCATGCACGACACGCCAAACATTCTGTACTTCATCAAAACTGCCGGTAAAGGTCAGTTCAAAGCGGTCGGCGATTCACTGGCTGGCCAGCAATACGGTATCGCATTCCCGCAAGGCAGTGACCTGCGTGAGAAAGCCAACGCCGCGCTGAAAACCATCAAAGAGAATGGTACTTACGCAGCAATCTACAAAAAATGGTTTGATACCGAACCTAAATAAGCTGTTTTTAATTTAAGTCGTTCCTTTTTTAAGAAAGAGCACTTGAGAAGAAGCGCCTGTCAGATGCAAATCTGCACAGGCGCAGTTTGTTGTTTTACCAGGAGATAATCCATGCAGTTTGACTGGAGCGTAATTTGGCCCGCTCTGCCTATCCTGCTCGAAGGCGCTAAAATGACATTGTGGATTTCGGTCCTCGGTCTGGTTGGCGGTCTGATTATTGGTGTGATTGCGGGTTTTGCCCGCGCGTTTGGTGGCTGGTTTAGCAGCAACGTCGCACTGGTCTTTATCGAGCTCATTCGCGGTACGCCTATTGTCGTACAGGTAATGTTCATTTATTTCGCACTGCCGATGATGGTTCCCGATCTGCGTATCGACCCGTTCAGCGCGGCGGTGGTGACCATCATCATCAACTCCGGTGCTTATATCGCTGAAATTACGCGTGGCGCGGTGTTGTCAATTCACAACGGATTCCGTGAAGCGGGTCTGGCGCTGGGTCTGTCGCGCCGTGCGACACTGCGCTACATCATCATGCCGCTGGCGCTGCGCCGCATGTTGCCACCGCTGGGTAACCAGTGGATCGTCAGCATCAAAGACACCTCACTGTTTATCGTTATCGGTGTCGCCGAACTGACCCGTCAGGGCCAGGAAATCATCGCCGGCAACTTCCGCGCCATGGAAATCTGGAGTGCGGTTGCTGTTATCTATCTGATCATCACGCTGGCTCTGAGCTTTGTTCTGCGCCGCTTAGAACGCAAACTGAAAATTATATGATTGAATTCAAGAACGTCTCAAAACACTTTGGTAAAACCCAGGTGCTCCACGACATCGATCTGAACATTTCTCAGGGTGAAGTCGTGGTTATCATCGGGCCATCCGGCTCGGGTAAATCCACACTGCTGCGTTGCATCAACAAGCTGGAAGAAATTACCTCCGGCGAGCTGATTGTTGATGGCCTGAAAGTGAACGACCCGAAAGTCGACGAACGCCTGATCCGCCAGGAAGCGGGCATGGTATTCCAGCAGTTTTATCTGTTCCCTCACATGACCGCACTGGAAAACGTGGCGTTCGGCCCGATCCGTGTGCGTGGCGCGTCGAAGGAAGAAGCCAATAAACTGGCGAAAGAGTTGCTGGCAAAAGTCGGTCTTTCCGAGCGTGGTAATCACTATCCGTCAGAGCTTTCCGGTGGACAGCAGCAGCGCGTGGCCATCGCCCGTGCGCTGGCGGTTAAACCAAAACTGATGCTGTTTGATGAGCCAACCTCTGCGCTGGATCCTGAACTGCGTCACGAAGTGCTGACGGTAATGAAGCAGCTGGCAGAAGAAGGCATGACGATGGTTATCGTGACCCACGAAGTCGGCTTTGCCGAGAAAGTGGCTTCACGTCTGATCTTCATCGACAAAGGTCGTATCGCCGAAGACGGTAAACCGTCTGAACTGGTGAACAACCCGCCAAGCGAACGTCTGCGCGAGTTCCTGCAACACGTTTCCTGATGCCAAAGGCCGCGGCAAGAGCGGCTTTTAACTCTGACCGGAATTATTTCGGTTTCTTCACTCGCCGTGAAGGCTGAATTGTGAAAATTTCGGTTTCTCAGGTGCGGTGATCGCTTAACGTGTTGTGCCGAAACCGCCCAAGAGAGGGAAGTGCGTTCCCTCTCTTGGATCTCTCCCCGCTTTTACAATACGCGCTCCGCTCGCTGGCTATGTTCCAGTTACTACCGTGACAGGCTGGAAATCTTGCCGCTGAGCGGTGCCTTCTCTCGGTCCTGAAGCCTAAGGTCTTCAGGCCGCTCCGTTCAGCAAGATTTCTGAATCGCCCGTGAGTTTCAATACACTCGATCAGCCACTCACCCGCTTATGGCACGTCACCCCACAACTTTTTGCCACAAATTATCTACAATACGGCCACTTATGCTTTACCCTTAGGCAGCTTTACGCCGATTAATTGCTATTTTTGAGAGAGGAACAATGCCGCATAACGACAGGACTCCGTTGGCTCACCGCATCCAGACACACGTATTTTCCACCTTGCTGTTCATCACGCTGGCCCTGTTCAGCGCTTTCAGTCACGCGGCAGAACAACCTGCCGGTGCCGATCAGCAAAAAGCCTCATACACCGCGCTGGCCGATATACTTCAGGATGATAAGGCCCGGGCTGAATTAATTTCACATCTGCGTGAAGCCGCCAAAACTCAAACGGCAGAACCGGCTCCCGCCGCTGAAAAGAGCGAACCTAAGCCGGAACAGCTTTCCCTGATCGACGAACTGGTCGATACCACGCAAGGTACCGTCGCGCAGCTCAGGCAGCGCGTAGAAAAACTCAAAGACACTATCGATTCCGGCCCGCAGCACAGCTTTCGCGCTGACCGCTTTTTTACGGCGCTGGGGTATTTCCTGCTCACCGTTGCCGTGACCTTTGCGCTGTTTCATCTGATCCGTAAACTGGTGGGTCCGCTGTATGTGCGTCTTGGCCGCTGGGGAAATAACGCGCGGCTGAAACAGGCGCACTGGTATCAGCTGCCCGCCAGTATTCTGGGTGCGTTCGTCATCGATTTGGTTATTTTGCTGCTGACCGTCGCCGCCGGAAATCTGTTCACGCAATATATGAACGGCGGCAGCGCGCTGATTGCGCGTCAGCAGGCCTTATTCCTCAGCGCCTTTGCGGTCATTGAATTCTTCAAAGCCGTATTGCGACTGATTTTTGCGCCCGGCTTCAGCTATCTTCGCCCGTTCCCGCTGACTGACATGACTGCCCGTTACTGGAATACCCGCCTGGCCTGGGTCAGCGGCCTGATTGGTTATGCGCTGATGGTCGGCGTGCCGGTAGTGGCGACGCAAATCAACTACACCACCGCCGCCGTGGTCAATTTTGTGGTGATGCTGGGGCTGACGATTTATGCCAGCTGGCTGATCCTGCATAACCGACGCACTATCCACCGCGAATTCAATCTGCTGGCCGAACGCTCGATGGCGTTTTTCAGCGTGATCCTGCGCGCCCTCGGACACGTCTGGCACCTGCTCGCGGTGAGTTATTTCGTGGTGCTGTTTTTCCTGTCACAGTTTGATTTTGCCGGCAGCCTGCGGTTTATGATGACCGCAACGGTGAAAAGTCTGGTGGTCATTGCGCTCGGTGCCTTGATTTCCGGCCTGCTTTCCCGCTGGATCAGCCGCCGCATTACCCTGCCTGATGACGTGAACCGCCGCTATCCGCTGTTGCAAAAACGCATCAACTCGTACATTCCGGCAGGTCTGAAAATTATCCGCGTGCTGGTGGTGCTCAGCGTGACCTTGTTCCTGCTCGATGCCTGGCACATCTTCAATCTCAATAAATGGTTCATGACCGAAAGCGGCGAGAAGGTGATCAGCGGGCTTGGGCATATCCTGTTTATCTTGTGCTTTGCGATTGTTGGCTGGACGCTGCTGGCCAGCATGATTGAGCATCGTCTGGGGCAGGAACTGACTAACGGCGCACGACCAAGTGCCCGCGAGCGGACATTGCTGACGCTGTTCCGTAACGTGCTCGCTATCGTGATCTGCACCATCACCGTGATGATCATGCTCTCGCAAATCGGGCTGAATATTGCGCCTCTGCTCGCCGGTGCCGGTGCACTGGGTCTGGCGGTCAGCTTCGGTGCGCAAACGCTGGTCAAAGACGTCATCACCGGGATCTTCATCCAGTTTGAAAACGGCATGAACACCGGCGAATACGTCACCGTCATGGGGATCACCGGTACGGTCGAAAGCATGACCATCCGCTCAATTGGCCTGCGCGATATTTACGGCGTGTTCCACATCGTGCCTTATTCTTCCATCACCACCCTCTCCAACTACGAGCGCGAGTTCGGTGTGTACCGCGCCAGCTATAACGTCAGCCGCGACGAAGACGTAGATAAGGCCAATGATGTGCTGCGTCAGGCGGTAGAAGAGTTGCAGCAGGATGAGAAAATCAAACCTCTGCTGCTCGGCGAACCGACCTTCCAGGGCGTTGTGGGATTAGGCGATCAGTTCTTCACCATCCGCGTACTGGTACGCACCAGAGCGCTGGAGCAATGGACGGTGCAATACGCGCTGGACAGACTGGTGAAAATTCACTTCGAGAAAGCGGGCATGGTGATGCCGAGGCAGGCAGTGCAGATATATAAAGATGAAGGAGATGCTGGCGGTGGAGGCACCTTACCGGTAGTGGGGCCAGTCAGGTGATGTGCTGGCCGCAGGGCTGAAGCTGTATCGAGATAATTTCGGTTTCTTCACTCGCCGTGGGGGCTTGATCGAGAATATTTCGGTTTTTTAAGCGCAGCGATCACTTATCGCACTGCGCCGAAACCGACCAGAGGGGAAAGGCTTTTCCCCTCTGAACTCCCCTCGCTTTTTCAACACGCGCTAACGCTCGCTGGCTATGTTTCAGGTGTCGCAGTGACAGGCTGGAAATCTTGCCGCTGCGCGGTGCCTTCTCTCGGTCCTGAAGCCTAAGGTCTTCAGGCCGCTCCGTTCAGCAAGATTTCTGAATCGCCCGCACGATCTTAAATTCAAAAGAAGACTGTTTTCCATCTTTTAGAGATGTGGATTGCCATTTTTGAGCGCGCCATTCGACAAATTCAAAAACTAGTCTCTTGATTTATCATGGCTATTTCTTAATGACTTACTGATGAGTTGACCTTTTGCATCGAAATAACGACTCGGCCAAATTTGTGCTGGTGCAATATTGAGTGCAGAAGCAATCAGCATTTCGCCTTTCGGCCACGAACGTGACAATGCATTGGAAAGAGTCGAAGAGGACAAACCCGCTGCGCGTGAAACGGCGGCAAGCGTTGTTCCTTGCTTACGCAGTGCGGCAATAATGTCAGCCTGATGCCAGTCGGTATAGGTTTTCATTGGATACCTCCATGCCAGAGAACAAAGTGACGAAACGATCTCGTTGAACGTTCCTTACCTCCAGTAATCTGGGCCGCAACTCCCAACTGCGGATGAGCCGCAGCGAAGTGATCATACCGTAATGACTTACCGCGTGCCAATTGCGAAATCATGAAGTTGAGAACTTGATTCAGAGTAAATTTAAGTCGTTACATGGAGTTACATCAGAGACAGGTTCTTTGCCCAAGGGCGCTTTCAGAAAACTTGCTGAACGGAGCGGCTTCGAGACCTGTGGCTCGAAGACCGAGAGAAGGCACCGCGAAGCGGCAAGATTTCGCGCCTGTCGCTGTGATAACTGGAACATAGCCAGCCAGCGATAGCGCGGAGTAAAAAAGCGGGGAGAGATCCAAGAGAGGGAAAGCACTTCCCTCTCTTGGGCGGTTTCGGCGCAGCGCGTTGAGTGATCACCGCACTTGAGAAACCGAAATTTACTCAATCCAACTTTCACGGTGAGTGAAAAAACCGAAATTTTCTCGCTCCAGCCCTCACGGCGAGTGAAATTCCCTTATCCATTGGCCGCCCCGTTGCAGCGCCCCCCTGCCACTAATGCCTCGTCTGCCCCTGCTCCCCCGTGATAACGGAAAACTCCGCCATCATTCGCACCAGATCCTGCATCCCCAGGTTCACCTGATTGATCACATCACCCGCATTGCGGCTCAGCGCCACGCCACCACCGGCGCGGTTGACGCAATTCCCCATGCCATCAATCGCCGCCATCACGCCATCGCGGATGCTTTGTGTAAGCTGGTCAATTTCGACGGCGGCTTTGCGGGACTGATCGGCCAGTGAGCGGACTTCTCCGGCGACCACCGCGAATCCCCTGCCCTGTTCTCCGGCATGTGCCGCTTCAATCGTCGCGTTGATGGCCAGCAGATTGGTCTGGGATGAAATCCGGCGGATGGTATCCACCATTTCGCCAATGCGTTCGGAGGTCTGCCCCAGTTGCCCGATAATCTCTGAAGTACGGCGCGCCAGCGCTTCCACTTCCTGCATATCTTCCACCGCTTTCTGCACGATGGTCACACCTTCAGCCGCCGTTTTATCCGTGGTCAGGGAAAGCTCATGCACATGCGTCATCATGCTTTCCTGCTGGCGCTGCTGTGCCATCTGACTGGTAATGTCCTGGGCGATTTTGACAATTTTTATCACTTTGCCGTCGTCGTCGATCACCGGGTTATAACTCGCCTCCAGCCAGATTGCCTGACCCCGGCCATTCATACGCTCGAAGCGCCCGAGAATAAACTCGCCGTTTCTGAGACGTTGCCAGTGGTTGCGGTAATCGTGTGAATCGCGGTATTGCGCAAGACAAAACATCGAATGGGGATGACCCTTAATTTGTTGCAGAGAATAACCCATGACTTTCAGGAAGTTATTGTTTGCAGAAATTACATGACCGTCGGGAGTAAAGGTAATCAGCGCCATTGAGCGTTCCAGCGCCTGAAGAATTCCCTGGTGTTCGTGAGATTCATTAATTCTTTCGGAGACATCACTGGCAATTTTAATTATCTCAGTGACTTTGCCTTGTTTATTTTTGACAGGTATGTACGTTGCTTCCAGCCAGATTATGCTTCCGTTTTTCTGGACGCGTTTAATATTTCCGCTGACCGATTTTCCCTGCCGCAATGCTTCCCAGTGCAAACGATACGCATCGCTGGCAACAAACTCCGGCGTACAAAAAATCCGGTGTGGCTGCCCCATCACCTCATTCCTGTTGTACCCCATGCTGCTCAGAAACAGATCGTTGACCTCAAGCACCACGCCTTCTGGCGTGAAAGCGATCATCGGAACTGCCTGCTGAATAGCAGCGAATTTATCACGCCATGCCGTACTAAACTGATGAGAAAATAATTGCATAGGACAGACACCCTGTGGCTGATAACGTGAATTAATGCGCGATCGCAATTAATTGAAATAAACACGTGCTAATTCCCGCAGGTTATTAGTAAGGTCACTAATAAATAGCGAAAAATAGTCTGACCCCTGGGTGGGTGGCAGGAAGATTGCTCGGGCAGTCAAAACATTACGCGGTGAAAAATAAAGTCACGCGCAAAATCATTACTCTGTTAATTAATCAACTTTCTTATAGTGAATTAAGCATAATTTATTCCACTGAAAAAGAAAGGGGGGCGCGGGAGTATTTTTTTCAGCCTGTTCACCGTCAGATGAACAGGCTGAAATCAGGGCAGTTCACATCGTGATCAAACTGACCAGCGTTTGATTGCCCAGCTTTTTTGCTGTGAAGGCGTGAGGAATGTCCAGGCCACGAAACGGCTGATCTTGTTACCGTGAACCATTTCGACAGTGCGGACATCCGTCGCACCCTCTTCACTCAGCGCGTCATACAGTAACGGCAATGTCGTTTTTTTAGAAACCAGCACCGTGTACCAGAAACAGTTCTGCGCTTTACCGGCGCTTTCTTCTGCCATGCGAACCACAAACGCTTCTTCACCGCCTTCACACCACAATTCGTTGTGCTGGCCGCCAAAGTTCAGTTCTGCGGTACCGGCACGACGATCCAGACCGAGGTTCTGACGTTTACGCTGACTGCCAGACGCCGCATCTGCCGCCGACGCATGGAATGGCGGATTACACAGCACTGCGTCATAACGCTCATCGTGGCGGATAATGGTGTCGAGAATACGCTGCGGTTTAGCCTGTAAACGGAAACGCACCTGATTGGTCAGCAGCGGATTGGTCGCGACAATTTTCTTGGCCGCGGCCATAGAAACCGCATCAATCTCACTGGCGGTAAAGCGCCAGCCATATTCACGCAGGCCGATAATCGGATAAATACAGTTCGCGCCAACACCGATATCCAGCACGGAAATGTCTTTGCCCTGCGGGATCTTGCCGTTGTTGCTGCCTGCCAGTAAATCAGCCAGATGATGAATATAATCCGCACGCCCCGGAATTGGCGGGCACAGATAATCGGCAGGAATATCCCAGTTTTCAATCTGATAGCAATCGCGCAGCAAGGCACGATTCAGGGCTTTAACTGCCTGAGCGTTGGCGAAATCAACGGACAAATCGCCCCATTTATTTTCGACAACAAACGGTGCCAGTTCCGGGCTGCTGGCAATCAGGGCCGGGAAATCATAGCGGCTGCGATGACGATTTCGCGGGTGAAGACCGCTTTTTTCCTGAGGGAAGACTTTCTTTTTTTCCACCTGAGTGACTCTCCGAGAGGTGTGCGCGACGCATAAAATATGCGATGGGGCGTTAGATATTCATGAATGGCGCACAAGATACCACAAAGCGCCGCCGCCTGCCGGATGCATCCGGGCTGACGCGGGCACATAAAAACGGTCAGCGTCTGATTAAATCGGGTAATGTACAAATCATAGTCTTTATGAATTATTTGCTGAGGAAAATCATGAGCACTGATGAACGCTACTATTACGAACCAGCCAAAGGCCACGGCCTGCCCCATGACCCGTTAAACGCTATTGTCGGTCCACGTCCGATAGGCTGGATTTCCTCCCGCAATGCCGCCGGACAGCGCAATCTGGCGCCTTACAGTTTCTTCAACTGTTTCAATTACCGTCCGCCGATCATTGGTTTTGCCAGCAGCGGCTGGAAAGACAGCGTGGCGAATATCGTGGAAACCGGTGAGTTCGTCTGGAATCTCACCACCCGACCGCTGGCGGTGAAAATGAATGAAAGTTCGGCCTCGCTGGAACACGGTGCAGATGAGTTTGATTTCGCAGGTCTGACGCCGCAACCGGGAACACGGGTTGCCGCGGATCGCGTGCTGGAAAGCCCGGTGAATTTTGAGTGCAAACTGACACAGTGTATTCAGCTGAAAACGGCGGCCGGTGGCGATATCGATACCTGGCTGGTGCTGGGTGAAGTGGTTGCCGTACATATTGCGCCACATCTGCTGATTGACGGGATTTATCAAACCTCGCTGGCCGAACCGGTATTACGCGCCGGAGGCCCTTCTGCCTACTACGGCATTTCTGAAGATTTACGCTTTGACCTGATACGCCCGGACGCCCGCTGAGTTCTGATCTTCACTGTAAAAAAAAAGCCACCGTGCGATTTACACCGCCGGTGGCTTTTTCATTAAGGGGATTATTTTGTAACGTAGCTATTTATGGTTGTAATTCTGCTCGACGAAATCCGCAAAATCCTGGCACATCGCGTCATCACCGTCGGCGCTGTCAGCTAAAATTCTGGCGCCATCTACCACGCGGATGTGCACATTCAGGTCGAAATCGGCTGCGGGCTGCTCACGTTTTAATGCCATTTCAATGGTCTGCTGCGCATCCTGCCACGCCGAATCCACCGTCTGATTACAGGCCTGCGCCAGATAATCGGGATTGAACCCCTCGCCGGTCAGGCTGCGCAAGGTATCGTCGTGGCTGACGCTGTTACCCGGCGTCCAGTAATGCTTCGCCAGATCCGGGCCGATGGCCGGATTGTCGGTCAGGTAGCCATCGCGTTTCAGGAAGAAGGCGCGGGTCTGTTCCACGGCCATCATCGCCAGCAGATAGCCCTGATAAGAACAGGCGGATTCCATGGAAAGCAGATGCGGGATTGCCAGCGTCGGACGCGGACTGCCGGTCACACCAAGAATATGCGTTTCAACATCACGCGCCAGCGCAGTCATGGCTTCCGGCGTGCGTTTTTCATCTGGCCACTGATAAAGCTGCCACTCGAAATACGGCACCAGCAGAATGTGACGCTCATTGAACGAACGCATCGGCTGACGGGCCTCGATACTGGCGCGGATCAGTTCGTCCGGCACCGGCTCACCGGCGGTATTTTTCGCGTAACGCTTCAGCCAGTCAGCGTCATCGAGGAGGCTGTCGCAGAACATGGACTGCGTTTCAGCATACGCCATCGACGTCGGCGGGAATTCTTGTGAGAAGCACGGTGCGTTCTGGCGGATATTGGCGAAATGCGCCGCATGTCCTCCTTCATGGAACAAGGTATTCAGACCCGTGGCGCCGCTGCCAATCTGATCCGGTTTTGCCAGACTGGTGAAGTTAATCACCGCTGGCACCCATTTGCCGTTGTCATAGAACGGCGGCACCGGCCCGTGCATAAATCCGTTCTCGTATTTGCCTTCGCGGACCAGCAAATCGAGCTGCATTTCTGCGCCGTTAAAACCGATATTCAGGCGTTTGAAGCTGTCAATCCAGCGGCGCAGGGAATCGGCAAACGGGAAGTAAGGATCGAGCTGACGGGTGACGTCACCGGCGCTGGCGAAACGGATATTCCACGGCAGCAGTGCGGCATCACCTTCGCGTGCTACCAGTTCATTGAGGCTGCGCGTGTTGCTTTCGCGGGTGCGTTCTTCGAACCGGTCGAGGATAGCGAATAACTGTTCCGGCGACATCCGCTCGGTTTTATTCACTTTATAGTCGAAATAGTTACGGTAACCGAGCTGGCGGGCAAAACGGTTACGCAGGCCGATCAGTTCAGGCAAGCCGTTGTGCAGCAGCCAGTCTTCCAGATCGCGCAACGCATTCTGGGAACTGCGGCGGTAAGCTTCATTTTCGTTATTGGCCTGGTTAGTCAGCAGTTCGCCGAGAGAGGCACTGACGCGCTCGCCTTTGCTGTTGATGTGGGTCATGCGGTACTGCTTACGCTTACCAAACAGCACGGATTCGGCCTGAATGATTTCATCCATCAGCGCCTGGGCTTTGGGATCTTCAATCACATTACAGTCGAAGAAATTCAGCCAGCCGCGCAGACCGTGGAGCAGCGCATCACGCTCGTCGCTGGCACTGTGTTTTTCCAGACTGGCGATGGCGTCACGAATTTCCTGCGGACGGGAAGGTTCAGCGATAAAGCGTTTGTAAGCAGTTTCGGCAGCGGAGAAAGCGTCGGAGACATTTTCATCACCGGTGCCCATGTAGTTTTGCCAGAACAAGTTTTCTTTGTTCTGATGCACGTTGAGGTAATCGCGATTGAGGGCGTTAAAATAGTCCTGAGCCTGTTTCATGTAATCTTCTCTGCTGAATGTTAAAGAGATTTTACATTGAGTGTATGTTCGCAAAGCGGTTATGTCGATATGGCAAAACCGCTTTTGAATGTCAGGCAGGATTATGCGGAAATCAGTTTTTCTTCACGAACTCGGATTTGAGTTTCATCTGACCAAAACCGTCAATTTTGCAGTCGATATTGTGATCGCCTTCAACCAGACGGATGCCCTTCACTTTAGTCCCGATTTTCAGCATTGAAGAACTGCCTTTCACTTTCAGGTCTTTGATTACGGTGACAGAATCGCCATCTGCCAGCAGGTTACCGTTGGCATCGACCACTTTCAGCACGTCATCTTCCGCGCTGTTTTCACCGCTCATTGACCAGACATGTCCACATTCAGGACAGTTAAGCATTTCACCGTCCTGCCAGGTGAATTCGGACTGACACGTCGGGCAAGCTGGCAACGTTTCCATATTTAAATCTCCATAAAACTTTATAAAAAAAACGAATGAAATCAGTAAATAGATTCCGTAGTCCCTTTATTTTAGCCTTTAACCACACTTTTGAACAGGGTAAGGGAGATTTTGGGGAGATGAGACGGGCCTAAACGCAGGATTTATAGAGTAATAAGGGATGTTTTATAACCCCTCACCTTCGCAGGTGAGGGGGCGATCGAGTTCGCCAGAACGTAATCAGAAAATCTGATCCACAATCATTTTGGCCTCAGCCATATCGCCACACACTTCTGCTGCCACCAGACAACATGCCAGCTGATTCAGAATCGCCTGCGGGACAGCGCGTTCGCCCTTCAGGCATTCCTGAATGTAGTTCACGGTGGCGTCGACGTCTTTGGTCGACAGCACATCGGCGGCAAAAATCTCTTCTTTTTCTGCCAGCAAACTCAGTTCACCACCGGCGATAAAGTGCGTTTGCGGGAAACGTGACGGATTGGCATACACTTCCCCTTCCGTCCCTTGCGTCAGCAATGCACGGCCATCAATCTGGCGGAAAAATGAGGAGACGCGCTGAATATATTCGGGATGAGAAACGCTGGATAAACGCAACGCATCCTGCCCGATGAAAGGTGTGATGAGTTTCGCCAGCGTATGGCTGCTGTTACGCACGCCCATCTGCCAGCGCAGTGCCAGTTGCTTTTCGATCGGCGCGCACATGACCGAAACCGGCACAAAGACCGGGCCGTTTCCGGCATCAAGCTGCTGCTGCGCCTGTTGCTGGTTTTGAGCAGCGTCGATACCTGATGCGCGGAAAATCTCCGCGCTGGTGATACGGGTAGGATCTTCATCCACGCCATGCACTACCACCGGCAAACCCAGACGGCTGAGCAGCATCGCCAGCAACGGCGTCAGATTCGCCTGCTTACGGGCGCCGTTGTAGGTCGGAATGACCACCGGCAGCGGACGATTTTCCGGTGCCTGCAGACGCATCACGCGCTCTTCCATCGCGGCATAAAACCCGAGCATCTCTTCTTCCGCTTCGCCTTTGATACGAAACGCAATCAGCAGCGCACCCAGCTGTAAATCCGGCACTTCACCGGCCAGAATTTCGCGGTACAACGCAAGCGACTGCTCACGATCCAAATCACGGGCATGATTCTTTCCACGCCCCACTTCTTTGATGAGTTTGGTGTAATCCATCGTAGCGTTACCTTCTCTGTGTAATGACTTTTCTTGAGGAAAAATTATCGCCGGCGGGCGCGACGGCGAACCGGATCTTTCTTCGCTGTTTTCAGGATATCAGGGCGTTTCACCGAACCGGGCGCAGGCATTTCGCGCTGTTCAATAGGAAACACCGGTAATGCCGCGAGCAGGCGCGAACCGTAGCTTTTGGTCAGCAGACGCTTGTCATAAATCACGATTTCGCCAGTGCATTCATGGCTGCGGATCAGACGCCCGACCTGCTGGATCAGGTTGAAAGACGCACTGGGTAAACTCTGCACTTCAAACGGATAGCGCTTCAGCGTTTTCAGCCACTCGCCTTCGGTCAGGATCACCGGGCTGTCGATCGGCGGAAACGCAATTTTATGGATGTGCACCTGCGTCAGCAATTCACCTTTCAGATCCAGCCCTTCTGCGAAAGATTGCAGGCCGATCAGCACGCTGGTTGTACCCGCGGCGACGCGCTTGCGGTGCTCCTCGACCAGCCGGTAACGGGGCTGATCACCCTGCACCAGCAGCATCAGGCGTAAATCCGGCAGCAAAGAAACGAATTGCTGCAACGCACGGTTACTGGCGAATAACACCAGCTGGCCGGTGTGCTGTCCTTTTGCCAGTTCTGCGCGGAAGAAATCGGCCATCTCCTGCAAATGCGCAGCTTCGTTAGCCATCAGCGGCTCCAGCGTCATTTGCGGGATCACCAGTTTACCCTGCGTGACATGGCTGAACGGCGAATCCAGACTGACGAAAAGGTCGCCGGCTTTTTCCGTCAGGCCGGTCATTTCCTGCAAGCGGGAGAAACTGTTCAGCGAGCGCAACGTCGCAGAGGTAATCACCACGTGCGGCACTTTGCGCCACAGCATTTTTTCCAGCTGCTCGCTGACGCGTATCCCCGCGCAATGGAAGACCAGATGCGTCTGGTTATCGAAATAAGTCCGCGTCACCCATTTGCCAATCGGCGCATTGGACGCTTTATCCAGCGCCGCCAGCCGCCACAGTTTGCTCATGGTTTCGAGATAGCCCTGCATCCGGCTCATGTGCAAAATCGCGCGATGCAGACGCATAATGTCGTGTTTGCCGGTCTTCTCGCTGAGGTCATTCACCATGTATTCCGCCAGACTGCGCAGACCATCGGTGAGTTTAAACAGGCGGCTGCACTGCTCTGTCAGCTCCGGCGGTAATAATCCCAGTTCGAAACGGTATTCGGCTTCCGGCTCATCCGGGGGTAAATACTGTCCCACGGTCTGTTCAATCGACAGCAGCAGTTCGCGCATTTCGGCGCAGTGATTATGCAGACGCTCGGCATTGGTCAGCGGCGGCGGATTCTTCGGCGTAAACAGCGCCAGACATTGTTCAATCTGACGGACAAAATTATCGAGTTGCAGGTTATTCCACATCGCGGTGATTTCCGCGTCGACTTCCAGCGCGTCGCGGGCCACTTCCGGCAGATGATGTCCTTCGTCGAGCACCAGCAGCAGGTCTTTTGCCGGTGGCAGCACGGATTCTGACTCCAGCGCGGCCATCACCAGCGCGTGGTTGGTCACTACTACATCTGCGCTTTCAATTTCTTTGCGCGCCACAAAATACGGGCATTCGCGAAAGTAATGACAGTTACGGCTGAGGCAGTTGGCTTTATCTGTGCTGATTTTGATCCACAGCGGATCGTCGATAGTCTTCTGGTAGTGATCGCGTAAACCATCCCACTCGTAACGTGACAGCGCGGTTTCCAGCGTTTTACACAGTTTCTGTTCTTCGCCGCTGGAAGGTGCCAGTTCATCACCAAGAAATAATCCCAGATCGCCCTGCGCATTTTCATTGCTCATCGCCGCCAGATTTCGCGGACACACGTAACGCCCGCGACCAAAAGCGCCGGTAAATTTCAGATCCGGAATGATTTTTTTCAGCAGCGGTAAATCTTTGCTGAAAATCTGATCCTGCAACGCCACGTTTGCCGTGCTGACAATCAGCGGTTTTTCTTCTTCACGACTGACAGCAATGCCGGGGATGAGATAAGACAACGTTTTCCCGACGCCGGTCGGCGCTTCGATGGCCAGATGCCGTGCAGAATCCCCCGAGAACGCCTTCGCCACTTCTGCAATCATCTGACGTTGCGGAGCGCGGGAAATGAAATCCGGGATTTGCTGTTGCAGGGCTTTGTACCACTGGCTTATCTGATTTTTTACTGCGGGGGAAAGCGCCATGCATCTCTTTTTTTGTTGGAAGTGAGACAGGAATGTCCCGGCTATTGTCCCACAGACCGGCTTCTGGCGCAGCCCGAAATCTTGGTTAAGGGCATTTCCTGTGGTGTAAATTTATGCAGAAAAAAAGGAGGACGTGTAAAAAAAGAAAAAGTTCATTTCTGACTGTCATAAATTGATCACAAATATACGGTAAAAAACTCTCGCTGAGAAAAATCCGAGTCCATACGGAATGCACAGCAAAAATGATGATTAGCGTCTTTCCACAAGACTTCATATAAAGCTTTTATGAAAAGCTTTTAATAAAGAATGCAGGGTAAAATTCATGAAACGTAATATTCTGGCACTTTTAATTCCTGGTTTATTGATTGCATCAGGCGCACACGCAGCGGAAGTTTATAATAAAGACGGCAATAAACTGGACCTGTACGGAAAAGTGAAAGGTCTGCATTATTTCTCTGATGCTCCCGGCAGTGATGGCGACCAGAGTTACGTGCGTTTCGGTTTTAAAGGCCAGACCCAAATTAATGACCTGATCACCGGCTACGGCCAGTGGGAATACAACGTCATGGCTAACCATGCTGAATCTGACAGCAAAACGCCAAGCACCACCGGCACCAAAACCCGTCTGGGCTTTGCCGGTCTGAAATTCGGTCAATACGGTTCCGTCGACTATGGCCGTAACTACGGCGCACTGTACGACGTTGAAGCCTGGACCGATATGTTCCCTGAATTTGGCGGTGACGGTTACACCAAAGCTGACCGCTTCATGACGGGCCGTACCAATGGCGTCGCCACGTACCGTAACCGCGGCTTCTTCGGCCTGGTTGACGGTCTGAACGTAGCCGTTCAGTACCAGGGTAAAAATGAAAACGACGGTCGCGGCAGCAGCACAGCCAACGGTGACGGCTATTCACTGTCTACCACTTACGCACTGGGTGATACCGGCGTGAGCTTCGGCGGCGCGTATGCGTCTTCTGACCGCACCACGGCGCAGAGTAATTCCGCTTACGGCAAAGGCGATAAAGCTGACGCATGGACTGGCGGCATGAAATATGACGACAATGGCGTTTATTTAGCCGCCATGTATGCTGAAACCCGTAATATGCTGGCCATTACCGTACCAGGCGGAATTGCAGGCGCACCGGCAGGAAGTGGTTTTGCAAATAAAACCCAGACCTTCGAAGCCGTTGCACAATATCAGTTCGAAAATGGCCTGCGCCCTTCACTGGGTTATGTCCAGACTAAAGCAAAAGATATTGAAAACATCGGTGATGCAGACCTGGTTAAATATGTTGACGTAGCAGCAACCTATTATTTCAACAAAAACATGTCTGCCTATGTTGATTATAAAATCAACCAGCTGTCCGACGATAATAAACTGGCTCTGAACAACGACGACATTACCGCCGTTGGTCTGGTCTATCAGTTCTGATAATTAGTTCTAAAAACAGGCGCTTTACCACCTCATTATTCTCTGTCTTGACATTCTTCGGCCGGACTCACCCTCCGGCCTTTTTTATTTGTGTTATTTCTCGGCGCACCTCGCGTAAATCGCCATTTAGGCTTCCACACCCCCCTGAATCTGCTACAGTTTTAACGATTTTGATGAATGCGAATCTTTCTTAACAAGCAGGGATAACCCATGAATAAAATTTCGCTTTGCACCACCAGTGCTTTAATCATGCTGGCCCTCAGCGGCTGCGCGCAGCAAAAAACGGACGCCCAACAGAAACTGAACGATCAGTCGGTGATGGCGCTGAACTGGTTCCAGCAATCCGGTGAGTACCAGGCGCTGGCTTATCAGGCCTTTAACACGGCGAAAATGGCGTTTGATAACGCCCAGCCGCTGGCCGGACAGAAGAAAGCCGTCGTCGTCGATCTCGACGAAACGATGCTCGATAACAGCGCGTACAGTGCGTGGCAGGTGAAAGCGAATAAGCCATTCGACAGCAAAACCTGGTCCCAATGGACAGCAGCGCGTCAGGCTACCGCCGTGCCTGGCGCTGTGGAGTTTGCTAACTACGTCAACACACATGGCGGCACGATGTTCTACGTGTCTAACCGTAAAACCAGCGAATACGCCGCGACGCTCGACAACATGAACCGCCTGGGCTTTACCGGCGCGAATGAAAAAACCATGCTGTTAAGTTCAGACACGTCCAACAAACAAGCGCGTTTCGACTCGATTAAAGCCGCGGGTTATCACGTGGTGATTTACATCGGCGACAACCTGAATGACTTTGGTTCTGCGACCTATCATCAGGGTAACGAACAACGCCGTGCCTTTGTGAATCAGAACCATCAGCACTTCGGCACGCAATACATCGTGCTGCCAAATCCGCTTTACGGCGACTGGGAAAGTGGTCTGGCGAAGGATTACAACAAGCTGACACCTGAGCAGAAATTGTCTGCGCGGGAGCAGAATCTGAAGGCGTGGAATGGGAAGTAAGCTTTTAGAAAGCTGACAAATTTCTCACTTGCAGTGAGGGCAACACCTTGGGCTCGCCGCCCAAACTGGCCCAGAGGACGCGTAAGCGCGCGCCCTCTGGACTCCCGCGCTTTTTAACTGCGCGCTGTCGCGGGTATGACGGACATGTTCTGACGCAATCATGAGTGGCGCAAAATGTCATCGCTGCGCGATTCCCGAATTTCAGGTTTCGAGCCTCTGGTCTCGAACCGTTCATTCGGTGCCATTTTTGATCACGCCAATAAACTTATCTAAAAGATAAATCCATTTCGTTTTTGAATTTAAGATCGTGTGGGCGATTCAGAAAGCTTGCTGAACGGAGCGGCCTGGAGACCGAAGGCTCCAGGACCGAGAGAAGGCACCGCGCAGCGGCAAGATTTCCAGCCTGTCGCTGCGATACCTGAAACATAGCCAGCGAGCGGAGCGCGCAGTGAAAGAGCCGGAGATTCCTAAGAGGCGCGGCGATAGGCGCCTCTTAGGGCCAGTTTGGGTGGCAACCCAAGGTGTTGGTGTTGACCTTAAATTGGGCCCAGTTTGGGTGGCTTACCCGATGTCCCCCACTAATCCATCAATCAATATCTGCGGTGTCCCCTGCGAGCAGCGTTCAATCCGCCCGCGGACGCCGTAAACACGCGCCAGACTGTCGGCGGTGATCACGTCTTCCGGTTCGCCATCGGCTATCAGATTACCGTCTTTAAGCATCAGCACGCGGTCGCCATGGCGCAGCGCGATATTGATGTCATGCACAACCACCACGGTCACGATATTGCGTTTCTGCGTCTCTTTGCGTACCAGATCCATGACGTGGAACTGATAGTTAAGATCAAGCGCGCTGAGCGGTTCGTCGAGCAGCAGTAAGGAAGGCTGGCGGATCAGAGATTGCGCCAGACCGACCAGCTGTTTCTGACCGCCGGAAAGCTGATCAAGATAACTCAGCGCCAGATGCTCGATACCCAGCTGACGCAACAACGTCATCACTTTATCGGTGCCTTCCGAGACTTTGCCCTTCCCGCCAGACGCACGCTGCGCCACGATGATGGACTCCAGCACATGCAGATGCACACCCGCAGGCAGCGTTTGTGGCAGGTAAACAACCTGCTCCGCACGGCGCGCAAAAGGCATAGGCATTAAATCGTGCCCGTCGAGAAACAACTGCCCTTCCGCGCGGTTAAGTCCGGCGAGGGAACGCAGCAACGTCGATTTTCCGCTGCCGTTTGGCCCGAGCAGCACGGTGATTTTTCCACGCGGCAGCATCGGGACATTGAGATGGCGGATCACGTGGCGCTTCGGATAGCCCGCGTTGAAATCGCGGATTTGCAGCCCCTGCGTGGCGGCATTCAGTAAATCTTGTGGCTGCGTTTCTGGCATTGCGGACATCAGACGTTCCCCCGGTGACGAAGAATAATACTCAGGAAGAACGGCACGCCGACCAGCGAGGTGACGATCCCCACCGGAATAATGACGCCCGGCACCAGATTTTTTGAGGCCACCGATGCCATTGAAAGCACCAGCGCACCAATCAGCGCACTGGCTGGCAGGTAGAAACGGTGGTCTTCACCAAACATAAGACGGGCGATGTGTGGCGCGACAAGACCGATAAATCCAATCGGGCCGACAAATGCGACTGCCAGCGCGGAAAGAATACTGATACGCAGCAAGGTGCCGAGACGCAAACGGCGCACGTCGATACCAAAACTCACCGCGCGATCTTCCCCCAGACGCAGCGCCGTCAGCTTCCACGCGCTCATCATCGACCATGGCAGCAGAACCAGGAATGCCAGCAGCATCACGCCCAGTTTCACCCATGACGCACGCGCCAGACTGCCCATTGTCCAGAAAACCAGTCCCTGCAAGGTGTCTTCGGTGGCGATAAACTGCATCAGAGAAACCAGTGCGTTGAAAGTAAACACCAGCGCGATACCGAACAGCACTACGCCGGAACTGGCGACACGCGTCCAGCGCGTGATCCCATCCAGCATCAGCGCGGCCAGTAAGGCAAAAATAAAGGCGTTAGCAGAGATAAACCACTGGTCGGGAATGCCCGGAATACCGATACCCAGCACAATCGCCAGCGCTGCGCCAAACGCCGCCGCAGAAGAAACACCGAGTGTGAACGGACTGGCGAGCGGATTGTTGAGGATAGTCTGCATTTCCGCACCGGCAAGACCGAGCGACATGCCGACTGCCACCGCCATCAGCGCATACGGCAAACGGATATCCCAGACAATCACGCGCGTACCCGGATCGGCTGCCGCCGCATCAAACAGGGTTTTCCACAGCGTACCGAGCGACAACCCCGAAGGCCCCATAATGAAATCAATCACCAGCGAGACGACGATCGCCAGCACCAGGACCAGCATGATTAACAGACGGCGGCGTACGATATTCTGGTATCGCCCCATCACGCCGTCCGGGGCGTTGCCTTTCACCGCCAGAGCGGGTTCGGTTGTTGCACTCATTTTCGCTTCAATCTCATTAAGTTAAAAACTTATGGCGGGAACAGATGTTCTGCTATTCCCAAAGAAAGGGAATAAATGATAATAATTATCAATGTGTTTTGCAAAACCTATCAGACTAAGACGTTAAACTCAGCGGTAACAAAGCATGATGTTGTCCGTTTTGTTTTGCTGAATTGCAGACGTAAAAAAGCGGAGCCTGAGCTCCGCTTTTCAACGATATGAATATTTCAAAATCCCAGCCGGTTACTTATCGACGTGATCCGGGAATTCCATTTCGCTGTATTTCACCACTTTGGTGCCTTTGGTCAGCTTATAGCCGAACCAGATAATCAGGAACAGCGGCAGGCCGATGTAAGTCGCGGCAACGCCGTACCAGTCGATGGTGTCTTTCAGGAACGCCTGATAGTTCTGCCCCAGCGTAATAATCAGACACAGCACAAAGGCAAACACCGGACCAAACGGGAAGAAGCCCGAAAGGTATGGTAGTTTTTTCAGGTCTCGCCCCTGTGACACATAACCACGACGGAAGCGGTAATGGCTGATAGCAATGCCGAGCCAGGCAATAAAGCCGGTCATACCGGACGTGTTCAGCAGCCACAGGTAAACGGTCTGATTACCAAACATTGAGCTCAGGAAGCACAGCGCAGCCACAATCGTGGTGGCATACAGCGCGTTACGCGGTACACCGCCTTTCGACAGTTTGGCGAAAATACGCGGTGCTTTGCCTTCGCTTGCCAGCGTAAACAGCATACGGGTAGACGCGTACATCCCTGAGTTACCAGCAGACAGCACGGCGGTCAGGATAACCGCATTCATCACCGCCGCCGCTGACAGCAGACCGGCATTACGGAACACCAGCGTGAACGGGCTGACCGAAATATCGCCGACTTCGTTACGCAGCAGGTTCGGATCGGTATAAGGAATGATCAGGCTGATGACCAGAATCGCCAGAATATAGAACAGCAGGATACGCCAGAATACCTGACGAACCGCACGCGGGATGTTTTTGGCCGGGTTTTCGGATTCACCTGCCGCGACGCCAATCAGTTCGGTGCCCTGGAAGGAGAAGCCGACGATCATCGCCACGCCTATCATCGACGCAAAGCCGCCTGCAAACGGCGCATCACCGATAGCCCAGTTATGCCAGCCAGCCGTTTCGCCGCCGCGCATAATGCCGGTGATCATCAGTACGCCCACGGCGATAAAGATGATGACAGTGACCACTTTGATCAGCGAGAACCAGTATTCCGCTTCGCCGAAACCGCGAACAGAAATGTAGTTGAGGAGGAAAATCAGGCCGAGGAACAAGGCGCTCCAGATCCAGCCCGGCGTGTCCGGGAACCAGTAGTTCATCACCAGCTGTGAGGCAACCAGGTCAACCGCGATGGTGACTGCCCAGTTGTACCAGTAGTTCCAGCCCAGTGCGAAACCGAAGCCTTCTTCTACATAGCGGGAACCGTAGGTGGAGAATGAGCCGGAAACCGGCATGAACGCCGCCAGTTCACCGAGGCTGGTCATCAGGAAGTACACCATGATGCCGATTAATGCGTATGAGAGCAGCGCGCCACCCGGGCCTGCCTGTGAAACTGTCGCACCGGATGCAACGAATAATCCCGTACCAATTGAACCGCCGATGGCGATCATCGTTAAGTGACGTGCCTTCAGCTCGCGACGCAGTGTGGGAGCCACCTGCGCATTTTTTGTAGGTTGTTGAGCCATTTTTTCCCTATATCCGCTCGTCATGTGGAAATTTAAGCGCGGATTGTAGCAAAACCTGCCGCTCTGAATAGCAGGAACGACCTGTTATAAGACACCTTCATAACAGGCCGTGGATCATTAGCGAAAGACCGTTATTGAACTTCGCGGCAGTACGTTAAAAAACGCGATAACGCGCCGGAGATGTGTTTCTGACGATGATGTATAAGGTAAAGTTTGCGTACCAGCGGCGCGACCGGCAGGTGGATTTCCACCAGTGAGCCGCTGGCCAGCTGCTCAGCAATCACCCGCCGGGAGAGACAGCTAATGCCAATCCCATGGCGGACGGCGTGCTTGATGGCTTCAGAATTACCCAGTTCCATCACCAGATTGAAATCAGGTAATTGCGGTAACAACAAATGGTCGAGCACTTCGCGGGTACCCGAACCGCGTTCACGTAAGATCCACGGTTCACGCGCCAGTGATTCAAGCGAAACGACCTGCCCCGCCAGCGGATTTTCGGGGGCAACGAATACCACTAACTCATCGTCCAGCCAGGGCTGAGTGATAAGCTCGGGCATCTGACAGGGGCCTTCGATCAGCCCCAGATCGACACGAAAATCCGCCACCGCATTGATGACGTCATTGGTGTTGCCGACGTTAAGCTCAAGCGGCGTATGAGGAAAATCCAGCCTGTAATCAGCAATCATCCCCGGCAGCATATAGTTGCCAATGGTACTGCTGGCGCCAATGCGCAGCGAACCGTTGTCCTGATTAAACAGACGTTCGATTTCCCCCGCCTGTTCCAGCAATGCCAGTGCTTTCGGGTACAGCAGACGTCCGTGCTCATTAATCACCAGCCGCTTCCCGACACGGTCAAATAACTGCACGCCGAGCTGCCCTTCGATATCAGCCAGCGCCGCACTGACTGCCGATTGTGATAATGAAAGCACAACCGACGCCTGAGTGGTCGAACCGCTTTTCAGCACCTCGGCGAAAACTTCAAGTTGTCGCAATGTTATGTGCATAAATGTCCCGCTGTTCTCATGCGCCTGACTGCACGCTTGTTCTGTTTAGTATAGACCCTTGGCTTGCAGGTCTCTTTTGAATGAAATCTTTATACCAGTTTTTCCGATAGGTTATAAAATTATAATCAATTTCATTTTTATATAAGCGCGGCGTAGCCTTATGTCATCACTCCTGAACGAGGAACGGACGATGACCCAATTTTCACTCAATAAAAGCGACGCGCTTAAACATGATGTTGACCAGCCTGCGCTGCAAAAACGTGGCGGATACAGCCGCCTGCTGCCGGGCCTGGCCCTGACCGGTGCCATTACCGGGCTGGCGGTCTGGCTGAGCAATTTCCCGTCGCTGAGCCATCTCGGTCTCAGCGCGCTGACGCTGGCGATTGTCATCGGCATGGTCGTCGGCAACACGGTTTATCCGGCCGCCAGACCCTGGTGCGACAGCGGCGTTACACTGGCAAAACAACGCCTGCTGCGTCTGGGGATTATCTTGTACGGTCTGCGTCTGACGTTCGCGCAAATCGCCGACGTCGGCGCAACAGGGATCCTCATCGATGCCCTGATGTTGTGCTCCACCTTCGCCCTTGCCTGCTGGCTGGGACAACGGGTATTTAAATTAGACCGTGATACGTCGATGCTGATCGGCGCGGGCAGCAGTATTTGTGGTGCTGCCGCTGTGATGGCGACCGAACCGGTGCTGGATGCCAAAGCAGAAAAAGTGACCGTTGCCGTTGCCACTGTCGTTATCTTCGGTACAGCGGCCATCTTCCTGTATCCGTGGTTATGGCATCTGAACGAGCAATATCACTGGCTGAGTTTTACCGCGTCACAGTTTGGGATTTACACCGGTTCGACGGTGCATGAAGTCGCGCAGGTGGTAGCGGCCGGTCAGGGTGTCAGCCCGGACGCTGAAAATGCAGCAGTAATCGCCAAAATGATCCGCGTGATGATGCTGGCACCGTTCCTGTTGCTGCTCTCTGGCTGGAAATCACGTAAAGAGGTTCAGCACGGCGGTCAGAACAGCGGTATGCGCAATATCACCATTCCGTGGTTCGCCCTGTTGTTTATTCTGGTCGCGGCGTTCAACTCGCTGGATATCCTGCCGCACAGCTGGATCCCACCGCTGATTACGCTGGATACCGTGTTACTGGCGATGGCGATGGCGGCGCTGGGTCTGACAACCCACATGAGTGCCCTGCGTCAGGCGGGTCTGAAACCGATGCTGCTGGCGGCAATACTGTTTATCTGGCTGATTGTCGGCGGTGCCGGTATCAACCAGCTGGTGCATCATCTTTTTGGCTGATGTTGCGGCTTTTAACATTCCGATGCTGCGCCTCCTGCCCGGAGGCGCTATCATTCGTGAATAAACGCGATGAAAACTGAGGAGCAAAAATGAAGTTTGTGGGAGCACACGTCAGTGCAGCCGGTGGTGTCGATCAGGCGGTATCGCGCGCACATGAGCTGGAAGCCACGGCTTTTGCGCTTTTCACCAAGAATCAGCGTCAGTGGAAAGCCGCACCTTTGCCGGAAGATGTGATTGAAAAATTCAAACTGGCTTGTGAAAAATACGGCTACAAGAGCAATCAGATTTTACCACACGACAGCTATTTGATTAATCTCGGACATCCGGTGACGGAAGCGCTGGAAAAATCCCGCGACGCTTTCCTTGATGAATTGCAGCGCTGTGAGCAGTTAGGTCTGTCGCTGCTGAATTTCCATCCGGGCAGCCATCTGATGCAAATCGAGGAAGACAAATGCCTCGAACTGATTTCTGAATCCCTGAACATTGCGCTGGATAAAACTAAAGGCGTCACTGCCGTTATCGAAAATACCGCCGGTCAGGGCAGCAATCTCGGTTTCCGCTTCGAACATCTGGCGAAAATTATCGACGGCGTGGAAGACAAAAGCCGCGTTGGAGTCTGCATCGATACCTGTCACGCGTTTGCGGCCGGTTACGATTTGCGCACGGCAGAAGAATGCGAGAAAACGTTTAAACATTTCGAAGAAGTTGTGGGCTTTAAATACCTGCGCGGTATGCATCTGAACGATGCGAAAAGTGAATTCAACAGCCGCGTTGACCGTCACCACAGCCTCGGTGAAGGGAATATCGGCAATACCGTGTTCAGCTGGATGATGAAAGATGCCCGCTTCGACGGCATCCCGATGATCCTCGAAACCGTCAATCCTGATATCTGGAAAGATGAAATCGCCTGGCTGAAAGCGCAGCAGAAGTCGGAGAATGACGAAGCCGCAGCTTAATCATTAGTTGCTTTTACGAAAGCAATAAAAAAGGCGCGACATGTGAATGTCGCGCCTTTCTGTTATTTACAGCCTGCTGATTATGCAGCGGCTTTCGCAGCTAACGCAGCATCTGAACGTTTCAGAATCGCGTAAGCACCACCGGCCAGAACGGTACCGGCGATAATCGCCACCAGATAACCCAGGATCGGAGTGATTGCCCCCGGGATTAGCAGCACGAACAGACCGCCGTGTGGCGCCATCAGTTGTGCATGGAAGGCCATTGACAGAGCACCGGTCAGTGCGCCACCTGCGATACAGCATGGCAGAACACGCATCGGGTCACGGGCCGCGAACGGAATGGCCCCTTCAGTAATGAAGCACAGACCCAGCACCATGGCAGCTTTGCCGCCTTCGCGCTCGCCCTGCTCGAACTTCTTACTCGCCAGAATCGTTGCCAGACCCATTGCCAGCGGTGGCACCATACCGGCAGCCATGATGGCAGCCATCGGGCCGTACACAGAAGAACTCAACAATGCCACGCCGAATGCGTAAGAGGCTTTGTTTACCGGGCCACCCATGTCGGTACACATCATCGCACCGAGGATCGCGCCGAGCAGAACCGCGTTCGCTGTACCCAGAGATTGCAACCAGTTAGTCAGACCAACCATGATTTTAGCGACCGGCGTACCGACGATGTAAATCATCACCAGACCGGTAATCAGGCTCGCGACCAATGGAATGATCAGGATAGGCTTCAGGGCTTCCATACTTTGCGGTAATTTCAGCTTGCCGCTGATGGCTTTCGCCACATAACCCGCCAGGAAACCGGCGATGATACCGCCAAGGAACCCTGCACCCGTGCTCACTGCCAGCATACCGCCGATAAGACCCGGCGTCAGACCCGGACGGTCAGCGATGGAGAAGGCAATGAAGCCCGCCAGCACAGGCACCATCAGAGCAAAGGCTGAACCACCACCGATTTGCATCAGCGCCGCAGCCAGCGTGCCTTTCACTTCAAAGGCTTTGATACCGAACACGAACGAAAGCGCGATACACAAACCGCCCGCCACAACCATTGGCAGCATGTAAGATACGCCGGTCAGCAGGTGACGATACGGCCCGGTGCCGCCCGCTTCTTTCTTCTTCGCACCTGTTGCCGCGCCCTGAGATTTCGGCTCAAAAACTTCAGCTTCAACCAGCGCTTTATCCAGTTCCTGTTTGGTCTTTTTCAGTGCCAGACCGGTAGAAGTGCGGTACATCGGCTTACCGGCAAATTTAGCCAGATCCACTTCGATATCAGCCGCGACAATCACCAGATCGGCCGCTGCAACTTCTTCAGGCGTGATGGCATTGCCCGCACCCACGGAACCGCGGGTTTCGACTTTCACCCACCAGCCACGTTTTTTCGCTTCACTTTCAATGGCTTCAGCAGCCATAAAGGTATGTGCTACGCCGGTCGGACACGCAGTCACAGCAACAATGCGTTTTGGACCGCTGGCAGCCGGAGCCGCGACAGCAGTAGCCACCGGAGCAACATAAGGTTTGGCTTCGGTCAGCGCACGTTGCAGGAATGCCTGCGGATCACGTACAGCATCCGCCACATCACCGGTATAAATATTTTTGCCCGCCAGCGCGGCGTCGTTTGGCACAGTTTCACCGGCAACAATGACGACTTCAGCGTCAGCGGCCTGTTCAACCACCTGATGCCCTGCCTTCACAGCAGCGGCAGCAAGCAAATTTTTCGCCAGATGGCTGCGAGCCTGTCCGAGCGAACTGTCTATCATCAGCAGCGTTTTCATTCTGCCTCCTGCGGATTAAAAGGGTTTCAGGTCAACACGGGCCATCATCGCCGCAAGTTGCGGACGATCGGTGACACCGACATTACTCTGGCTGACAGCCAGCGCGGCAACAGCCGTTGCCAGTCGCAGCGTATGTTCACTGGATTCGCGCATCAGTAAGCCGTAGATCAGGCCACCGACCATGGAATCACCGGCACCCACGGTGCTGACTACTTCACAGGCTGGCGGTTTAGCAATCCACGCACCAGATGCGTTAACCCACAATGCCCCTTCTGCGCCCAGTGAAATCACCACGTGGGCAATTCCCTGATCACGCAAGGCATGCGCAGCTTCTACCACATCGCTCAGTTCCGGCAATTTACGGCCAGCCCAGATTTCCAGTTCGCGACGGTTTGGTTTGACCAGCCACGGTGCCGCTTTCAGACCGGCGACCAGTGCTTCACGGCTGCTGTCAAAGATGATGCACGGACATTGCGCACGCAGGCGTTTCATCCAGTCGGTGAACGCATCAGGATCAACGCCCGCTGGCAGGCTGCCACTGACGGCAACCATGTCAAACTGGCCCAGCCACGACAGAGAATCCGTCACGAAACGTTCCCAGTCGGCAGGAGTGACGTTGAAACCGGAGAAGTTGAAGTCGCTGACTTCGCCGTCTTTTTCGGTCAGTTTCACGTTGATGCGGGTACGGCCATTCACCACCTGGAAGCGGTTAGCAATGCCCAGATCGCTGAATAACAGCTGGAACCCGTCCTGATTTTCTTTACCGAGGAAACCACCCACGGTGACGTCGATGCCGAGATCTTTCAGCACTTTCGCTACGTTGATGCCTTTACCTGCGGCGTGCAGACCGGTGGTTTGCACCAGATTGACTTCACCGCGTTCGATTTCCGGCACATAGCCGACTAAATCGTACGCCGGGTTTAAGGTAATTGTGGCAACTCTGCGGCTCATGCGCCCTCCCCAAGACCTTCTGAAATAGCTTCACCGATGGTTTTCAGCGCCAGTTCCGCATCTTCACCTTTGGCGGTGAAGCGCAGGTGATGACCTTTTTTCACGCCCAGCGCCACGACTTTCATCAGGCTGCGGCCGTTGGCAGGTTTACCGCTGCCATCAAGATTCGTCACTGTGATTTCGCTGCTGAACTGTTTGATCACGTTCACCAGTGCAGTACCCGGACGGGCATGCAAACCGTGTTCGTTACGGATAACGTATTCCGCCGTCAGCACGTTGGCTTGTTCTTCGACTTCGCTGGTCAGCAATGCCAGCACACCCACAGGATCTGCCGTCAGCAAGCGTTCAGCTTTATTCGCTATCAGCAAATCACTGAGGTAATTCAGAATATTGAGCGGCTGATCATCTGCGACGGAAATCGTCAGCAACAATGAGACTTTTTCGCCATCGAGATCAAAGGCCTGCTTCGCACGGCTTACCGTTGCTGCACTTTTCAGGTTGCCTTCGGTGCTGTCACTCAGCCAGATGCCCTGCCCGAGGTTCAGCGGCTTACGGCTGATAACGTCGCTGACAAAAGCAGTATCCACTGCGCCGATCTCTTTCAGACGACCCGCGTTCAGCGCCTGTAAGGTGATCAGGTTTTCAGCAGCCACATCGACCGCGATCAGCTGAGTATCAAACAGGAATTCAGCGGCATTCTTTTCGCCCATCAGCAGGCTGCGTAATTCTTCAGCTGAATCTGTTTTTGCCAGACGATCGGCCACGCTGTCGTCACTTAAGACGTGCGTCAGCTGACGCAGCAAACCGAGGTGTTCGTCAGAACGCGCAGCGATACCGATAACCACATATGCGGTCTGGCCTTCGCCCCACGTAATACCCTGCGGGAATTGGAAAACTTGCACGCCGGTATCGAGCACCAGATCACGGGTATCAGTAGTGCCGTGAGGAATAGCGATGCCGTTACCCAGATAAGTAGAGGTTTGCAGCTCACGCGCTAACATGCCGTCTACATAGCCTTCGCTGACGCGACCGGCCTGTGTCAGTGCTGCTGCAACCTGGCGAATTGCTTCCTGCTTGTCGCTGGCAGCCGCACCGAGATGAATATCTTGCTGTGACAGTTGGAACATAATTCTCCTCTCCTGCTGAAATTGAATCGTTTCAGCTTTACTGAGAAAAAAGGAGCGCCATCAGATTTCATGAGAATAGCTGACAACGCTGAAACGTTTCAGGAAGTCTTAATCGGGGCTGTTTTTAAATCAAGCTTTCCCTGATTTTGCGTGACAATTTTTTGATGCTACGCACAGTTTCCTTTCTAAACCCTTTCCGAAACAGATGATTTAACGTAAATGCTGAAGTCAGGCTGACGCGAAAAGCTGACGTAAGCTGAACCTCATTTGTGGTGACTATTTGGGTGGATATCAGAAACCTCGCCTGGTTGTTTTTGACACAAAGTGCGGTTTTATTATTCAGTATGGCAAATTCACTCCGGTTTACATTTTTGATGATCAAAACCTGTTTTTGTTTTTTTTAAACTGACGTAACATTCGCGCAAATTTCGTCCCCTTCCCGACTTCTGGTCCATATAACCCTGGTCCACATAACCCTGGTTCACATAACTCATGCGAATTTCTACAACGTCAGCCCGCCGTTTACCCGACATGACGTCGACCGCTTTTCTGATCATCGCTTTTCTGACCGGCATTGCCGGCGCTTTGCAGACGCCAACGCTGAGCCTGTTCCTGACATCTCAGGTTCACGTCAGTCCGTTCATGGTCGGGATTTTCTTCACCGGCAGCGCGGTGATCGGCATTTTCGTCAGTCAGTTGCTCGCGACGTGGTCGGATAAACGTGGCGACCGCAAAACGCTGATTTTGTATTGCTGCATTCTGGGGGCGCTGGCCTGTGTACTGTTCGCCTTCAACCGCAATTACTTCATCCTGCTGTTGATCGGCGTATTGCTGTCGAGCTTCGGTTCCACCGCCAACCCGCAGATGTTTGCTCTGGCGCGTGAGCATTCTGAAAAGACTGGCCGTGAAGCCGTCATGTTCAGCTCTATTTTACGCGCCCAGGTTTCGCTGGCCTGGGTCGTCGGCCCGCCGCTGGCCTTCGCCCTGTCGATGGGCTTTGGTTTTACCTTCATGTACTGCGCTGCCGCGCTGGCGTTCCTGCTTTGCGGAGTGATGGTATATATGTTCCTGCCCTCCATGCCTAAAGCACACATCAAAACCACGGCGACGCTGGAAGCGCCCCGTCGCAACCGTCGGGACACGCTGATGCTTTTCATCGCGTGTTCACTGATGTGGGCAGCTAACAGTATTTATCTCATCAATATGCCGCTGTATGTGGTGCGTGAATTAGGTCTGCCGGAAAAACTGGCGGGCGTGCTGATGGGCAGTGCGGCGTGTCTGGAAATCCCGACCATGCTGATTGCCGGATATCTGGCTAAACAGCTGGGCAAACGCTTCCTGATGCGGTTTGCGGTAGTCGCAGGGGTGATTTTCTACGGCTGTCTGTTGTTTACCACCGGTGCCGCCATGCTGATTGCTTTACAGCTGCTGAACGCGATTTTCATCGGCATTCTGGCAGGGATCGGCATGCTGTATTTTCAGGATCTGATGCCGGGACAGGCCGGTGCGGCGACCACGCTGTTCACCAACTCCACCCGTGCGGGCTGGATCCTTGCCGGTTCTCTGGCGGGGGTGATTGCGCAGTTCTGGACATACCATGCTGTGTTTTATGCCGCACTGGCAATGGTGGTAGGTTCGGTGTTGTGTATCTGGAATGTGAAAAATGTCGATAAACCGGCAGAAGAAACGCCGGAAGCCGTCGCTTAAGGCGCGGTATCCGCTTCGAGCTTAATCAGATAAGTCAGCGCCTGGTCGCGATGGGTAAAACACATTTCGCGGCTGGCCTGTAAACTGGCGCACACTTTCGGGCGCAGCGGCGAGGTGAAAATCTTGCACATGAAATTATCAGCCAGTTGCACACAACGGGTATTCGCCGGTTTGCCGTCAGGCATTCCGGGTATCGGGCTGGAAATTGAAGGCGCTATGCAACAGGCTCCGCAATCGGTACGACAGTCCATCAACAGCCTCCTCAGGCCTCATTTTGAGGCGCGACAATAGCAGGCGGTGATATGCGCCACCAGCGAAATATTTACTATCCTTTAACAGGCTATACCGAACATTTTTTACGCAGGCAGAACACACGCAAAAAATGCGTCAAAAAGCGGGTTTTTCGCGACTCTTTTTGCGCTATCTGCTTGCCTGAAATCAGCGGCGCGGGTAACGTGTCGCAAATTATTTATCTCTCTGCTGACAGGTTATTTATATGGCACGTGCTAACGAAATTAAACGCGGCTTCGTTGTGAACTACGACGGCAAATTGCTGCTGGTTAAAGATATTGATGTTCAGAGCCCAAGCGCCCGTGGTGCCAGCACCTTGTACAAAATGCGTTTCGCTGATGTACGTACTGGCGGCAAAGTAGAAGAACGCTTCAAAGGCGACGATATTCTGGATACCGTCAGCCTGACCCGTCGTAAAGTGAACTTCTCTTACGTCGATGGCGACGAATACGTGTTTATGGATGATGAAGATTTCACGCCATACACCTTCAATAAGGCGCAGATCGAAGACGAACTGTTGTTTATTCCTGAAGAAGGTTTACAGGGTATGCAGGTTCTGACGCTCGACAGCCAGCTGCTGGCGCTGGAAATGCCACAGACGGTAGATCTGGAAATCGTCGAAACGGCACCGGGCATCAAAGGCGCATCTGCCAGCTCCCGTACCAAACCGGCAGTGATGGCAACTGGCCTGAGCATTCAGGTGCCGGAATATCTGAGTTCCGGCGATAAAATTCGCATTCATATCGCAGAACGCCGTTATATGGGCCGCGCGGATTAATCAGCGCCCTGCTTGTCCCGCCAGGTATGTGGCCAGGTAAGTATTGAAGGAACGCTCCGGCGTTCCTTTTTTATTGCCCTGATTTTGCCGTTAATGCGGCAGACTCTCGATCTGCATCACAAAATCAGTGGCCGTGCGGACTTACCAATTCCCCTTTCTATCATATGACTTTACACTCTAAGCCCTGATTTCGGCTTAAATCGTCGCTTTATCCAGCACAAAATTAAACTGACGGGTAAACTGCCCCAATTTGGCCTGACCAATTATTTATTTCTGACTTGCCTGGAGTATTGCATGAAAACTATTGCCACAGCGTCTCTGCCCGCAGCAGTGTCATTGCCAGCTTATGATCGCGATGCACTGAAAAGCCGCATCGTTCATCTCGGCTTTGGCGCATTCCACCGTGCCCACCAGGCGCTGCTTACAAACCGCGTCTTAAACCTTCAGGGCGGAGACTGGGGCATTTGCGAAATCAGCCTCTTCGGTAATGAAACGTTGATAAAAAGTCTGCGTCAGCAAGATCACCTGTTTACCGTGCTGGAGAAAGGGGCGGAAGGCAATCAGGCGATTATCATTGGTTCTGCTCATGAATCTGTCCACGGCGGTATCGACGGGCTTGATGCCGTGCTGGAAAAACTGACCGAACCTCAGGTGGCGATTGTTTCCCTGACCATCACCGAAAAAGGTTACTGCATCGAGCCGGGAACGGGCGAACTGGATCTGCAAAACCCGAAAATTCAGCAGGATCTGGCCGGTGGTCAGGCGCCATGTACCGCGCCGGGTGTGTTAGTTGAAGCACTGCGTCTGCGTCATGAACGCGGTCTGCCGGGCTTCACCGTTTTATGCTGCGATAACATTCCTGAAAATGGTCTGGTGGTGAAAAACGCTGTGCTGGGTATGGCGAAAGCACGCTCCGCAGAATTGGCAAAATGGATCAGCGCAAACGTCTCTTTCCCGAGCACCATGGTTGACCGCATCGTTCCGGCAGCCACAGAAACCACACTGGATGAAATCACCGAAGCGCTGGGTGGTGTAACAGACCCTTGTGGTATCGCCTGTGAACCCTTCATCCAGTGGGTGGTAGAAGACCACTTCGTCGCGGGTCGTCCGGACTGGGAAAAAGCCGGTGCGCAGATGGTGTCCGACGTTCTGCCGTTTGAGCAGATGAAACTGCGTATGCTGAATGGCAGTCACTCTTTCCTCGCTTATCTGGGTTATCTGGCCGGTTATCAGCACATCAATGATTGTATGGATGACGATAACTATAAAGCCGCTGCGCATCACCTGATGCTGCATGAACAGGCGCCGACACTGAGCGTTGAAGGTGTGGATCTTACCGCTTATGCAGACAGCCTGATTGCACGTTACAGCAATCCGGCGCTGAAACATCGCACCTGGCAAATCGCGATGGACGGCACGATGAAACTGCCGCAACGTATGCTCGATTCGATCCGCTGGCATGTGAAAAACGGCGGTTCTTATGAATTGCTGGCGCTGGGCGTGGCTGGCTGGATGCGTTATGTCGGTGGCACCGATGATGCCGGTCAGCCTATTGAGATTAAAGATCCGATGGCGGAAACGCTGGCAGAAATCGTCGCCTCTACTGCGGATGGCGAAGAACGCGTGAAAGCGCTGCTGGCGCTGAACGGCGTTTTCGGTGAGCAGTTGCCACAGGAAGAGAAAGTGGTACAGGCTATTCAGGCCGCATATGCGGATCTGCAAAGGATCGGCGCGAAGAAAACCGTGGCTAAATACGTGGGTTAAGTCAGTACAGTGAGACGACTTAACGCGACATGACTATCGGTAAAAGAATATCGGTAAATATTGAACGGCTGCTCAGGCAGCCGTTTTTATTGGTGCGCCGCCTCTCATTCATTCAGCTCTGAAGGAACGGACGAAAACAGGAAACCATCAAAGGACGGATCGTCAGCGTCAGAAACCTGCAACAGCATATCTTTTACGTTCTCCAGATGCTGCCACATCGCCTGCTTTGCGGCTTTAGGATCCCGGCGTAAAACCGCCTGCAGAATGGTCTGATGATCCTGTAACCAGATCTGATGGTAGCTTTTATCAACCACATGCTGATGGATCCCTTCCCACATCGAACTGCGCTGGCGGATCTGCCAGAGGTCATCGACCAGTTTTACCAGCACACTGTTCTGCGATGCCTGTGCCAGTAAAGCGTGAAACCGCTGATCCTCCGCTTCGTCTGTCACACCACGGGCAATGCAATCACGCTGGGCTTCAATCGCATCGCGCATCTGCAAAATATCCGTTTTCGTCGCCTGCATGGCGGCAAATGCGGCGACTTCGCTTTCCAGCAACTGACGCGCCTGCAGCAATTCGAACGGGCCGTAGCCGCTGTCAGCCAGTTCCGGCTGGGTGTTTTCAGGCTGTTTCAGCACATACACACCCGAGCCTTTGCGCACTTCCACGATTTTCTCGAGCTCAAGCATGATCAGCGCTTCACGCACCACGCTGCGGCTGACGGAATAGGATTCTGCAATATCACGTTCGGGAGGAAGACGATCGCCGGAGGTATATTTTCCGGCATGGATATCACGGCGCAAATGACCGCCGATTTCCTGATAAAGTCGCATATGTTTTCCCCTGTCTGTGACACGCACTCAATTGGTCTGACAACTGATGACATGCACTGATGCCTGAAATAAGAGAGAAAATTATAACATGTTGGCACAAAGGGAAAGGACGGGAGATGAAAACTGGCGGCCCGATCAAAACAGGGCCAGCCAGTTTGCGAAGTTGTCCGACCAAATCAAGATAGATTGCGTTATCACGATCATTGTCCGGCACGAAATGCATTAAATATGTTAATTATTTATGGGTATTTAGTTATAGCTCACCGTGACCACTGCAAGATGAGGATCATTGTTAATATGCCTGGTGGTGACTTGCCCGAGAGACAGGGGCAGCGCGAAAGAAGAAGGTGTTTGCACATTCAACGTGTGAACTTGCGACACCTGTTTTCCGCCGCGATCACAGTCGCTGATCACCCTGTTACTCGCGGCCTTGAAGTTACATCCCCCTTCAACAATTGCCCCCGTGAAATGTATGACGCCGCCTGTAGCAGCCGCATTGGCAAACTGAATCGTCCCTGAGGCCATAATTCCCAAAAACAGTAAACTGGTCATTCTGTTCATGGTGACACCTCGTTGTAATTATAGAATTTAAAATTTACGCAACCGCCATTTAACATTAATACATCTAATGGAATTTACATGGCGAACGGCAAAATAATTTGTTGCCCTTTCGGGCTGAATTAAGCAATCCATGTTATTCATCGGCACAAAACTGGATTTTCTTAACCGGTCGCTGCAAATTGATGGGTGAATTTTTAAAAGGATGTGACCCATGACCAAAACCAACCTGATCACCGGCTTTCTGGGAAGCGGTAAAACCACCACGCTACGCCACCTGCTGACGCTGAAGCCTGAAGGTGAAAAATGGGCCGTGCTGGTCAATGAGTTCGGAGAGATTGGAATCGATGGCGCGCTGCTGGCGGAAAGTGGTGCAGTATTGAAGGAAATCCCCGGCGGATGCATGTGCTGCGTTAATGGCTTACCGATGCAGGTCGGGCTAAACATGTTATTGCAGCAGACAAAACCTGACCGGCTGCTGATCGAACCCACCGGCCTCGGTCATCCGAAGCAAATCCTTTCTTTATTAACCTCTGACGTCTACAGCAACTGGCTGACGCTGAATGCCACATTGTGTTTGCTCGATCCGCGCCAGCTGAGTGAACAGCGCGTCATTGAAAATGAAAACTTCCGCGACCAGCTTGCCGCGGCGGATGTGATTGTTGCCAACAAAGCGGATGTGACGCAGGAAAGTGACCGGCAGGCGCTGGAAAAATGGTTTAGCGAAAATGGCCGTGAACGCCGCTTGGTGGTGGCTTCTCAGGGTGAGATTGCCCCTGCCCTGCTGGATTTACCGCGCCTTAATCACACCGAATTGCCTGACGGCCAGCATCATCATGCTCATATAACAAAGCGCGGACTGGCGGCACTGAGTCTGCCTGAAAAGCAGCGCTGGAGACGTGCGCTCAATGAAGCCGGCGGTTTTACCAGTTGCGGCTGGATATTTGATGGCGAAACGGTTTTTGACACCGCGGGCATACTCGACTGGGCACGAGCCGCGCCGGTTGATCGCGTGAAAGGCATCATTCGTATTAAAGAAGGCGCGCTGATGATTAACCGCCAGGGCAATGATTTGGAAATCGAAACAAGGTCGATGGCGCCTTTAGACAGCAGAATTGAGCTCATTACGCAAAATGAAACCCAGTGGAATGTTCTGCAATCGTCTTTGTTGAGGATTCGTTTAAGTTGTAAGAATTAAGTTAACGTCCATTACGTTAATCGTTACCCTGCTAAGAATAGGTCTTCATATATGTGGCGCCGAAATATTCCTGCAATCCTGGTACTCAATGTATTAGGTGTTGCTCTTTTTCTATCTTTCTATTTACCTGCAAACCACGGTTTCTGGTTCCCGATTGATAAGTCGATCTTCTTCTTTTTCAACCAGCATCTGGCGACTGACGCGTGGTTCCTGCATCTGGTCGCAGTGACCAATAACCGCGCCTTTGATCTGATCTCATTGCTGGCCATGGGTTTGCTCTATCTGAGCTATTTCCTGAAGCAGGACACTGCCGGGCGCCGCCGTTACATCATTATTGGTTTCGTGATGCTGCTGACCGCCGTGGTGCTTAACCAGCTCGGTCATTTACTGCCGGTCAGTCACAAGAGCCCTTCGCTGAGCTTTCCGGGTGTAAACCGGGTCAGCCAGCTGACCGGTATCCCGACAAAAGATGCGTCCTCTGACAGCTTCCCCGGCGACCACGGCATGATGCTGATTATTTTTTCCTGCTTTATGCTGCGCTATCTGAGTAAATCAGCCTTCTTTATTGCCCTGATGATCACCATCATCTTCTCGCTGCCGCGTGTGATGATTGGCGCACACTGGTTTACGGACATTGCCGTGGGTTCAATGTCCGTCGTCCTGGTGGGTGCAAGCTGGTGGCTGATGACACCGGCCAGCGATATATTGATTAACTGGCTCGAGGGCAAACTGCCGGGTAAAAAAATTCCTAAAAAAACGGCATAATTTTGCATTCATACAAATAAATTATGGTCAGGCAGATGTTGATGATCTGCCTGACCTTTTTTTCATCCAATTCCCGGATATACTTTGCTGAAATTTGCACGTGGAAGCCGCTTGTGGCGCGGTTTTAACCCAAATTAGTATATAAATCATCCATCCTTTTTAACATCTTTACTAACATCAGCTTACATCACAATTTCTTATAAAAAATCCCACAAAACCTCTCGCAATCCCTTATTCATTACGGTACTCTCCAAATCGCCCGCATAGAAATGTGACAAAAACACCCGTATTGAAGGAAAAAACGTGCTCTAACGCACATTTTACCCGTCTGGTATTTGTCCCCACTAATTGTGGCAGGTAGTCTCGCTTCGTTTGGCAATTTTAATAACGATTTCATCGTTAAGGACAGCAAGGGATAACAACAATAATGGTCAAGTCTCAACCGTTTATGAGATATATCACGCGGATGATTCCCGCAATTGGCGCAGCAATTCTTCTCTCTGCGTGTAGTGGTATGCATTCTTCGAACACAGAAAGCGCACAAACTGATATGCGTGCAGTAAATGACAAAGACGGTCTTCTACTGCAAGCCTCTCAGGATGAATTCGAAGCAATGGTTCGTAGCGTCAACGTTAAATCCAAAATTATGGATCAGTACGCTGACTGGAAAGGCGTTCGTTATCGGTTAGGCGGCGACAGCAAGCGTGGTATCGATTGCTCAGCGTTCGTTCAGGTAACATTCCGCGAACAATTTGGTATGGATCTCCCTCGTTCGACTTATGAACAGGAAGAAAAGGGCAAGAAAGTTCAGCGCACGAAATTGCGTCCGGGTGATCTGGTTCTGTTCCGTGCAGGTTCTACAGGCCGTCACGTCGGTATTTATTTAGGTAATGATCAGTTTGTTCATGCATCCACCAGCAACGGTGTGATGATTTCAAATCTGAAAGAATCCTACTGGAATGCCCGTTATCGTGAAGCAAGACGAGTTTTAGCTAACGGTTAATCCCGTTACCTTATGATTTAGTTCTTGTTGTCCTATGCCAAGCGAATAAAAAAACGTCATCTCCGGATGGCGTTTTTTTATGCCTGTAATAAAGTGTATTTAGTGTCTGCTGTTTTTTTGACTACGTTATACTTTTATTTCCTCGGCGAGAAAAAGGGCAAAACATATGGGTTTAAAAACGGCGTTAACACACACCGTATTACCCAAGCGCCGATATTTAAAACAAAGCCTCCTTTTTTCAACTCTGTTTTTTATTTTTTTTACTGCCGTCACCCTGACCGTCATTAAAACCAATACCCTTCGCGAGCAAGAACAAATCGCTCAGCGAACCGCCCGTTATGCGGCTGATTATTTACATCAACTCTCCGACACGATGGGTAAAATTGCATTACTCACGGATGAGCCCTGCAACTCCATTGCGGGTGAATTAAATCGATATGCCGCATTCAGCGTGGGTGTGCGTGATTTTCAGCTGGTGCGCGATGGAATGGTTTATTGTTCTTCTGCCTCCGGCAACCAGAATATTCCCGCCAACAGTTCACTGCATGACATCAGTTTCGATAAAACGATGAGTATCGATCTGCAAATGGGGATGCCCGCCGTGCCTAACCGTGCGGTGATCATCGTCTGGCAGCGCAATCCCGGTGCGTATAATGATGGCGTGATCGCCACGCTTGAGCTGACGCTCTCGCCGTATATGCTGTTTGCTCAACCGGGTACCGGTTATCGTGGATTCGCCTTGCTGGTCGGGGATTCAGCACTGATCTCAGCCCAGGATCAGCTGGTTCCAGTGAGTAAATTACCGGACAGCCATTTTACGGAGGCCAAAATTGAAGGCTATCCGTTTACCGTGCGTCTCTACTCCCCTACCCTGACCGGTGATGGCGTGCTGTTTACAATGTCCGGTGGATTGCTGCTGAGCCTGATGGTGTGCGCCCTGATTTATCACAGCCTGCTAAACCGCCATGATGTTGAGCGCGTGATCCTGCGTGGTCTGAAAAATAAAGAGTTCTTTGTTGAATACCAGCCGGTTATCGATTCAAAAAGCCTGAAAGTGTCCGGCGTGGAGGCCTTGCTGCGCTGGCAGCATCCGATTGAGGGCCGTATCCCACCGGATGTTTTTATCGGCTACGCCGAAAATCAGGGACTAATCGTCGAACTGACCCAACACATGATGGCACTGGTGGCGGCTGACGCCCATACCTTGCAACATGCTTTTCCTGAACACGCAAAACTCAGTATTAACATTTCTCCTCATCATATGAATAAAATCAGTTTTCATGACGATGTGATGAATTTTATCGAGGCTTTACCGGAGAATGCTTTTCAGGTGGTGTTTGAAATCACTGAACGCGGCATGATTGATACCGAAGGTGCGTTACGGGAATTTAACTGGCTGCGCCGTCATAAGATTGAAATCGCCATCGATGACTTCGGCACCGGCCACAGCGCCCTGATTTATCTTGAGAAGTTTACGCTGGATTATCTGAAAATTGACCGCGGTTTTGTAATGTCTATCGATCAGAAGACCCTGATTGCGCCGGTGCTGGATACCGTCCTCAGGCTCACGGAAGAACTGAAGATCAAAACTGTTGCAGAAGGCGTCGAAACTGAAATGCAGGCAGAATATCTGCGCAATCACGGCGTGACCTATTTGCAGGGATATCTGTATAGCAAGTCGTTAGGCGTACCCGAGCTTCTGGTCTTTATCCGGGATTTCAACGAAAAAGATGCCACCTGGCAGATTTGACCTGCATCAGCCCCGCATCTTTTGTGCCATTTTTCTTTTAGGCGTCTGCATCTGGTTGTGATAAAAAGGCCGGAATCAGGGATGAAATCTAAGGCTGATGCGTTACAAGGTCTTAGCGATCAATTGATTAAGCCCGAACAATAATCTGCGGCATGGCCGCATGATGCTCTCACCCTCACAGGAGTGCTGATTCAGGATGTTTTCTCGCGTGTTTGCCGGTGTGCTGTGCCTGCTGAGCCTCAGCGCACAAGCCGAAGTCATACAGGACAGCTATGCGTTTGCTATTTTGGGCGAACCTAAATACGTCTCTAACTTCACCAGTTTTGACTACGTCAATCCCGCCGCGCCGAAGGGCGGACAGATTACGCTGGCCGCTATCGGCACCTATGACAACTTTAACCGCTTTGCCTCACGGGGCAATCCGGCGGCACGCAGCGGCTCGCTTTACGACAGCCTGTTTACCACTTCCAGCGACGAAATCGGCAGTTATTACCCGCTGATTGCCGACTCAGCCCGTTATGACAGCCAGTACCGCTGGGTCGAAGTGGACATCAATCCGCGCGCACGTTTTAACGACAACACGCCAATTACCGCCAGCGACGTGGCATTCAGCTTCAAAAAGTTCATGACCGAAGGCGTACCGCAATTTCGTGTGGTTTATAAAGGTGTGGAAGTTAAAGCTATATCACGTCTGACGGTGCGGATGGTCTTGCCGAAACCGGATAAAGACATGATGCTCGGCCTGCTGGGTTTGCCTGTTTTGCCTCAGGTGTTTTGGGAAAAACATAAATTCAACGAACCGCTGAGCACGCCACCACCGGGCAGCGGGCCTTACCGCATCAGCGATTATAAGCTCGGTCAGTACATCACTTATTCGCGCGTTCCTGACTACTGGGCCGCCAATTTACCGGTAAACCGCGGGCGTTATAATTTCGATACCATCCGCTACGACTATTATCTGGATGATAATGTCGCGCTGGAAGCCTTTAAATCCGGTGCCTTTGATTTCCGTATGGAATCCTCGCCAAAAAACTGGGCAACACAGTATCAGGGCGGCAATTTCAGCAAAAATTTCATCGTGAAAGCCGATGAAGAAAATCAGGCCGCGCAGGATACACGCTGGCTGGCTTTCAATCTTCACCGCCCGCAATTTGCCGACCGCAAAGTGCGCGAGGCCATTACTCTGGCGTTCGATTTTGACTGGATGAATAAGGCGCTCTATTTCGGTGCCTACCAGCGGGTGAACAGCTATTTCCAGAATACCGAATATGCGGCAAAAGATTATCCGAACTCTGCCGAACTGGCCTGGCTCGGGCCGCTGAAAGGTCAGGTGCCTGCGGAAGTCTTTACCTCGCTGTATCAGCCGCCCCGTTCCGATGGCAGCGGTAATGACCGCGCCAATCTGCTGAAAGCCACGGCACTGCTGAAAGAAGCGGGCTGGGAAGTAAAAGATCAGGTGCTGGTGAATTCTAAAACCGGCAAGCCGTTTACGTTTGAACTGCTGCTGCCGGGCGGCGGAAACTCGCAGTACGTGTTGCCGTTCCAGCATAATCTGCAACGTCTCGGCATCAAAATGTCGATCCGCGAAGTGGATAACTCGCAGTTCGTGCGCCGTATGCGCCAGCGAGATTACGATATGATCCCGACGGTTTATCCTGCGACGTCTTATCCGAGCAGCGATTTGCGGATTTACTGGAATACCCAATATCTGGATTCCACGTATAACAAATCGGGTATCAGCGATCCGGCCATCGATAAACTGACCGATGACATTGCAGCGAATCAGGGCAAACCCGACGCGCTGTTAGCTCTCGGACATGCGCTGGATCGCGTTCTGACCTGGAATAGGGTGATGATCCCGATGTGGTACACCAATCATGAACGCTATGCGTACTGGGATAAATTCTCGATGCCCGCTGTCGCCCCGTCCAACGGAATGGAACTCGACACGTGGTGGTACGACGTGAACCGCGCAGCCCGTTTACCTGCGCAACGCCGCTGAGGAGCAGAGTGTGGCCGCCTATCTGTTAAGACGACTCCTTCTGGTGATCCCAACGCTGTGGGCGATCATCACGATTAACTTTTTCATTGTGCAAATTGCGCCCGGCGGACCGGTCGATCAGGCCATTGCCGCCATTGAAATGGGGCAATCCAGTGGCTTACCTGGCGCCAGTTCCGGCAGTGGCAATGGTAAAGCGTCACCGGGTCTGGCGCAGTTTGGCGAAGGTCAGTATCGTGGCGCACGCGGCCTTGACCCGGAAGTGATCGCCGAGATAACCCACCGTTTCGGTTTCGATAAGCCTCTGCATGAACGGTATTTTGAGATGTTATCAAACTACGTTCGCTTCGATTTTGGCGACAGCCTGTTCCGCGGTTCTTCCGTGATGGGTCTGGTGAAAAGCGCGCTGCCGGTTTCCGTCACTATCGGCCTGTGGAGCACGCTGATTATCTATCTGGTGTCTGTTCCGCTTGGCATTCGCAAAGCCGTACGCAACGGCTCTCGGTTCGATACCTGGAGCAGTTCGGTGATTATCGTCGGCTATGCCGTCCCTTCCTTTTTATTCGCTATCTTATTGATTGTGCTGTTTACCGGCGGCAGTTATCTCGACTGGTTCCCGTTGCGCGGCCTGACGTCGCCGAATTTCGATACCCTGCCGTGGTACGGCAAAGTGACCGATTATCTCTGGCACATCACATTGCCGGTGCTGGCAACGGTGATAGGCGGATTTGCCACCTTGACCATGCTGACTAAAAACTCGTTTATGGATGAAGTAGGCAAGCAATATGTGGTGACCGCGCGGGCTAAAGGGCTGAACGAGAAACAGATTTTGTACCGGCATGTGTTTCGCAACGCGATGCTGCTGGTGATCGCCGGGTTTCCTGCCACTTTTATCAGCATGTTTTTCACCGGCTCGTTGCTAATTGAAGTGATGTTCTCCTTACAGGGGCTGGGATTGCTTGGCTACGACGCCATCGTACAGCGCGATTTCCCGGTGATTTTCGGCACGCTGTATGTTTTCACGCTGATTGGATTACTGCTTAATATCGTCAGCGACATCACTTACACGCTGGTTGACCCGCGTATCGATTTTGAGGGCCGCCAGTAATGAGCCTTTTTAAACTGAACTCCGTCAGTCAGGCGCGCTGGGCGCGTTTTTGCCAGAACCGCCGTGGTTACTGGTCACTTTGGATTTTCATGGTGATGCTGATCCTGGTGCTGTTATCCAACGTCCTCGCCAACGACAAACCGCTGCTGGCACGTTATCAGGGACATCTCTATGTGCCGTTTCTGGTGAATTACAGCGAAACGACATTTGGTGGTGAGCTGGAAACGCCAACCGATTATCAGGATCCGTTTGTCGTGCGCCAGATTGAAGACCACGGCTGGGCGATCTGGGCACCGATCCGCAGCAGTTATAACTCCATTAACTTTTCTACCGCGCAGCCCTTCCCTTCACCGCCTTCTTCTCAAAACTGGCTGGGCACCGACAGCAACGGTCACGATGTGCTGGCGCAAATTCTCTACGGCCTGCGGATTTCACTGTTCTTCGGCATTATGCTGACCGTACTGACTTCAGTGATTGGCATTATGGCCGGTGCCACACAGGGCTATTACGGCGGGCTGATTGATCTGCTCGGGCAGCGTTTTATCGAAGTGTGGTCCAGTATTCCGACGTTGTTCCTGATTATCATTCTGGCAAGCGTCGTACAGCCTAATTTCTGGTGGCTGCTGCTGATCACGGTGCTTTCTGGCTGGATGACGCTGGTGAGCGTGGTGCGCGCCGAATTCCTGCGTACCCGTAACTTCGATTATATCCGCGCCGCGCAGGCCATGGGCGTCAGTGACAGCGCCATTATGCGCCGCCATATGCTGCCCAATGCCATGGTGGCGACGCTGACGTATCTGCCGTTTATCCTGTGTGGTTCCATTACTACCCTGACGTCGCTGGACTTCCTCGGCTTCGGACTGCCGCTGGGTTCGCCGTCACTCGGTACCTTGCTGATGGAAGGTAAAAACAATTTGCAGGCGCCGTGGCTTGGCATCAGCGCATTCGTGGTGCTGGCTGCCTTACTGTCATTACTGATTTTCATTGGTGAAGCCGTTCGCGACGCCTTTAATCCGTCCGCACATCATCATGAGGCGCTCTGAAATGGCAGACTCTCCTCTCTTACAAATCAAAAATCTCAGCGTCGCCTTCCGTCAGGGTAGCCAGCAGCGGGAAGTGGCCACCGATGTGTCGCTCACTATTCATGCCGGTGAAACCTTAGCACTGGTCGGTGAATCCGGATCCGGCAAAAGCGTTACCGCGCTGTCGGTATTACGCCTGCTGCCCTCTTCGGTGAGTTATCCGCAGGGCGATATCGTGTTTGCCGGGCAATCGCTACTTCATGCTGACAGCACTACCCTGCGCCGGATCCGTGGCAATGAAATTTCGATGATCTTTCAGGAACCGATGGTGTCGCTCAATCCGCTGCATACGCTGGAAAAACAGCTCGCAGAAGTGCTGATGCTGCACCGTAATCTGCGCGGTGAGGCGGCACGCAGCGAAATTCTGCGTTGTCTGGATCGCGTGGGTATCCGTCAGGCCGCCTCGCGCCTGAGAGATTTTCCGCATCAGCTTTCCGGCGGTGAACGCCAGCGCGTGATGATTGCCATGGCGGTGCTGACCCGCCCGAAACTGCTGATTGCCGATGAACCGACCACCGCGCTGGATGTTTCCGTTCAGGCACAGATTTTATCGCTGCTGGATGAACTCAAGCAGGAAATGGGCATGGCGATGCTGTTTATCACCCATAACCTGCGCATAGTGCGCCGTCTGGCGGACACCGTGGCGGTGATGCAGAACGGTCGCGTGGTGGAACAGCAACCCCGCGCCACGCTGTTCAGCCAGCCACAGCACCCGTATACGCGCCAGTTATTACAAGCTGAACCTCAGGGTCACCCGCAACCGCTGAAAGGCGATGCTTCCGTGCTGCTCGACGTCAAAAATCTGGATGTGGGTTTCCCGATAAAACGTGGACTGTTGCGCCGGACCGTGGGTATCAAACATGCGGTGAATCAGGTGAGTTTTCAGTTGCGTCGCGGCGAAAGCCTTGGCGTGGTGGGTGAATCCGGTTCAGGTAAAAGCACCACCGGTCTGGCGTTGCTGCGTCTGATGAGGTCACAGGGCGAAATCTGGTTCGACGGCCAGCCGCTGCACACCTTTTCGCGCAAAAAAATGCTGCCGTTCCGCAGCCGGATACAGGTGGTATTTCAGGATCCGTTCTCGGCACTGAATCCGCGATTCACGGTCGGGCAGATTATTGCTGAAGGTTTGCTGGTTCACCGGAAAATCAGCGAACAGGAGCGGGAACAGGAAGTGATCCGCGCCATGCGGGAAGTAGGATTAGATCCGAAGTCGCGCCATCGCTATCCAACGGAGTTTTCCGGCGGTCAGCGCCAGCGTATTGCGATTGCCCGCGCGCTGATTTTACAGCCGGAAATGCTGATCCTGGATGAGCCGACGTCATCGCTGGATAAATCGGTGCAGGCGCAGATTCTGACGATCCTCAGTGAGCTGCAACAGCGCCACGGCCTGACGTATCTGTTTATCAGCCATGATTTGCACGTGGTGCGGTCTTTATGCCACCAGCTGATGGTATTGCGAAACGGGGAAGTGGTCGAACAGGGAGATTGCGAGCAGATTTTTACCGCGCCGCAGCAGACTTATACCCGCGAGTTACTGGCAGCGTCGGACGCATTCGACCTAATCGAATAGTACCGGCTAACAGGTGCAGAAGGAAATCGCCTGAAAGCATGTCGTTTCAGGCGGTTCAGAAAGGATAAAGTGCGGTGACGGATTCTGCGATCGCGGCGCCGATATTCTTCAGGCAGCAAAGCGTGGCGCTTTCATCTTCACGATGAACAAACAGGCAGGGTTCACCGTCAATTTCTACGATTGCGGCTTTAACCTGAATATCTTCTAACGCATTCGTCAGCTGGTGCATAACCTGCCAGGCGAGTTCACCCTCATGGCTGAGCAGTTTCAGGCCAATCAGATTGTTATCTTCATCGTTACCAGGCAGCGGAATCGGTTCAACTTTGATACCGGCAAAACCCGACAACCAGCGATAACTTTGCGGTAAACGATGTACTACCGAAAGTTGGATATTATTCACGTGGTTCCCCAGACAGTGATTCACACATCTTATACGAGATGTTTTTACAAAATCGCTACAACCGTACAGCTTAAGTTATAGCCGACAGTCTCCGCTTTGCCCAACTTGCGCTCAAATAATTAACATTAAATTAACGTCGCCAGATACAAAACTGCAGACTGAGCTTATTTTTATGTCTGTCTCCGGATAATCTGAGAGGCAGATCTCATTTTGGCCTATTTGTAACCTTTTCCGGCTTGATCTACAACCATTTTAATCATTTGGCGTTACTTTTAATTGCTTATTCGTTTACATTTAATATACAAATGACAATCCCGAAAAATGCCACAAGCTCATATTATTTCTTATATATTAAACAATTACAGACTAATTACGTTAAGTAACTGTCAAAGACAGTTGTTAATTTCAGCCTGAAATGAACCAGTTGGTTACAAAATTTTCCGCGGCGCATCATACGTTAAAATCTGGATCTAATGTTAATAAATCCGCACAATTTGTTTGCACAAATCCCTCATCTTTGGCTTATCATCCGCACCGTTATAAGTGGTATACCCTATCGGGACAGATATTGGCTGGAACTAACCCGCTGATAAATCTCACATTACGCAAATTATAATAAGAATCAGACAAGCGAATTCACTGCCGTTTGGCAAAACAACCCATTCCCAGCGAGAAAGAGATGGAAAACGATCCTTCAATCATTGGAAGCAACTCACCCGAAAATGGAACCGGTTTCAGTCGTCGTGAACTGCTGAAAGGTCTCACCTCCGCGATGGTGGCGACCACCCTGCTCGGCTTCCCGTTCCTGAGCCAGGCGGAGAAAGAAACCGCCACGCAAGAGCCGGTCATCTTCGGTCAGTTCTATCTGGTATCACAGGCCATCACTGAGCATAAAAATATCAGCGAAGGTTCTTCCGCACAGATTTTTAACGCCTTTTATCGTTCACAGCCTGATTTCCCCGCACAGGTCAGCAAGTTACATGCGCTGGTAAAACCGGGTCAGGCGGCGAAAGATTTGCAGGAGGTAGCAAAGCAAAACGGTCTGGGTGAACTGGTCACCAGTATCGTCACTGCGTGGTATACCGGCACGGTCGGACATGGAACCGATTCCATTTTGATTTCATACAAAGATGCGCTGATGTATCGCCCGGTGAGTGACGGTCTGATTGTGCCGACTTACTGCGGTAATGGTCCGCTGTACTTCACCGCTGCGCCCCCTGCTGCCGCGATGCCGGAATCCATGAACGCCGATCGTTTTACCAATCCTTCTGAAACAAATGTTGTGAGCAAAGCCTGATGAAAAAACCAGAATTTACTGCAGACGGCGATGCGTCTGCTGATGTGATTGTTGTCGGTTCCGGCATCGTGGGCGGCATGATTGCCGATCAGCTGGTCAGCCAGGGACATTCCGTGCTGGTGCTGGAAGCAGGCTTACGCATTGAGCGCGCTCAGGCTGTGGAAAACTGGCGCAATATGCCTTTCGAAAACCGCGCGGGTTCTGACTTCCAGGGTTTGTATCCGCAGTCAGAAAAAGCCCCTGCTCCGCTGTACTTCCCGGAAAATAATTACGTCCACCTGACCGGGCCGAGCGCCAGCAGTTTCAAACAGGGTTATCTGCGCACCGTCGGTGGCACCACCTGGCACTGGGCGGCGTCCTGCTGGCGTCACGTTCCTAACGATTTCAAAATGAAAACGTTATACGGCGTGGGCCGCGACTGGCCGATTTCATACGATGAACTCGAACCTTATTATTGCCGCGCGGAAGAAGAAATTGGCGTCGCGGGCCCGAATGATCCTGAGCTGCAATCCCCTTCCGAGCGCAGCAAACCCTATCCGATGGAACAGGTGCCATACGGTTACGGCGATACGCGTTTCGCTGAAATTGTGAACCCGCACGGTTACCGTTCGGTGCCAATCCCACAAGGTCGCAGCACGCGTCCGTGGAACGGTCGTCCAACCTGTTGCGGTAACAACAACTGCCAGCCGATCTGCCCGATTGGCGCGATGTATAACGGTATTGCTCACGTGGAGCGCGCAGAAAACAAAGGCGCCGTGGTGCTGGCCGAAGCGGTGGTCTACAAAATCGACACCGATGAAAACAACAATGTGACCGCCGTTCACTGGCTGGACAGCGATAAAAAATCGCACAAAGCCACCGGTAAAGTTTTCGCACTGGCCTGTAACGGTATCGAAACTCCGCGTCTGCTGCTGATGGCGGCTAACGAAAAGAACCCGAACGGCATCGCCAACTCGTCTGATCACGTTGGCCGTAACATGATGGACCACTCCGGTTTCCACTGTACGTTCATCGCCAAAGAGCCGCTGTGGATTGGTCGCGGTCCGGCGCAGAGCAGTTGTCTGGTCGGCCCGCGCGACGGCGATTTCCGCAAAGATTATTCTGCCAACAAAATGATCCTCAACAACATCAGTCGCGTGATCCCGGCGACGTCCAAAGCGTTGCAGATGGGGCTGGTCGGTAAAGAGCTGGATGAGGAAATTCGCCGCCGCTCGATCTTTGGCGTGGACTTATCTATCAGCCTGGAACCGTTGCCGGATCCGAATAACCGCCTGACGCTCAGCACCACCCGTAAAGATCCGCACGGTCTGCCGTGCCCGGACATTCATTACGATGTCGGCGATTACGTGCGTAAAGGTGCAGAAGCCGCGCATAAGCAGCTGGAACACATTGGTTCTCTGTTTATGGCCGAAGAATTCAACATCACCACCAGCCTGAACGCCAATAACCACATCATGGGCGGCACCATCATGGGCAGTGATCCGAAAGATTCCGTGGTGAACGGCGAATGCCGTGCGCACGACCACGCTAACCTGTGGTTGCCGGGCGGCGGTGCGATTCCGTCGTCCAGCGTGGTCAACAGCACGCTGACTATGGCCGCACTCGGTCTGAAAGCGGCAGACGACATGGCGAAAAAACTGGCAGGTGCAGCATGAAAAAACTTCTCACCGCCTGTCTGCTGAGCGCCGCGTTCGGGGGCTTTGCCGCCAGCGCGATGGCCGATGACACTCAGGCTGCACTTATCCATCAGGGTCAGGACGTCGCGACAGCCGCTGACTGTCAGGCCTGTCATACCGCGCCGGAAGGCGGCAAGCCGTTTGCCGGTGGCTATGAAATCCACTCGCCGATGGGCACGATTTACACCACCAACATCACGCCGTCGAAGCAGTTTGGTATCGGTAATTACACCGAAGAACAGTTTACCCGTGCGGTACGTGAAGGCGTTCGCCCTGACGGTGCAAACCTGTATCCGGCCATGCCTTACACCTCTTACAGCCATATGAGCGATGCCGACATGCACGCGCTGTATGTCTATTTCCAGCAAGGGGTGAAGCCGGTCGAGCAGCCGAATGTTGAAACTGCCCTGCCGTTCCCGTTCAACATGCGTATTGCCATGGCGGGCTGGAACATGATGTACCTCGACAGCACGCCGTTTAAGCCGGATCCGTCGAAAAGCGAGCAATGGAACCGTGGCGCCTATCTGGTGAACGGTGCCGGTCACTGTGATACCTGCCACACGCCACGTAACCTGATGATGGGGTCGGTGACGGATAAACCCCTGGCGGGCGGCATGGTTGGCCCGTGGTATGCGCCTAATATCAGTTCTGATCCGGTCAGCGGTATCGGTAACTGGTCGCAGGCTCAGCTGGTGGAATACCTGAAAACCGGTCGTACCGCTGGCAAAAACCAGGCGGCAGGCGGCATGGCAGAAGCGGTGCAAAACAGCCTGCAATACATGTCTGACACTGACCTGAACGCGATTGCCTTCTACCTGAAAAACAGCACGCCGGTACGTGACCCGCGTGATACGCAGGCGGCGGATACTTTCGGTAAGCCGGTGAATGTTGAAGAAGGTCTGCGCGGTGCACATCCGTATAACGCGAACAAAACCATCGATAACGGGGCAGCATTGTTCAGCGGCTATTGCGCCAGCTGCCATCAGCCGGATGGCTCCGGCAGCGAGAATCAGGCGTATCCGTCGCTGTTCAACAACACTGCGACTGGTATGGGCAACGCATCTAACCTGATTTCCGCCATTCTGTATGGCGTGGATCGTCAGGTCGGCGACCATCACGTGCTGATGCCAAAATTTGGCGTGGGTTCGTATGTCGGTCAGCTCGACGATCAGCAGATTGCCGATATCTCTAACTATGTGCTGAAGAACTACGGCAACGCGGCTATTCAGGTCAGCGCACAGGATGTCGCGGTGTTACGTGCAGGCGGTCCGGTCACCTTGCTGGCAAAACTGCAGCCGTTTATGGCTCCGGCAATGGTCGCGGGCGTCATAATTCTGCTGGTGCTGATTTTCTGGCTTGGCCGGAAACGCAAAACCAAAGCGGCGTAATGCGGAAACTGAAATGCAAAACGGCCCATCACGGGCCGTTTTTTACTTAACAGATTTATTCTAAATATTGAGTTACAGTCCCGTCGAAGGGCACTTCCAGACCATCAAACTCAATTTCCTGACCGAAATCAAAACTGACACTGTCAATCCCGGCCGGAATAGTAGTCCAGACAATTTTTCCCTCCTGATAAACGCCGCCATTACTGATATAAGTCGGGGGGACGGGTGTCCCATTAATACTTATCACAGGATTATTAATCGTAAGGGAACCCGTGTTAGGTACAGGATTAAGCTGGATATCTTGTCCTTTGATGAGCAATGATGTCAGCGCATTCATTCCTGCCAGAGGTGACATGTCTGCGATATGATTTGTATCAATACTCAGTTGTTTCAACTGGGTCAACGTTGAGAACTCTGAAATATCCAAAATATTGGAGCTTTGCAAATAAAGATTTTCCAGTGAGGTAAGATTCTCTATCCCAGGATATGTTTTTATCATATTTGCACTCAGATTCAGACTCACTAAATTACGCATTTCTGAAATAAAATCAGCATCGTACATATCGTTATTGTTCATATCCAAATCTTTAAGATTGATCAACCCCTTAAGCGATGCGCCGCTGGCAATGTGGTTACCACCCACAGAAAGTTTTGTCAGTTGTGTAAGTCCGGCCAGGGGATCAACAGCAGTCAGTTTATTATATTCAAGATTCAGATTATCGATATTTATTAAATATTCCGCACCGGTAATATCTGCAGTCCCGGTTTCCGCACAAGATATTAAACCGGTCAGACTGGCTAGTTGCGTATCTGTGATTGGTGCAAGAGGATAGTCAGACTGCTTAAGATGGCCATTCAGACATTTATGAAATTTATTATCGGGAACATTGACGATCTGAGTTGCAAAACTTACAGAGGTAAACAGTGTGCTCGTCAACATAAGGAGTAAAGCGGGGAAATTATTCTTTTTGAAATCCATAATCTACATCTCCATATTAGCTTGCTAGGTTAATTTCAAACTCACCATATCATTAATATTAAGTTTTGAAATTAGCTAATTAAATTAGTAGATCATGTGTTTTATAATCTTCCTTTTTGGAAAAATTAAATACACCATTAAAAAAAGTTAATGCTTTATATGAATGTATAACTGGCTGGAAATAGATATACCACCATTATTTCCAGCTCAGTGCATTTAACCGCGTCCCACCAGCGGCATGGCGCTCGCCATGACGGTCATGGTCAGCACGTTGGTATCCAGCGGTAAACCGGCCATAAACGCCACCGCCTCGCCGACGCGTTCCACCGGGATCACCGGTTCTTCGGCAATATGTCCGTCGGCTTGCATTCTGCCCGCCAGCGCCTTATTGCCCATATCTGTGGCCGCATTACCGATATCAATTTGCCCGCAGGCAATATTAAACGCTCGCCCGTCCAGCGCCGTGGACTTGGTCAGCCCGGTAATGGCGTGTTTGCTGGCGGTGTAGGGTGCGGAATTCGGGCGCGGCGACTGTGCTGAAATCGAGCCGTTATTGATGATGCGTCCGCCCTGCGGCGATTGCTGTTTCATCAGTTTCACCGCCGCCTGCGTACATAAAAATGCGCCGGTCAGATTGGTATTGATCACCGACAGCCAGTCTTCCACCGGCAGTTCTTCGATTGGAACATCCTTTACGTTATTACCGGCGTTATTGAACAGTAAATCCAGACGCCCGAAGGTTTCCTGAATATCCTGGAACAGCGCGGCGACCGATTGCGGGCTGGTCACATCCAGCTGGCGCGCCACCGCCTGTCCCGGCGCAAACAGCGCGACAGCCTGCTCCAGCTTTTCTTTGTTTCGTCCGGCCAGGATCACGGTAAATCCAGTCGCTTCCAGCGCTTTGGCGGCGCTCAGGCCAATACCGCTGCCCCCGCCAGTGATTAATGCGATTTTGTTCATTGGGCCTCCTAGACCGCAGCTAACATGCCGCCATCGATGAATAAAAGATGACCATTTACAAAATCTGAGGCCTTAGACGACAGATAAACCGCGCCGCCGACCAGCTCTTCCGGATTGCCCCAGCGTGCAGCCGGAGTGCGTTTGCACAACCATTCTGAGAACTCTTTGTTATCCACCAGGGCCTGTGTCATATCCGTTTTGAAATAGCCCGGCGCGATGCCGTTGACCTGAATATTGTAGCGCGCCAGCTCGACACACATGCCGCGGGTCAGCATTTTTACCGCACCCTTTGAAGCGGCGTATGGCGTGATGGTGTCGCGACCCAGCTCACTTTGCATCGAACCGATATTGATGATTTTGCCGCGCTCGCGCTGGATCATGTATCGCGCTACCGCCTGAGAAACCAGGAATACAGATTTCTGATTCACGGCAATCACGTCGTCCCAGTCTTTTTCCGGAAACTCAGTGAATTTATGGCGACGCTGAATACCGGCGTTATTTACCAGCACATCAATCGGCCCGATGGTGCTTTCGATATGATCGATCGCCTGATTCACCGCCTGACTGCTGGTGACATCAAAAGAAACGGCATGGGCGATAAAGCCTTCAGCACGCAGGGCTTCAGCGGCTTTTTGTGTCGACTCCGGTTGTGTGCCGTTGACGATAATTTCTGCGCCATGCTGCGCCAGCCCTTTCGCCAGCAGGAAACCCAGACCGCGCGTCGAGCCGGTAATCAGAATCTTTTTATTATCCAGTGAAAAGAGATTTGTCATGACGTTGGCCTTATTGAATGCAGATTTGAAAAGTTAGCTTCACTACACCGGTTTACCCCGCGCCAAACTGTGATGCAGATCACCTCACGGAATGTTAAAAAACCCTGTTACTCCCGGTGTGATCCTCATCATTTTGATAACAATTTCCGGCGCTTTCTGTTTCAATAACAAGGTATCTTTGCAGGCCCAATCAGGAAAATTCCGCATGAGAAATCAGCGCGTGACATTACAGGACATCGCCCAACTGGCGGACGTCACAAAGATGACGGTCAGCCGTTTTCTGCGCACGCCGGAAAAGGTGTCTCCTGAAACCCGCGAACGCATTACGAAGGTGATGGAAGAAGTGGGATATCCGCTGGAAGAAGCCCGCGGACCGGCCAAAGCGCCGCGTATCGGCATCTTAGTGCCCTCGTTCAACAACCAGATTTTCTCCGATTTGCTGGCTGGCATTGAGTCGGTCACTTCCGCACAGGGCTTTCAGACGCTGGTGGTCAATTACGATTACAGCAAAGAACGCGAAGAAGAACATATCGTCAATCTGCTGGGTTATCAGCTGGCAGGGCTGATCCTGACCGATTCCGTGCATACGCTGAAAGCCGATAAGTACCTGAATGCTTCTGAAATTCCTGTCGCACAGGTGATGGATCTCGATGACACGCACGGGCGCATTGCGGTCGGTTTTGATAATCAGCAGGCCGGTTACGATATGGCGAATACCCTCCTCGCCAGCGGCAAAGAGCATGTGGTGTATTTCGGTTCGATGTCGGATGCCCGTGACCAGAAACGTTATCAGGGTTACAGCCGCGCCATGACTGAACGGGGTCTGACGCCGGTACATATCACGCCCAATAAAGTTTCATCGGTGTCTATCGGCGCCGGAATGTTAGCCATGGCGCGTCAGTTATATCCGCAAACTAACGCGATTTTATGTACCAATGACGATATTGCGGTCGGCGTGTTACAGGAATGTATCAAATTAGGCATCCGCGTTCCGCAGGACATGGCGATTTCGGGCTTCCATGGATTAGATATCGGGCTGGCGACCACACCATTACTGGCGAGCGTGATCACGCCGCGCTTTGAGATGGGTAAAGTGGTGGCTGAGATTTTGCTTAAAAAAATCAGAAAGTTGCCGACAATCGAACGCGTGGATCTGCACTACCGAATTTCCCTCGGCGGCACGATTTAATTCTTCTTTCAGCCTCCATTTCGCCCCTCAATCCTGCACGCGAACTCCGGTGCAGGATCACGTATGTGGTAACACCTTTTCTTAACATAATTCAACGTGACGCCTGTCACGAAATACTTTCCTCAAAATGCTTTTATTAAGTCATCGCCGAAAGACGAAATAGTAATTAGTAAATTAAACGTCGCATTGAACATGCTCTAAATAATTCGGGTTGCGGGAAGGCGGCAAGGCCGTTAATCCCCGGGAGCTTACACAAGTAAGTGACCGGGCTTGGCGGGCGCAGCCAACGCATCTGCAACCTGAAGTATGACGAGCATCACCGAGGATCACAGAATGGATAATAAGATTCCTAAGGCCCGCTGGTTACGTGTTATTACACCAATACTTATCGCCTGCATTATTTCCTTCATGGACAGGGTTAATATTAGTTTCGCCATGCCCGGCGGTATGGACGCGGAATTAGGGATTACCGCTTCAATGGCCGGACTGGCCGCCGGTATATTCTTTATCGGTTATCTATTCCTGCAGGTTCCGGGTGGCAGTCTGGCGGTTCACGGCAGCGGACGGAAATTTATCGCCTGCTCGCTGATTGCCTGGGCGGTGATCTCCATCCTGACCGGCTTTATCACCAATCAGTATCAGTTGCTGTTCCTGCGCTTTGCGCTGGGTGTGGCAGAAGGCGGGATGTTGCCGGTGGTGCTGACCATGGTTAGCAACTGGTTCCCGGATAAGGAGCGCGGTCGCGCCAATGCTTACGTGCTGATGTTCGCGCCGCTCGGCGGGATGATCACCGCGCCGCTTTCGGGTCTGATTCTGGATACGCTCGACTGGCGCTGGTTGTTCATCATCGAAGGGGCATTGTCTTTCGTGGTGATGATTTTCTGGTGGTTCACCATCAGCGACCGTCCGGAAGAAGCGAAATGGCTGTCAGAGCGTGAACGCGACTACCTGGTGACGGAGCTGAACCGCGAACGTGAAGCCCTGAAAGCGCTGGCACCGGTGAATAACGCGCCGCTGAAAGAGGTGTTCCGTAACAAGTCTATCGTCAAACTGATCATCATAAACTTCTTCTACCAGACCGGGATTTACGGCTATACATTATGGCTGCCGACCATTTTGAAAAACCTGACCGGCGGTGACATGAGTTCAGTCGGCATGCTGGCGATTATCCCTTACGTCGGCACCATGCTGGGGATTTTGGCGATGTCGGTGCTGTCGGATAAAACCGGTAAACGCCGTATGTTCATCGCCCTGCCGCTGTGTGGTTTCGCAGCCTGCCTGGCGGCGTCCGTGGCGTTCGGTCATAACATTATGGCGGCCTACGGGTTCCTGGTCGGTGCCGGTTTCTTCCTGCAAGCCGCGACCAGCGCCTTCTGGACTATTCCGGGCAAAGTCACCACGCCGGAAGTTGCGGGCAGCGCACGCGGTGTGATTAACGGTCTGGGGAATCTGGGTGGTTTCTGCGGGCCATATCTGGTCGGCGTGCTGGTCAGCCTGTACGGTCAGAGCACCGCGATTTATGCGCTGGTAGCCTCATTGCTGATTGCCGCCGCGGTCACGACGTTACTGCCGAAAGAGTGCGATATGGCGCTGGTGCCGGGCGCAAAAGCCAAAGCCATGGCCGACGAATATGCCCGTGCCAAAGCAGCGCGACGCGTTCAGGGAGTGAAAGCAGAAGTGATTTAATGCTTCTGCTCTTTCCCCTCTTACGAGGGGAAAGAGCAGTCTGAGTTATGCCGTTTCCGCAGTGACTTTCGCCGGACGGCTGGCGTAGAGATACAGCAGCGTCGCAGCCAGAATACAGAACGCCATTGAACCGACCATCGGCCAGGCGCTTTTTGCAGTAAACAGTGACAGGACCGAACCAATCGCTGCACCGGTGCCGAAGCGGATCGTCCCCGCCAGTGAAGCCGCAGTACCGGCCATATGCGGGAAGTCATCCATAATCACCGCCATGGCGTTTGACGTGACCATCGCAATCACACCGACATATCCCGCCACACCAATCACCATCGCCCAGAACGGCAAACCGAAGGTACAGACGATCACCAGCCACATGCCCATCGTCAGCTGCACAAACAGCCCGAAGCGGAACATCTTCACCGCGCCCGCACGGCGCACATTACGGCTGTTAATGAGAGTCAGGATCACCAGCGCCACAATGTTCAGCGCGAAGTAAAAACCGAAGTGCTGCGGCGAAACGCCATTCAGTTCGATATAGACAAACGGACCGGCGCTGAGGAAGGAGAACATCCCGGCGAACGAGAAACCACTCGCCAGCATATAGCTCAGCACGCGTTTATGGCGGAACAGTGAGGCAAAGTTACCGACGCTGGTACGCAGATGAAACTTCTGCCGTCGTTCTTTGGGCAGCGTCTCTTTGATATAGACGCCCACCAGCGTGGCGGCGATCAGCGCGGCAATTGCCATCGCCCAGAAAATCGCGTGCCAGCTGAAAACCGCCATCAGCAGCCCCCCGAGCATCGGCGCCAGCAGCGGTGCGACGGTCATGACCAGCACCACAAAAGACATCATTCGCGAGAATTCGTCTTTGGTGAACATATCGCGCATCAGCGCATTGATAACGACACTGGCGGCGGCGGCGGCAAGACCATGCAGGAAGCGCATCCAGACCAGCTGTTCGACCGATTGCGCCAGCGCACAGGCACCGGCAGCGACGGCAAAAACCAGCACGCCCCAGAAGATAACCGGCTTACGCCCGAGGCTGTCCGCCATCGGTCCGTAAAACAACTGCCCTATCGCAAAACCCAGCACATAGGCGCTGAGCGTCATTTGCACACTGCCCGCCGGAACACCATATTCCTGCGCGATGACGGGCATACTTGGCAGATACATATCGATGGCCAGTGGCATCAGCATCGATATCAATCCCAGGATGAAAATCAGTCCGATGTGGGATACCGGTTTTTCTTGCACTTTCAGCTGCTCCAGTTTTAGGAAAAACTAGCGCGAGGGAACGCCAACGCTGGCAATTTCCTGCGCGGTTAAAGGCCGGTACTGACCCGGTTCTAAATCTTCATCCATCACGATTTCACCGATACGTTCACGATGCAGACCCACCACGCGGTTACCCACGGCGGCAAACATGCGTTTCACCTGATGATAACGGCCTTCGCTGATGGTCAGGCGCACCAGGCAATCTTCGATTTTCTCGAGTTGTGCCGGTTTGGTCAGGGAATCTTCGTTATGCAGCTGAACACCCGCTTCAAACTGCGCAGCGGTATCGTCAGCCAGCGGATGTTCGAGATTAACCAGATAGGTTTTTTCGCAGTGATGACGCGGTGAGGTGATGCGGTGTGACCACTGGCCGTCGTCGGTCATCAGTACCAGACCGGTGGTGTCGATATCCAGACGCCCTGCCGCATGCAGCTTGTAGGCCACCGGTTCTTCGAGGAAATACAACACGGTCGGATGATCAGGGTCATCGGTAGAACACACGTAGCCCTGCGGTTTGTTGAGCATGAAATAACGCGGGCCGGTGATTTGATCCAGTACGTTGCCGTCAAATTCGACACGCTGCTCAGGGCTGATTTTCATCGCACCCGTTTTAACGATTTCGCCGTCAACGGTGACACGTTTGTTGCGAAGCTCACGCAAAACCAGCGCGCGGCTTACACCTAATTGCTGAGATAGAAACTTGTCCAGACGCATTGAGTAGACTTGCCTTCATGGCGATCTGAGTGATCGCGTTACTGATAAAACACAAGACCCCGCCGTCGCTATAGGCAACTGACAGGGTTCAGGGTTGTTCGATTCGTAATAATTGCAACGAGTTATTATTACTTAGAGGAGGCAGACAGGCTGCCACATTGAGGCGAACAGTATAGCCGCGCAACCGGTCAGGAAGAAGGAAAATAAGCAGGCTAAACATTCACGTCAGGTGATTTTTTTGCTCATCGCTATAGCCCTGATTTCTTGGCATACTCCACCACTGTCTTTATTAACAGTAAAACTACAGGTGACTGTTGCCGTGACCGCTTTTACGCTTCGCCCCTATCAGCAGGATGCCGTGGATGCCACCCTGCGTCATTTCCGCCAGCATGACGAACCGGCAGTGATCGTATTGCCGACCGGCGCGGGGAAAAGTCTGGTGATTGCCGAGCTGGCGAGAGTAGCGCGCGGCCGCGTTCTGGTGCTCGCCCACGTCAAAGAGCTGGTGGCGCAAAACCACAGTAAATACCTTTCTTACGGCCTGGAGGCGGATATTTTCGCCGCTGGCCTGAATCTCAAGCAAAGCAGCGGCAAAGTGGTGTTTGGCAGCGTGCAGTCCGTCGCGCCTAATCTGGCAGAATTCAGCGGTGAGTTTTCCCTGCTGATTGTCGATGAATGCCACCGGATTTCCGACGATGACAACAGTCAGTATCAGCAGATCATCGGCCATCTTAAGGCACAAAATCCGCGTCTGCGCCTGCTCGGCCTGACCGCCACACCTTACCGTTTAGGCAAGGGCTGGATTTATCAGTATCACCATCAGGGCATTGTGCGTGGCGATGCGAACAGTCTGTTTCGCGACTGCATTTATGAACTGCCGCTGCGTTACATGATTAAAAACGGTTTTCTGGTGCCACCTGAGCGGCTCGATATGCCGGTGGTGAGCTACGATTTCAGCCGGTTGCAGGCCAACAGCAACGGGCTGTTCAGCGAAGCAGATATGAATGACGAACTGCGTCAGCAAAAGCGTATCACGCCGCACATCATCAGCCAGATTGTTGAATTTGCGCAGGATCGCAAAGGCGTGATGATTTTCGCCTCGACGGTGGAACACGCGGGTGAAATCTTCGGTCTGCTGCCCGACGGCGAAGCGGCGCTGATCAGCGCACAAACGCACGCCGTCGAGCGCGACCGGCTGATCAATGCGTTTAAAGCGCAGCAGTTACGCTATCTGGTGAATGTGTCTGTGCTGACTACCGGCTTCGATGCGCCGCATGTGGATCTGATCGCCATCCTGCGCCCGACCGAATCCGTCAGCCTGTATCAGCAAATCGTCGGCCGCGGGCTGCGGCTGGCGCCGGGCAAAACCGACTGCCTTATCCTCGATTACGCCGGTAATCCGCACGATCTGTTTACGCCGGAAGTCGGCAGCCATAAGCCTGCGGGCGATAACAAACCGGTGCAGGTGTTCTGTCCCGCCTGCGGTTTTGCCAATATCTTCTGGGGGAAAACTACGGAAGACGGCACCATCATTGAGCATTTTGGCCGCCGTTGTCAGGGCGTGCTGGAGGATGACGAGGGCAATCGCGAACAGTGCGATTTCCGTTTCCGCTTTAAAAGCTGCCCGCACTGCGGCGCGGAAAACGATATCGCCGCGCGACGCTGTCATCAGTGTCAGGAAATTCTGGTTGATCCGGACGATATGCTGAAAGCCGCGCTGCGCCTGAAAGATGCGCTGGTGCTGCGCTGCGGCGGCATGAACCTGGAAAACGGTCGCGATGACAAAGGCGAATGGCTGAAGATCACCTATTACGATGAGGACGGCGCGGACGTTTCCGAGCGTTTTCGCCTGACGACGCCCGCCCAGCGCATGGCGTTTTTACATAATTTCCTGCGTCCGCACCAGCGTGCGCCGGGCGTGCCACTGGAATGGAATACCGCTGCGGATATCGTCGCGCAGCAGGTTTTACTGCGTCATCCGGATTTTGTGGTGGCACGCATGAAAGGCCAGTTCTGGCAGGTACGCGAAAAAATGTTCGATTATGAAGGCCGGTACCGGCGCGCAAATGAGCTGCGCGGGTGAGTAAACCAGCGATTTGTATTGCTGCCGTTGCCCTGCTCCGGTATCATACCGCCCGCTTTCGCCTTGTGTGAAAGCCGCAGTACTCAACTCGTCACTCGGTCGCAGGTGGCGGGGCACATTTTAGAAGTAGTTCTAATCGAGAAACATACAATGATCACTATCAATGTAGAAGTACGTCCACAGGACGAGCAGGGCAAAGGTGCGAGCCGCCGCCTGCGTACAGCTAACAAATTCCCAGCTATCGTTTACGGTGGCTCAGCTGCTCCGGTTTCTATCAAACTGGACCATGATTCTGTTAAGAACATGGAAGTTAAAGCGGAGTTCTACTCTGAAGTTATTACTCTGGTCATCGACGGTAAAGAAACCAAAGTTAAAGTTCAGGCTGTACAGCGTCACCCGTTCAAGCCAAAACTGGCTCACATTGACTTCGTTCGCGTTTAATAACGCGACTTTACTCTCTGAGTAAAAAGTTAGTGCGCATCGGGACGCCGTGCGAGAACAAATAAAAAACACCGCCCAGGCGGTGTTTTTTATTGCCTGAAATCTGCCGATACCCTAAATAATTCAGGTTGCAGAAAGGCGGCAAGTTCGTGAATCCCCGGGAGCTTAGATAGCTAAGTGACCGGGGTGAGCAAACGCAGCCAACGCATCTGCAGCCTGAAGTATGACGGGTATTATTTATTGCCCGCTTTACGCTGTAACTGATCCCGCAAATTCGGCGGTGTGCCTTTAATGGTCAGGGTATCGGTCGCCGGATCCCAGAAAATGCGTTCGCCCATCAGCATGGCATCGAAGTTGATGCTCAGCCCGCCGCCGCTGCCGGCGAATTTGGTCAGCTGACGCAAGGTACTGCGATCCGCCGGGAAGGTTTCTTCCAGCTGATAGCCCTGTTCCTGGGTAAATTCTTTGAATTTCTTATCATTCCACGGGGGCAGCTCTTCGGACAAATCATCCAGAGCGATTTCTTCGCCCGCCTGCAACTGCTCGTTACAGTAGGTATAAACCTGCTGACGGTAATTCTGACGCTCGTTCTTATCGAGCTGCGCTTCGGTACAGAAATCATCAACCGCCTGCAACAGGCCGCGGTTCTGTGCTTTGGTATCCAGACCTTCAGACGCGCCCAGGAAATCCATAAAGAAATCAGAAACTTTTCGCCCTACCCGGCCTTTGAGGAAAGTCAGGTAACGGGTAGATTCCGGATTGGTTTCCCATTCGGTCAGATCAATGCGCGCCACGATATCGGCATGATTGATATCGAGGTAATGAATGCTGCTGACATCCAGTTGCTCGTTGACGCGCATACTGCTGCGGCTGTTAAGCACCGCCACCAGTAAATATTCCACCGCCAGGAAGCGGTAATGACAAAACAGCACCACGCCGCCTTCGGCAAACGGATACTTCGCCAGCTCATCACGCAGACGGCCGGTCGCAGCGCGGCTGAATGACAGAAAATCGTCGTCCCCTTTGCGGCAACTGCGCAACGCCACAGCCAGTTCGCTGTCTTCATTGAACAGACCGTAGGCTTTGCTTTTAGCGCTGTAGACGCGGTGCAGCTCGGCCATCATTTCATCAACGGCCGCATTCGGCGTCAGAAGCGTATCGCGCAGCACAACATCCAGCGTTTGCTCGTCACGTTTGTTCAACTGGTGCAGAGCAATCTGCTCAATATCCAGACTCATGGGGACTTTCTCCTGTGTGAATTGCAGCCGTGTAAGAAGGGTTTGCCTGCGGGGCGTATTCAAACACCGAAGCTCTAAAGCCGCAACCGCTCATACCTTAGAAATGGGGATTTAATGAGATAAAAACCCCAAAATAATTCGTGTTTCAGGAAGGCGGCAAACGAAGAAATCCCGATGAGCTTACTCCGGTAAGTGATTCAGGTGACTGCGCGCAGCCAACGCATCTGTAACCCGAAGTATGAAGGGGTTATAAAAATGCGGAAAGTAGGTCTGTGATCGGCTAAGATATTGGACTTTGTCAGATCAAGAAGCACAATACTCTATGGCACAATCATCCCGTTACAGTGACGAACACGTTGAACAGATCCTTTCCGAGCTGGCGACTGTTCTCGAAAAGCACCGCGCCCCGACAGACCTTTCTTTGATGGTTCTGGGCAATATGGTGACTAACCTTATTAATACCAGCGTCGCTCCTGCACAACGCAAAGCCTTGTCCCAGTCTTTTGCTAAAGCGTTGCAAGCGTCGATAAGAGAAGATAAAGCCCATTAATTCACAAACTGCCCAATACCTCTCATGGTGACAAATCGTCAGCGCTATCGCGAAAAAGTATCCCAGATGATCAGCTGGGGGCACTGGTTCGCCCTGTTTAATATCCTGCTCATTCTCGGGCTCGGCAGCCGCTACCTGTTTGTTTCAGACTGGCCTTCTTCTTTGCAAGGGCGTATTTACGCGCTGGTTAGCTGGCTTGGGCATTTCAGCTTTATCGGATTCTCTGCTTATTTGCTGATTATCTTCCCGCTGACCTTTGTGGTGATGTCGCAACGGCTGCTGCGGTTCTTGTCTGCCATTCTGGCGACCGCCGGACTGACGTTGCTGCTGGTTGATACCGAGGTCTTTACCCGTTTCCATCTGCATATCAATCCGGTGGTGTGGGAACTGGTGGTTAACCCCGGACAAGGCGAAATGGCGCGAGACTGGCAGCTGATGTTTATTGCTGTGCCGGTCATTTTCCTGCTCGAAATGCTGTTTGGCACCTGGGCATGGCAGAAACTGCGCAGCCTGAACCGCCGTAATTTCGCCAAGCCGATTGTGGTGCTATTCATTGCCAGTTTCTTTGCGTCGCACCTGATGTATATCTGGGCGGATGCCAATTTCTATCGTCCGATCACCATGCAGCGCGCGAATCTTCCGCTCTCGTATCCGATGACGGCACGTAAATTCCTTGAGAAACACGGCCTGCTGAATGCCGAGGAATACCAGAAACGGCTGATCGAACAAGGGAATCCCGAAGCGCTGGCAGTGGAATATCCGCTGAACTCCATCAGCTTTGCGAAAACCGGTTCAAAATATAATTTGCTGATGATTGTGGTGGATGGTGTTCATACCGCCACGCTGGATAAAGATATGCCAGCGCTGAGTGATTTCGCCAATCATAACATCCGTTTTGACCAGCATTTCAGCTCCGGCAACCGTAATGATACCGGCCAGTTCGGCCTGTTCTACGGGATTTCCCCAAGCTATATGCAGGGCATTCTGGCGGCTCGCAAACCTTCTGCACTGGTGACGTCGCTGGAGCAACAGGGTTATGAATTTGGTCTGTTTGCCTCGGACGGCTTTAACAGCCCGTTGTACCGTCAGGCCTTGCTGACCGATTTCACCTTGCCGCCGCCGGTTAAACAGTCCGATGGGCAAACCGTGAGTCAGTGGCAGCAGTGGCTGAACGTGCGGGGTAATGGCCCGTGGTTCTCTTACGTCAATCTGAACGGCATCAGCGCGGCGTTACGTCAGGACAGTGAAAGTGTGCCGACAGGTAACACCTTCATTCACCGCTATCAGGCCGGTGCTCTGAGCGTTGATGACCAGATCAAGTCCATTCTGCAATCGCTGAAAGACCGCGGTGAGCTGGATAAAACCGTAGTGGTGATCACGGCGTCTCACGGTATTGAATTCAACGAGAACGGCACCTGGGGTTCAGGCAATGCCATGAACCGCCGCCAGCTGCAGGTTCCGCTGATCATTCACTGGCCGGGCACACCTGCGCAAAGTATCAATAAGCTGACTGACCATGCGGATGTGATGACGACGCTGATGCAGCGTCTGTTGCACGTCACGACGTCACCGGCGGATTATTCGCAGGGTGAAGATTTGTTTGCTGCCAAGCGTCGCCATAACTGGGTAACCACCAGCGATGACGGAACGCTTATCATCACGACACCAGATCAGACGCTGGAACTGGAAAGCAACGGCGATTACCGCGCCTTTGATACCGACGGCAAACGGATTAAAGATCAGAAACCGGAGCTGGGTTTACTGCTTCAGGTGCTGACCGATGAGAAACGGTTCCTCGCGAACTGATTTCCCAGCCATAAACGTAATATGAAGAAAGGCCTTCACCACGGTGAAGGCCTTTTGTTTTCTGAAAGCAGCCAATCAGGCGCGGATTTTCGCCCACCACATCCGCGCTTTCATCCCCCGGTAAGAGGTCCAGCCCGTTGTCGTGGCGATAACCTGCCCTTTATCAATAATGATAAACGTCGGGGTGACGCCGATATCCCATTGCGCCGACAAATCGCCACGTGAATCATTAACCACCGGCATCTGAATGCCCTTTCCTTGCAGATAACGCGCCAGCGCCGCGTTGTCGCCCGAACGCAACGCCACGGTCAGAACGTTCTCTCCTTCTTCTGACAGCCGGGCAACGGAAGGTGTGGTCATTTTGCAGACGCCGCACCACGTTGCCCAGAAGTAGACCAGCAGCGGACGCTGCTGGCTTTGCTCGTCGAGCGTCAGGGACTGATTGCTGAGCGTCTGCAACGGCTGGCTGCCGAAACTGGCGGGAGCCTGCGGCGCACGCAGAAAATCCATTCCCAGCATCACCACCATAATCAGCACAACAAGAATCGCACCTTCGCGCGCCCAGCGTTTAAGTCTGGTCATGTGTTGCCTTCGCCAGTTGTTCCTTCACGACTTTCTGCAAATCCTCATAAGAGATAGCGCCTGCGATCAGCTGATCGCCAATAATGGTCGCTGGCGTCCCCTGAATCCCCAACACTTCGGCAATCTCCACATTGGTTTTCAGTTCAAGGTAACTGGCTGGCGTCACGCGTATAGGTTCCAGCCCGGCATATTTCACGGCCTCCAGTGCGCTGGCCTCATCATGCTGCCCTTTTTTAGACATCAGCCGCTGATGCACGAGCAGAAACTTTTCCGGATGTTGTTCCCACACGGTCATCGCCGCACGACCGGCAATAATGGAACTCGCACCGCGGAAAGGCAGCAGTTTAATCACCACTTTTACGTCAGGATTTTCTTCCGCGACCTTTTCCAGCATCGGGTCAAACTGCTTACAATAAGGACAGTTGTAGTCAGTAAAAGACACGATCGTCAGCCGGGGATTTTTCGCGCCAAACCACGGTGAGGCCGGATTATTAAACAGGGTATCTTCCGGCGTCATCGCCAGAACAGCCGGTGAAATAACCATCATCATAATCAGCATTAATGTTTTCATTATCGGGCTCCACGGGCATCTTCCAGCCCCTGTAATACGGCATCACGGGTAAGCAACGGCGATAAAATTTCACCGGCAGGATTATGCGGACCATAAATTTGATTAAACGGCACGGCGACGCTGCCGCGTTTTTGCAGGAATTCAGTGATCGGTTTTGACGGCAACGTCCAGTCACCGCGCAGTGCCACGACGTCGTTTTCCGTCAGGGCTTTCTGCACGTCTTCACTCATCAGTACGTTGTATTTGTTGGCTTTACAGGTCACACACCAGTCGGCGGTAACATCCACAAAGACCACTTTTTTAGCCGCCAGCGCACTCTGAATCGCCTCTTCGGACAGCGGTTGCCAGGCAATATCATCGCGCAGCGGTTTGCCGCCAGCGCCTGAAAACTGCGTGACAATCACCATCGCGGCGCCGGCCATAAGTACGCCCGCACCAGCGGTCAACGCACAATTGCGCAGGCCATAGCGTCGCAGGGATAAGGCAAACAGCATCACCAGCAATACACCTGCCAGCACGGCGACAAACAACGCAGAGAAATGGTTTTGCAAAAGGCTCAGCAACCAGAGACAGGCCGACAGCATCAGCGCGCCGAGGAAAAGCCGCAGCCGTAACATCCAGCGACCGGGACGCGGCAGGCACATCGCCAGCCCCGGCCATAAGGCAATCATCAGCCACGGCAGACTCATGCCGATGCCCAGCATCAGGAACAGTCCCCACAGCACCGGCAGCGGTGCGGCCAGTGCAAACGCCACCGCGGTGCCGAGAAACGGTGCCGAACAGGGCGTCGCCAGCAGCGTGGCAAACGCGCCTTCAGCGAAGTGTCCGCTGAGACCCGAACGCTGATGCGTCGCCAGACGTGTCGTCATCTTTGACGGCAGATTGATTTCAAATAATCCCAGCAGATTGGCGGTAAACACCGCCGTGACCAGCACCATCAGACCAATAAACCACGGATTCTGAAACTGAATGCCCCAGCCCAGCGTCTGACTGGTGTAACGGAGCAGCGTCATCAGCAATGCCAGCGCCAGAAACGAGGTGATGATGCCGCCTGACGACGCCAGAAACTGCACGCGAATGCTTTTACGGTTGCGCTGTTCCACCTGCAAAATACTGCCCAGTTTCATGCCCAGAACCGGCAGAACACAAGGCATAAGATTGAGGATGAAGCCCCCGGCCAGCGCCATCAGCGCCACCTGCCAGAGAGCGATACTGCCGGGCGCATCGGCGGGAAGCGCGCTCACGTCCAGGATAATCTGCTGCGCCAGACCGTTATCAGACAACACAATACTCAGCGTTTTTCCTCTGATATCCTGTGCTTTATCGCCCCACTCGTCCGTCACCGGCAGCGTGAAAAGCGCCCGTTGCCCGTTCACTCTCACCACCGGTTTGCCCAGTGAACTGCCTTCCAGCGTATCGGTAAACACCTGCGGATTTTGCCAGCCTTGCTCGCGGTGAGCGGTAATATGCAGTAACCCCGCGCGATAGCCCGCTGTCACGCTGTCCGCCAGACCTTCCGCAATCGGCACCTTGCCCATCGCGGCGGCGAACTGGCGCGCAAAATCTGCGTTGCCTCCGGCAGAACTGAGATCCAGACTAAAAGGATAGTCGGTGAGAATGCACACGTTGCTGCACACCGGCAGCGTCAGCGTTCCGGCGATTGTGGCAGGCGCGCTGCCGCTGAGGGTGACGGGCAGCGTGACGTCATCGTGATAGCCCTGAGTTGTCATGCCCGCCACATCAAACCGTGCGGGTGTCGGCCAGAACCATTTAACCTGTTGCGCAGTGACCGGCTTTTGCCACTCTACCGACGGCGCAATACCGCCCTCGCCCGGCGAACGCCAGTAGGTTTTCCAGCCCTTTTCGAGGCTGACAGAAAGCAGCAGACGGGTTTCCTGCTCAGAAGAATCGGCGGACTGCGCCTGTATGCGCACTTTTGCATGGGTATTTTGCGGGCTTTGCAGCCAGCCGGTGTCAGCAGCATATCCGGTATGCAGCCAGAGCATCAGCAGACAGCCAGCGGCCGCCCTGAATAAACTTCGCATAGATTTTCTCCAAAAATAAAATGTCACATCCTGATGAATAACAGGGGTGTTTTTATTCCCGGAGTTTTTATTCCCGAAATACACAGAGCCGCAAATGCACCCGCAGGCGCGGCACAGGGACGGCTTCCGGCACAAGCAGGCGGATCGCCGCCATATTGCCGCGCGACAAGAATGCAAGCAGCAGACTCAGCGCCAGAAACGCAAATTCTAATAGAAGAGGAGGAACAGAAAGCAGCGATTTGCTGCTGAGCTCACAGGGAGCCGGGATTTTGTCGATTTCGGAAATCGTAGATGACGCCTGAGCCGTCGTCGTTTCCTGATGCAGGATCGAGGACAACGCATTCAGCCCGGCGATACGCTGTGTCATACACGTCAGTATGACCAGACAGGCCAGGCAAAAAAATATCAGTGCTGAACGCCGTTGTTTATCCACATTTCCCTCACAGACTGGCCGCCATTCTAACGGCCGCCCAAACATTCACAAGATGTATGAATCATGAATTACATGAATTTACGCTTACAAATCTGAACTGCGTTCCCAGGTTCAGGCGAAAAATCACTAGAGCGGCCTGCGCGGATACTGTATATTTAGCCAGTTAATAAAATTATATATAATGAGGAAAACCATGCGGGTTGAACTGATTTTTGACAAACGGAATGTCTCCGGCATCCCTAACGCCAGTGAAAAAATTGAAGCGGAACTGGTAAAACGCGTACACCGGATGTTCCCGGATGCGGAAGTTAAGGTAAAACCGATGCAGGCCAACGGGCTGAATACGCAAGGGGCCAGCAAGCAGGAACGTTCGCAATTAAACCAAATGCTGGAAGAAATGTTTGAAGAAGCGGACGAATGGCTGTCCGTCGAGTAAAAAACGGTTTCTCCGTTGCACTTGCTTACAAAGAGCAATTGAAATAAACAATCCATCGCTATGGCTTAATATAAGATGTGCATGTATACGAAATTCATTATCTTTCAGAGCGATGAGCTGTATTTTTATCGGACACCGGCCGGCATCATTTGATGCGGTGAATGGGTTCTCCGGCGCCATCGCTTTTCGCTTCAAACGCGTCAATGACTTTGCGAAACTGCCATGCCACCGAGCTCAAAAAAATCCAGCGCCCAACCGCATTTTTACACCAAGCGCTTTGCGCTGATTTGTCTCGGCATCGTCTTTTGTCTGGCGCTCCTGCTTGGCCGCGTAGGCTATCTGCAACTTCTTAATCAGCCGATGCTGGAAAAAGAAGCCGATTCCCGCTCACTGCGCTCCAGCGTCATTCCTGCCGGACGCGGTACCATTGTTGACCGCAACGGACATCCGCTGGCACTGAGCGTCGCCTCCAAAGACATTATCGCTGACCCGTTCCGCGTGCTTGAATTACACAGCGACCTGAACAGCCCGAAATGGCAATATCTGGCCTCTGCGCTGAATATGCCGCTTTCCCAGTTACAGCAAACCATCACCAGCGATCCGCAGCGCCGCTTTGTCTATCTTGGTCGCAAAATAGAAGAAGGCATTGCTGCCGATATCAGCCAGCTGCATCTGGGTGGCATCAGCACTCAGCTTGATGACAGCCGTTATTATCCGATGAGTGAAGCCGCAGCTAACCTGGTCGGCGTCGTCGGGACAGATAACGAAGGCCTGACAGGCGTGGAAAAAGGCTTTAACGCCCTGCTTCAGGGTAAACCTGGCATGCGCGAATACCGTCAGGATCGCCACGGTAATGTCATCGGTATTCTCAAAGAAGTCGCGCCACAACAGCCGCCGACCATTAATCTCAGCATCGACAGTTTTATGCAATACGTATTGTATTCGCGGCTGCGCGATGGCGTGACGCTCAACCAGGCAGAGTCCGGCGCAGCCGTTCTGGTGGATGTGAACACCGGTGAAATTTTAGGGATGGCGTCCTACCCTTCCTACAACCCGAACAATTACGCCGGCGTGCAGCCAAAAAACATGCGAAATGTGGCGATCAGCGACAGCTTCGAACCGGGTTCGACGGTAAAACCGCTGGTGGTGATGGCCGGTCTGAACCGCCATATGATCCGCCCTGATTCCGTTCTCGATACTCATCCCTACACCGTTAACGGGCACCTGATCCGCGACGTTGGCCACTGGCCGGCACTGACCATCACCGGTATTTTGCAAAAATCCAGTGACATCGCGGTATCGCACATCGCGCTGGCGATGCCTGCGAACGTGCTGGTTCAGCTTTACCAGTCATTCGGTTTGGGTAAAGCCACTGATTTAGGTATCGGTGGCGAGAGCAGCGGTTATTTCCCTGCGCACCGTGACCGCTGGGCGGATATCGAACGTGCAACTTTCTCATTCGGTTATGGCCTGCGCGTCACGCCACTGCAAATCGCCCGTGAATACGCCACGATTGGCGCGGAAGGCATTTACCGCCCGTTGTCGATTACCAAGGTTACACCGCCAGTGTTAGGCACCCGCGTAATGTCGGCTGACGTGGTCAGAACGGTCATTCATATGATGGAAAGTGACGCTCTGCCGGGAGGTTCCGGCCTCAGTGCGGCGGTGCCGGGATATCGTCTGGCGATTAAAACCGGTACAGCGGAAAAAATGGGGTCCAGTGGTAAATACGATGGCGGTTACATCAACTATACCGCCGGTGTAGCACCCGCCAGCAACCCGCGCGTGGCGCTGGTGGTGATGGTTAACAATCCGCAAGCCGGTAAACACTTCGGTGGTTCGGTTGCAGGGCCAATCTTCGGGCAAATCATGGGCGAAATTCTTAACCATATGAACATTGCTCCGGATGCACTGGTACCGGAAACACCGCCAACCACGGTCATAAATGGCGGTCAGAAAACCGATCTGGTGCGACGCCCGGCAACCGATGGTTAAACGAAACCTATAAAAATCGTTTTAAATTCCTGACAGGCTGGATCTCAGCGGAAGAAGCAGTTAACGTTCGCAAGAATTAATCGTTGGCTAATGATCCACGCTGGAGGAAGAGCGCAAGCTCTGTAAAAAGAATGAAACGGCTTCTTATCGTTTTTCTGATATTTGTTGTGGTGTGTCTGGCTGTAATTGCATTGAATATGCAGGGCAGCGGCCCATGGTAACTGAATTTTATGCCCTGAACGGGGATGAAGGGAGAAACCACGTTGCCAACCGGTAAGAACTTTTACATCATCATTGTTCTTATCCTCGTCGGGATCGTTCTGGTTGACGACGGTATCGCCCGCCTGATTCACTGGATCCTGTTACGCTAAATGATGACCCGTCAGAGTGCCAGAGCACTCCTTTTCAGCGGGCCATTTATGTCACTTCTGTTGTCATACACCTCAGAGCAACACCTGCCACGCCATCACGGCGAAGTCGTGTATAATAGCGATATTCAACCTTAAAACAGACTGGTTATGGCTCAAGATATTCATATCGCTATCGTCTGCGCACTCAGCAAATGGATTGAAGGCCATCTTGGTCGTGTCATCCACCTTGAAGAACTGGCTGAGTATTCAGGCTATTCGCTCTGGCACATGCAAAAATTGTTCAAAGAATCGACAGGCATTTCTCTGGGGAAGTACATCAGGGAACGTCGTCTGGCGAGTGCTGTTTATCAGCTGAGCAGCAGTGATACCCCGATTTTCGACATCGCGATGGATTTCGGCTTCGGCTCGCAGTCACACTTTACCTACATGTTCCGCAAGCGTTTCAATATCACGCCGCATGAATTCCGCCAGAATCCTGAAATCGAACTTGATGTTTCTCCCCCGCTGCATCTGATCCACCAGAAATCAGCCTGAGGCTGTCAGATCTCCTGCTTTTTGCCATAAAAAAACGCGGCCATCAGCGACCGCGTTCTTTTTACTGCTTGTTCTTTTGACTCAAATCTAAACGCTATTCTGTGTCTGAGAAAGGCACGCTTAGAACTGATACACCAGACCTACAGCGGTAACGTCATCGGTGTTGATACCGGCGTTATCGGTGAAGGTGCTGCTGTCGATCAGGTTGATTTTGTAGTCAACATAGGCCGACATATTTTTATTGAAGTAGTAAGTCGCACCCAGGTCGACAAATTTCACCAGATCCTGATCCTGGTAGTTGTTGCCCAGACGGTCGGAACCTAAATCTTTACCGCGAGTTTGGTTATAGGCCACGAACGGACGCAGACCGAAATCGAACTGATAGCTTGCGTAAGCTTCAAATGCCTGTGACTGGTTAGCATAACCGTAAGCTTCTGAATCGGTTGAACCGAAGCGGGAAGCGTTATAAGCCTGAGTAAACATGGCAGCAAGGTAAACGTTGTTAGCGTCATATTTCAGACCGCCGGTGTAGCCTTCCGCTTTTTTACCGTCGCCCATGATGCCCGGTGCACTATTTTGCTCATCAGTACGGTCAGAGTTGAAGAATGCACCTGCCACGCTGACGCCCGCGCCAATGTCGTAGCTCAGGGACATACCGTAACCGTCGCCGTTCTGAGTCAGCACATCACGTGTACCTGGCTCACCGCCGCCGCTGTCATTTTTGCCCTGATATTGCAGAGCAAAGTGCAGGCCATCCACCAGCCCGAAGAAGTTCTCGTTACGATACGTTGCAACGCCGTTGGTACGCTGATACAGGAACTGGTCAGCGCCGTAGGTTGAACCATCGAACTCTGGCTGCAAGTCGGTCCAGGCGGCCACGTCATACATAACGCCGTTGTTACGACCGTAGTCAAAGGAACCCATGTCGCCGAATTTCAGACCGGCGAAACCGTAACGGGTAAAGGCGCGGTCGCCGTCATCAGAGCTTTCAGCCTGGTTAGCCTGAACCTGATATTCCCACTGGCCGTAACCGGTCAGCTGGTCAGTGATCTGAGTTTCGCCTTTGAAACCAAGACGGATATAGCTCTGATCGCCGTCAGAACCCTTGTCGTTAGAGAAGTAGTGCAAACCATCAACTAAACCGTACAGGTCGAGTTTATTACCATCTTTATTATAAACTTCTGCCGCACTTGCAGATCCTGCGACCACTAATGCAGGGATCATGAGTGAAAGAACGCGGAGTTTCATTTTTCTGTCCTCGATAGGTGTCGGACCGTGCCACTGAATGTAAAGTACACGTTTTTACTGATTTAAATCTGCTTAACGCTTGTTGGTATCTGTATAAAAGTTGGCCCGACATGGCAAATCCATTCTCTTGATATAAATACTTTTAATCCAGAAAGAAAATGATACGAAATTAGTTAATATATTTCGGAAGTATTTAAAGGTGTAACATTTTATTAATATCGGGTAAAATTAAACCTATGTTTAGATGTTAAAATAAAGCACGCAAAGCTAAATTAACCAATAATCCTTTAAAATCAGTTAATTATACAAAATGATTACCGCACTAACTGATAAAGCATCTATTCACCGATAATATATAATCATTCTCGCTATCATCATTATTTGTTATTTATTACCCTCATTCCCCGTTTTGTGGAAACAACAGCCGGCCCTTAGTGGTCGGTTTTTTTTTTGTTTTGCAAAGAGATGATTACCGCCTGTGACATTCATCAATCATTATATTTTCCTGCTGAAATGTATTTCTCCATAATTACCTCACACTTTCTCCATCTTTGAGATTTTGATTTTCTTAATAGTTGATATCTAATCTCCTCAATTAATAAGGGATTTCAGGGTAATTATTAATCTTTATTATGCAGAGGCTTTGTTGGTCAGTGGCGGTTCGGATCCGTTACTATAACCAAAGTCAGACCAATCCCGCTGATCGCGCAGGGGAAGAAAGGTAGACTTCGGGTGCCGCGCAAAACACCGTTTTTACTCAATAGCTCAGGGAACCTCATGCCACATCAGGACCAGCACGACAACATTTCCAAAGCCAGAATGCTTCTGGCGACCCGCCGTTTTCTTAAACTCGACGAGTGGCTGTTGTCACAGATGCGTGGCTGGCAGAATCAGGGCGAAGGTCACAGCGATTACGGGCTGCTGATGCATCCGGCTACACTGTTTACCGGCACGGAATCCCCCCCGCTCAACCCGCTGGAGATCCTCAGTGACTGGGCGCAGCAATGCCCGCAGAGCTATCACGCCCACACTTTGCTGGGTATGGTCTGGCATGAAAATGCCTGGATTATCCGCCAGCCCCAGGAAGGTGAAGACGTCGCTGATCACCAGTGGCTGGGGGCACAGTTATGCTGTGATTACGCGGTACTGTCATTTTTACGTGCTATTGAACTGCATCCGCGCCCGACACATGCCCTGCGCCACATGATGAATCTGAGCGGCGGTTTCGGCGAGCCGTACTGGCTGAAAGCGTTGTTTGCCGGTGAAATCCCCAAACCTTTGCATGAAAAGTTTTCGATTCAGGGCAGTGAAATCTGGCAGGCGGGTGTCGCACACATCCACGCACTGGGATTCGAGCCCGCAACACACTGGCCGCAGATACTTCCCGCGGCGTTGCAACAAACCCGTAAAAATGATGAAGAAGCGCTGGATTACTGGCTGCGCATGGCGATGTCAGTCCGCCACGCCGACGTTGGCACCATGGAATCCTACCTTTTATTCCATTCCGCTTTCTGGGGCGGCAGTGACGCGCAACAGATGCAAATCATCGACAGTCCGCTGTGCGCAGAATTTAGTGAAGAAGAACGTAATCAGTTCCGCGCCAACGCGCTTTGCGATGCGCTTTCCGGTGATATCGCCGACAGAGAATCGCCTCAGGCGCAGGAACTCCAGTCACGCTTAGCTGCATTACTGGCTCAACCGCTGGCGCCGGAAACGCGAGTCCGTCTGCTGGATCTGGCCGGGATCTGCATCGCCTACTGGCAGGACGACGATCAGGCTGGGCTAGCTGTCTATAACGATTTATTTGCTGTTTCACCACAGGCGATGCCCGGTCACGCCGCGCGGATGTTTATCTCCCGTGCCGTGCTGGCCAATGGCCATCAGGAAGGTTTACCGGTACTGACCCAGCTGCTGACCCGGGGTCTGAGTCAGGCAAATGATCCGGTACTGGTGGCGTTTGCCGCAACGGCCTTGCAATCAGGTCTGTACGGATTACCGCCGCGTCCTGAATTATGTCAGGGGCTGATGGAACATGCGTGGTCGCTTATTCAGCAAGCGGGCGACGAACAACCGGTAAACGATCTGGTGACACTGGCGCACGACATGGCGATCAATGACGATCTGGACGCCGCACATTTTCTGATGACCGAAATGGCCCGCCACGGCAGCGCGATCCACTGCTACGAGTTGTACTTTTTCTACCGCAACGGCTGGCATCAGGATGTTCCTGAGCAGTATCACAACGACAGTAATGCGATGGACTGCGTGCTGAGTGCCGCCCGTTCAGGCATGGTGCCCGCTATGTTCACCTGCGCCAATGCGCTGCGTGAAGGGCTCGGCGGCGAACCCGATTATGAACAGGCCATGCACTGGTATCAGCGGGCGATGGACGCCGGCCATTTATCCGCCGCCTATTTCCGTGCGAGTTGCGCACTGGATAACGGTTCGGACGCCGAAAAGCGTCAGGCTGCCGAAGTCTGGCTGCCGGAAATCCTGCATAACGCGCAACATCCCGATCGCGCCGAAGCCGCTTATACACTGGGCATGGCGTGGCTGACCGGTACCGGCGTGAAGAAAAACCGTTATACCGCTGATAAATTCATGGAATTCGTACTCGAACTCAATCCTGAATCCGAAGCCGCGAAGCAGGTGCATGAAGACCTCAGCGGCTCGCTGCGGGCGCGGATGAATTTGTGGCAGGACAAGCGGAAAGCGGAGGTGGAAGATCCGGTAGCCATTTACCACATCGTTCATCATGCTGACCCAGAAACTTCTCTGGAAGATGTGCCGCAATCTGACAACAAGTAAACCCCGTCCCCTCCTGCAAAAGGTTATTGTGGTTTACAGCTTGTAAACCACAACATTAACCTTTATATTGTTCACAGGATGTGAACTCAGGAGTGCTATGCATGTTATAGCCAAAGAAGCATTCGACCGGGCGATGCGGCAGTATCCCAATGATAAAACCGCCTTGCTGGCAACCTGTCGCGGGCTCAAAGAAGGCGACTTTCCGACGCCAGATTCCCTGAAATCCGTCTTTTCCAGCCTCGACAATTTCCGCTACCGGCCAAAATGGTGGGTTATGAACGTCGGCGGCAATAATCTTCGCCTCATTGCTTATATCAATTTCGTCAACAAGCGGGTGTATGTAAAACATATCGTCACTCATGCGCTTTACGACCAGTTGAACAAACATTACAGGACTTACACAAAATGATTGCTGAAGCTATCGAAGCCAGTAAAGCGCTGGTTAAAGCGGTTCCTCTGCTGGGAGGAAGTACCAGCACAGCCGATTATAAAAGTGCGCTTGAGCTGATTGATTATCTGATTGAGCATGATGACGAAAACCCGCTAATCGAGTTTCTGAGTGCAAAGATTGAAAGCTATGAGCGCCAGCATACCGATTTCGTCCCCTTTAATCAGGCGTTGGAAAATCTCCCGCGCGGCGTGGAAGCACTTCGCCAGCTGATGAAGGATTACGGATTAAAGCAGAGTGATCTAAGAGAGGAAATCGGCGGAAAATCGCTGGTCAGTCAGATCCTGAGCGGTAAGCGTTCGCTGACTGTCGAACATATCCGGGCGCTGGCGGTGCGGTTTAATGTACCGACGAGTTTATTTATTGACTGAAGGTTTGCAGGAGCCGCTGCAATAGCGGGTGATATCCTGGCGTTGCCACCCAATTAGTTTTAAGGTCAACACCGTGGGCTCGCCGCCCACACGGGCCCAAAGGGTTTTAAACGAAACCCTTTGGAATCCTGCGTTTTTTTTAACTGCGCGCTATCGCTTGCTGACCATGTTTCAGGTATCACTGCGACAGGCTGGAAATCTTGCCGCTGCGCGGTTCCTTCTCTCGGTCTTCGAGCCACAGGTCTCGAAGCCGCTCCGTTCAGCAAGATTTCTGAATCGCCCGCACGATCTTAAATTCAAAAACGGTAATGGATTTATCTTTTAGATAAGTTTATTGGCGTGCTCAAAAATGGCACCGAATGAATGGTTCGAGACCAGAGGCTCGACACCTGAAATTCGGGAATCGCGCAGCGATGACATTTTGCGCCACCCACATTTGCGTCAGAACATGTCCGTCGTGCCCGCGAAGCGCGCAGTGAAAGAGCCCGGGGGGTCTTGGGGGGCGGCGGCGATAAGCCGTCCCCCAAGTCGGTGTGGGCCGACGCCCACGACCTTGAAGTTGAAGTTGAAGCCGCACAAGCAGCGGCCTCCTGCTTACCTCTCCCTCAACGATTCCTTCACCTTATTCAGCGGCTTAATCAAATAATCCAGCACACTTTTCTGGCCGGTTTTGATGTCTACGTTCGCCACCATCCCCGGCACAATCGGGAACTGGCGGCCGGCTTTATTGGTCAGGAAGGCTTTGTCGGTGCGCACGTAGACACGGTAATAATATTGATCGCGTTTCACTTCATCCTGCAAGGTGTCCGGCGACACGCCCTCGACTTTGCCCTCGAGGTCACCGTAAATGGACGAATCGTACGCCGAGATTTTTACCGTCGCCGGTAAGCCCGGACGGATATAGGCGATGTCGCGCGGGTTGATGCGGGTTTCTATCAGCAGTTGATCTTCAATCGGCACGATTTCCATCAGTTTACCGCCTGGCTGCAACACGCCGCCGACGGTGGAAACCTGAATGTCTTTCACGATACCGTGTACCGGCGAATAAAGTTCGGAACGCGTCACCTGATCCTCTTTCCCTGCCATGACCTGCAATTCGGCGTCCAGATCGGCGTTATTCTTCACCTGCTCTTCGCGGGCGCGCACTGCGTACTGGTTCGTTGCATCGTCGATTTTGCCGCGCAGTTCGCTGGCCTGACGTTTAAGGCGGATCACTTCCACCTGCCCCGCCGCGCCTTTCGCCACCAGAGGCTGGGTCATGTTGATTTCATCATTCACCAGTTTGAGCGACTGCTGCAGGTTGCTGACGGTTTCGTCACGGTTCTGTTTACGCGATAAATACAGCTGGCGTTCACGCGCCACCAGTTCCGGCGATTTCATGGTCTCCGGGCTGAATTTCAGCGGCGCACCGGTCAGTTCAGCACTCAGACGTTCAGATGAGGCCCGCAGGGTCCGCACGCGGGAAGCGGCTTCACCGAAGTTCGACTGCGAGCGCGTCGGGTCGAGCTGCGCCAGCAACTGGCCGCGATTGACTACCGAGCCTTCCTGCACCATCAGTTTTAAAATAACGCCGCCGTCGAGCGAGTCGATTTGCTGCGCTTTACTCGATGGCGTGACCTTGCCGGTGCCGACAGTAACTTCATCGAGCAGGGAAAACCGCGCCCAGACGAAGAAAATCAGCAGGCAAGCCAGCGATACCCAGATGATCCACGACACTTTGCGGCCTTCTGCTTCCAGTTCATCATGCAAAGTAAGATGTGCCATGCGATGTCCTCAGCAGCTCAGGCTGCGCCTTGTTTGTTGTCCGCCACCACGGCCGCAGCCGGAGCGGGCGTATTGCTGGCCGCTTTCGCGAGGATCTGATCCCGCGGTCCGTCGGCTACCACCCGTCCGTTGTCCATCACCACAATCCGGTCTGCCAGCTTGAGCAGTGCCGGGCGGTGCGTGACAACAATCAGGGTGCGTCCGACCAGCCAGGCATGAAGCTGGCGGATCACATATTCTTCAAGCTGTTCATCCATCGAGGCCGTCGGTTCGTCCATCAGCACCACCTGCGGATTGCGCAGGATCATGCGGCTCAGCATCACCATCTGACGCTGCCCGCCAGACAATCCGCGCCCGCCTTCGTTGATGATTTTATCCAGACTCGAAGCATCGGCCTGCACCATACTCAGCGCGCCGCTGATGCGCAGCGCCTGCAGCATTTCCTGATCGGAGGCATGGGGATAACCAAGCATCAGGTTCTGGCGCAGCGTGCCGAAGAAAAGCCGCGAATCCTGCGACAAATACCCCAGCTGACGGCGGACATCTGCCGGTTCGATTTTGGTCATGTCCACGCCGTCGATCAGGATTTTACCCTGCGACGGACTGGCCTGACCGGAGAGCAATTTCAGCAGTGTGGATTTCCCCGCGCCCACTTTGCCGAGGATCGCCACACGTTCACCGGGTTTGATTTCCAGCTGGCCGATGCCGAGCACATTCGGCGCATTTTCTTTGTCGTAGGTGTATTGCAGATTACGCACGTTGAAATGACCGCTGAGCGACGGACAATGCGACAGTTCTGCATCCGCTGGCCGGTCGATCGGTTTTTTCAGCAACTCATCCAGCCCGTGCATGGCGCTTTTGGCATGCTGCCAGCGGGAAAACACCATCGTCAGCTGCATCAGCGGTGCAATGGTGCGTGACGACAACATGCTGGCGGCGACCAGCGTACCGGTGGTGATATCGCCGTTCAGCACCAGATACACCCCGAACACCAGCATCCCGCCATAGGTCAGTTGCTGGACGGTAGATGCCCAGCCGGTCAGGCGTGCGCCCCACAGACGCTGTTTCATGCCGACCGCTGCGCTGACTTCGTGCGTCTGTTCCCACTGGCGCTGGAAATAGGCTTCGGCCTGCAAGGCTTTGATGTCTTCGATGCCTTCGATAGTTTCCACCAGCACTGCGTTTCGCAGCGCACTTTCGCGCATCCCTTCTCTCGCCAGTTTCGCCATCGGCCACTGGATCAGAATGCCGGGAATAACGATCAGCGGGATCGCCAGCAGCGGGATGATCACCAGCGGACCGCCGATGAAGAACATGATGCCGAGGAACAGCAGCACGAACGGCATATCGGCGGCGGCGCTGACGGTAGTTGACGTCAGCAGTTCGCGCACCTGGTCGATCTCGCGTAACTGAGAGATAAACGAACCGGTGGATTTTGGCCGGTCGTCATTTTTGATGTTCATCGCCCGCACGAAAAACAGCGAAGAAACTTTGAGGTCGATTTTCTTCCCCATCAGATCGGACACCAGCGTGCGCATCAGGCGGATGACGTATTCCATGCCTGCCGCCAGCACCACGCCGAAGAACAGTACCCATAAAGTCGGGAAAGATTGTGCCGGAATAACGCGGTCATAAACCTGCATTGAGAATAAAATCCCTGCCAGCGCCAGCACGTTGCCGAGAATGGAGGCCAGCGAAATTTCCGCGATTTTCCGCCCGCTGCCGCGAAAGTTTTCCCAGAACCAGTGTTTTTTATGCGGCTGAACAAACTGATCGATACGCTCATCACGCCCGCGCGCCGCCACACCCACCAGAAATACCGGCCCGGCGCTTTGTTCCAGCAGCGTAACCAGCTCCGCCGAGCGCAGCAGGTCGCCGCCGTCGCTCAGCCAGTAATCCACTTTGCCGTCATCGTGTAACTGCTCAAGCACCGCAATGCCGCCCTGCTCCAGGGTTATTACGGCGGGTAATACTTCCTGCCGCCAGCGCACCTGATTCCAGCTGACCATGCCCACCTGTAACCCCATCAGCCCGCTCAGACGGTCGAGCTGACGGCGCAGCGGCTGATGTTCAAACCATCGCATTTGCTGGCGAAGATAGAGCGGATCTGCTGGCTTACCGAATGTTTCGGCCACGCGCCCCATGGCGCTTATCCAGACGTCGATCGACAAAGGTGTTGTTGTTTCGTTGCTCATTTCAACCTCGGTATCGAATGCTTCTGGGTTTTCCCACGGCCTGTTTCGCCTTACAGCGCCGGGATGGTGTCACCTGTTTGTTTCTGCCGGTCGATGCCTAACATATCGACCAGATTGTCCACGGCGGCGGCATAGCGCACGGTGGCATCCCACCCGTCGTAGAGCGCGCCAATGCGTGACGTGTCGGCCTGAAATACGTCCTGCTCAACGCTGAGCAAATCGTTCAGGCTGCGTTTGCTGAGTTTGTATTCGTCCTGATAGACGCTGCGGGTGTGCGTGGCGCTGGCATACTGCTCTTCGCCCGCGACCTGCCGCTGCTGCCCGCCGATCATGTCGGCGTAAGCGGTGGACGCTTTTTGGTTGATATCCAGCTTGGCTTTTTCGACATCCGCCTGTGCCGCCTGCCGTTGCCCTTCTGCCGCCCGGACTTTGGCACTGACCGCGCCGCCCTGATATACCGGGGCGTCTACCGCCAGCTGGAGCTGATCATCCCAGTAAGAACCGGTGTTGCCGTTGTTGTCATAACGGGTGCGACCGGCCTGAACTTTGACCGTCGGCCAGTGTTGCGCTTCCGCCTGATTAACCTGCTCAATCGCAGCCTGTTGCTTGGCCTGCGCGGCACGCACCAGTGTGCTGTTTTCGTAGGGGATTTTATCGAGAGTGACTTTCTGATTGAGAAGGCTTTCCGGCAGATCCGGCAAGTTATTTGAGACAACACCGGTCAGCACGGTCAGCTGCGCCTGTGCGGAGCGTTCCTGAGCGCGATATTGTTCAACGGTGGCACGCATCCCGGCAATGCGGGTTTCCGCCTGCAACACGTCAGACTGAGAACTCAGCCCGGCGTCAGAGCGCAGTTTCGCGGTATCTTTCACGCGGGTGAGCGATTCAATATTGTCCTGCGCCGCCACGCTTAACGCCTGAAAGCGTTTCACCGAGAGGTACGCCTGCATGGTGCTCAGCGCCACGTCGGTCATGGTGCTGTAAAGAGAAAAGCGATAGGAATCAGACAGGTATTCCTGCTCACCGATACTGCCGTTGGTTTTGCCAAAATCCCACAGCAACTGACTGAGCTGAATACCCGCCGATCCGTTGCTGCTCTGATCGCCTGATGAATAGGTTTGCCGGGATTGTCCCGCTGACCCTTGTAATGAAACCTGCGGATACCACGCACTTTTCGCCGCATCCAGATTCCCGCCGCCAACGCGGATTTGCGCCGCCGCTTCCGCGATTTGCGGGTTACGCGCGAACGCCCGCAAAATGGCATCCCGTAACGTCAGGCTGGCGCGCATTTCCTCCGTCGGTGCCGCCTGCCAGTTAAATTCCGGCTGTTTTTCCGCCGCCATCACACCCGTATTCCCTGTTAATCCCGTCAGACACAAGGTGCCCAACACAACGGCGATTTGCCGTATTACTCTCTTTTTTTTCATTACCGACACCACTTAATTACGCCGATTTTTTTTGTTTTTTACTGATTCCTCCCCCTTTGCAGGGGGAGGCGCACTGCATTAACTCTGTTGTACGTGCAGACCGTGTTGCACCAGAACGTCTCCCAGGGTGTTCGAGGTATCCATTGACGCGTTGTGATAAACGTCGAAGGTCAGGCCATCCACCGTGCGTTGCCCGGTTTCGTTCCATGCGCCGTCGGTGCCCATTTGCAGATTGACCAGACTGCCCTCGCCCCCTTTGATGATCACTTCATCGGTCGGGTTATCCTTCACGTTCAGCGCCTCATGCAGGTTCAGGGAAATGCTGTTGGTGCCGGAATTGCCCAGGTCGAAGATGTCGATATGCTCGACTTTCAGCCCGAGTACGGTCAGATCCAGATGCTGATTGGTGCCCGCCAGCAGTAAGGTATCGACACCGGTGCCGCCGTCGATTTGCGAGAAATCGAGGGTATGAACCGAGATGGTGTCGTCACCCGCGCCGCCGATGGCCACCCCGTCAGTTGCCGTCAGGTCGATGGTGATACCGCCAATGGAGAACGCAGTGTCCGCGTGCGCGGTAGTGTCCGCCGTGGTGGTGTCGTGCGTGGTGGTGGTTGAAGCACTGGTATCAGTTGTCACCAGCGGATCCGTCAGCGTGCTGGCGGCGTGCGTCACTGAGGTATCCGTAGTTGTACTGGTATCGGTGGTGTGAACCGCCGCCAGCGTATGGGTATCGTCCACTGACAGCGACTGAACCTGCGCAACGTTGGCGTCCGCCGGCAATGTTGAACCTACCGTCAGCCCGACGTGCGCATCGAATCCGTTACCGGCCGCATCGACCGCTTTCAGTTCAACCACCGCGCCGAGCAGTGCGTTCAGTAAGCCAATCACGCCGTAACTGCTCAGCAGTGCACTGGAAAGTTTCACTGTCCACGAACCGTCCGCCTGCACGGTTCCCGCCAGCGTATTGCCCAGCAGCGTGACGCTGACCAGACCACCTTGCGCGATGTTGCGGCTGGTCCCGCTCAGGGTCAGACCCTGACCACCCAGAATGCCGCCTACCACACCGAGCGTCAGTCCGAGAACCGGGTTCAGTGCCACCTGCGGAAGTGCATGCGTCAGTACGCTCAGCGGGTTAGACACAATCGCGGTATTACCCACAAGATCCGCAACCGAGACGGAAACCTGCGTTGAACCATCCGCCAGCCCTTTCAGTTCTGCCGAGGTGAACGGCACACTCCATGCACCGTTAGTGATGGTGCCGGTGTGTGTCACGCCACCAATACTGACCGATACCGTGCCGTTGAGCAGGTTTGAAGTCCCGGTAATGTTGGTGTTAGCGCCCGCTTCGGCAGCATTCAGGTAACCGTCGCCGCCAAACAGTGAGCCGAGTGACAGCGTTGGCAGGGTGTGAATACCGACCGTTGCCGTTGCGCTGCCGCTGGTTGAATGGCCGGCGGCGTTAGTGATTGACGCACCGACATTCAGCGTGCCGTCGAGCAGGCTTGCCAGCGTCTGCTGCGGAACAGCGACGCTGAAGGTGCCATCCGCTTTTACCAGCGCCGTCAGGGTATTGCCGCCGACGTTCAGGGTTACGGTCGATCCCTGCGCGTTAGTGGTGGTACCGCTGATGGTTTGTGTCAGCAATGCATCCGCCGCGTTCAGCAGGCCATCGCCAAACAGCGGATTCAGCGTAATGGTTGGCAGAGACTGGGCTACCACGCTCAGCAGATTGGTGACTGACGCCGTATTACCAGAACCATCCACCAGGCTGGCGACCACCGACTGTGTGCCGTTGAGAATGGCGCCCAGATCCGTCACCGGCACCGTCACGCTGAACACACCACCGACCCCCACATTGGCAAGGTAGTTTTTGCCATTCAGGGAAATCTGCACTTGTGTGCCCTGCGCGACATTAGTCGCGATACCGCTGATGGTCTGGCCGGTCAGCAGGTCAACCACGTTCAGTACGCCATCGCCAAAGACCGGATTCAGGACAATCGACGGCAGATTGTGAATACCGACATTCAGCCCCACGGTATTCGACGCCGTGTTACCCACTTCATCGGTCACGCTGGTGACGATGGTCAGATTGCCGTCAAGCAATCCGGCAAGTTGCAGCGGCGTCAGTGAAGCGGAGAATTTGCCGTCACTGCCGACGGTTGCCGTCAGGTTGATCAGGCCGCCGCCGACGTTAATGTTGACCGTTTCGCCGACATGCCCGTTGGTGACCGTACCGCTGATGGTTTGCGTCAGCAGTGCTTCCGCCGCGTTCAGGATGCCGTCTGCGCCGAAAACAGGATCCAGCACAATTTTCGGTACTGCGTTGATGATGGAAGTCAGCGTGCTGCTGCTGGTGCTGGTATTACCGCCAGCATCGGTAACAGAAACCACGACCGGGAAGGTGCCGTCGCCCAGCGCTTTCAGGTCACCCGGTTGCAGGGTGATACTGAATGCGCCCGTACCGTCGGTCGCACCGAGGAAGGTTTTCCCGCCCAGCGAGACCTGCACCTGCGTCCCTGCCGCGACGCCGCCAACGGTACCGCCAATCACCTGCGTGGTCAGCGCGTCAGCCGCATTCAGCAAGCCGTCGCCCAGTACCGAGGTGAGATTAATCACCGGTTGGACCAGATCCAGCACCGCGTTCGCCGCCGCACTGCCGACGTTACCGGCAGCATCTGCTACCGTCACGCTGACTGCTGCGGTCGTGCCACTCAGTAAGCCGAGGACGGACGGCGGGACGGTGACCAGGAAATGCCCGGTCGCATCCACTACGCCGTTAATGGTTTGTGTCCCAACCTGCACCGCAATGGCTGTACCCGCCGCCACATTGGAAACAGTACCGCTGATCGTCTGATTGACCAGCAGATCGGCGATATTCAGCACGCCGTCGCCAAACACGGTGTTGAGCACCACCTGCGGCAGATTGTGGATGGCAATCCCCACCGGGATAGTGGTGGAAGAGGTGTTGCCTGCCGGATCTGTCAGGGTGATACCCAGATTCAGATTGCCATCAAGCAGCGCGCGCAGATCGCCCGGCTGGATCTGGATGTTCCAGGTGCCCGCCGTCACGGTAGTGTTGTAGGTTTTTCCGCCGAGGGTCACGGTCACAAGAGTACCGTCAACAGCCGTCGCGACGCCGCCGATAGTTTGCGCCAGCAGAGATTCCGCCGCATTCAGCAGGCCGTTGCCACCAAAGATAGGATCCAGATTGCCGAGCACCGGCAGCGATTTAATGACATCCAGATTCAGCACGGAGGCTGTCACGTTGCCTGCCGCATCGGTCAGGTTAAGATTCAGCACCTGCTGACCGTCACCCAGTGCGCCGAGCACCGCCGCCGGAATGTTCAGCGACCACACACCGTTAGCCCCGACAATTGCCGAGAGCGGCGTGCCGTTGATGACGGTCGAGACCACAGAACCCACGCCTGCACCAATCGCCGTCCCGCTGATGGTTTGCGCCACCTGCGATTCCGCCAGATTGAGGAAGCCATCCGTCAGCCCCAGACCGCTGGTCACATTCAGTGCGAGCAGTTTGTTGAAGAAGATGTCCAGACCGGTACTGACGCTGGTGGTGTTACCCGCCTGATCCGTTACCGTCGCCGCCAGTGTAAGTGTGCCGTCGTTAAGCAACAGCAACTGCGCTGGCGTCAGGTTGAGCGACCATGCCCCGCCCGGCTGGATCAACGCCGTACCGATGGATGCACCGCCCAGCGTGACGTTGACGGTCTGACCGTCTGCCCCGCTGGACGTCCCGCCGACCAGTACGTTGGCCAGCGATTCCACCAGGTTAATGACGTTATTCCCGGCCACCACATCCAGCGCCAGCAACGGCGCGGTGGTATCGACGGTGATCGGATGCGGTGTCGCACTCCCTGTATTCCCTGCGGCATCTGTCAGCGTTGCAGTAATAGTGTTGTTACCGACGCCTTGTGGTAATGCCTGCAAATCGGCTGCCGGTACACTGACTGACCAGGTGCCGCCCGTCTGCACAATTGCCGTGTAGTTTTTACCGTTGAGCGTGACAGTCACCACACTGCCCACGTCATTATTGTTGTTGTCAACCACCGTTCCTGAAATGGTTTGAGCCGATTTCGATTCGGTATTGTTGAGCGTGTCATCGACAGCAAAAGTGTTGATGGTCAGCACTGGCGCAGTGAGATCCACCAGCACGTTGCTGGTCGCACTGGTCGGTGGAGTTAAGGTGGTCGCGGTTATAACCGTGGTGCCGCCATTGGTAAAGTCACTGGCGGGTACTGCAATTGACCAGACACCGCCGGTCACCGTGGCAATATGCGGATCTCCCCCGACGGTAACGGTGACCAAAGTGGTATCCGGGACATTGAGCACCTTACCGGACACCGTAATAGTGGTCGGGCTGCCGTCCGCCACATTAAGAATGTTGTCGCCGGTCACCGGATCGATGCTCAGCGTTGGGGTTACCGGTAGTGTCAGATCTACAGTAATAGCCTGAGGCGCCAGCAGATTTGCCGTGTTACCCGCCAGATCATTAACAGTTGCCGTGATCGTATCCGTACTGTCCAGCGTTGCCAGTTCCGCAGGTGTAAAGGTGGCACTCCAGGTGCCATCGCCCTGCACGGTAGCCTGATGACTTATGCCCCCAACTGAAACCGTCACCTGCTGTCCGGCCTGCACATTCACTGTCGAACCGGTGATGGTTTGCGGATTCTGGCTTTCGGCATAGGTCAGGTCAAAACCAGCACCGGCGAATGACGTTACCGCCACGGCCGGAAGCTGGGTGACGGCAATGCCGATATCAGTTGAAGCCGAACCGGTATTACCGCCACCGTCCGTCACCGTGACAGAGATTTGCTGTGCGCCCTGCGGCAAATCGGCGATTTCACCCGAGTTCAGAGAAACCGTCCAGTTACCGTTCGCATCCACCGTCGCGCCCGGAATAGGGATCCCCCCGACAAGCACCACCACACTTTGTCCGGTGCCAGTCAGTCCCGTCGTCCCGCTGAGAACTATTGGCGTTGTGGCAGCCGCTGCTGCTTCGGCAGCACTCAGATAACCATCGCCAAACGGCGTATTGATGGTGACATCCGGCACGGTGAGATAGCTGGTGAATGGCAATGTCGCTGGCGTGGTGTTGCCTGCAGCATCCGTCACCGTCACGTTGATATCGTGCGTGCCACTGCCCAGAGAGTTCAGCACGCCCGCAGGCAGGCTGACCGCCCAGTCGCCTGTCGTCGGATCGACGGTTGCGGTATAGGTGGTGCCGCCTACGTCGATGGTCAGTTTCACGTTCTGGTTGTCGCCGGTGATGCCGGTGTTACCGGTGATGACGTTCACACCCGCGGCTTCGGCAATATTCAGACTACCGTCAAGGAAAGGTTCATTGATAACAGGTACCGGCCCGGACAGATGTGAAGTGAAGCTGATGGTCGTATCGTTATGGTTACCAACAGAATCGGTCGCCGTGACGGTAATGTCGTGGGACGCCGTCAATGTCCCCAGCGATGCCAGCTGCACTGGCGTCAGGTTCAGGGTCCAGTTTCCGGTATCCGGATCGACGGCTGCCGCAAACGGACTGCCGGTCATGCCCGCGATCGCCACGCTGACGGTTTGTCCTGTGCCCGTTACGCCGGTGGAACCGGTGAGCGTCTGGCCGCCAACAGCCGCAGATTCCTCAATGTTCAGGGTGCCGTCACCGAATGGCAGATCAATCGTCGGTTGCGGAATGTTATTGATCCGCACATCAACCGATGCCGTCAGCGGCGAGGTGTTGCCCGCACTGTCGGTCACGGTCACGACGACCGGCCATGTGCCATCCTGCAAGCCCAGCAACTGCGCTGGCGTCAGAGTGACAGTCCAGGTTCCGGCAGCAGAATCCACCACCACCGGCACTGCGTTACCGTTAATGACCACTGTGACGGTTTGCCCCGGCGAGGTGATACCGGTGGTACCGGTAATGCTGCCGCCCGCGGTCGCTTCATCCAGATTCAGGATGCCATCACCAAACGGCGTATTGATTCCAGCCTGCGGCAGAACCTGCGTCACCGACGTGAAATCAAGGGTACCGGCCGCACTGGTATTCCCTGCGCTGTCGGTTGCCGTCACGCTGATGGTATGCGTGTCATCCGCCAGCCCCTGAAGCACGCCGGAAGGCACGGTCGCCGTCCAGGTGCCGTCATTGGCGACGGTGGCCAACACCGGCGTGCCATCAACAGTCACCAGAACGGTCTGACCCGCGCCGGTAATGCCGGTGGTACCGGTAATCAGCTGATTACCCGCCGCTTCGGTGGCGTTAAGAACGCCATCAACAAACGGCGTATTGATGGTCGGTAAAGGCAGCGCAGACAGTTCGATATCCAGACTTGCGCTGGAAGATGCCGGGTTACCGGCCACATCTTCTGCCGTCACGGTCACCTGTACGATACCGGTAGTCAGCCCGCTGAGCAGATTTGGCGCAACGATGGCAGTCCAGCCGAGTCCGTCAGGGTTCACCATACCGGAAATCGGATCCGCCAGCCCCGGCACCGTAACCTGCACGACAGTTCCCGGCGCCAGACCTGAACTGCTTCCGCTCAGGTTAAAACCATTGGCCGCTTCAGTGATGTTCAAAATACCGTCGCCGGCAATCACGCCAATGGTCAGCGTTGGTAATGCGTGCGAGGAGAGCGTGAAATCAGCCGAAGTAGTGAGGTTGTTCCCGGCAGCATCGGTCACGCTGACGCCGATGGTCTTAGTGCCATCGGTGGTGATGGCCTGCACATCCACGCCCGGAATGGTCAGGCTCCAGACGCCAGTACCGTCGGCGATGGTGGTGTAATCTTTTCCGTTGAGCGTGACGGTCACGGTCAGGTTTGGATCCGTGGTGCCACTGACCGGAATACCCAGCGCCGCTTCTGCCAGATTGATGATGTCATCACCGCCGGTATCCACGGTCACAGTCAGTATCGGCGCAGTTGTATCAACAGCCACGTCATGCGTTGCAGTGGCGACGTTTTGCGCCACATCATCCGCAGTCGCGGTGAAGGTATTGTTGCCCGCCGGCATTGCCTGAACCTGCGCCGCCGTCATCGGGAAGCTCCAGCTGCCGTCGGCCTGCACGGTAGCGGTATAGGTCGCCGTGTAGGCTTCGCCGGTAATAACCACCGTCACCGTACCGCCCACAGGAACGTGGGTGGAGGTGCCGCTGACGGTCATCCCCTGATTGTGCTCAATGATATTGATGTAATCATCGCCGGAAATGGCGTTGATGCTCAGCGTTGGCAGGTCGCCCGGCTGGGCGATCACGGTGGCGTTATGCGACGCTGACGCCGGGTTACCGGCCAGATCAGCTGAGGTCGCTGTTACGGTAATTGGCCCGTCGGACAAGGTAGCCAGATCCGCCAGCGGCACGGTTGCCGTCCAGTCGCCATTCGCACCGACGAGGGCGTTGTAGTTTTTGCCGTTAAAGCTCACCACCACCGTCTGTCCGACTTCGAGATTGGTGGATGTCCCGGTGATCGGGATATCGGCGCCTTTCTCTGCCGCATTAATGTAATCATCTTCCGACACCGCCGTGATGGTCAGCGTTGGCAAGTCAGCCGCCGCTGCATCCACGGTGAAGGTATGATCGCCTGTGGTGGTGTTACCGGCCGCATCGGTGATGGTCGCTGACAGCGTGTAAGTGGTATCAGCCAGCGCCTGCACCACAGAACTTGGCAGCGTGAAGCTCCAGGTGCCGTCCGGCTGGACGACTGCGGTATACGTCACGTTGTTGAAGCTCAGCACCACAGAAACGGTTTGTCCTGCATCCGGGATATCGGATGTGCCGCTGATCACCACCGGCTGCAAGGTTTCAGCAGCATTAATGATGTCGTCGGTCGCCACCGGATCAAAGCTCAGCGTTGGCAGCGTGTAATCCACGGTGATGGCGCTGTTGGCCGTGCCCGTGTTTCCGGCGCTGTCGGTCGCCGTGACCACAATGTTTTGCGGGCCTTCGGTAATTAACTGCAAATCGGCCGCACTGATATTAACCGTCCAGATACCGGCCGCATCGACAGTCGCCGTATGATCCACGCCGCCGATATTTACAACGACGGACTGACCTGCACCTGTGACGCCGGTGGTGCCGGTAAGCGTCTGATCGGTGTCTGCTTCGCGCTGATTGAGGAAAGTATCGCCAAATGGCGTTTCGATGGTCGGCACTGGCGGATTCGCGGCGACTACGGTGAACGTTTCCGGAACGGTCGTAGTATTACCCGCCAGGTCAGACAGCGTCGCGGTCAGTGTATAGCTGCCGTCTGCCAGACCGGCCAGCGCGCCCGCCGGAACGTTGGTTGACCAGGAGCCATCGCCCTGAACGGTTGCCTGATAGGTCTGACCGTTAAATTGCAGCGTGACTATCTGACCGGCATCCGCCACATCGGCAGTACCCGACAGCTCGATGACGCCAGCCACTTCCTGCGCATTGATCACGTTGTCTGTCGCGACCGGGTTGAGCGTCAGCGTTGGCGATGTGAAATCGACATTCACAGAACCGGTGGTGGTGCCGGGGTTACCTGCGGCATCAGTAACGTTGACTACAACTGGCGTCGGGCCTTCTGCCGAACCAGTTAATGTGCCAGCCGGTACGGTGACTGTCCAGGTACCGTCAGTCGCTACGGTACCTGTCAGGGTATTGCCGCCAATCACCACGGTCACTGTCTGACCGTCGCCGGTCAGCCCGGTAGAACCGGTCAGAGTCTGTGTTGCAGCCGCTTCGTCGGTGCCTAACTGACCATCGCCGAACGGCGGGTTCAGGGTCGGTACCGGCGGTTGGGTATAAATACCAATATCCTGCTGCGTGGTCACCGCGCCAAGGTCGGTTGAAATCGTGGTGGCAATCACATGGCTGGTGCCATCGGCCAGACTACTGAGATCATTCGCCGGGATCGGCACAGTCCAGTTACCTTGCGCGTCGGTCGTAGTGGTGTAGGTTTTCCCACCCAGACTGACTGTCACGGTCGTGCCCTGTGGAACATTGGATGTCGAACCACTGATGTTTACACCCGCCGCTGCTTCCGCCACGTTGATATTGTTGTCACCGGCGATGGTATCGATAGAAATACCACCAAGCGTTGAGTTGACGGTAATCGCATCGCTGCCCTGCGCCGGGTTACCAGCCACATCCGTCACGGTGGCGTTGATCGTCGCCGGACCGTCGCCGAGTGTTTGCAAATCGACAGCCGGAACAGAAACACTCCATGCGCCGCTGGCCTGCACGGTCGCGGTGTACTGAAGTGTGCCGAGTGTGATGAGGACGGTTTGTCCCGCTTCCACATTCGTGGTGGTGCCGCTTATCACCTGCGCGGTCTGCTGCTCTGCGCCATCGAGCGTGTTGTCACCTGCAAATGCGGAGACAGTCAGCGTTGGCAGTAAGGCCGGATCCGCTTTTACAGTGACCGGTGCGGTCGCCGTGCCTGCGTTGCCTGCGGCATCGGTGACTGTCGCTGTCAGGGTGTACGTTCCGTTCGCCACGTTTGTCAGTGCATCGGCCGGAATGTTGACCGTCCAGCCGCCACCTGCCGCGACCGTGCCGGTATAAGTGTGCCCGCCAAGCGCGATGGTGACGGTATCGCCCGCCTCACCCGCGCCCGCCGTACCGCTGACCGGAATGATCGCCCCGGCTTCGGCCGCATTGATGGTACCGTCGCCCGCGATCGGCGTTGTGATGGTGACAACCGGCGCAACGGTATCGACTGATACCGGCACAGATATGTTACTGGTGTTGCCTGCCGCATCCGTTACCGCAACCAGCACGGCTGTCGGGCCTTGTCCGACGGCAGTCAGTACCGATGACGGCACGGACACCGAGAACGAACCGTCGGCGGCGACAACGGCGGTGTAATCCTGGCCGCCAAAGGTCACAATTGCCGTCTGGCCGCTGCCGGAAACGCCGGTATTCCCGGTCAGTGTCTGGCTGACGCCCGCTTCAGCGGCATTGAGAATGCTGTCGCCGAAAGGCGTATCGAGTGTGGCATTTGGCAGATTGTGAATGATGACGTTCAGCACATCGCTGCCGGTGACCGGTTGCCCGACGGCATCGGTGGCACTGACGGTGATGGTGTGTTTGCCGTCACTCAATGTGGCGAGATCTGCCGCAGAGACCTGCGCGCTCCAGCCGCCACCCACGCCGACAGTTGCGGTGTAGGTTTTGCCGTTGAGCGTTATCGTCACCACGCCGTTAACCGGCACATTAACTGAGGTGCCGCTGATGGTGACGCCCGCTGCCGCTTCCTGGGCATTCAGCTGGTTATCGCCGGTGACCGGATCCACAGACAGGCCGCTTAGCGTGTTATCTACGGTAAAGGATTCGCTGCCGGTGGCCTGATTTCCGGCCTTATCCAGTACGGCGACGTCAATTTGCAGTGTGCCGTTGGTCAGTGCGCCCAATGCGGAAGACGGAATGCTGACGCTCCAGCTGCCATCGGCCTGCACGGTCGCGTTGTAAACCACGCTGTTAAGGGTAATATTGACGACCTGCCCGGCTTCGACATGCGTCGTCGTCCCGCTGAGGGTCTGAGCCGTTTGCTGCTCTGCGCCATCGAGAATATTGTCACCAGCAAAGGCGTTCAGGGTGATGGTCGGCGCTGACGCAGGATCGGCTGCCAGCTGAACATTTGAAGTAATCGTGGTGCTGTTACCCGCCGCATCAGAAAGCTGCACGGTGACAGGATATTGCCCGTCCGCCACGCCCGCCAGGGCGCCAGCCGGAACAGTCACCGTCCACTGCCCGTTTGCCGCCACAATGCCGGTGTAAGGCTGGCCGTTTATCGTCACCGTGACGGTGTTGCCGGCCTCGGTAATCGACGCAGTACCGGTCACGGCAATATCAGCCGCCGCTTCGGCGTTATTGATATAACCATCGCCGGAAATCGGATTGATGGTCAGGGTTGGCGCGGTTAAATCGACAGTGGCAGTACCGTTAAGCGTCGCGGTGTTGCCCGCGCTGTCAGTCACATTCACCACAATCGCATTATTGCCTGCGGGTAGTGCCTGCAAATCAGCAGAAGGCAGGCTCACCGACCATGCACCAGCACCATCCACCGTGGCGTTATAGGTATGGCCGCCAATCGTTACAGTGACTGTCTGACCATCACCGGCTTTGCCAGTGGTACCGCTCAGGGTTTCAGCCGTTGCCGCTTCGGCAATATTCAGATAGCCGTCGCCAAACGGCGTGTTAAGGGTTGGCACGGGGGCCTGATTATCCAGCCCGACAGAGATGCTGTTATTCAGCGTGGTGCCATCCAGCGCTTCCACGCTGGCAGAAAGCGGCAGACCCGCCGGATCGGCACCCAGAGATTGCAGATCTGCTGATGACAGCGCCAGAGACCATTTGCCGTCTGGCTGAACCAGCGCCAGGCGGATCAGCGAACCGAAAGTCACCGTCACCAGCGCAAACGGCGCGACGCCCAGCGTGGTGCCGGTGATCAAAATACCGTCATTGGTTTCAGTCACGTTGATGACGTTGTCGCCGGTCACCGGATCAATGGCGATGCCTTCCTGCGCAGTATCCACGTTAAAGGTGTCAGTGCCCGGCGCGGCTTCGTTCCCGGCTTTATCAGACACAGTCGCCGTAATGGTTTGCGGGCCGTTAGCCAGCACAATCATATCCGCCGCAGGAACAATCACGCTCCAGTTTCCGCCGGTCCCCACGGTCGCCGTATAGGTATGGCCGTTCAGGGTGATGGTGACAATTTGCCCAACTTCAACGCGCGTCGTGGTACCGCTCAACGTTTGTGCGGTCTGGCGTTCAGCACCATCGACAATATTATCTGACGCGAAAGTATTCACCGTGATCAGCGGCGGAAGAGCCGGGTCAGAAGCAACGTGAATAGTGCTGGTGTTGGTGGTGGCGTTACCCGCGGCATCCGTCAGCGTCGCAGTGACCGTCACATCCTGACTGAGATTGCTCAGGGAACCGGCCGGAATGTTCACGCTCCAGCTGCCATCCGGCTGAACAATCGCGCCCGTATAATCAACGCCGTTAATGGTCACGACAACCGGACGACCGGCTTCGGATACCGACGCCGTACCGGTCAGGGTCATTTGTGATGCGGCTTCCGCCACGCTGATATACCCGTCGCCTTCCAGCGGATTGACCGTCAGGGTCGGTGCGACCGTATCCACAGTCACCGGCGTGGTAATGGTGTTGTGGTTGCCCGCCGGATCCGTCACGGTGACCACGATATTATTGCTGCCCTGCGGCAAAGTGCCGAGCACGGATGGCGGAACCTGGACGGTAAACGTGCCGTCCGACGCTACGGTGCCGGTAATTTGCTGGCCGCCAATGGTGACGGTCACCGTCTGGCCGTCGCCGGTCAGACCGGTGTGGCCGGTCAGCGTCTGGCTGGTGGTGGATTCGCTGGCATCCAGCGTATTGTCGCCACCGAATACCGGATCAAGGGTCGGCGGAACACCGTGAATAGCGACAATCAGATCCGTCGTCTGGCTGATGGTATTGCCCTGAGAATCCACCATGCTGACCGTCACGGTTGTCGAACCGTCAGTCAGGGCCTGCAAATCAGCCGGGGAAAGGGTCAGGCTCCATCCGCCACCCGCCGTGGTGGTGGTGTTATACACCGTGCTGCCCACGGTGACGGTAATTGGTGTGCCCACGGGCACATTGGACGTCGTGCCGGTGATCACCAGCGCGCTTTGTGCTTCGCTGGCATTGAGCTGCCCGTCACCGGAAATCGGATTAACGGTCAGAACGCCCGCGCTGTCACTGATGACAAAACTTTCCGGCGTGGACGTCGAGTTACCGGCCGCATCGGTCAGGGAAGCCGTCAGCTGGTAATTACCCTCTGCCAGCGCAGAAACGACACTGGCCGGGATGGTCACAGACCAGACGCCGTCCGCACCGACGGTCGTGCTGTAATGCACGCCGTTAAGTACCACATCCACCGACCGGCCCGCTTCAGAAACGGATGCCGTACCGGTGAGAGTCAGAGGTTGCTGATGCTCATTGGCATCAATTACATTGTCGCCGTCGATGGGATCAACGGTCAGCGTTGGCGGCGTGGTATCCACCACCACGGTCACGCTTTTAGTAACGGTTTCACCCGACGTATTGGTCAGGGTAACGGAAATCACATAAGTCCCGTCGGCCAGTGTTTGCAGTTCGCTGGCAGACAACGGAACGTTCCAGTTACCGCTGCCATCCACCGTCGTAGTGAAGGTTTTGCCGTTGATGGTCAGCACAATGGTACTGCCTGCGGCGGCGTTGGTTGAGCTACCGCTGAAAGTCTGAGTGCTTTGTACAGCAGACTGGTTGACGATATTTTCATTGGCAAAGGCTGCCAGCGTCAGGGTTGGTGCTACTCCGCCGACAGTGCCGCCCCCCGTGTTCCCACCACCGGTATCACCTCCGCCGGTATTACCACCACCGGTATTACCGCCACCAGTATTTCCCCCACCCGTATTGCCTCCGCCGGTATTGCCGCCACCGGTGTTTCCACCGCCGTCGCTGCCGCCGTTGTTACTGCTGCTGCCACCGCCGCCGCCACCGCCACTCCCTGCCGCAATGGCAATACCGGCACCGAGCGCAAGCACGCCCAGCACGGCACCTAAAACAGCGGGATCAAAATTAGAGGAGTCGAGGACCAGGGCACCGACGTCAGGAATGGTTTCATACGCGGGAACAACCGGGACGGCGGCTGCCGTCGCGCCGGTATCGACAAACGCGGCATGTTCGATCGGGTGTACGCCGTCGTCAAAAATCAGTTCGCTGTGGTGCCCTTTGCCGTCGGTATCAAAGAAGCTGTGGTAGCGGACTGTGCGGCCATCTTTCATGTGGATGACCAGATCGTTGCCGACACGCTCATAGCTGGTGACGGCGTCGCGCGTCGCGTGGACGCGTACGATACTGATTTGATTGAGGGTTACGTCCTGGCTGGCGTTTGAGACCTGAGAAACTACTGCGCCATTTGTACGAGAAAGAATATCAATAACAACGCTACCGTTCTGAGCCATGTTGTACCCCTGTTACACCAGTTGTTGCCCACACACGCTAAATACCGCTCTCTCCTTTTTAAGGAAAAAGCGGCGTGTCGTGATGTGAAGACCATTAATAAAAAATGGGTATACTTCCAACTGGTGTCAGGGAATGACATAGACTACAAATCGAACAAATAAAAGCGTCGTGAATACATTAAGATATTTTTTATGACTTTAATGATTCATTGTTTCGGTAGTTTTTTGCCCGAAACTCCATAAGTTATATGCATGATTTGGGATAAGTGCTATAAAAAAACAAAATCATCAGGACAAGAAAATTTCATTAAAGAATCACAAAACTTACGTTTGACGAGGATTGAAATGTCATCTAGCTTACTGAGAATTAAAACAAATCCATAAAAAACAACATATTATTAACTTTTACGCAAAGAGTAAGCCAGATCATTATTAATGAAATCAAGCATTAGCCCGCTGAAACACCCATCAAAATGACTTACCAATTGTGTGATCGTGTTTTAGATTTTTTATCGCTAATGTATTGCCCTGAGAAATAATTAAGACTTTGTGCAATCACAGTAACTTATGCTTTCTGATAAAGTGTCCGGTCAGTCAGACAGGTGGAAACTGAGTCAGTGTTTTTGTATCGAAAAGGCGTATCTGAAAGGTATACCTAAAAGGAATTTCCAAAGATGTCTCCAGAACCGATGACGACAGCGTCGTCACCTGAATATCCCCTGACTGCTGCGCCGGTTCCGGGCAGAGCGCAACAACATGCCACCCGGCTGATTTTCTTATTGTCCGGTTTTGCCATGGCCGCCTGGGCACCGCTGGTGCCCTTTGTTAAATTGCGGCTGGCAATCAGTGACGGCACATTAGGATTACTGTTGCTATGCATTGGCGCAGGATCGACCTTTTCGATGCCGCTCACCGGTTTTCTCACCGGAAAACTGGGATGTAAAACCGTGATTTTGATTGCCAGCGTGTTACTGCTGCTGGCATTGCCCCTGCTGACGCTGATGGACAGCACCGCCGGTATGGCCGTGGTGTTGCTGGTGTTCGGGGCGGCGATAGGCATGATTGATGTGGCCATGAACGTCCACGCGATAGTCGTTGAGAAAGCCAGTGGCCGCGCGATGATGTCCGGGTTTCATGGCTTTTTTAGCATGGGCAGCATTTTTGGCGCGCTGGCCGTCACCGGTTTATTATTTTTCGGGCTGACGCCTTTTGAGTCGGTAATGCTGGTCGTGATTTTACTGGCCGTTCTGACGGTGGTGACCAGCCCGCACTTGTGGCGCGAAACCCGTCATGACGGCGATGGCCCTATTTTTGTCCTGCCCCGCGGCTGGGTCATTTTGCTGGGCTTTTTATGTTTTGTGATGTTTTTGACCGAAGGATCGATGCTGGACTGGGGCGCACTGTTCCTCACCACGGAACGCGGCGTTGCAGCACATCAGGCCGGACTTGGCTACGCTGTTTTCTCGGTCGCCATGACCGCTGGACGTCTGACCGGTGACAAAATTATCGCCGCGTTCGGGCGTTATAAAGTACTGATGTACGGCAGTCTTTGTGCCAGTCTCGGGCTGATTTTGCTGACGCTGGTGGATAATCTGTGGATCGCCGGTCTGGGCTTTGTCATGATCGGATTTGGTGCCTCGAATCTGGTACCGATTATGTTCAGCGCGGCAGGTAATCAGACATCAATGCCTGCCAGCATGGCTATCGCCTCCGTGACAACTCTGGGTTATGCCGGTATTTTGGCGGGCCCTGCGCTGATAGGTTTTATCGCGCAGGTCAGTAGTTTGTCTTTTGCATTAGGTTGCGTTGCGGCGATGATGCTTTGCGTCACCGCCTGCGCCAGAGCCGTTGTCCGGTAAAGAGTAATAACAAGAATGAAGGAAAAAACTCATCATCATGGCTGGTAAATATTTATCGCTGACATCGACCAATATCACGCGCTTCTTTTGGTTGTTCATTGTCCTTCTGGTGATGGGACTGGGCCTGTATGGTTACAATTACACCAATGCCTATCTGAACGATAAGATGCGAACGGTGCAAAACACCGCCGAACTGCTGCAAAAACGCATCGATAAATTCCGTTACATGACCTACCAGATTTATGACAACTATTCGGGTCAGCCTATGACACCGGATGCGGTCAGTGCTCAGGAAGTCCGTCTGCGTCAGGACATGTATCTAGTCTCCAAACCTCATAAAAAAACCGATGCGCTTATTTTAGGCACCCATGACAGCTCTACGCTGGATTTAACCCTGAAAATCTCGTCGTTTCTGGATGATCAGTGGGGCTCAAACACGCTGCCCTACTCGCTGTATTACCTGAACGGTCAGGACAACAGTATGCTGGTGGTCACGACCGTTCCCTTGCAGCAACAAGATTCGCGCCTGAAGGAAAACGCATTCACCAGCACATTGCAGGCGCGTCGCGCTGAAATGCTGCAACAGGCCAATACGCTGGATGAACGTGAAAGCTATTCTCCGTTGAGAAAATCGCGTCAGGGCAGCGACTATTCATTCTCCCTGCGCACCACGTTTAATAATCCCGGACATCTGGCGACTGTTATCGCCTTTGATCTGCCGATAACTGACCTGGTTCCGTACAACATGGCGCGGGACAATTTCCAGTTAAACGGTAACACCACGGCGGTAAATGAAGGCGATCCGGAAGACGATAGCGCCGAGGCCAGCAGCATCGTGATGCAAGGCTGGACACTGGTGTTTGACGTTCCGCTGAGTAATTCGCCGCTGTCGCTGACCTATCACGTTCCCTTGTTCAGTCTGATCGTTGACCTTTCACGCAATAACTTCTGGCTGATCCTGATTAATCTGTTCCTGATGGGTCTGGCGATGGCCAGCATTTACTTTATCCGCCATCAGTACATCCGCCCGAGCGAAAATATGGCTGCCCAGTTGCAGATGCAGCAGGCGCTGAACCAGGAAATTATCTCCGGACTGCCGCTCGGTTTGCTGGTGTATAACTTCAGCAATCACAGCGTGGTGCTGAGCAATAAAATTGCCGACCAGCTGTTGCCGCATCTGAGCCTGAATAAAATCGCCAATATGGCCGAACAGCATCACGGCACCATTCAGGCCACGGTCAATAACGAAGTCTATGAAATCCGCATGATCCGCAGTCAGATCTCACCGGAAACTTACCTGTTTATGCTGCATGATCAGGATAAAGAAGTGATGGTGAACCGCACGCTGCAACAGGCAAAACGCGAGTTTGAGAAAAACCTGCAGGCCCGCAAGCTGATGCTGCACAATTTAGGCATTGAGCTGAATCAGCCACTGCAGGAGCTGAACGGACTGGCGGTGGCGCTGGTGGAAGAGCAAAGCCCGGAAGCGCGCCAGACGCTGGAAGGCAAGCTGCTCAATGAATCACGCAATGCGCTGACGCTGGTGGATAACATCACCTTGCTGACGCGGCTGGAAACGCAAGACTGGCAACCGGCTGGCGAAAAGTACGTGTTATCCGCCATGATTGATGAACTGTTGCTTGAAGCCCTGCCCCGCCTGAACCAGAAAGGTCTTGGCTTACTCAATCACTTCCAGATTGCCCCGGAAGCCACCTTTATCGGCGACGTGCAGGCGGTGAAGAAAATCCTTTCGCTGCTGCTCGATTATGCCATCGTCACCACGTCTCTGGGTAAAGTGACACTGACCAGCGAACAGGACGAAGATCGTCCGGATCAGTTGATTTTCCACATTAACGACACCGGTAGCGGAATTTCCAAGGAAGAATTAAGCAATCTGAATTATCCTTTCCTGAGCCAGACACTGGTTGACCGTTTCAATCACGGCTCCGGCCTGACATTCTTCCTGTGTAATCAGCTGTGTAAAAAGCTTGGCGGCCAGTTAGAAATCCGCAGCAAGCTTGATATTGGTACACGCTATACTGTACGTGTTAAACAGCGTCAGGAAGCGCAGGAACTTGAAGCTGAACATGAAAAATTACTGAATGATGTGACGGTCTTGCTCGACATCACGTCTGAAGAAGTTCGCGGTATTATCACCCGGACCATGAATGCCTATGGTGCCGTATGCATCGTGGCAGATGACCGGCAGGTTGCGCGGGAATACGACGTTTTACTGACAGATAACCCGCAGAACAGCGACAAATTTACGCTTTTGCTGACTGATGATGAGTCAGGTTTCCAGCAGCTTGAAAAGCATTATATTCGCGTCAATTACAACATCAGCAGTGCGCTGATTGACGCAACCCTACTGTTAATCGAACAGCAATTTTCTGTTTCCGATGACAGTGTTTCATCCGAAGAACCCGGTGAAGACTCTCTCGACTATTATGAAAAGCAGTTAAAATCAAGCGATTACTATCAGCTTTTCGTCGAGACAGTACCGGAAGATCTTGAGAAACTGTATAATGAGAACCAACGTCGTGATTTCACGTCACTTTCACAAACAGCACATCGTCTCAAGGGGGTGTTCGCTATGCTGAACCTGACCCCAGGCAAGCAAATGTGTGAATCGTTAGAGCAATACATCGCAGATGGCGATGCTTTACAGATTACTGAAACCATCAATCACATTGATTCTTTTGTCTCCAGACTGCTCCAGCAAGGTAGCTAATCACATGAATAATATGAACGTAATTATTGCTGATGACCATCCTATCGTCCTGTTTGGTATTCGTAAGTCCCTTGAACAAATTGAATGGGTGAATGTTGTAGGCGAGTTCGAGGACTCCACCGCACTGGTTAACAGCTTAAGCAAACTTGATGCTCACGTGCTGATCACCGACCTGTCCATGCCGGGCGATAAATTCGGCGATGGCATCACGTTGATCAAATACATCAAACGCCATTACCCGCAGTTATCCATTATTGTTCTGACCATGAATAATAACCCGGCGATCCTGAGCTCTGTTCTGGATCTGGATATCGAAGGGATTGTGCTTAAGCAAGGCGCGCCAACTGACCTGCCTAAAGCACTGGCTGCATTGCAGAAAGGCAAGAAGTTCACACCGGACAGCGTGGCGAAATTGCTGGAAAAAATCAGCGCCAACGGTTACGGCGACAAACGCCTGTCTCCGAAGGAAAGCGAAGTTCTGCGCCTGTTCGCAGAAGGCTTCCTGGTGACCGAGATTGCCAAAAAGCTGAACCGCAGCATTAAAACCATCAGCAGCCAGAAGAAATCTGCGATGCTGAAACTGGGCGTTGAAAATGATATCGCCCTGCTGAACTACCTGTCTTCCGTCAGCTCACAGCCGGTGGATAAAGACTAACGTTTCAGTCTAAATGATTAAGAAATGAAAAAGGCACCTTCGCGGTGCCTTTTGTTTTGGTGTTTTAACTGTCGCGCTTTCTGCGAACCAGCGCGCTGTAATAACGCAGCGTATCGCGCAGGGTTTCCAGTGTGACAGGCTTGGATAAACAGTTATCCATACCGGCTTCCAGACAGCGCTGACGCTGTTCGGCCAGCGCATTGGCGGTCACGCCAATCACCGGCAGCGTGTGACCGAGTTCGCGCAGTTTCTGCGTCAGGCCATAACCATCGAGTCGCGGCATGTTAACGTCGCTCAGCACAATATCAATTTCATGCGCACGCATGGCGTCCAGCGCATCCATCCCGTCATTCGCCGTCACCACGATGTACCCCATGGTTCCCAGCTGGTCAGCAAGCAGACGACGGTTAATCGGATGGTCATCGACCACCAGCAAGGTCACATCGCTGTAATCCTGCGCCGTGGCTTCTGGAAGAGCCGGTGTGCCCTCTTCCGTTTCAGCCTCAAGGCGGTAAATACGATTCAGCAGCGCGGTGATTTCCAGCGGCGTTGACGTGCTGTGAACCCAGTAACCCGGACGCGTTTCGACCGGCGGACCGATATGATCGATAGAAAACTCGATTTGCGCCGCAAGCTCTCCATTATGGATGAACGGCGTATCGGTGATTAACACGTCTTCACGCTGACTTTGCAGCCCCGGTTCGCAGCGCTGAACATTCGCACCGTTGTAGCGCATCAGCTGCATCAGGTAGCTTTCCAGATACGCATTACGCACATCCAGCCAGACCGTTTTATCCTGCCAGTCATCCAGCGGCTCGCCCGACGGGAACGTGGCGTTATAGAGCGGAATTCGCACCGTAAACGAACTGCCCAGCCCCGGCTCGGATTCAACGTCGATATCACCGTCCATCAGGTTGATCAGTTTTTCACAAATCGCCAGACCAAGACCGGTCCCCTGGAAGTGGCGCTGTACACCGGTACCGACCTGGAAGAACGGGTCAAACAGACGGGTGATCTCACGTTCAGGGATCCCCACGCCGGTATCACGTACCTGGAATTCGAGGTAATTCCCGCAGGTTCTGACATTCAGAACGATGCAGCCGGTATCGGTAAATTTAATCGCGTTATTGAGAATATTGGAAATAACCTGCTGCAAACGTACCGGGTCACCGTTAAATGACAGCGGCACGTTGTGTTCGATAAAGCAGTACAGCCCCAGACGCTTTTTCACCACCAGCGGCAGATAGTTACCGGCAATATGGGTGATCACTTCACGGCAGGAGAATTCCTGTGGCTCAATTTTTAGCTGCTCGGATTCAATTTTCGAGAAATCGAGAATGTCGCTGATAATTTTCAGCAGCAGCGCCGAAGAGTTATTCATCGCCGTCACCAGCCGGTCAACGCCCTGCGGCAGCCCCTGCGTTTGCAGTAAATCCAGGTTACCGATGATGCCGTACAACGGCGTTCGCAATTCATGGCTGACCGTCGCAAGGAACATCGATTTCGACTGGCTGGCCTGCTCGGCGGCATTGGCCATTTCCTGCAGCGATTCTTCCATCCTGACGCGCGAACTGACGTCGATCAGCACGCAGATCGCCACGTCTTCATTACGGTAACGCGAATGCACGAAGCTGAGCTGGATGTTGTTATTGTTCTTGGTGATGACATCGACGAAATTCGTTTGCTGATCGCAGATGATGCGCGTAATGCGTTGCCTGTCTTCCTGCGTCAGCATATTGATGTAGTTATGCGCCAGTTCATTACTCAGAATATTGACGCCATCGCTGATACGCAGAATCGAAATACCGACCGGTGCCGAGGCCACGATTTTATGGTTGAACTGCTCATGCTCTTCAAGACGGAAGGCGTTTTCCTCGGCAGGTAAGAACATTTTGCGCTCAAAAACCCAGGCCAGAATAAACAGCAGCAGGCCTGAGAAAATGTTGAGTAACACGGCGTTGAATATCAGGATTTTAAAACGCTCGATGACGGTATTAAACGGCATCGAATACACCACGCTCAGCGAGGAAGGCGTCAGCGGCTTTTTATAGACCAGATCCTTGTAACCATTCACATAACCAAAGAATGAACTTTCTTCAGGGATATTGGCGATGGGTGCGGTGGCGCGGTTATCCTCAGAAATGTTGAGCAGCGGCTGATCGTCCGCATCCAGCAGCGTGACGGAGGTGTGTTGCGCATTCGGATTAACCAAATCTTCCATACGAAGATTTTGCTGAATGCCCATCAATGCTTCCAGCTTATTGCCGACATAAATCGGCGTCAGAACATACAGATAACCGGAATCTTTGTTGCTGCCCTGCGACACCCAGTACATACTATTTTCTTTGTCCTGGCTCTTGCCGTTGCGGTATTGCAGAATTTTTTCATGCAATGACTTGAGCTGATCCTGACTGGCACGTTCGAACGGTTCACTGCTGATACCAAAATCTACCAGGCACAGATTCGCCCCGCCAATGAAGAACACCCGGTTCAGATCGTACGCATCGGAAAAATTATCTTTCCAGTAATGGATCATGTTACCGAGCGTACTCAGAGAGTTGCGGTAGCTGTCATTAATCTGCGAACAATCGGACTCTGGGAAAAGGGAAAGATACGTCGGCTGAACATTTTTGGTGCTGATCATGCCATTGATGATATCCAGCCCGTTCATTGAATCGCTAAGCCGCTTTTCCGCCATGAACTTAATACTGTGCATGACGTCATTAGAGTTCTTGATGTAGCTCTGCGCGAGATCGTAATTGAAGTTGTCTTCATCACGGATTTCAGATTCTTTGTTGTGGAAAATATTGAGCACATAGAAGGTGGTGAGCAACACACCCAGTGTCCACAACATGAGCGCCAGCACCCGGAACAGATAGCGGGATATTTTTAGCGTTGTTCGAAACGAAGCAAGATATTTCAAGGATTAACCATTGATGTTACGGCTCTGTGAGCGGGTTAGGTTTTGAATTCAGAATACACTATTGTCGCAGTTTCTAAAAAATACGATGTTATAAAAAAGGGCATAACAATGTTATGCCCTTTTGTCATCTGAAGAAGAAAACTTATTCTTCTTCGTCGTCAGCTGGCTGATCGTCTTCACTTTCCGCGTCGTCTGGCAAATCGGCTGCTTGTGCCGCTTCCAGTTCGCCCGCTTCGGTGGCTACACCATCCAGCTCTTCGTCTTCTACCGGTTCTGCAACACGTTGCAGGCCGACTACGTGCTCATCGTCTGCGGTACGGATAAGCGTCACACCCTGGGTGTTACGACCTACAGTACTCACTTCGGAAACACGGGTACGCACCAGTGTGCCGGCATCGGTGATCATCATGATCTGATCCGCTTCATCAACCTGGATCGCGCCAACAACCGGTCCGTTACGCTCGCTCACTTTGATCGAGATAACGCCCTGCGTTGCACGGGATTTGGTTGGGTATTCGGTGGATTCAGTACGTTTACCGAAGCCGTTTTCTGTCACAGTCAGAATACAGCCGTCGCCGCGTGGAATAATCAGCGACACAACGCTGTCGCCTTCGCCCAGACGGATACCGCGAACACCGGTCGCCGTACGACCCATTGAGCGGACCGCTGCTTCAGAGAAGCGCACCACTTTACCAGCCGCAGAGAACAGCATGACTTCGTCTTTACCGTCAGTCAGGTCAACACCAATCAGCTCATCACCCTCGTTGAGGTTGATGGCGATGATGCCGGCGCTGCGTGGACGGCTGAAATCGGTCAGTGCAGTTTTCTTCACGGTACCGCTCGCCGTTGCCATGAACACATGACGGCCTTCTTCGTACTCGCGTACTGGCAGAATGGCGGTAATACGTTCGTTCGGCTCAAGCGGCAACAGGTTGACGATAGGACGACCGCGGGCACCGCGGCTGGCTTCCGGCAACTGATAGACTTTCATCCAGTACAGACGTCCGCGACTTGAGAACATCAGAATGGTGTCATGGGTATTAGCCACCAGCAGACGGTCAATGAAGTCTTCTTCTTTAATACGTGCTGCTGACTTGCCTTTACCGCCGCGACGCTGCGCCTCGTAATCGGTCAGAGGCTGATATTTCACGTAGCCCTGATGCGACAAGGTCACCACAACGTCTTCCTGATTGATCAGGTCTTCGATGTTGATGTCCGACGTATTGGCAGTGATTTCGGTACGACGCGGATCGTTGTACTGATCGCGGATCGCTTCCAGTTCTTCACGAATGACTTCCATCAGACGGTCAGGGCTGGACAGGATGAACAGCAGCTCGGCGATTTGCACCAGCAGCTCTTTGTATTCATCCAGCAGTTTTTCGTGCTCGAGGCCGGTCAGTTTCTGCAAGCGCAGATCCAGAATTGCCTGCGCCTGTTGTTCAGTCAGGAAGTATTTCCCGTCGTGAATACCAAACTGCGGCTCCAGCCATTCCGGACGCGCTGCGTCATCACCGGCGCTTGCCAGCATGGCAGACACGTTGCCCAGATCCCATGAGCGCGCAACCAGGCCAGCTTTCGCTTCTGCCGGCGTCGGTGCAGCACGGATTAATTCAATGATCGGGTCGATGTTTGCCAGCGCGATGGCCAGTGCTTCAAGGATATGAGCACGGTCGCGGGCTTTACGCAGTTCGAAGATGGTACGACGCGTGACGACTTCGCGGCGGTGACGAACGAACGCAGACAGGATTTCTTTCAGACCGAGAATTTTCGGCTGACCCTGGTGCAGTGCCACCATGTTGATACCGAAAGACGTCTGCAGTTGCGTCAGTGAATACAGGTTATTCAGCACCACTTCACCGACTGCATCACGTTTGATTTCAATGACGATACGCATGCCGTCTTTGTCAGACTCATCGCGCAGCGCACTGATACCTTCAACGCGTTTTTCTTTCACCAGCTCGGCGATCTTTTCGATCAGACGGGCTTTGTTCACCTGATACGGGATCTCGTGAACAATGATAGTTTCGCGACCGGTTTTCGCATCAGCTTCCACTTCAGCACGGGCACGGATATAAATCTTGCCACGGCCGGTACGGTAAGCTTCTTCGATACCACGGCGGCCGTTGATGATGGCCGCTGTCGGGAAGTCTGGTCCCGGGATGTGTTCCATCAGCCCTTCAATGCTGATGTTTTCATCTTCAATGTACGCCAGACAGCCGTTGATAACCTCAGTGAGGTTATGCGGCGGAATGTTCGTCGCCATACCTACCGCGATACCGGACGAGCCGTTAACCAGCAGGTTTGGAATGCGCGTAGGCATAACAGAAGGAATTTGTTCGGTGCCGTCATAGTTTGGCACGAAGTCGACAGTTTCTTTTTCTAAGTCTGCCAGCAATTCGTGAGCAATTTTTGACATGCGGATTTCGGTATAACGCATGGCAGCTGCGGAGTCGCCATCCACTGACCCGAAGTTACCCTGCCCGTCCACCAGCATATAGCGAAGTGAGAAAGGCTGAGCCATACGAACGATGGTGTCATAAACCGCGGTATCACCGTGTGGGTGATATTTACCGATAACGTCACCGACCACACGGGCCGATTTTTTGTAGGCTTTATTCCAGTCGTTACCGAGGACATTCATTGCGAAAAGTACGCGGCGGTGCACCGGTTTCAAACCATCGCGCACATCTGGTAACGCACGTCCGACAATAACGGACATCGCATAATCCAAATAAGAGTTTTTAAGCTCTTCTTCGATGTTAATCGGTGTGATTTCTCTGGCAAGGTCGCTCATGGAGCTGCTATCCCTCTACTGATTATTCATGGCCGCTGCCCACGTAGGCATATATAGCGCAAAGGTGTAAAACTATACCACAAACCAGCCAAACGTGGAAAACAACCGCCCCCTTTTGCGTACTATTATCCAACGCGTTTCAAACCTTTGCACGCAGGGCTTCATTTCGTATAAACATTAACCAAAACGACAAAACTGAGCCAAAGCAGATGGAATATGTATAATCCGCTAATCAAGTGATAAGGAGTTACTCACGCTCATGACAACCACACCGTCTGCAAAACCGCAAAACATCGACCACGAAGAAATCGCCAAATTTGAAGCCGTCGCCTCGCGCTGGTGGGATCTGGAAGGCGAATTCAAACCGCTGCACCGTATCAATCCGCTGCGCCTGAACTACATTCTCGAACGTGCTGATGGCCTGTTCGGCAAAAACGTGCTGGATGTAGGTTGTGGTGGCGGGATTTTGAGTGAAAGCATGGCGGTAGCAGGTGCGAATGTTACCGGTCTGGACATGGGCGGTGAGCCATTACAGGTGGCACGTTTACATGCGCTGGAAAGTGGCGTGAAAGTGGATTACGTACAGGAAACGGTAGAATCTCATGCCGACGCACATCCGCAGCAATATGATGTGGTGACCTGCATGGAAATGCTCGAGCACGTGCCGGATCCGGCTTCTGTCGTTGCCGCCTGCGCGCGTCTGGTGAAACCCGGCGGTCATGTGTTCTTCTCTACCATCAACCGTAACAATAAAGCCTGGCTGATGGCGATTTTCGGCGCTGAGTATGTGCTGAAAATGGTGCCTAAGGGCACGCACGACATCAAGAAATTCATCAAGCCTTCTGAATTGCTGGGTATGATCGACCGCACATCGCTGTTTGAGCGTCACATTATGGGTCTGCACTACAACCCGCTGACCGACCATTTCAAGCTCGGGCCAAATGTAGATGTGAACTACATGATCCACACGCAGGCCCTGTAAAATAAGGCCAGCAAAAAAGGGTGACAGATCCGTCTGTCACCCTTTTTTTATGCTTTCTTTCCAGCCGTTTTACCAGCGGACAGTCAACCCGACTGAGCCTTCGGTTTGCGAAAAATCATCCGACCCTTTTTGCTGTCCGATTTTGCCCCAGACCGTGGTATTTGCGCCCAGATTGCCACTGACCCCGGCACTCAGTTCCGCACTGTCTTTTGCGGTGTTGTCGGTAAAATTCACGCCATCGACATTCAGCGCCGTTTCCGCACTGTTATGGCGATAATTCGCTTCGATAAAAGGTTTGAGATGCAGCGCCGGTGCCGTCTGAATATCCCATTCGCTGCGCAATCCTAAGCGCGTCTGAACGTTATTATCGCCCTCTTGTGTCACTTTCGACTGATTCGAGGCGGTAAAGTCTTTCTGCTTCACCCCCTGATAAATCACCTGCGCCTGCGGTAGCAAGGTCCAGTTCCACTGATTTCCCTGCATCAGGGTGAAGCGGTAACCGCCTTCCAGCGAGGCCAGAAGACCGGAAGAGTGATAATTATCGTCACCCGTGCCGTCTTCGCTGACGCTGTTATCAAACCAGGCATATTGCAGCCAGCTGTCGAGATAGGCTCCCTGATGCGCCTGCGCATCCTGATACCAGGAAGCGGTCAGCCCTGCGGCGTATCCCTGAATATCATTATCTGATTTTCGCCCGGTCAGCGCGCTGGTGCTGTCGCCGTGGCTGTTACTGTAACCGCCGACGATACCGGCCAGAATTTCGCCGTCACCTACATTATCGCGCAGGAAATTGGTGCTGATCTGCGCGACGGTAGTGTCATTACTGCTGTCAATCTGATTGCTGAATGTGGAACTTTCATGCGCAGTCACCACACGCAATTTGATGTTGTCATCTGCCGCACCGGCGTGATCTTGTGCTGTCATGCTGAACGCATTATTGGCAATGCGCAGGTTGCTCATATAGCCGCCCATTTTAGGGTTCAGCACCGGTGAAAAATCTTCCCCGCCAGAGGCTGGCACAGGTTGTGGCTGCGGTGTTGGTTGTGGCTGGACATCAGGATCGGGCTCAGGTTGCGGATCAGGCGTCACCACCTGCGAACGCAGATACCAGTCCTGATTATCCTGCACCAGCGAATAATCGTAGGCGCCCATATTGATATATTGCTGATTGCCCGCCAGATGGAAATCGGCTGCGTTGTTATAGCTTTGCGGATCGGCAACAAAATCGACAACTTTGATGCCATTCTGCGTGGCCTGTCCGATACCGCCGACCGGCACAATCGCCAGGGCAGTATCTCCTGAGGTATTGCCATTGAGGATCAGTTGATCGGTAGCCGATGTATCGCCGTTCAGCTCGGTTTCCAGCACCACGGTGCCGCCGCCGGTGTAATCACCGTTCACCGTCAGCGTATCGCCCGCTGTGCCATTTTGCATGCTGGCGGTTCCTGCGCTGTTATCCAGATTGCCATTCACCGTGACACCGGCCAGATAGGTTAAGGCATCAAGGGACATATTGGTGTTCAGCGTGCCTTGCAGACTCATGCCGGACGTGGCATTCACCAGCGTGCCGCCCGTGCCGGTAAACAGGCTGGCATCCAGCGCCGAAGCCGTGTCCTGATGGGTCAGTACCAGCTGAGTGTCATCGGAAATCAACACCGTACCAGCGGAATCTGTATCGATGCTTCGCACCTGCTGATCCATGCCGGTGACGAACGCGGCATTTTCACCGACATACAATGAAGAGGCGTCAGCGATAATATTTTCAGCGCCGCCCTGCAAGCTGCCCTGTTCGACACGCACAGCGGAATGACTGCTGCCTGAATCACTGAGTATCAGCGTACCGTTACCGGTTTTGGTGAACGTGCTGTTAACGTCCGCCTGCCCGCCGGTGCTGTCAGCCGTTAAGCCGCCCCATTGCGTGGTCACGCCGTCGTCCACCTGCATCGTCCCTGAGGCCCGCATTTCAATGTCCCGCGCCTTACCGGTCTGTGCTGATGTGGTATCGACCTGTCCGCTGGCATCGCCAGGAGCAGCAACTTCCAGCGTACTGGCCTGTGCCGGATCGGTGAAAATCACCTGCCGGTTATACGTTTCATCGCCCAGCTGAGAATTAGCGGTGACCTGCAAAGTGCCGGAGGCGATTTGTGTTGTGCCCAGATAAGCATTGTTATCCGCCAGCGTGACACGTCCGTTTCCGGCATTAATCACCGCATAAACGCCGTCACCGGCTGAGGTACCGTCACCAATGTGATAACCGGTGCCCGCCCCGAGCGTAACCAGATCGGCATTGCCAATCACCGTGCCGCCGGAACCGGTGATCGTCAGGCCGTCGTTTATCTGATTCGTTGTACCGTTAAACGTCGACATATCTGATAAATCCAGTACACCGCCGTCTAACACAATGGACTGCGGATCCGCCTGCAACAGGGCTAAATCATCCGCATCTCCCTGCAGGCTGAGAACCGCATTTTGCTCCACCACAATATCGCCCTCCAGCCCCATGGACTGCGCGCCGCTCAGGGTGAAACTGCCATTTTCAGCCACGGTCAGGTCGCCAGCCCCAGTGGTTGTCCCCGCCATGTAGCCGCTGTTAACAATGACATTACCGCCAGCATCAATATTCAGCGTGCTGTTTTCGTAGCCGGTAAAGGTATTTTTGAAGGTTTGCTGGGTACTGCCGACATTGAGGATCGCGGTATCATTCGCGGCAGTGTCACTGCCTAATATTATGCCCTGACAGGAATCCGGTTCAGTCTGGCAATGGTTATCGCCCACGTTAATTAAGGTGTTGTCACGCCCGAGCGTGACCGTACCTTCTAAGACCTGGAAGATGCCGGTAAAGCCACTGTTATCAGCATTCAGTACCAGTTCACCCTCGCCGCGTTTGAAAATAGCCCCTTCACCCGCAATAGAGTCATAAGCACCTTCATTAGCCGTGTTGCCGATGATCAGCGTTTTATCTTTGGCAATATCAAAATCGGCCTCGCTTTGGCCGAGGTACATGAAACCACCGCCACCCGCGTCCGCATCATTACCGTAGCTGTACGCAACATTATCGTGGTAGTACGCCACGCCGTCGTTATCTTCATAATTTTCATCAATATTGATATCGACGAGGAATGGCGTGGACGCACTGTCAGTATAAATCGCGCCGCCCTGACCCTCTGCCTGATTGCCGGTAAATTCGCTGTTGGTGATTACCAGGTTGCCGTTAGAGTCCGTCGTATTATCAGTGGCGTCGATCGCGCCGCCGCTGCCATTACCGTTGTTGCCGTTTCCGCTGGTTTTCGCCTGATTATCCTCAAATAAAACATTCGTCAGGCGAACTTTGTTATTCAGGGAATAGATGGCACCGCCCTTTCCTTCACTGGCAATATTGCCTGAAAATACGCCATTGATAATGGTGAGATCACCCACACCACGGTCATTCGAACCATTCATATAAATGGCGCCGCCATAATCATTGGCAACATTATCCGTAAAATCCGTATTTTCTAAATAAACGGAAGAGTTTTCATTGGCATAAATCGCCCCGCCGCTGCCATTGCTTTTATTTTGGGAGAACAGGCTATAACCGGTAGAGTTTTCAGGAATGATCGCCAGTGACGTATTGCTGTCCAGATGGACAGCGCCGCCGGATGCGTCTGAGACCGTCAGCCCGGAGAACTGCATTTCAGCCCCGTCAGCAACGGTGTAGGTGTTGAGTGTTTCATTTCCCAGAGTGGTAGCATTTGCATGACAGCTTTCGGTGATTTGCATACCCGAACAAGCCGGCAGCGTTTCAGCAAAAACAACGTCTGCCAATGGCAGTAAATTAAAGGCTAAAAATAAACACACCGTTACTTTATTGAACATCATTCAAATTCATTCCCGCGCCTGATGAAGAGCGGGAAAGTTAATACTCACGCGGCAGGGAGGCCACTTAATGATAAATTTAGAATATGTAAACAACATCATTTATTCATGATATGTATTTATAATACGGCTCATTTTCCTCAAAAGTGCATTTTTCAGAAAAGTGGATAAAAGAAGGGTTCTGATGTTGTCCCGGCGCGCCTTGCCGGCAATGCGGTAACGCCAAATCGTCAGCAGTTGCAAGTCATTTTTTCGGCCTGATGGGCAGGATTTGCGTTAAGGAATGGGGCATGAAAGGGTTAAAACGTTAGTTTTTAACGCGTTGGTTCGCGGGGACGCCGCAACATGATTTTTTAGAATAGTTATCCAGATCAATATAGCGTTTTTTTCTAACGTTTAATAAACCGGCAGTCGATCACCTTTCTTAAAAATATAAGAAAATCGTATCTCAGATATTGACAGGATTGTCGCGCCAGCAATGGCGGACTCTTCAGGCAGGGCTCAAAAATTTCTCCCCAACTTATCCACAAATCTGCCCGTTTTGTTCACTTGCAAAAGGGCCATTCAGTCACTATCTTGTCATCAGAAAATAACAAACCCACAATATATTGTGTTTATATCCTGACCAGCACACTAGGGACCTCTTGTGCTGCTGCGCGTGTTTTACGCGGCCAGGTCAGACCCTTTATAAACCTTTGAGGTATCGCCCCGAATGAACCAAAGTCTGCTTGTAACTAAACGTGATGGCCGCACAGAACGCATCAATCTTGATAAAATCCACCGTGTCATTGACTGGGCAGCGGAAGGTCTTCAAAACGTATCAGTTTCTCAGGTAGAACTTCGTTCACACATCCAGTTCTATGACGGAATCAAAACCGCTGACATTCACGAAACCATTATCAAAGCAGCGGCTGACCTGATCTCTAAAGATGCACCGGATTATCAATATCTGGCTGCACGTCTGGCTATCTTCCACCTGCGTAAAAAAGCCTACGGCCAGTTTGAACCACCAAAACTGATCGACCAGGTGACCCGCATGGTTGAAATGGGTAAATACGACAGACATCTGCTGGAAGACTACACGACTGAAGAGTTCGAGCAGATGGACAGTTTTATTGACCACTGGCGTGACATGAATTTCTCCTACGCGGCGGTTAAGCAGCTGGAAGGGAAATATCTGGCACAGAACCGCGTGACCGGCGATATCTACGAAAGCGCACAGTTCCTGTACATTCTGGTCGCGGCATGCCTGTTCTCCGGCTACCCGCGCGAAACCCGTCTGGATTACATCAAACGTTTCTACGACGCGATTTCTACCTTCAAAATTTCTCTGCCTACGCCAATCATGTCCGGCGTGCGCACCCCAACCCGTCAGTTCAGTTCTTGTGTTCTGATCGAATGTGGCGACAGCCTGGATTCCATTAATGCCACCTCCAGCGCCATCGTGAAATACGTTTCCCAACGTGCCGGTATCGGCATCAACGCCGGTCGCATCCGTGCGCTGGGTAGCCCGATCCGTGGCGGTGAAGCGTTCCACACCGGTTGTATCCCGTTCTATAAACATTTCCAGACCGCGGTGAAATCCTGTTCTCAGGGTGGCGTGCGTGGCGGCGCAGCGACGCTGTTCTACCCGATGTGGCATCTGGAAGTCGAAAGCCTGCTGGTTCTGAAAAACAACCGTGGTGTTGAAGGCAACCGCGTCCGTCATATGGACTATGGCGTGCAGATCAACAAACTGATGTATCAGCGTCTGGTGAAAGGCGGCGACATCACCCTGTTCAGCCCGTCTGACGTGCCTGGCCTGTACGATGCATTCTTTGCCGATCAGGACGAGTTCGAGCGTCTGTATGAAAAATACGAGCAGGACGCCAGCATCCGTAAGCAGAAAGTGAAAGCGGTTGAACTGTTCTCGCTGATGATGCAGGAACGTGCTTCTACCGGACGTATCTACATTCAGCACGTTGACCACTGCAACACGCATAGCCCGTTTGATCCGGCTATCGCGCCTGTTCGCCAGTCCAACCTGTGTCTGGAAATCGCGCTGCCAACCAAACCGCTGGATGATGTTAACGACGAAAACGGCGAAATCGCGCTGTGTACGCTGTCTGCCTTCAACCTCGGCGCTATTGAAAGCCTGGACGATCTGGAAGAACTGGCGGTTCTGGCGGTTCGTGCCCTCGACGCCCTGCTCGATTATCAGGATTACCCGATTAAAGCCGCAAAACGTGGCGCGATGGGTCGTCGTACTCTGGGTATCGGCGTGATTAACTACGCTTACTATCTGGCGAAAAACGGCGTGCGTTATTCCGACGGCAGCGCAAACAACCTCACGCACAAAACGTTTGAAGCCATTCAGTATTACCTGCTGAAAGCGTCGAACGAACTGGCGAAAGAGCAAGGCGCGTGCCAGTGGTTCAATGAAACCACTTATTCACAGGGCATCATGCCGGTGGATACCTACAAGAAAGATCTGGATGCGATTTGCAACGAGCCGTTGCATCTGGACTGGGATACGCTGCGTGAAAGCATCAAAACGCACGGCCTGCGTAACTCCACGCTGTCTGCGCTGATGCCGTCCGAGACCTCTTCGCAGATCTCCAACGCTACCAACGGTATCGAGCCACCGCGCGGCCATATCAGTATTAAAGCGTCGAAAGACGGGATCCTGCGTCAGGTCGTGCCGGAGTATGAGCGTCTGAAAGATCAGTACGAACTGCTGTGGGATATGCCGAACAACGACGGCTATCTGCAACTGGTTGGCGTGATGCAGAAATTCATCGATCAGGCGATTTCGTCCAACACCAACTATGACCCGTCGCGCTTCCCGAACAGTAAAGTGCCGATGAAACAGTTGTTGAAAGACTTGCTGACAGCCTACAAATTTGGCGTCAAAACGCTGTATTATCAGAACACCCGCGACGGTGCTGATGATGTGCAGGAAGATATGAAAGCCGACGTGGCTGACGACTGCGAAAGCGGCGCCTGCAAAATCTAATCATCTGTTTTAACTAAATATATTATTCAAAACCCCCGTCAGGGGGTTTTTGCCGAGAATGTCGAGGAAGTTATGGCTTACAGTACTTTTTCCCAGAATAAAAACGATCAGCTTCTTGAGCCAATGTTCTTTGGCCAGTCGGTTAACGTTGCCCGTTTCGACCAGCAGAAGCATGAAATCTTTGAAAAACTGATCGAAAAGCAGCTGTCCTTCTTCTGGCGTCCGGAAGAGATTGATGTTTCCCGCGACCGTATCGATTTTCAGGCGTTACCGGATCACGAAAAACACATCTTCCTGAGCAATCTGAAATACCAGACGCTGCTCGATTCCATTCAGGGTCGCAGCCCGAACGTGGCACTGTTACCCCTGATTTCTATTCCTGAACTGGAAACCTGGGTCGAAACCTGGGCGTTTTCAGAAACCATTCACTCACGCTCTTACACACACATTATCCGTAACATCGTGAACGATCCGGCGATTGTGTTTGACGATATCGTCACCAACGAAGAGATCCTCAAGCGTGCGAAAGACATCTCGGGTTATTACGACACACTGATCGAGATGACCAGCTACTACCATCTGCTGGGCGAAGGCACGCATCAGGTCAACGGCAAAACGGTCGTGGTAAACCTGCGTGAGCTGAAGAAAAAACTCTACATCTGTCTGATGAGCGTGAACGCGCTGGAAGCCGTCCGTTTTTACGTCAGCTTCGCCTGTTCATTTGCGTTCGCTGAACGTGAACTGATGGAAGGCAACGCAAAAATCATCAAGATGATTGCCCGTGACGAAGCCCTGCATCTGACCGGTACTCAGCACGCACTGAACCTGCTGCGTTCAGGTCAGGACGACCCGGAAATGGCAGAAATCGCGCTGGAATGTCAGCAGGAATGTCACGACCTGTTCGTGCTCGCGGCACAGCAGGAAAAAGACTGGGCGGAATACCTGTTCAAAGACGGTTCGATGATTGGCCTGAACAAAGACATTCTGTGTCAGTACGTGGAATACATCACCAACATCCGTATGCAGGCTGTGGGTCTGGACGCGCCGTTCAAAACCCGTTCCAACCCAATCCCGTGGATCAACGCCTGGCTGGTGTCTGATAACGTGCAGGTTGCGCCGCAGGAAGTGGAAGTGAGCTCCTATCTCGTGGGTCAGATCGATTCTGAAGTTCACGCAGACGACCTGAGTGATTTCGAGCTGTAAATGACGGACAGAACCATCACACTTTCAGCAAATGGCCAGCAACTGGCGTGTAAGTCAGAGCACCGGAATTTGCTGGAAGTGTTTGAACATCATCAGGTTGAAGTGGAATACCAGTGTCGCGAAGGTTATTGCGGATCTTGCCGGATGAAGCTGATCAACGGTGCCGTTGAGTACAGTGAGAAACCTTTAGCGTTCATCTCTGACGGCGAGATTTTGCCGTGTTGTTGCATGCCGGTTGGGGATATTGAGATTGCATTTTGATGGGCTGCTGCCCATGCCTGCCTTTAGCTTTTAGCCTTCAACATCAAGATATTGGGCTCGCCGCCCAAACTGACCTAAGGTCGTGGGCTTCGGCCCACACCGACCAGAGGACGCGTAAGCGCGCGCCCTCTGGACTCCCCCGCTTTTTCACTGCGCGCTCCGCCAGACACTATGTTTCAGGTATCACTGGGACAGGCTGGAAATCTTGCCGCTGCGCGGTACCTTCTCTCGGTCTTCGAGCCATAGGTCTCGAAGCCGCTCCGTTCAGCAAAATTTCTGAATCGCCCGCACGATCTTAAATTCAAAGACAGACTATTTTTCATCTTTTAAATAAGTTGATTGGCGTGCTCAAAAATGGCACCGAATGAACGGTTCGAGACCTATGGCTCGAAACCTGAAATTCGGGAATCGCGAAGCGATGACATTTTGCGCCACCTACAATTGCGTCAGAAACATGTCCGTCGTGCCCGCGATAGCGCGCAGTGAAAGAGCCCGGGGGGGCTTGGGGGGCGGCGGCGATAAGCCGTCCCCTAAGTCGGTGTGGGCCGACGCCCACGACCTTGATCTTAAGGCCAGTTTGGCTGGCAACCCAAGGTCTTGACCTGGCTTTTGTAAAAGCTAAACCTTAGCGACCCGATCCAACCACGGGTAATCCGCCACCGGTTCCCACCCGTTCAGGTAACGCCTGAGAAGATCCATCGCCACCATTGCCATCGTCTCCTGCCGTAAAGCCAGACCGTGACGCGTGGCGGTATAACGAATGGTTAATCCGCTGGTGCCGGATGGCGTATGAAGCGCCAGACTGAGTTGATCCCCTGACAGCGCACCGACGGCAAGAGCCAGTTGTGCGCCGGTGGTTTCTGCCAGACTCTGCGCGCGCGCCAGCAGGCATTCGAGGGATTTCTCTGGTGAGGCTTCGTCGCCCTGTGGCAATAACTCGCCGTTGACCAGCGGAACGCCGGCGCTTTGCAGACGCCAGTTCAGCAGGCCACCGGTGAAACTTTCGCTGACCGCCAGACGTAAATCCTGCGCCAGCAGACGCTCCGCCAGACGATCCGGCAGGCTGCCGAGTCCTTCGAAAATGGTGCTCTCCCCCGCCACTTCACGCACGCGCTCAAACGCTTTGTGCATGACTGCTTCCTGCGAGCGCGGACCAGTGACTTTCAGCTCGATAATCGGTGATGATGAACGGTACCCCATCACCACGCCTTCCGGCAGTTCGAGTTTATCCAGCTCCGTCGCAAGATCACTTTCACCACGACCAAACGTCGTGAGACGCAGACAAAGCGGGGCTTCCAGCGCCGGAAATTGTTTATGCAGACGCGGAACGATTTGCTGCTCCACCATCACTTTGAATTCAGAAGGCACGCCCGGGGTGAAGAAAATCTGACAACGGTTGAGCTTGACGCTGAAGCCGCAGGCAGTGCCGACCGGGTTATCCAGTAACTCAGCATTGGCCGGGATCTGCGCCTGTTTGCGATTAGATTCGGCCATCGGGCGGCCACGTTCGTTAAAGAACGCCTGCATGGTTTTAATCCAGCCGGCATCTTCAACCAGCTCAACGCCGCAGGCTTTCGCCGCAGCCAGCGCGCTTAAATCATCCGTCGTTGGCCCTAAGCCGCCGTTCACGATCAGCACATCGGCGATATGGCTGCGTTCTTCGAGAACAGCCACCAGCGCGTCCAGGCTGTCGCCCACGGTTTCACGGCTGGTCATCGGTAAACCCTGTTCGAACAGATAATTCGCCAGCCACGCCGAATTGGTATCCACAATCTGGCCGTGCAGCACTTCATCACCCGTACTCAGCATCTCAACCCTAAGCATCCCGTTCTCCTTCTGTTTTTTGTCATTCCACTGTAGAAAGGCTGAGACAGAAAAACAATCTTTGGGGCACAAAGTGATATTACAGACAATAAAAAAGCCTGCTAAGCAGGCTTTAAACAGAGTAATACCCAAAAGATTTCATGGTGCAGGAAGGCGGCAAGCGCGCGAATCCCCGGGAGCTGACACAGGTCAGTGACCGGGGTGAGCAAGTACAGCTAACGCATCTGCAACTTGAAAGATGACGGGTATTTAGAAGTTGATCGCGCCACCTAAATACGCGCCATCTGCCACCACGTTATCGCGGTTGCCGTCTTTGCCGTCCATCGCCATGTAGCGGTAACCCACGCTCACGGTCACCAGTGGAATGGCGGTCAGACGGATGCCTGCGTTCGCTTCTTCATAGTTTGCGATGCCGCTGGAGAGTGAATCCGGGGAATAGTAATAGTCACCGTACAGGGTGAACATTTTTGCGATTGGCAATTGCAGACCACCGCCGACCGCAGCCGCGTAACCTTCGTCGCCGTCTTTCGGATTGGTATACAGACCTTTACCGCCAACGGTTGCCATGAAAGGCCCTAAAGGAATGTTGTAACCTAAACCAACGCCAGCCACATCACCGTCGTCATCGTTGTGAGTGTAATCACCGCTCAGAGCCAGTCCCGGAGAAGTGGTACCAAAGCCCACGCCCAGGTGCGTGTAGTGTTCGCCGACTTCACCGTTAACACTGATGGCGTTCGCAGAAGCCGCGGCAAACATCAGGCTGGCAGCGGCGCCAGCGACAAGGATCTTTTTCATTATTTTTCCCAAATAATAGCTAAACGACATTAAATCTTCCGCCCGAAGTCTAAAGCAATTCACTCTGTTGTAACAACTTTTTGGGACTTTTAAACATTCAGCGGAGCATAGAAAATTGTAAGAAACATCGTTCTCATTGATGAAACGAAGTTTTCCCATCGAAATGATAACTCCCACCTATTTGCCCCTGATCAACATATGGTTTATTTGTAATGGGTAGAGTTAATTTGGCTTAGGAGAGCAACCCGCAAACACGGAATGTTAACGATCTACAACGCTTCTTTTACCTACACACCCCGTTTTCACTGGAAGGAATTTGTTATGACCAAGAAAGGTTTAACTACTGCCGCTGGCGCGCCCGTCGTCGATAATAATAACGTAATAACGGCGGGTCGCCGTGGCCCGTTACTTCTGCAGGATGTCTGGTTTCTTGAGAAATTAGCGCACTTCGACCGCGAAGTGATCCCTGAGCGCCGTATGCACGCGAAAGGTTCCGGCGCTCACGGTACATTTACCGTCACCCACGATATTACCGCTTACACCCGCGCGAAAATCTTCTCCGAAATTGGCAAGCAAACTGACATGTTTATCCGTTTCTCAACGGTGGCCGGTGAACGCGGTGCGGCAGATGCAGAGCGTGATATCCGCGGTTTCTCAATGAAGTTTTACACCGAAGAAGGTAACTGGGATTTAGTCGGCAATAATACGCCGGTGTTTTATCTGCGTGACCCGCTGAAATTCCCTGACCTGAACCACGTCGTTAAACGTGACCCGCGCACTAACTTGCGTAATCCGGCGTATAAATGGGACTTCTTCTCGCATCTTCCGGAAGCCCTGCATCAGCTGACCATCGACGTCAGTGACCGCGGTCTGCCCACCTCTTACCGTCATATTCATGGTTTTGGCAGCCATACATTCAGCTTTATTAATGCAGAAAATGAACGTTTCTGGGTGAAATTCCACTTCCGCTGCCAGCAGGGTATTGAAAACCTGATGGACGATGAAGCAGAAAAACTGGTGGGTACCGACCGCGAAAGCTCCCAGCGTGACCTGTACGAAGCGATTGAACGTGGCGATTTCCCACGCTGGAAGCTGTTCGTGCAAATCATGCCGGAAGCGGATGCCTCAAAACTGCCGTACAACCCGTTTGACCTGACTAAAGTCTGGCTGCACAGCGACTATCCGCTGATCGAAGTCGGTGAATTCGAACTGAACCGCAATCCGGAAAACTACTTTGCCGAAGTGGAACAGGTCGCCATGAGCCCCGCGAATGTGGTCCCTGGTATTGGTTTCTCACCAGATCGCATGTTACAGGGACGTCTGTTCTCCTACGGCGACGCGCACCGCTACCGTCTGGGCGTGAACCATCATCAGATCCCGGTGAACGCGCCAAAATGCCCGTTCCATAATTATCACCGTGACGGCGCAATGCGTGTGGACGGTAACAGCGGCAACGGGGTGACCTACGAGCCAAACAACGCCGGTCTGTTCCAGGAACAACCTGATTTCAGCGAACCGCCACTGAGCATTGAAGGCGCGGCCGATCACTGGAATCACCGTGAAGATGACGATTACTTCACCCAGCCGCGTCTGCTGTTCAATCTGCTGTCTGAAGCCGAACATCAGCGCATGTTTGCGCGTATTGCCGGTGAACTGAAACATGCGTCGCCGGACACGCAGGCACGTCAGGTCGCACTGTTCTATAAAGTCGACCCTGCTTATGGTGCAGGTGTTGAGAAAGCTCTGAAAGACTGATTTTAGCGCCGCATAAATGACAAGGGCCGCAATGCGCGGCCCTTTCTGTTTTTTGCAAAAGAATGTTTTCTGCAAAAGAATGTTTTCTGCAAAAGCATATTTTACGAAAGCATGTCTATCCACTGGCGGACGCTGGCCCGCGAGATTTTAATCCCACCCTGTGCAAGAGTTTCAGGCAGCGAATGATAGGCCACCGGCAACTGAAAGCGCGGGAGTTTATTGCTCAGCCAGAGATTGAGTTCCTCATACAACAGCCCGGCTTGCGCTTCGAGCACGGCGACCGGCCGCTGTCCAAATTGCTCATCTTCCACCGGTATCACAAACGCCTGAGAAACCTGCGGATGGCTTACCAGCACTTTCTCGATATCTTCAGGCTGTATCCCTTCCCCGCCGCTGAAAAAGAGATTATCCAGCCGTCCGGCGATCAGCAGTTCACCATCCCGCCATTCTCCCCGGTCACGCGTATGTAACCAGCCGTCAGTACTGACAACCGGCGTCAGCGCGCCATTTTTCCAGTAACCGCAGGCCAGACTGTCGCTGCGGATCAGGACTTCCTGATCGACGATTTTGACGTCTTTACCGCTGAGCGGCAGCCCGACGCCCGCAGATCCATCTGCCCGTTTTGCCGTCACGGTCGACGCCGTTTCGGTCATGCCATATCCGCACCAGCAGCGGATACCGGCGCGTTCTGCTTGCTGGGTTAATTCCGGCGGGATCTGCGCCCCACCCAGCAGGACGTCTTTGAGTTTTTCAGGCAACGGCGTGCCTTTGAGCAGGCGCCACAGTTGAGTCGGCACCAGTGAGGCATGGCTGCATTCCTGCAGCGCCGCTTCAAACGGTTGCCCGTCGGCCAGCACCAGCGTCGCGCCAGCCAGCAACCAGCGCCAGATGATGCCCTGTCCGGAAACGTGGAATTGAGGCAACGAGAGCAGCCAGCTGTCGTGCTGTGTAAAATTGATAAGCCTCAGCACCCCGGCCGCACTGGCGAGATGAGCGGAGGCGGTATGCGCGGCGGCTTTAGGTAAACCCGTGGAGCCGGAGGTCAGCGTCAGGGTTGCCACGCGATCCGGTTGCCATGCCACGGCGCTGACGGACCAGTCATTTTGCAGCGAAAGCGCGGGGATATTTAAACCCAGCGCCGTTTCAGCCAGGTCGAGCATAAAATCAATATTGAGCTGAGAAAGCAGTTCATCGCATAACGTCTGAGGAAGTTGCGGATTAAGCGGCAATAAACGCGCGCCGGTCTGTAACAGCGCCAGATAACTCAGCAACGCATCCAGATTATTTTTACTGCGCAACACCACGCCAGTGCCTTCCGTCACGCCCTGCGCAATGAATCCGGCGGCCAGCGAGTCAACGCGGTGCTGCAAATCGCGCCAGCACCAGCTGACGTCTCCGGCTTTGAGCGCCACCGCAAAAGGAGTTTGCGCAGACCTCTGCCGCCACGGCCAGTCCGTCATTATTTGCTCTGCCATACTATTTATCTGCTTCTCTATCTGCTCTGCCATACAATCTCCAGCGCAGAAACATCGGTCAGCGGAAGCGCGGAATCCGGCCAGCGGCGAACCAGCTGCGCCTGCATCAGATCCAGCGTATCCAGACCGGGAACCGCATCTGGTGTCAGCCACTGCGCAATACGTGCCAGTTGTGTCAGTCCCAGACTGGATTCAATGGATGAGCTGATCACCGCTTCCAGCCCGGCGGCGTGCGCCTGCGCTATCAGCTGACGACAACGCATCAGACTACCGGTGAGCGTAGGTTTAATGATGATAGCCGCCACACCGGGCTCAGCCTGCACGGTAAAACCGGCTTCGCGCACGCTTTCATCCCAGGCGATTGCGATACCGGTCAGACGGGCAAAGTCGCGGGACTGTTCGCGGGTCAGGCAGGGTTCTTCGATAAACGTGATGCGGGACCGCAGTTCCGGCGCAACATGGCGAGCAAATCCTGCGGCTTTCACCGGCGTCCAGCTGCGGTTAGCATCGAGACGCAGATGCAAATCCGGTAAGGCTTCCAGCAGCATACTGACATTCAGGCCGTCACCGACAGATTCGTACAGTCCGACTTTTACTTTGGCGACTTTGCGGCCATGCGCATCTGCGGGTAATGCGCCGAGACGTGCATAAAGCTCATTCGGATCGCCGTGGCACAAAGGCGCACAGCGCGTACTCAGCACCTGCGGCAGTTCATCGCGCAGTTCGGCATCGGCACAGCTCAGCCCGAAAGCCACTGAAGGCAACGCGCTGAATGCTGAGGCAACCGCCGTCAGCGACGCGCCCTGTATCCACTGACTCAGGCCATGCTGAACGGCTTCCTGCGCTTGAGGCAAATCTTCCTGACTAAATCCGGGCAGCGGCGCAATCTCGCCCCAGCCAGTTTTATCGTCCTGCCACAATGAAACCAGCAGCCCGTCGCGCGTTTTGAGACGCTGGTTGCGCAGCACCACGCCCGCTTCCATCGGCAGGCAATACCGGTACACCGTGGCGCGGCGCATTATGGATTTCGCTTAAATTTGCTGAAGTCCGGCTGGCGTTTTTCGTTAAACGCGTTGCGGCCTTCCTGACCTTCGTCAGTCATGTAGAACAGCATGGTGGCGTTACCCGCCAGTTCCTGCAAACCAGCCTGACCGTCGCAATCCGCGTTCAGAGCCGCTTTCAGGCAACGCAGCGCCATCGGGCTGTTTTCCAGCATTTCACGACACCAGCGCACGGTTTCTTTTTCCAGATCCGCCAGCGGAACCACGGTGTTGACCAGTCCCATCTCCAGCGCGGCTTTAGCGTCGTACTGACGGCACAGGAACCAGATTTCACGGGCTTTTTTCTGGCCGACGATGCGCGCCATATAGGATGCGCCCCAGCCGCCGTCGAAGGATCCGACTTTCGGGCCGGTCTGGCCGAAGATGGCATTATCTGCCGCAATCGTCAGGTCGCACATCATATGCAGCACGTGGCCACCGCCGATGGAATAACCCGCCACCATCGCCACAACCGGTTTCGGGCAGGTGCGGATCTGGCGCTGAAAATCCAGCACATTCAGATGATGCACGCCGCTGGCATCCTGATAGCCGCCGTAGTCGCCACGGACTTTCTGGTCACCGCCGGCACAGAAGGCTTTTTCGCCTTCACCGGTCAGCACGATCACACCGATACCTTCGTCGTTACGGGCGTCATCGAGGGCGCGGATCATTTCTTTCACCGTCAGCGGGCGGAAGGCATTACGCACCTGAGGGCGGTTGATGGTGATTTTAGCGATGCCATCGGTGGATTTGTGATAACGAATATCTTCAAACTCACCGGTGCAGTCACGCCATTCGACCGGCGCGTAAAGTTCTTTTTCATCAGGATAAATCATGTGCAACGTCCTTTAAGACAGGTGAAGTAATATATGCCAGCGCCTGACGGACAAATTCCGCCGGATTTTCACGGTGGGCGTTATGCCCGGCATTGGCGATAGTGCGCAGTTCGAAACCGGAATTCTGCGCGAGATGAATAAATTTGGTGTCATGACTGCCGCATAACCAGATCAGGGGCAGCGAAAGCTGATGCAGTTGTCCGCGCAAATCGGGTTGGACAGAAAGCGATGTCGCCGTGAGCATCGCAGCCACAGTGTGGGGATTGTTGTTTTCCCGCAGCAAAATCAGCTGCTGTCGCTGTTCATCGGTCAGGCCGGAAAACACCGGCTGGCGATACCAGCTGGCGAGCGCCTGTTTCCACGGCAGTTGCAAAAAACGCGTCGCCCATTGCTGATCGTGATGACGACGCTGCGCGCGTTCGGCCTGACAGGTCAGCCCGGGATGCGCACCTTCGACCAGCACGCCCTGCAATCCGCTGCGATCCCCCTGACAGGCGTGATACAAACTGATGCGTCCGCCGAGCGAGTAGCCAATAAGCCAGTACGACGATATCCCCTGCTGATGCAAAGTATCGGTCAGTAACTGGCTGACATCCGCAAAACCGGCGGCGGTTAATTGCGCTGAACGCCCGTGTCCCGGCAAATCGATAAAAAGACAAGGCCAGCCTTCCAGCGACGCCTGTAACGGCTGCCAGTCTTGCGCACTGCCCAGCAGGCCATGGAGAAATACCAGCCACGGACGGCCTGTGGCTCCGGCATTTAGCGAAGTACAGGCCAGCGTCATGATGCGCTCATCTGGCGGATCAGCGTGCGCAGGCTTTCTGCTCCGTCCGTCTCACTGACTTTCAGTTCGATCAGCTTCACGCCGCCGTGCTGCCAGCATTCGCTGACAGCCTGATACAGCGCAGGCACTGATGTCGGGCAGGCATAATCCAGACCAAACATCGCCGCCGCGTGACTGAAACTGACGTTCTGCGGCATGCAGTAAAATCGCTGGCGCTCAGCTTCCGGCGTCGGTAGCAGCGAGAAAATCTGTCCGCCGTTGTTGTTAACGATAATGATGACGGTTGGCGCTGAGCACTGACGCATCAGCGCCAGTGCGTTCAAATCATACAGCGCAGAGATATCGCCGAGCAGCACCAGCGTCGGTTTGCAGGTTGCGCGCTGCACGCCCGCAGCGGTGGAAAGCAAACCATCAATACCGCTTGCACCGCGATTGGCATAAACAGGATAACCGGCGGGCAGTTTTGCAAAGGCATCGACCAGCCGGACAATCAGGCTGTTGCCGAGGAATAACTGGCCGTGCGCGGGTAATAATGCCGGAAGCTGCCATGCGGCGGCGGCCTCTCCAAAAGTGCCATCGAGATGAGTTTTCACCGCCTGACTGGCACGTTGCGAACAGGATCCAAGCTCTTCCGCCCAGTCAGGCTGTGGCTGAGCCGGATGCGTCAGCAACCAGTCAGCGACGGTCGCCTGTATCCTGCGGCCACGGTGCTGCGCCGGATCCTGACGCCCCGGCAATGTATCAATCAGCCAGTATTCCTCGGGTTCACACGCTGCCTGCCATTGCAGTAAACGTTTACCGGTTAAACCGCCGCCAAACTGAATCACCAACTGAGCGCGTGCCAGCACAGCCTGTGCCTGCGGTGAAGCCAGCCATAAATCGGCACAGGGAAGCGGGTTACCCGTAGAAGCCTGAACGTCGCTGATCAGCGGCCAGCCAAGTAGTTCGGCCCAGCGCGCGACGGACTCGCTTTCCTGCGCTGAAATGCGACCGGCAATAATCACGCCGCGCTTTTGCCGCCAGGAAAACCAGTCTGGCTGTGCGGTCGTATGCTCAACCGGCGAGTAATTCAGCCACGGCTGATGCCCCTGCCACCAGTCGCCCAGCTGTTGCAGCCAGTCCAGATATTCACCGCTGTCTTCACCATACAGCGGTTCGGGGAAGGGACAGTTAATATGCACCGCGCCGTGTGTCTGCTGCGCCAGTGCATTATCCAGCGCGGAGACCAGCCAGCGGGCACTGATTTCCGGCGTCGGACGCGGCAAATCCAGGGTGTGTACAGGATGGCTGGCAAACATGCCGGTCTGGCGGATAGCCTGATTCGCGCCACAATCGATAAGCTCCGGCGGACGGTCGGCAGTGAGCAATACCAGCTTTTCGCCGGTCAGCCCGGCTTCGATCAGCGCCGGATAAAGATTGGCTACCGCTGTGCCGGAGGTGACAATGATCGCCACACGCTGCCCGCTGGCTTTTGCCAGCCCAAGCGCCAGATGGCCGAGGCCGCGTTCATCAAAATGGGTATGGCAGATAAGGTGTGGATGCGCTGCGGCGGCAAGTGTCAGCGGCGTGGAGCGGGAACCGGGCGCAATGCAAACGTGTTGCACCTGATGGCGGGTCAGTGTTTCGAGGAGCAGCGTCGCCCAGCGGCGGTTAAAAACGGCAACAGACATGGTCAACTTACTCCGGCAAAGGATTATCCGGCCTGAACGGCAGGCGTGTAGTGCTCTTCCAGCAAAGTACGCAATCCTGCGGCTTTGTTTTCGATTTCCTGCCACTCCTGTGCAGCGTCAGAACCGGCGACAATTCCCGCGCCAGCGTAGAGTTCCAGATGATGTCCTTTCACCGCCGCAGAACGCAGCGCGACGGTAAACTCCGTCTGTTCAGCGCTGATGTACCCGGCGGAACCGGCATACCATTCGCGGTCAAAAGGCTCAAATTCAGCGATAAATTCGCGGGCTGCCTGACGCGGCAATCCGGCGACGGCCGCCGTCGGTTGTAAACGTTGCAGACAACCGGCGTCATCGGATTCCGTCAGTTCGCCATGAATACTGCGGCGCAGATGCTGTACTTTGCGCAGACGTAAAATCTCGGCAGGCATGATGTCGAGGGTTTGCGCCCCGCCCTGCAAACGCTGGCAAATGTCATCCACCACCAGCAGGTTTTCTCGCTGATTTTTGCAGTCGTTCAGCAGCCAGTCGCCCAGTTCCTGTGCTTTAAAATCATCAGGATCGTTGGCGACGGTGCCCGCCAGCGCTTCGGTATATAACTCATCGTGGTTGCGCAGGAACAGGCGTTCAGGGCTGGAACCCAGGAAAGCCTGTTGTGGCGTGAATGCCAGCATAAAGTGATAGCAGTGGTGGTTCACCGCACGACTGGCAGCCAGAAATGCGCAGGCGTTCAGAGGCTGGCTGAGAGTCAGCGTAGTTTTTCGCGCCAGCACGACTTTGTCGAATTGCTGCGCTTCAATGCAGTTCAGTGCGCGGGTAATCAGCTGATTCCACTGCGGCTGCGCCGGTAAATGCTGGTGCTGTAAGACGCGGGAGGCGATCGGCGGTAAAGCCTGACTGGCAACCAGAGATCGCAGGAACAAACGCGTGCGGCGAGCTTCCACACGTAAAGAATGCGCACTGAAAAGCGTACAACGCAACCAGTAGCGGCTGCCCTGACGGCAAAGTTCGACGCGCGGGAGAAACAGTGCATTGGCAGCAAAGGCGGAGCTGTCAGCGCCATTGAAGGCGTTCAGCCCCCAGATGTGCAGATCAGGTACATCCTGATGTTCGCGGATAAAAGCCTGCGCCTGTGCCGTATCGCCAAAAGCGTAAGCATCGCCACAAACGGCGGCTTCTTCATTGCCATCACGCTGTTGCCAGTAGAATTTAGGGTAGCAGGGTTGCGCAGACAACCATTCCAGCAGGCCGGTGTCTGGCTGTTTTTGCAGAGAATAACTGAACTGCCGGATCCCCGCTGTATCAGGCCATTCGCCTGCCAGTGTTGTATCAAGCTGCTCAATGATTGCTGATATTTGTTTCACCGCTACCTCGGGCCATACCGGATGTTTAGTGACGGGCAGAAATACCCTTCTGGATCAAAAAACGGGTTGGATCAATTACGGATGAATTATGCGGCGATACGAAAAATGAAAATATGCGACAGATCAAGCTGAAGTGAGTGCTGTTAGCTAAGAGGGAGTATAGGAGCAGACAAAGGAGTTATCAAATGCGTTAAGAGCAGGAGCAGCAGGACGCTGCCCCTGAAGGAATGACATTAGCGACGCAACAACAGGCCTACAACCAGGCCGACGGCGGCACCGACGCCCACGCCATGCCACGGATTTTCACGCACATAGCTGTCAGTCTGTTCCGCGACGTGACGGGCTTTCTTGCAGTAAGAACGGGCGGAAGGGTCAATACGGGATTTAATGTCTTTCAGTGCGTTTTCAGCACGTGCTTTAATTTGCACGTATTTCTCATCCGCTTTATCGCCGGAAGATTTCAGCACTTCTTCCAGAGTTTCAGTCAGCATACGCAAATCGTCATCTAACGAATTCTGCTGTGTCTCAAATTGGTCAGCCATGGTTATCTCCTTATGATGTGTTCGGGTCTTCTAAAAACTTATGCTGCCATTAACCCTAGCGCAGTTCCGCCTGAATTGCCCGACAGATCATCAGAAAACTGTCGTAAAAACGGGGTTTTAAGAACCTTCTGACCCTTTGACATCCGGTAAAATGGCGGCATTTTTAGCGCCATTCAGCTGCTTTTCGCGCTGTTTCGCCAGCCATAATCCGCTGTTTTTCATCGCGTAACCGAATACCAGACCGACCAGCAATGACACCACCACCTGCCGCCAGTCGCCCTGTGCGGCGAAAGTCGCACAGGCACCGATAAAGGTGCCCGGAACAAACGCCAGCCACTGCTGACGCGCCTGAATGCACATCAGGAAGGCGACGACGCCGGTCAGCATATAACCCAGAATGCTCCATTCGGGACGCATAGCGCTGCCCGTGATGATCACTACCGCCCAGAACACGCCGCTGAGACAGGTCAGCGTGCTGATCAGTAATCCGCGCAGCCCGCCCTGCGGACAGGCGAAATACGCCGTGCATCCGAGGAATCCCGCCCAGCTTATCAGGCCAAGGCTGATAGCCACCCAGCCCCAGATACCGGAGAGGATGCCGGTGGTAATGGCAATCATCACTAAAACATTCATGGCGTAATTCCATACGAATTTGAACAAGCGCGCAGTGTACGCAATGGCAGGAATAATGGAATGGGGAAGATCACAAAATGAATGTAATATTTAGCTGAACGTACATATAAATGTGATATTAATCACATTTATCAACCAATACGATTAAAAAAGCCGCTCATGTGAGCGGCTTCGTCAGCTTTTCAGACTGCGTCTGCAGACTTTATCAGAGCAGCGGTTGCGCCATCTGTACCAGCGAAATCAGCGGTTGCGGGAAGATACCCAGCAGCAGCACCAGAATCGCGGAAATCAGTACGACTACCCCACCCGCCGTGAGCGCCCAGTTGTTTGGCGTATCACGAACCAGCGTTTCAGGCGCGCTCAGATACAAGCTCACCGTTACGCGCAGGTAGTAGTAAAGACCAATCGCAGAACCAACAACCACAGCACCGGTCAGCCACCACAGATGCGCGGTCACACCGGTCGCAATCACGTAGAACTTACCGATAAAGCCCAGCGTCATCGGAATACCGGCCAGTGACAGCATCATCACGGTCATTACCGCAGACAGGATTGGCTTATGCCAGAACAGACCACGGTAGGAGAACAGCGATTCTGCGTCCGGGCCTTTGTACGGGCTGGACATCAGGCTGACCACACCGAAAGCACCGAGGCTGCTGAACAGGTAACCGGCCAGATACACGCCAACGGTTTCCATCGACAGCTGATGCGTTTGTACGGCAATCAGCGCCACCAGCAGATAACCCAGGTGAGCGATGGAAGAGTAACCGAGCAGACGTTTGATATTGCTCTGGCTGATCGCCATCAGGTTACCGACCAGAATCGAGCAGAAGGCGATAATCGCCAGCACGATACGAATCGATTCGCTGTCAGCCACCGGCGCGTACAGGAACAAACGCATCACCACAGCGAAGATTGCGATTTTGCTGGCGGTTGCCAGGAAAGTCGAAACCGGTGCAGGTGCGCCCTGATACACGTCTGGCGTCCACAGGTGGAACGGAACCAGCGACAGCTTGAAGCCCAGACCAACAATCATCATGCCCAGACCGGCCATCAGCAGCGGCTGGTGCAGCATCACGCCGTCGCCCAGGTTTTTGCCCAGTGACGCAAAGGACAAATCACCGGACTGTGCGTACAGCAGCGCCATACCAAACAGCAGGAAGGAAGACGCAGCAGCCGACAGCAGCATATATTTGATCGCCGCTTCCAGCGAGCGTTTCTGGCGGTAGGCGTAACCAATCAGGCCGAACAATGGCAGGGAAATCAGTTCGATCCCGAGAAACATTGACGCCAGATGGTTAGAGCATGCCAGCAGAATGCCGCCCATGGCCGCAATGAGAACTAACAGGTAGAACTCTTCGCGGTTATCCGGATAACCGGCCAGCCAGGGATAAGCAAACGTACTGGTGGCCAGACTCGCCAGCAGCACCAGCCCGATGTAGAACATCGAGTAGCCGTCAACGCGCAGCAACGGTGTGACGTCCTGCGGGCCGACCTGCCCGACGTAGTAAAGAGAAAGTAAGGCAACGTTCAGCCCGATGACTGTCAGTGTGGCATTAAGAAAATGGTCGCGTCGCCACGCAATGGACAGCATCACCACCACCACCGTCAATCCGACGATCATCAGCGGTAATAGTGCGATCAGATTTTGAAGTGTAAATGTCATGGCGAGTTACGGCCTTGTCGTTGAAATAGTGGAAACTGAAGACCCGAACCAGTGCTGAATGTTGCTCATCGCGGCACTTGAAGTATCCAGAATTGGCTGCGGGTATAAGCCCAGCGCCACCAGCAATACAACAAGTAACAAGATGATCGACAGTTCGCGTGAGGTCATGCCCGGCAGCGGTTCGTCAGATTTTGCTTTGCCGTAGTAAGCGCGCTGCATCATCACCAGTGAGTAAACCGAAGCGAACACCAGACCAAAGGTTGAGATGACAGTGATCACCGGCACAACCGGGTAGCTGCCGAACAGGATCTGGAATTCACCGACGAAGTTACCTGTACCCGGCATCCCTAAAGTAGCGACGGCGAAGAACAGCGACAACGCTGGCAGGTATTTGATTCGTCCCCACAATCCGCCCATCTGGCGCATATCACGGGTATGCAGACGTTCGTACAGCTGACCACAGATGATGAACATACCGGCTGCGGACAAACCATGTGCAATCATCTGGATAACTGCGCCCTGGTACGCCAGCTGGCTGCCGGTGTAGATAGCAATCAGCACGAAGCCCATGTGCGAAACGGAGGTGTAAGCAATCAGACGTTTAATATCAGTCTGGCAGAACGCCATCCACGCACCGTAGAAGATACCAATCACACCCAGCCACATGGCAATCGGTGCGAACTGGTGAGACGCTTCCGGGAACAGTGGCAGACAGAAACGCAACATCCCGTAGGCCGCGGTTTTCAGCAAGATACCGGCTAAGTCGACGGAACCGGCGGTTGGTGCCTGACTGTGTGCATCCGGCAACCAGCCGTGCAGTGGCACAACCGGCATTTTCACCGCGAAGGCGATGAAGAAGCCCAGCATCAGCAGATATTCAACACCGTGCGACATTGGCGTTTTCAGCAGGTCAGCGTAGTTGAATGTCCACACTCCGGTGGCGTTGTAATGCACAAACACCAGACCAAGGATGGCAATCAACATCACCAGACCGCTGGACTGCGTATAGATGAAGAATTTGGTTGCTGCGCTGATACGCGTTTTACCGTCTGACGCTTTGTGTCCCCACAAGGCAATCAGGAAGTACATCGGCACCAGCATCATTTCCCAGAAGAAGAAGAACAGGAACATGTCGATGGCGAGGAACACGCCGATCACGCCGCCGAGGATCCACAGTAAGTTCAGGTGGAAGAAACCCTGATACTTCTGGATTTCACGCCACGAACAGAGGATCGCCAGAACACCCAACAGACCGGTCAGAACCACCATCAGCAGGGACAAACCGTCCAGAGCCAGATGGAAGCTGATGCCAAAACGAGGGATCCACGGCACCGAAAACTCGGATTGCCACTGTGGAATACCCGCAGGCGTCGTTAATGAATATCCTCCCTGCAACCACAATTGCACGGAAAGAGCCAGCGTCAGCCCCATCGCAATTAACGCGATCCAGCGCGGTACTTTGCTCCCAAAGCGCTCAGTCTGCCAGCACAGCAGCCCGCCGATAAAGGGGATAAATATTAGCCAAGGTAATAGCATGGCGTGTCGTTCCCTTCTTTTATGCCCGAAGGCTATTTCACTTGCCGGTCCGTAACACCAACAGACCGGCATTGATAACTACACCCGTAATGCAGGCTTAAATCACCAGCAGCAGCGCCAGAACGACAACTGCACCGAGCCCCATTGACGCGACGTACCAACGAACCTGACCGTTTTCGCTGAGAGTCAGACCACGGTTACCCAGACGGGCAAACAGCGCAGGCAGATTCATCATTGAGTTCAGTGGATCACGTTGCAGGAGTTTCGCAACCAGCAGATAAGGTTTCACGAAAATCATGTCGTACAGCCAGTCGAAGCCCCAGGCATGGAACCACCAGGTCGTGAAGAAACGGCCCGGTGCGCTTTTCGCAATGCTGTTGACCAGTGAGCGTTTCCCCAGATACAGGGCAGCCGCCAGCAGAATGCCCGCAATTGCAATCACGCCTGATGTGATTTCCAGCGTCAGCACACTGCCATGCGCCAGCTCAGTGGTATCCGGCAGTACGCCTTTCAGTGGCGGAACAATCATCGCGCCAATAAAGGTGGACAGAACCAGTAACACCAGCAGCGGCAGGTGGTGAGTGATGCCTTTACCCGCATGCGCTTTGATTTTCTCTTCGCCGTGGAAGACGATGAAGATCATGCGGTAGGTGTACAGCGAGGTCATAAACGCACCGACCAGACCCGCAACCATCAGATTCAGGTGGCCGTTAGCCAGCGCACCCGCGAGGATTTCATCTTTACTGAAGAAGCCCGCAGTGATGATTGGCAAGGCGGACAGCGCCGCGCCACCGACCAGGAAGCAGATATAGACAAGAGGAATGGATTTACGTAATCCGCCCATTTTGAAAATGTTCTGTTCGTGGTGGCAGGCCAAAATGACCGAACCGGAAGAAAGGAACAACAGTGCTTTAAAGAATGCGTGCGTCATCAGGTGGAAGATAGCGGCATCCCACGCCTGAACGCCCAGCGCCAGGAACATGTAACCAATCTGGCTCATGGTCGAGTACGCGAGAACACGTTTGATATCGGTTTGCACCAGCGCAGCGAAACCGGCCAGAACCAGCGTGACCGCACCGATAATGCCCACCAGATGCAGGATTTCAGGCGCCATCAGGAACAGGCCATGAGTACGTGCAATCAGGTAAACACCGGCGGTGACCATGGTCGCGGCGTGGATCAGCGCGGAAACCGGCGTCGGACCGGCCATGGCGTCTGCCAGCCAGGTCTGAAGCGGAAGCTGTGCGGATTTACCCACTGCGCCGCCCAGTAACATCAGGGTCGCCCAGGTAATTGCCGTGTCGCCTACTGCCAGTTTCTGCGGTGCCAGGATCATCAGTTCACGGAAGTTCAGCGTGCCCAGTTCGCGGTACAGGATGAACAGTGCGAAAGCCAGGAACACGTCACCCACACGGGTCACGATAAATGCTTTCATCGCTGCCGCGCCGTTTGCCGGATGGGTATAGTAGAAACCGATCAACAGGTAACTGCACAGACCCACACCTTCCCAACCGAGGTACATCAGCAACAGGTTGTCTGCCAGTACCAGAATCACCATGCTGGCGATAAACAGGTTGGTGTACGCGAAGAAGCGTGAGTAGCCTTCTTCACCGCGCATGTACCAGGAAGCGAACATGTGGATGAAGAAACCGACGCCGGTCACCACGGACAGCATGGTCATCGACAAACCGTCGAGCGTCAGTGTGACAGGAATATTGAAGTCACCAACCTGCATCCAGTTCCACAGATGCTGATTAAAGACTTCCACGCCCGCCGCTTTCTGGCTGAGGAAATTGATGCCCACATAAATGGTGGTCACTGCTGCCAGACCAATGGAACCTACGCCAATGGTAGCAGAGGTATTTTCAGACCAGCGACCGCGTGAAAAGGCCAGTAACAGGAAGCCAATCAGCGGGAACAAAATTGTTAAATAGAGTAAGTTCATCCGCGCATCTCACTGACAGTATCAATATTGAGAGTGTGGCGACGGCGATACAGTTGCAGCAGCAACGCCAGACCAATACTGGCCTCCGCCGCAGCCAGGCTGATGGCCAGAATGTACATCACCTGCCCGTCTGCCTGACCCCAGTAGCTTCCCGCCACGATAAACGCCAGCGCTGCCGCGTTAATCATCACTTCAAGACTGATCAGCATAAACAGCAAATTACGACGAACCAGCAGCCCGGTAAGCCCCAAAACAAAGAGGATCGCGGCCAGAATCAGACCATGTTGTAGAGGGATCATGCTCTCTCCTCCGGTTTTCTTTTTGTTGCCATTTCGGTCGTAACCGGTGCGTCACCGAAGACTTCACCCGGTTTGTGTTCACGACCAATATGGAATGCCACGACCAGACCGGCCAGCAACAGCATTGACGCCAGTTCAACAGCCAGAACGTAAGGCCCGAACAGCGCGATGCCCACTGCTTTCGCATCAATCATGTCGCCTTTGATACCGTGATCATGCACGCCGAGGATTGACATAATCATCACCACCAGCAGGATGACTGACAGAACCGAAGGTCCGATCCAGGTAGCAGGTTTAAGCCATGCACGTTCCTGTTCTTCGACATTGCCGAGGTTGAGCATCATCACGACGAAGACGAACAGCACCATAATGGCGCCGGCGTAAACGATGATCTCCAGGGCACCGGCGAAATACGCACCGAGCGAGAAGAAGACCGCAGCAATCGCCAGTAAAGAGACGATCAGATACAGCAGTGCATGAACCGGGTTGGTATGCGTGATAACACGCAATGTCGCCAACACGGCCACCAGGGCTGCAATATAAAATGCAAATTCCATGCTTGCGGCTCCTTAAGGCAACAGACCTTTGACGTTGATCGGTTTGGCTTCATTTTCAGCTTCGCCTTTCGACTTGCCGTCAATCGCCATACCGGCCATCCGGTAGAAATTGTATTCCGGATATTTACCCGGCCCAGAGATCAACAGATCTTCTTTTTCATACACCAGATCCTGGCGTTTGAATTCGCCCAGCTCGAAGTCCGGCGTCAGCTGAATGGCTGTTGTCGGGCAAGCTTCTTCGCACAGACCGCAGAAAATGCAGCGTGAGAAGTTGATGCGGAAGAATTCCGGATACCAGCGACCGTCTTTCATTTCTGCTTTTTGCAGAGAAATACAGCCTACCGGACAGGCTACCGCACACAGGTTACAGGCAACGCAGCGCTCTTCACCGTCCGGATCGCGCGTCAGCACGATACGGCCACGGTAACGCGGAGGTGGATTGACCGGAACTTCAGGGTACATCTGGGTTTCGCGCTTGGCGAAGGCGTGCATGCCTATCATCCACAAGCTGCGAACCTGGGTACCGAACCCGACCACTATGTCTTTCAATGTCATGGTTTCATCACCCCTTATTGCGCGTTGTACAAGATGACCGCAGCGGTCGCCAGCAGATTAAGCAAGGTCAGTGGCAGGCAAACTTTCCAGCCAAATGACATCACCTGGTCGTAGCGGGGACGCGGTAAAGCAGCACGGATCAAAATGAACATCACCATGAAGAACGCCGTTTTCAGCGCAAACCAGATCACCGGATACAGGAACGGCCCCTGCCAGCCACCGAAGAACAAGGTGACGATCAGCGCAGAGACAGTCACGATACCGATATATTCCCCCACGAAGAACAGACCGAATTTCATACCGGAATATTCAATGTGGTAACCATCGGCCAGTTCCTGCTCGGCTTCCGGCTGGTCAAACGGGTGACGGTGACAAACAGCCACACCGGCAATCGCAAAGGTCACGAAACCAAAGAACTGCGGGATGATGTTCCACATGTGCGACTGAGAAATGACGATGTCTTGCAGATTGAAGGAACCCGCCTGCGCTACAACGCCCATCAGCGATAAGCCAAGGAACACTTCGTAGCTCAGCGTCTGAGCGGATGCACGCATCGCACCCAGCAGCGAGTATTTGTTGTTACTGGACCAGCCAGCGAACAACACGGCATAGACGGTCAGACCGGCCATCATCAGGAAGAACAAAATACCGATGTTCAGGTCTGCGGCGAACCAGGTCGGGCTGACCGGAACAATCGCAAAGGAGATCAGCAGGGACGTAAATGCAATCATCGGCGCCAGCGTAAAGATGGCTTTGTCGGTGAATTTAGGTACCCAGTCTTCCTTGAAGAACATCTTGATCATGTCAGCGACCAGCTGCAGGGAACCGCCCCAGCCGACACGGTTTGGTCCGTAACGGTTCTGGAACAGACCCAGCAAGCGACGCTCACCGAAGCTCATAAAGGCCCCGCAGGTCACAACAACCAGCAGGATCACGACAGCTTTCAGAATAGCGATCAATGAATCAATGACTACAGGTGTAAACCAGCTCATTGTGCTGCCTCCCGCAGATTTTCAACCGTTGCGCCAACCAGTATCGGAGGAATACCCGGCAAGCCCAGCGGCAGGCCAACCTGGCCCTGACTCAATGTTTCACTCAGACGAACCGGCAATCTGAGGGTCTGACCGGCACAGGTGAATTCCACCTGAGAACCTGCATTCACCCCTAATTGCGCAGCATCTGCCGGGTTAACCATCACATACGCCTGTGGCATACGTTGCTGGATCACCTTAGAGCGCTGTGTCATTTCTTCGCTGCCGAACAGGTGATAATAAGGCGCAACACGCCAGTTATCGCTCTGCGCAGTAAAGGCAGCCGGAATAGTGGTGAAGTAATCGAGTGTCCCCTCACCTGCTTCAATCAAACGCACACCCGGATCACCATGGCGCAGACTGCCGCCGACTTCACTCTGGAATTTGTTCCAGGCTTGTGGTGAGTTCCAGCCCGGCGCCCAGGCGAATGGCACCTGATTGCGGTTGGCTGTCGGGCTGTTGTTCCCTTCCATTGAGAAGGCAAACATGGTGTCTTTATCTTGCGGCTGACGCGGTTCATGAACGCTGATGTTCGCGCGCATGGCGGTACGACCACTGGAACGTGCCGGAGAACGCGCCAGTTTCTGACCACGGATACGGAAGCTGGCGTTTGGCGCAGCTTCTACCATGCCTTTCAGCTGTGGCAGTGCTTCAACGCAGGCTTCAATGACGTGATCCAGCTGCGTCCAGTCAACATGGCGGCTGTTGATGGTGGAATGCAGCGAGTGCATCCAGCGCCAGCTTTCCAGCATAGCAACCGTTGTGTCGTAGTAAGCCGGATCGTAAACCTGGAAGAAGCGCTGTGCGCGGCCTTCCTGATTCACCAGCGTGCCGTCGCTTTCTGCGAAACTTGCCGCAGGCAGGATCAGGCTGGCTTTATCCATAATGCGCGTACGCTGATGGTCAACGACCAGCAGGTTCTGCACATTCGCTAATGCCGCATCAACTTTCGCTTCAGGCGCCTGACGATAAAGGTCATTTTCCATGACGATCGCGCTGTCGGCTTCGCCGCGGGTCAGCAATTCCAGTGCTTCGTCCAGCGAGCCGCCACCAATCATCGAAAGACCGATGCTGTTTGCCGCAGAAGCCACGAACGTAATGCCGACATCACTGCCAGCCACTTTCAGCGCTTTCGCGATATTTGCAGCGGCTTCGATGATGGCATCAGAACCGGCGCTCGTACCGGTGATGATCAGCGGCTTGCGCGCGCCGGTCAGTGCCTGCACGATCACGTCGATTTTCTTGTTCAGGCCATCAGCAAGGTCGCTGACCGCTGGCGCAGAATTATCCAGCGCATGGGCGATAGCAAAGCCGAAACGCGCCTGCTCATCGACCGGTGCACGGTAATTATAAGCCGCGATATCGTCGAGTTTGGTGTTGTCCACGTTAGTGATGAACAGCGGATGTTTGGCGTGCTGACCGATGTTCTGGACTGCCGCGATTTGCCAGTCGGCTACGCGCTGAGCCGCAGCCATCGCGCGGGCTTTGCCTTTAACGGCCTGACGAACAGATAACGCGATACGCGCACCGGTCTGAGTCAGATCTTCGCCCAGCACCAGAACGGCATCGTATTCTTCGATTTCACGCAGCGCCGGTGTGTGAACACCGCTGTTGCGCAGAACGTTCAGCATCAGTTGCAGACGGCCCTGCTCTGCCGCATTGATACCGGTATAGAAGTTTTCGGCGCCAACCAGTTCGCGCAACGCAAAGTTGCTTTCCAGACTCGCGCGCGGAGAACCGATACCGATGGTTTTCTTCGCCTGACGGATAATGTCTGCCGCGCCCTGCATCGCCTGTTCGGCGTTAAGTTCGATCCAGTCGTTACCACGAAGCTGCAAAGGTTTCTTTGGACGATCTTTCAGGTTCACGTAGCCATAACCGAAACGACCACGGTCGCACAGGAAGTAATGGTTTACGGTACCGTTATAACGGTTTTCGATACGACGCAGTTCGCCGTAACGCTCACCCGGGCTGGTGTTACAGCCAACAGAACATTGCTGACAGATGCTTGGCGCAAACTGCATGTCCCATTTACGGTTATAGCGTTCGGAGTGCGTTTTATCGGTGAATACGCCGGTCGGACACACTTCTACCAGGTTACCGGAGAACTCGCTTTCCAGCGGGCCATCTTCCGGACGACCGAAATAGACGTTGTCGTGCGCGCCATAAACACCCAGATCGGTGCCGTCCGCGTAATCCTTGTAGTAACGGACACAGCGGTAACAAGCGATACAGCGGTTCATTTCATGAGAGATGAACGGCCCGAGATCCTGGTTGTTATGGGTACGCTTGGTGAAACGGTAACGGCGCATACTGTGGCCGGTCATGACTGTCATATCCTGCAGGTGACAGTTACCGCCTTCCTCACACACCGGACAGTCGTGCGGATGGTTTGTCATCAGCCATTCCACGACGCTTTCACGGAATTCTTTCGCTTCAGAGTCGTCGATGGAAATGAAGGTGCCATCAGACGCCGGTGTCATACATGACATCACCAGACGACCGCGCGTGTCTTCCGCGTTTTGGTATTGCTTAACCGCACATTGGCGGCAAGCGCCGACGCTTCCCAGCGCCGGATGCCAGCAAAAATAAGGAATATCGAGGCCGAGAGAGAGGCAAGCCTGTAACAGGTTGTCCGCTCCGTCTACGTCGTATTCTTTGCCGTCTACATGAATCGTAGCCATAGTCAGCATGCTTCCACGTGGCCCGTCTAAACGGGCGTTAATCAAAAATTCTTGCCGGGTTGGCGTATATCATTCGACAGCGCGTCCCTTGTTCCGGAAATTCGCGCACAGCGGGCTCACGTCCGCTGCCTGTTGCCTTCACTACCAGCGCTCTTTCAGCAGATTGTTCGGCTGAATGCCCGCAATCGCATGTGCGTTGTTGTAATGCTGTTTGGCGATACCCGCCTCAAACTCTTCCCGGAAATATTTAATCGCACTCTGCAATGGCTCCACGGCACCTGGCGCGTGTGCGCAGAAGGTTTTGCCCGGGCCAAGCTGGCGGCAAAGCTGCAGGAGAGTTTCGATATCCCCCGGCTGGCCTTCACCACGTTCCAGCGCACGAAGAATTTTCACACTCCACGGCAGGCCATCGCGGCACGGTGTACACCAGCCACAAGATTCACGAGCGAAGAACTCTTCCAGGTTACGCACCAGCGGAACCATACCGATTTCATGGTCAACGGCCATCGCCAGTGCGGTCCCCAGACGGCTACCGGCTTTACCAATGCTGGCAAAGTCCATCGGCAGATCCAGATGATCGGCGGTCAGGAAGTCGGTCCCCGCCCCGCCCGGCTGCCAGGCTTTAAATTTCAGGCCATCACGCATGCCACCGGCATAGTCTTCAAGAATTTCACGTGCGGTAGTCCCAAACGGCAGTTCCCAGACGCCAGGGTTTTTTACCCGACCAGAGAAGCCCATCAGTTTGGTGCCGGCATCTTCACTTTTGCCCGCAGACATACCTTTGTACCAGTCCACTCCGTGCTCCAGGATGGCTGGCACGTTGCACAAGGTTTCGACGTTGTTCACGCAGGTCGGTTTACCCCATGCACCGGCAGACGCCGGGAACGGTGGCTTGGAACGCGGGTTAGCACGGCGGCCTTCCAGCGAGTTAATCAGTGCGGTTTCTTCACCGCAGATGTAACGCCCTGCGCCGGTGTGAACAATCAGTTCAAAATCAAAACCGGTACCGAGAATATTTTTACCCAGCAGTCCCGCTTCTGTGGCTTCCGCAATCGCACGACGCAGATTCACTGCCGCTTCGATGTATTCGCCACGCAGGAAGATGTAACCACGGTAAGACTTCAGCGCGAATGCCGAGATCAACATGCCTTCCACCAGCAGGTGCGGCATTTGCTCCATCAGCATACGGTCTTTATACGTGCCCGGTTCCATCTCATCGGCGTTACACAGCAGATAGCGGATGTTCATGCTTTCGTCTTTCGGCATCAGGCTCCACTTCAGACCGGTGGAGAAACCTGCGCCGCCGCGCCCTTTCAGGCCAGCGTCTTTTACCAGATTGACGATTTCTTCCTGAGCCATACCTTTAAGTGCTTTTTCTGCACCGACGTAACCGTTTTTGCTGCGGTATTCGTCAATCCAGACAGGCTGCTTATCATCACGCATACGCCATGTCAGCGGGTGCATTTCTGGCGTGCGTTCGATGTGTCTTGGAATGTAGGTCATGCGTAGCGCTCCAGTAGCGAACCGATCGCTTCTGGCGTCAGATGGCTGTGCGTGTCCTCATCAATCATCATTGACGGGCCTTTGTCACAGTTACCGAGGCAGCAGGTCGGCAGCAGGGTAAAACGTCCGTCTTCAGTCGTTTCGCCCGGCTTGATGTGCAACTGTTGTTCCAGAGCAGCCTGGATCCCCTGATAACCAGTGATGTGGCACACTACGCTGTCACAGTAACGGATCACATGGCGACCCACCGGCTGACGGAAGATCTGGCTGTAGAATGTCGCCACACCTTCAACATCGCTGGCAGGAATGCCCAGAACATCGGAGATCGCGTAGATAGCGCCATCAGGCACCCAGCCACGCGCTTTTTGCACGATCTTCAGCGCTTCGATAGAGGCCGCACGGGCATCTTCGTAGTGATGTTTTTCGTGCTCAATCGCTTCACGTTCAGCGTCGCTCAGCACAAACACCGGCGGCGCGACGGGCTCGCTGACGTTGATGTACTGAACTTCTGAGTCTTTATTGATATCTGTCATCGTTAGCGGTCCACATCTGACATTACAAAATCGATACTGCCCAGATACACGATCAAGTCGGATACCAGGCTGCCACGGATTACGGACGGGATCTGCTGCAAATGCGGGAAGCTTGGCGTACGGACACGGGTGCGGTAGCTCATGGTGCTGCCGTCACTGGTCAGGTAGTAGCTGTTGATCCCTTTGGTTGCTTCAACCATCTGGAAAGATTCTTGCGCAGGCATGACCGGCCCCCACGACACTTGCAGGAAGTGCGTGATCAGGGTTTCGATGTGTTGCAGCGTGCGCTCTTTCGGTGGCGGCGTGGTCAGCGGGTGATCCGCCTTGAACGGGCCTTCCGGCATGTTTTTGTAGCACTGTTCCAGAATACGCAGGCTCTGACGCAGTTCTTCCACTTTGAGCATCACGCGGGAATAGCAGTCACTGACGCCATCACCTGTCGGGACTTCAAAGTCAAAGTTTTCGTAGCCAGAGTATGGACGCCATTTACGCACATCGAACGGGATACCCGTTGCGCGCAGGCCAGCACCGGTGGTGCCCCAGGCCAGAGCGTCGTCTGCGTTATACGCAGCTACGCCTTTGGAACGGCCAATCAGAATGGTGTTTTTCAGCGCCGCTTTGACATAGGAATCCAGACGCGCTGGCATCCAGTCAAGGAACTCGCGCAGCAGACGATCCCAGCCCTTCGGCAGGTCATGCGCTACGCCACCAATACGGAACCAGGCCGGGTGCATACGGAAACCGGTGATCGCTTCCACCAGATCGTAGATTTTCTGACGATCGGTAAAGGCGAAGAACACCGGAGTCATCGCGCCCACGTCCTGAATAAACGTAGAGATGTACAGCAGATGGCTGTTGATACGGAACAGTTCAGACAGCATGACACGGATGGTGTTAACGCGATCCGGCGTCACGATACCGGCGAGTTTTTCAACGGCCAGCACGTAAGGCATTTCGTTAACACAACCGCCGAGGTATTCGATACGGTCGGTGTAAGGAATGTAGCTGTGCCAGGACTGGCGTTCGCCCATTTTCTCAGCACCGCGGTGGTGATAACCGACGTCCGGAACACAGTCGACAATCTCTTCACCATCAAGCTGCAGGATGATACGGAAAGCACCGTGCGCGGACGGGTGGTTAGGACCGAGGTTGAGGAACATGAAGTCCTCATTTTCGGTACCACGCTTCATGCCCCAGTCTTCAGGCTTGAAGGTCAACGACTCCATCTCGAGTTCTTCTTTCTGCTTGGTCAGCTCGTAAGGATCGAACTCGGTGGCGCGTGCCGGATAGTCTTTACGCAGCGGGTGCCCTTCCCAGGTCTGCGGCATCATGATGCGCGTCAGGTGCGGGTGGCCATCGAAGGTAATACCGAACATTTCCCACGTTTCGCGCTCATACCAGTTAGCGTTCGGGAACACTTTGGTGATGGTCGGAACATGAAGATCGTTTTCTGCCAATGCCACTTTGATCATGATGTCGCGGTTACGCTCGACCGAGATCAGGTGATAGAAAACGGAAAAATCCGCGGCCGGTAAACCGTCGCGGTGAGTACGTAAACGCTCATCAAAGCCATGCAAATCGAAAAGCATGACATAAGGTTTTGGCTGTTTTCGTAAAAAGGTAATCGCTTCCAGTAACTGTTCACGTTTGAACCACACCACGGGAATTCCGGTGCGGGTCGCCTGAACAGTAAAGGCCTCTGGCCCAAAACGGTTACGCAATTCGCCGATAACCGGATCATCGAGATGATCACGGGTATGCCATGCTGGCAGGGCGGAATCTTGCGTCGTCAAATCTGTCATATTTTTTTCACCACACTAAATGGTCATTTATGCCGTAAGGGGGATATTCATAAACACCTCCCCTCAGGGTTGACTCTCAGACCGCAGTGTTAAATCTCGTCCGGCGAACGCAGATTTGTCACTGCAATACGCTCAGCACGTTTACGCTCTTTTTCAGACTGCATATTCGCGCGGTAAACACCCTGATCGCCAACAACCCATGACAATGGGCGACGTTCTTTGCCGATGGATTCCTGCAGCAGTAACAGAGCCTGCATATAGGCTTCCGGACGTGGCGGGCATCCCGGAATGTACACATCGACAGGCAGGAATTTATCCACGCCCTGAACGACAGAATAAATATCGTACATACCGCCGGAATTCGCACAGGCACCCATCGAAATGACCCATTTTGGTTCCAGCATCTGATCGTACAAACGCTGAATAACCGGCGCCATTTTGGTGAAGCAGGTCCCGGCTACCACCATAAAGTCAGCCTGACGTGGTGAAGCACGCAGAACTTCTGCGCCAAAACGCGCAACGTCATGCACCGCAGTGAATGACGTCACCATTTCCACGTAACAGCATGAAAGACCGAAGTTATACGGCCAAAGGGAATTCTTACGACCCCAGTTCACCATGCCATGCAGTGATTCCTGGAGATTTCCCATGAAGACGCTGCGTTTAACCTGTTCCTGAAGAGGATCGCCGACGACCTCCTGAGATTGCAGGGGGTAACGGTCGTTCTCACCGTCCGGGTCTATGCGGGTGAGCGTATAGTCCATCTTAATGCCTCGCTATGACTGCTTACTGAGGGTGACTGTTGGTATTAATCGCCGGGCTTGGTTTAACAGGTCCTTTCGAACGTGTTGGTGTCCAGTCGAGTGCGCCAATACGCACCAGATAGAACAAACCAGCCAGCAGTACCAAAATGAAAATGGTGGCTTCAACGAATCCGGTCCAGCCGCTTTCGCGAATAGATGTTGACCATGCATACAGATACAGGGCTTCAACGTCGAAAATAACGAAGAACATGGCGACCAGATAGAACTTGGCGGACAGACGCAGTCGGGCAGTGCCGACAGAGGCGATACCTGATTCAAAAGGCGTGTTTTTGTAACGCGCTCTGGCTCTCCCGCCAAGAAACGCGGCGCCCAGTAACATCAGGCAACAAAGACCCATTGCGACGACAAGAAAAACGGCGAACGCCCAGTGTTGAGCGATGACTTCAGTGGCTGTTGACATACTCATTGCTTACTCATCAAAAGTGGCACTTTGGCATCTGCTCTGTAAGGTCGGCAGCTTGCGCACCACATCGATTCAAGGGAAGGATTAAAAACCACACAGTTCACGGCTCAACAAGGCATTAAGCCAGTGATTTGTTGTGGGCTTTTTACCCTTTTCTATAACCTTTTGTCAACTTTGACAAAAGTATCTCCACATTAGTTTACATGCATAGCATTTAATTAACATATCATGCGCCGGTACTTAAGCTAAATCGTGTCAGTAAAATACTCTGGTAAAGCATGAGCCTGTGATGGGAGTTATGACATCTTTCGAACTTTCCTATTGTCGCAGGAATAGGCAGCGCTTCCACTCTCTTAATAGGGTTATTTTTTTGATCTGTGTCAGAGTTCTGTCAATTTTGAGAGATAAAAAGGCACACTTTTAACAAGTTTTGTTGATTTTCAAAAAACGACAAGCGATTTACGGAAAAATTTGATGCTATTTTTTAACGTTGAAAAATGCTGGTTTTTTCGCCATTTAGTCGCTCAATTGTGGTTGGGGAGTGTTGCGAACAAGGGTCTTTACAGGGAGCGGGAAGCGATAAGGTTATAAAAGGCGGGTTTTACGCGAAATAATAAACAGAAGCACTAAAAGTATAACTCTTGCACCTCAAAAGAGGTAGAAGCCTTTACCCCCGCCCCGTTAAGCGGAGGCGGAAGGTAAAGCTGGGCGAAAATCTTAATTTTGGGGATCTGCCAGGAACTCCTGATCATCATCCACTACCGGACGCGGACCATAAGCGCTAAGCGAATAAGGATCATTCCCCTGCTCCACGGCATTGAAAATCGCCATGGCCAGTTCATTTTCACAACGGGCATTTTTGTACAGCACATACTGCGTGTCAGGCAGTCGTGGTAAACCGTCCTGTTCACCCAAAACACGTAACTCCGGACTCATCATTTCGATAGGTCGCGCAGTCACGCCCAGACCGGCACGTACTGCCGCACGAATGGCAGACAATGTAGAAGCCACATACGCAATACGCCACGGGATCCCTGCCTGATTAAGATGTTCAGTCGCCATTAAACGATAAGGGCTGGGCTCATCAAGCACCACCAGTGGCACGCTGTCCCCGGAAGGATAAGCAAAATCCGCTGAACAGTACCAGAGCGTTGGCGAAGTGCGCAGAACGATGTGCGGGTGGTCGGTATTGGTCATCGTAGTGATGGCCAAGTCCACTTCCTCACTTTCAAGCATCGATAGCATGAAAGGACTGCGTTTCACGCGGACATCAATCGACAACTTAGGATAGATCGACGTCACCCGGCTGAGCAGGAAAGGCAAAATGGTGTCAGCTGTATCATCTGACGCACCAATCGTTATCCCGCCCTGAACATTGCTGTACATCAAAGAGGTGCAGGCTTCATCATTGAAACGAAGGATTTTGCGTGCATACCCCAATAACTGAATACCATGTTCAGTTAATAATTTATTGCGTCCATGTCTGGCAAACAGTTCTTTTCCAACGAGTTGTTCTAGACGTTGCATTTGTTGGCTTACCGCCGACTGAGTACGACACACAGCAGCAGCAGCCGCAGCGAACGTATTTAAATCAGCAACAGCTACAAATGTCCTCAACAGGTCGAGATCGAGATTGAGGATTGGACGATTTGCAATTGTCATAGTTTTTCTTCACTTTATAGAATCTAATAACAAGCTACCCTGATGGTGCGTCAAAGTACCCGCAAAAAGCAGAATACCAGATATGTCGGATACTCACTCATTTGATAAGCTAAATTGAGAAATATTTGTGCATGAAAGTTTTGGCCATTGTGAGGATACGGGCATTAACTTCGCCCACTCTAAATCCACATAAAGGCTAAATGATTAGAGCATCTTAATTAATATAGTCTGTCCTGCTGAACCCTTCCATAACCCGCCTGCGTGCGCTTTCTGTCTGCAATAGCCGAAAATCCGCACGATCTCACGCATTGAAAACATAAGCCAAATTAATTAATAAAATCAGCCAGTGAAAATATAATTCAACAAATTCATTGAGTCACGCGAATAACAGAATTTCTCAGCCAGGTATAGTTAAAGCAAGATTAAGATTTTTCTAGTTTCTTCAAAATTTGTTTGCGCTGGAAAATTAAAATATAGCGCTCAAAAGCATTTTCATACATTAATGAAATAGGTTTCAGTTATCATTAAGAACATGATCATCTATCCAGCATTCATTATTATACATTAGCGAAATAACACTGACGCTTGTTAAGAATTTTTATCAATAAAACAGGACTGCCCAATTTTTTTTCAGAATTTATCGAGCTTTGGTAAGTTTTCATGATGTTCAGTTCAAAATTTGCTCTGGCGGGATTAACGCATTAAGCGGTGCAGCCAGCGAAAACAGTGAATTTATTGTTCGTAAAGCGTACTTTTGCAAAATATAAAAACGCAAAACACACAGAAACAAGAATTAAAAACCACATGATGATTCAAACGCTTTGTTAAAAGCCCGCCTCAGTTGACTTTACTGCTGTTTTTCACCAAAACAGTGCAAAGCCCTTCTCTTGCCCTCTGTCGGGGAGTAAATTGTGCCATTCGCACTGCTCTGCGGCCGCTCGTCGCCAGGGAAGAACAGGCTTTACTGCAAAAGGCTCTCATTTACATGTCCCCGATTGAAAAATCCCACAAACTGGACAACGTCTGTTATGACATTCGCGGCCCGGTGCTTAAAGAAGCAAAACGCCTTGAAGAAGAAGGTAACAAAGTCCTCAAACTGAACATCGGCAACCCGGCGCCATTCGGATTTGACGCACCGGACGAAATTCTGGTCGATGTCATCCGCAATCTGCCGACGGCGCAAGGCTACTGTGATTCCAAAGGTCTGTTTTCTGCCCGTAAAGCGATCATGCAGCACTATCAGGCGCGCGATATGCGCGACATCACGGTTGAAGATATCTATATCGGCAACGGTGTTTCTGAGCTCATCGTTCAGTCAATGCAGGCATTACTGAACACCGGCGACGAAATGCTGGTGCCTGCGCCGGACTATCCGTTGTGGACTGCAGCGGTTTCACTTTCCGGTGGTAACGCGGTGCATTATCTGTGTGACGAGGGCGCGGACTGGTTCCCTGATATCGCCGATATTCGTGACAAAATCACCCCGCGCACCCGCGGTATAGTGATCATCAACCCGAACAACCCGACGGGTGCGGTCTACAGCAAAGAATTGCTGATGCAGATTGTTGACATCGCCCGCGAGCACAACCTGATTATCTTCGCAGACGAAATTTACGACAAAATTCTGTATGACGAAGCTGAGCATATTTCAATCGCTTCTCTGGCACCGGATCTGCTGACCGTTACCTTTAACGGTCTTTCAAAAACCTACCGCGTGGCCGGATTCCGCCAGGGCTGGATGGTTCTGAACGGGCCGAAGAAGCATGCGAAAGGTTATATCGAAGGTCTCGAAATGCTGGCCTCGATGCGTCTGTGTGCCAACGTGCCGATGCAACACGCTATTCAAACCGCATTGGGCGGATACCAGAGCATCAGCGAGTTTATTCAGCCGGGCGGACGTCTGGTTGAACAGCGTGACCGCGCATGGGAGCTGATCAATGAAATCCCGGGAGTTTCCTGCGTGAAGCCGAAAGGTGCGCTGTATATGTTCCCGCGTATTGACGCCAAACGTTTCAACATCCATGACGACCAGAAAATGGTGCTCGACTTGCTGCTCCAGCAAAAAGTCTTGCTGGTTCAGGGTACCGCCTTTAACTGGCCGTATCCGGATCATGTCCGCATCGTCACGCTGCCGCGCGTGGACGAACTGGAAATGGCCGTTAACAAACTGGGCCGTTTCCTCGAGACCTACCGCCAGTAATGTTCAGGGCGCAGCATCAACGGCTGCGCCCTTTTCTCTTTCGCCTATTTACATCACTGCCCCGCACTGCTCACAATGGACGCTCATTCACCGTTGTTATTGAGAGTGCTATGAATCAGAGTCATTTTTTCGCCCATCTTTCCCGCCTCAAACTGATCAGCCGCTGGCCGCTGATGCGCAATGTCCGCACAGAGAATGTCTCTGAGCACAGCCTGCAGGTTGCCTTCGTGGCTCACGCTTTAGCTGTCATTAAGAACCGTAAATTTAACGGCAATCTGAGCGCTGAACGCGTTGCCCTGCTCGCGATGTATCATGACGCCAGTGAAGTGCTGACCGGCGATATGCCAACGCCTATCAAGTATTACAATCCGCAAATTGCGCATGAATACAAAAAGATTGAGAAAATTGCTCAGCAAAAGCTGATTGAAATGTTGCCGAAGGAATTGCAGGAAGATTTCCGCCCGCTGATTGACGAGCATTATTACACTGAAGATGAAAAGCTGACGGTCAAACAGGCTGACGCACTGTGTGCTTATCTGAAATGTCTTGAAGAGCTGTCTGCGGGAAACAATGAATTCACCCTGGCAAAGGCACGCCTGGAAAAAACGCTGGCAGACAGAAAAAGCCCGGAAATGGACTACTTTATGGAAGTCTTTATTCCGAGCTTCAGTCTGTCACTGGATGAGATCAGCCTCGATTCCCCGATGTGATCAGAACGGGAAAAGCACTGGCACCAGAAACACGCTGACGACCATCACCAGCAACGTAAAAGGCACGCCGATGCGGATAAAGTCGCCGAATTTATAGTTACCCGGCACCATCACCAGCGTGTTCACTGGTGACGACACCGGTGTCATAAAGGCAGCAGACGCGGCAATCGCGATGATCATGGTGAACGGGTAAGGCGACACGCCCATCTGATGCGCCGCTGCAATCGCGATCGGCGCCATCAGCACGGCAGTCGCCGTATTGGAAATAAACAGCCCGATCCCCGCGCAGAGAATGAACAAACTCAGCAGCATCATATAAGGGCCGTAACCGCCGCTGACTTCCATCAACCCCTTCACTATCAACGCCACACCGCCGGTTTTTTGCAGCGCCAGCGCAAAAGGCATCATCCCGATGATTAACAGCAGGCTAGGCCAGTGAATGGCTTTATAAGCACCTTCCATCGTAATGCAGCGGAATTTGCCCATCAGAATGCAGGCGATAATGGCGGCAATCGCATTGGGCACGTCGTCGGTGAGCATCAGCGCGACCATCAGCGCCAGGCAAAACAGCGCATGAGGTGCCTGGCTCAGCGCAGGTGCGACTTCGTCCACTTCAGCAGGAAGATTCAGCACGATGAAATCATGCATCTGTTGCTGAAGCTGGCGGATAAGTTTCCAGTCACCAATCACCAGCAACATATCGCCCAGCTGTAATTCCTCATCCACCAGTCTGCCTTCGAGCGCTTCCCCCTGACGGCGGATGCCAACAACGTTCAGGCCATAGGTCGAACGGAAAGCCACGTCGCGCAGTGTTTTGCCTAATAACTCGGAATCAGGGATTAACGACACTTCGGCCATACCGACATCTCTCGATTGTTCAGAGAAATATTCGCCGCGTAACACCATCGGCTCAAGCATTTCATCGGTACAAAACTGCCTGAATGATATGCCGGAATCGGACATATCAAGCAGCAAGACATCGCGGGCAAACAGTTCGGTATTCCCTGTCGCGCTGACCATCACACGGCGAAACTTCCGCCAGCGTTCAATGCCCACCACATTTGCGCCATAACGCGAACGCAGGTGTAAATCATCCAGCGTGCGTCCGACCAGCGGAGAACCGGGGCGGACTGTTACCCTTCGCGCCCGGCCGGTCAGACGATAGTCGCGGATCAAATCGCGAAAAGTCCGGCGTTTCCAGCGCTGTTTATCCTGCAAAGCGTTATCGGATGAGAGCCAGCGACGTGCGATCAGCATATAGCCAACGCCCATGATCAGCACCACCAGTCCGACCGGTGTGACCCCGAAGAAACCAAAACCATCGAATCCTTCACGCAGCAATTCACTGTTAACCACCATATTCGGCGGTGTCGCAACCAGCGTCATCATGCCGCTGATAAGCCCGGCGAAACTCAGTGGCATCATCAGCCGTGCGGGAGAGGTTTTCATGCGGGCAGAAACGCTGATGACAACAGGAATGAAGATCGCGACCACACCGGTGGAACTCATAAAAGCACCGAGACCGGCCACCGTGAGCATCAGCAAAACCAGCATCCGTGTTTCACTGTTACCGGCGACTTTCATCAGCCAGTCGCCAACCTGATAGGCCACGCCGGTTCTCACCAGACCATGCCCGACGACAAACAGGGCAGCAATCAGAATCACGTTGGGATCACTGAATCCCGCCAGCGCTTCATTGATGGTCAGCGTGCCGCTTAGCACGAAGGCAATGATCACCAGCAACGCCACAATATCCATTCGCAGCGTATTGCGTGCGAACAGCACCATAGCAATAACAAGTAACGTGACTACCCAAAATAATTCACCGGTCAAAACACACTCCGTTTGCGTTGAGATTGAGAGGCAGGACGGGTATCAGAATGGCATAAAAAAACCCCGCATAAGCGAGGTTTATATCAATTTAAAGAAGGAAACTGTGTTTTTTCTGTACTTAACGCAGGCTGACTTTTACGCCTTCGCCGGAACTGCTGACCAGCAGAATTTCCAGCGTCGACAGGTCAAAATCAACGTTTTCAATGCCCGGAGTGTCATCAGGCGCATTAACCGCAATGACTTTGCAGCCCGCAGCCAGACCGGCCATCACGCCCGCAGCGGCATCTTCGACAACAACACAATCTTCCAGTGCCAGACCTAAACGTTCTGCGCCAAGCAGATAGGCATCCGGTTGAGGTTTGCCGTGTTTCACCTGCTCCGCAGTAATAAACACTTCGGGCTCTGGCAAGTTCGCCGCTTTATGACGGGCGCTGGCGACAGGCATTGAACCGGAGGTCACAATCGCCCAGGGAATGTTCTGGCGGTTGAGCTCGCTTAACAGTAAATGCGCGCCGGGAAGCGCAGTGACGCCTTCAGTGTCGGTCGCCTCAATTTGTTCCAGTTTTAGAAACTCTTTCTGAATCGTTTCTTCACTTTCGCCTTCCATGAAATGACGTAAGGAAGTAATCGCCTGTTTGCCGTGAATGAACGCCAGAACATCCTGAGGATTGACTCCCCAACTGAGCGCCCAGTTAATCCATGAACGCTCAACTGCCGGTAATGAATCCACTAACGTCCCATCAAGGTCGAACAAGAAACCTTTGCACTCCACAGGCAATTCCCCTTTGGTTATTTCGCATTAAGCATTAATGATTTGCGCGATCTCTACCGCACTCAGATGGTACTGACGCGGGCACGATTGCCATACCGCCAGCATACGCTGGTATTTATCCCACATTTTGGTCTGCGAGTTAAAGCCATGCGTGCCTGCATCGAAGTCAGTGTAACGCCCTTCGGTATTCACCATAAAACGAACATAGCTTAAATAACGGGATTCAGTGGCGGCATCGAAACCAAGGAAATCAATACGGCGACGATCCAAATCCTGTGTATCTTTAAGATTGGTCCATGACACCTGCATGGCATGGTGCATTTCCATAATATTAATCACTGTGCGACAGGTTTCTTCCGGCAGCTCACCGAAATCTCTGTCCAGCTCGCGCATTTGCAAACCAAAACCGCGTTCAATTACCGTCTGTAACCGGCGATACCGTTCCGCATTATCGGGATCCAGCATGGTCATCATTTTGTATTGATTCGATAAAATCAGGCGTTGAGCGTTAGTCATTTCCATCGTGAAAATCCTCATGTCTGCATAATGAGCAAAGCATGGCATAGCGCAAAGTTCTGCGAAATCGCAAGCACACCATTCTTTGATTTGAGTCGGGATCTCATCTGAAATAATCACCGGAGGGGACTTTCCTCCGGTGTCATGCAACTTATGAAAGACTATAGATGATGGCTGACAGGGTCAGTGGAGAAATCAGGCTTACAGATCGTCTAAAAATGTTTTATCGAGTTGCTTGAACGCGCGTTTAAGCACGTCAGCTAAAGACTGATAGGTCGGGGTGCCTTCAATCGGTGCCAGCGCTTGCCCGGCTTCTGCAAGCTTATTGCGCACATCATGGAACCAGCCGAGTAAACCAGGAGGCAGAGGCGTCACGGAACGCCGACCGAGCCACCACAAGCCCTGCATTGGCAAACTGCAGGCAAAAATCGCTGTAGCTACCGCCAGCCCGAGCTGACCACCGAGGGCAATTTGCCACGTCAGGGTAAATACAGCCACCGGCGGCATAATACGCACGGCAAAACGGGTGGCCGTAGAGATGCGGTTCTCCGGAAACATAGGAGCCAGGCGCTTATCTGACGGCCATGTCTTCATATAGTGCTGTCCGCGCTGGAAGATCTGAAACCAGCTTACGGAGCCTGTTGGCTTACTCGTCATATCTGCACCTCAACTTCACGTATAAAATTTAAAAAATAGTTGTAAAACACAAACTGGAGTTTACCACGATAAAATATATTTTGTTTTTACTGACACTGTCGGTATTCTATCGCAGCCTCGCAACCCTCTCAGGCAACGACATCATAATAAAGTTGGGATACAAACGGTAATTTGCAATGTTTGCTCCCTATATTAAGCATAGTGCCTTGCTCTGGGTGGTTTTGTAATTAGTTATTGTATTTTTTGTTAGTGTTTTTACTGATTAGTAACATCCTGAAGGCGCATAACAGAGATACTTTGTGCCCGTGCACAGATTATTCCCCTGTTATCAGAGGGCTTGAACAACTAGAGCCCGGCGATTCTCCAGCTTTTTCATCATCATGCCGGTTTTGGCTCTCCGGCATGATGTTAATCATAATTGTCACCGCCATTATGCGCTACGCTTGATGTCAGATTGACGATTTATTAACCACGTGTATTGTTTTTCTTAAACAGCACCAACAATAAATAGGTACTTCCATGTCGAGTAAGCTTGTACTGGTTCTTAACTGTGGTAGTTCTTCCCTTAAGTTTGCCATCATTGATGCTGCAAACGGCGAAGAACACATTTCAGGTTTAGCCGAATGTTTCCATCTGCCAGAAGCACGCATTAAATGGAAAATGGACGGTGGCAAAGAAGAAGCCGCTTTAGGTGCGGGTGCCGCACACAGTGAAGCGCTGAAGTTTATCGTTAACAACATTCTGAGCAAAAAACCTGAGCTGTCCGCAGAGCTGGTTGCAATCGGCCACCGCATCGTTCATGGCGGCGAAAAGCTGACCAAGTCCATGCTGATCAACGACGCTGTCATCGAAGGTATCAAAGAATCTATCCCGTTTGCACCGCTGCATAACCCGGCTCACCTGATCGGTATCGATGAAGCGCTGAAATCTTTCCCTAAACTGGCTGATAAAAACGTTGCCGTTTTCGACACCGCTTTCCATCAGACCATGCCGGAAGAGTCTTATCTCTACGCCCTGCCGTACAGCCTGTATAAAGATCACCATGTCCGTCGTTACGGCGCACACGGCACCAGTCACTTCTATGTGACTCAGGAAGCCGCAAAAATGCTGAACAAGCCAGTGGAAGAAGTGAATCTGATCACTTGCCACCTGGGTAACGGCGGTTCTGTCAGCGCCATCCGTAACGGTAAATGTGTAGACACCTCCATGGGTCTGACCCCGCTGGAAGGTCTGGTGATGGGTACGCGTAGCGGTGACATCGACCCGGCTATCATCTTCCATCTGCATGATTCTCTGGGCATGAGTGTTGATCAAATCAACAAAATGCTGACCAAAGAATCTGGCCTGCTGGGTCTGACCGAAGTCACCAGCGACTGCCGTTATGTGGAAGACAACTACACCACCAAAGCGGATGCTAAACGTGCAATGGACGTGTTCTGCCATCGTCTGGCGAAATACATCGGTGCATATACTTCACTGATGGAAGGCCGTCTCGACGCCGTGGTATTCACTGGCGGCATCGGTGAAAACGCCGCAATGGTTCGCGAACTGTCTCTGGCTAAACTGGGCCTGCTGGGCTTTGAAGTTGACCACGAACGCAACCTGGCTGCCCGTTTCGGCAAATCCGGCGCGATCAATAAAGAAGGCACCCGCACCGCTCTGGTCATCCCGACCAACGAAGAGCTGGTGATTGCACAAGACGCCGCGCGTCTGACTGCATAATCGATTCAAGACTGCCCGCGTCATGCGGGCAATTTTTCACTCAAAGGCAAACGCCGCCCGTTTGGACGCACCGCGCAGGATAATCATCGCGCTTATGCTGATCATTATCCCCTTTGCACAAACCTGCGAATGTCCCTGCCTGGCAACCGTTAAAGAGGTTTAGCCGTGTCCCGTACAATTATGTTGATCCCTACAGGCACCAGCGTTGGTCTGACCAGCGTCAGCCTGGGCGTGATCCGTGCCATGGAACAAAAAGGCGTCAGCCTGAGCATCTTCAAGCCAATCGCTCAACCGCGTGCTGGCGGCGATGCTCCTGACCAGACCACCACCATCATTCGTGCTAACTCTACCGTGACTGCAGCTGAACCGCTGAAAATGAGCCACGTTGAAACGCTGCTGAGCTCCAACCAGCAGGACGTGCTGATGGAAGAGATCATCGCGCGTTACCATGAAAATACCAAAGACGCAGAAGTGGTGCTGGTAGAAGGTTTAGTGCCAACCCGTAAACACCAGTTCGCCAACGCGCTGAACTATGAAATCGCTAAAACCCTGAACGCAGAAATCGTCTTCGTTCTGGCGCTGGGCAATGATTCTCCTGCGCAACTCAAAGAACGTATCGAACTGGCCCGTTCCAGCTTCGGCGGCAGCAAAAATAAAAACATCACCGGCGTTATCATTAACAAACTGAATGCACCGGTTGATGATCAGGGTCGTACCCGTCCTGATCTGTCTGAAATCTTTGATGATTCAACCAAAGCCAGCGTGGCAAATATCGACCCGACTCAGCTGTTCGCCAACAGCCCGCTGCCGGTTCTGGGTTGCATTCCATGGAGCTTCGAGCTGATTGCCACTCGCGCAATTGACATGGCCAAGCACCTGAACGCCCGCATCATCAACGAAGGCGACGTCAAAACCCGCCGCGTGAAATCCGTGACCTTCTGCGCACGCAGCATTCCTCATATGCTGGAGCATTTCCGTCCGGGTTCCCTGCTGGTCACTTCTGCTGACCGTCCGGACGTGCTGGTTTCAGCCTGTCTGGCCGCCATGAATGGCGTAGAAATCGGTGCGATCCTGCTGACCGGCGGCTACGAAATTGATGAGCGCATCAACAGCCTGTGCGAACGCGCCTTCCAGACCGGCCTGCCAGTCTTCATGGTAGATACCAACACCTGGCAGACGTCCCTGAGCCTGCAAAGCTTCAACCTGGAAGTTCCTGCAGATGACCATCAGCGCGTAGAGAAACTGCAGCAGTACGTGGCGTCTCACATCAATGCTGACTGGATCAATTCCCTGAGCGCCCACTCCGAGCGTTCACGTCGTCTGTCTCCGCCAGCCTTCCGTTATCAGCTGACCGAACTGGCCCGTAAAGCCGGTAAACGCATCGTTCTGCCAGAAGGCGACGAGCCACGCACCGTGAAAGCGGCAGCGCTGTGTGCTGAACGTGGTATCGCGGAATGCGTTCTGTTGGGTAATCCTGACGAGATCAAACGCGTTGCAGCGGCTCAGGGTGTGACGCTGGGTAAAGGCATCGAAATCGTTGATCCGGTTGTTGTGCGCGAAGAATACGTGGCACGTCTGGTTGAATTGCGTAAAAGCAAAGGCATGACCGAAGTGGTTGCGCGTGAGCAACTGGAAGACAACGTGGTTCTGGGCACGCTGATGCTGGAACAAGGTAACGTTGATGGTCTGGTTTCCGGTGCGGTTCACACCACCGCAAACACCATCCGCCCACCGTTGCAGTTGATCAAAACCGCGCCGGGCAGCTCACTGGTTTCTTCTGTGTTCTTCATGCTGCTGCCTGACCAGGTTCTGGTATACGGCGACTGTGCGATCAACCCAGATCCAACCGCTGAGCAACTGTCTGAAATCGCTATCCAGTCTGCGGATTCCGCAGCGGCATTTGGTATCGAACCACGCGTTGCGATGATCTCCTACTCAACCGGTAACTCCGGCGCAGGTAGCGATGTCGAGAAAGTGCGTGAAGCGACCCGTCTGGCCCAGGAAAAACGTCCTGATCTTATCATCGATGGTCCGCTGCAATACGACGCCGCAATCATGGCTGACGTTGCAAAATCCAAAGCGCCAAACTCGCCGGTTGCGGGTAAAGCGACCGTGTTCATCTTCCCTGACCTGAACACCGGTAACACCACGTATAAAGCGGTACAGCGCTCTGCGGATCTGGTCTCTATCGGGCCGATGCTGCAAGGTATGCGTAAACCGGTTAACGACCTGTCCCGTGGCGCACTGGTAGACGATATCGTCTACACCGTGGCACTGACCGCGATTCAGTCTGCTCAGGCAGAAGCTGCGGTTACGGCTAAATAAGCCAGAACCTCTGAGCGTAAAGCTTCTGAACGCAAAACGCCGGGCTTAATGTCCGGCGTTTTTTTTGTCTTTTTTTCGGTAAATCTCAGAGCAACCTTTTCGCGGCCTCAAGAATATGTTCAGCCGTCAGGCCATATTCCTGCTGCAAGAACTCCTGCGTCCCTACCTGACCGTAACGCTCTTTCACGCCCACACGGCGCATCGGCACCGGCTGGTTTTCCACCAGCACTTCCGCTACCGCCGATCCCAGCCCGTTGTGAATACTGTGGTTTTCACAGGTCACAATTTTGCCCGTTTTCGCGGCGTATTTGATGATAATGTCTCTATCAATCGGCTTGAGGGTGAACATGTCGATGACTGCCGCACTGACGCCTTCACGCTCCAGCATTTCTGCCGCTTTCAGCGCTTCTGCGACCATAATCCCGTTGGCGATCAGCGTAACGTCAGTACCGTCCCGCAGCAGATTAGCTTTGCCGATGGTAAACGTCGCCCCTTCCTGATAAACCTGCGTGGCCTGTTTGCGGATAGTGCGTACCCAGTAGAAACCTTTCAGATCCATCAGCTGCAACAGGATATTGCGGAACATCACCGCATCAGTCACTTCCATGACTACGGAATTCGCCAGCCCGCGCACGATGCCCATATCCTCAAACGACATATGCGTGCCACCGTTATGACAGGCGCTGACGCCCGCATCTGACGCGATAATTTTGACGTTATTCTTCTGATAATCCAGCGACATAAACAGCTGATCGAAACAGCGGCGACTGGCGAATGCGGTAAAAGTATGCACAAACGGCACGCGACCGGTCAGCGACAAACCTGCTGCAACGCCGATCACGTTGGCTTCCATAATGCCGCAGTTAATCACATGATCAGGATGATCTTTATGCACGCCGTCCATCGCCATCGAGCTCATCAGGTCGGCTTCAAGCGCGATAATCGGCGTATTTTCCACAATCTTTTCACGCACGGTATTGGCGTAGACTTTACGCATTTCCACCGCATCTTTTTGTAATTCCAGAGAGACTTCAAACATGGGTGGCCTCCAGCTCAGCGATAGCGTTTTCGATTTCCAGTTTCACATCCGGGGTTAACCGCAGATGGTGCGAGTTCGCCAGTTTCTCGAGATACTTCACGCCCTGGCCTTTGATACTGTCGAGTATCACCACCAGCGGACGCTGTTCGGCGTGACGAACCGGCGTCACCACCTCGCTTATCGCTACAATGTCATCGCCTTTAATGGTCTGAACATCGAAACCAAACGCACTGAATTTTCCGGCCAGATCAAACGGTTTGATGACTTCATCTAATGTGCCGTCAAGTTGCTGTTTGTTGTAATCGATGAACAGCGTCAGGTTGTGCAGATTGTGGTGCGCAATAAACTGGAAGGCTTCCCAGCACTGGCCTTCGTTGAGTTCGCCGTCGCCAAGAATGCAGAATACACGGTTGCTGCGACCGGCCAGTTTATGCGAAAGCGCCATGCCTGCAGCGATGGAAACGCCCTGCCCCAGCGAACCGGTAGTAGCATCGACGCCGGTGGTGCGCAGCCTGTCCGGATGGCTCGGTAACCGGGTGCCATTCTGGTTCAGCGTTTGCAATTCACTGACCGGGAAATAGCCTTTCAGCGCCAGCGTCGCATACAGCGCCGGTCCCGCATGGCCTTTGGATAACACGAAATAATCGCGATCCTGCCAGTCTGGTTTTTTCGGGTCGATGCGCATGACATCGCCATACAGAACCGCCAGCGTTTCCACCACTGACATGCTGCCGCCATAGTGCCCGAATCCCAGACCGGTCAACATTTTCAGCGTCTCGATGCGGATATGGCGGGCCAGATCACGAACCTCCTGGACATCTTTCATCTTCATTGATCCTTATTTTAGTGAGCACTTATCCTGGCCTGTTATTTCTAACAGGCAGGACAGTGTTTCCCGGATGGTCTTACAAAACGTATTCGTTAAAAAACGGTGTGATGCAGGATTTACTTCTCTGTGACTTCTTTCTCAGCTATCGGTTTTTTACCGAGATAGTTCCAGGCAACCAGTACCGCGAAGATACCGACGATCAGCGCCATGATGCCTTCCTTCGACATGAAGCGCGCCAGATTGCCCAGCAGTATGCCGATAACGCCGAAGTCCGCGTCAGAGAACGTTGCGTTGGCAAAGCCCAGCGCACCCAGTACCGGCAACAACAGAACCGGCAGGAAGGTAATCAGAACGCCGTTAGCAAACGCCCCGACCATCGCGCCACGACGTCCGCCGGTGGCATTACCGAACACACCCGCGGTTGCACCGGTGAAGAAGTGCGGCACCACGCCCGGCAGGATTAGCACCAGATGCATTTGCCCTAACAGGAACAGGCCGACCAGACCGCCGAGGAAACTGAACAGGAAGCCAATCAGCACAGCATTCGGTGCGTACGGATAAACCACCGGACAGTCCAGCGCCGGACGGGCATTCGGCACCAGTTTTTCAGAGAAGCCGACAAATGCCGGGACAATTTCTGCAAGGATCAGACGCACACCCTGCAAAATGATGAACACACCCGCCGCAAAGGTAATAGCCATGATGATGGCGTACACCAGATAGTTCTGGCCCGCGCTGTAGGTCGCTTCAACAAAGACCTGACCAGCGAACACCGCCATGATCAGATAGATAATGATCATGGTGAGGGAGATTGAAATGGAACTGTCGCGCAGAAAGCTCAGGTTTTTCGGCAGATTCATTTCTTCCGTAGAACGTGAACCTTTGCCAACTTTACTGCCGATCCAGCCTGATAAGACGTAACCGATGGTGCCGAAATGGCCGAACGCCACGTCATCGCTGCCGGTGATTTTGCGCATATAACGCTGCGCCAGCGCCGGGAAGAACGCCATGATAAGGCCGAGCGTCAGGGAACCGGTGAAGACCAGAGCAACCCCTTCAAAACCGGCAACGGTCAGAATGACGCTGATCATACAGGCCATATAGAACGTGTGATGTCCGGTCAGGAAGACATATTTCAGTCGTGTGAAACGCGCCACAATCAGGTTTGCCACCATACCGAACGCCATGATTAAAGCGGTCGGCGCACCGAATTTCTCCAGCGCGATGGAAACAATGGCTTCGTTATTTGGAATAATACCCTGGATATTAAAGGCGTGTTCAAACATACCACCTAATGGATTAAGAGAGCCGACTAATACCGTAGCACCACCGCCCAATACTAAAAAGCCCAGTATTGTTTTTACCGTACCTTTGACCACATCAGAAAAGTTTTTCTTTTGCGCGACCAGGCCGATTAATGCGATGAGCCCCACCAGTACGGAAGGCACTTTTAATATATCAACCACAAACTTGAGCGTTTCCTGGATAAACATATCCACCTCGTTTGTCTATTTGTTTTATTTGTAGGGTTATTCAGTGACGTCAGGACACTGGGTGTTTTTCAAAATGCGCAATCAGTTTGGTTTCAAGTTCATTGATATCAATAATGTTAGTGATCACCACTAACTGATTTTCCGGGATGCTGGCGCTGGCAGCGATGTCTTTCGCCATCACGAACAGGTCGGCTTCACCGGGAATGGCAGAAGACAAATCAGAGTGCTGAACATCCGCCTGAATATTCAGTTTCTTCAGCACTTTTTTAATGTTCATTTCAACCATAAAGCTGCTGCCTAAACCGGAACCGCAAATCGCCATAATTTTCATTTTATTCACCTGTTCTTTATCTGTTTTTGAATGCGTACATAGCGTATCAGTTGCCCGTATTCAGGCCTCTGACTGTTTATATTTCCTGATTGGAATGATCTTCCCTGTGACGGTATTAACTCAAATTAATAGCGGGAAATCACATCCTGTATTTCACTGATGCTTTTCGCCTGATGGATTTTCTGCATATCTTCATCACTGGAAAATAATTCAGCCAGCTCAGAAATTAGCTCAATATGACTGTGCTTATCAGGTGCGGACAACATGACGACCGTATACACCGGATCGTTATCCTCTGAATTAAATTTCACCCCCTGCGGTAACGTCACCAGCGATAACCCCAGTCCATTAGCTCCCTCTTCCGGTCTGGCATGTGGCATGGCGATGCCCGGTGCCAGAACAAAATACGGCCCCAGCTTTTCCCGCTGCGCAAAAATTGCGGTCAGGTAATCCGGGGTAATTGTCCCTTCTTTCAGCAGTGGCTCAGCGCTCACTTCCACTGCCTGCCGCCAGTCCGTGATATCCGTTCTGATCTGAATTCGTTCAGATGTCAGCCAATCATTCAGCATAGTGATGCTCCGTTATATTTTTGAAGATGGCCGGTCAAATTTCCCCCAGACCGCACCAACGATCCAGACTCTACTTCAGCGGTAGCGTTAACATCTGTGACACAACTCACAAAGATAGCGCTACCAAACTTCTATCATTGAGATCTGTGATAGCGCTATCAAAAATAATCGCGCTGCGGTATCACCGGCCAGCGGCTGGCACAAATAACGGTATACTTTGTCAGGAAATTGCCGATAATTTACCGAATTCTGCCGTAGTTCCCGTTATGCCGGTCCTGCTGCGGCCCGCTTTTTCGTTATGCCAGCAGGTATACATTGTGCGCAAGATGCGCAGTTAAGGTCAGGATCGTGAATGTCCATTAACAAGAAAAGACGCAGTACCGGAAGAGTCACACTGGCGGATGTCGCGCAGCTGGCAGGCGTAGGCAGCATGACCGTTTCCCGCGCGCTGCGAACGCCGGAGCAGGTTTCCGACAAGCTGCGGGAAAAAATCGAAGAAGCCGTCAGTCAGCTGGGTTATCTGCCTAATCAGGCCGCGAGTTCACTGGCTTCTGCCTCGTCCAATACCATTGCGATGATTGTGCCCAGCCTGTCTGAATCTGGCTGCGCGGAGATGTTTGCCGGATTGCAGAAAGTGCTGCAACCGGCGGGATACCAGATCATGCTGGCCGAGTCCCAGCACCGGATGGAGCGTGAAGAAAAACTGCTGGAAACGCTGCTGTCCTACAATCTGGCGGCGGCTATTTTGCTTTCCGTCGAGCACTCCGCGAATGTCAGGCAATGGCTTGATAATCTGACCATTCCGGTTCTGGAAATCGGTGCGCTAACCGATTCACCTATCGATATGAATATTGGTATTGATTACGTCGAGGCGATGTTTCAGCTGACGCAGACCGTGGTGGCAAAGGGTTACCAGAACATCGGCATGCTGTGCGCTAATCAGGAACAGTGGATTTTCCAGCAGCATTTACAGGGCTGGCGAAAAGCGATGCTGAAAGCGCACATGTCGCCGCACCGGGTGATTAATGCCGCGGAACCAGCCTGTTTTTCTACCGGAGCCCAGCAACTGCCTGAGTTTCTGCTGGCCTGGCCTGAACTCGACGCGCTGGTATGTGTGTCAGACGATCTCGCCTGCGGTGCGCTGTATGAATGTCAGCGCAGAAGAATCAAAGTGCCGGACGACCTGGCTGTGGTCGGTTTTGGTAATTCGGACGTCAGCAAAGTCTGTCAGCCACCGCTGACCACCATCGCTATTCCGCATAAAGAAATCGGGGTACGTGCGGCACAGGCGTTACTGGCGAGGATTAATGATGAGGAATGGGAAGAGGTGACGATCGCATCGTCATTGTGCAAGCGGGACAGTTGCTAAAAAACCGCGGGCGATAGTATATCGCCCGCGAGATGCTGATCAGATATCGTCTTCGGTCGACGAATCTTCATTAGCTTTCACACTTTCCACCGCCGGTGTTGCTTCTTCACGCGTCAGAGGCTTACCGTGTTCTTTCTCGTTATTGCGCGTCATCCACAATGAGAGTGCTTTCAGAGAATCAGGCGTAAATTCATCACAGCGGGCAGTGATTTCTTCCGGAGTCATCCAGCGCACTGCGTCGATTTCTTCTTCCTGCAACGCGAACGGGCCATGGGATACGCAACTGAACAGTGCGCCCCAGACGCGGCATTTATTCTCTTCCTCGAAATAGAACTGACCGTGCTCGGCAAAAGGCACACCGGCAATGCCTAACTCTTCTTCGGCTTCACGACGCGCTGAATCCAGAATATTTTCACCGCTTTGCACCACGCCACCTGCCGTTGCATCCAGCCAGCCCGGGTAGAAATCTTTGGTTTCAGTCCGGCGCTGAATCAAAATATTTCCCATGCCGTCATGAACCACGATATAGCTGGCACGGTGACGCAGGACCTGAGCGCGCATTTGTTGTCGGCTGGCCTGGGCAATGACTTCGTTATCTTCGTTGACGATATCAACCCACTCATCCGTACTGATGTTTTGCTCTTGTTCTGACATCCGCTGGAACCTTCTCTTTTAAGCGCTGGTCTGTGCGCAATAAGTCTGTGCGCTGTGATTTTGCAACACGTCGATAATGTCCGGAGATTCTATTGGGTCTGCTGGGTTGCTTCAATAGCTATGGGTGCGCAGATACACCGTAAAAGTTATGTCAGCCCACAAAGTTCGCCATCAGACAACTCTGACATAGACAGCCGTTCATATGCATTATGATAACCTATTACTCAGGATATAAAGTTTGTGATTATCAATCCCCCATTGGCGCATCCCGCCCCGCAAGTCGCGGAGTCTGATTAACACGCAGGAGGCAATATGATCGATCTCTATTACGCACCCACACCCAATGGCCATAAAATTTCTCTTTTACTTGAAGAGTGTGGCCTGCCATACCGGCTTTATCAAATTGATATGAGCGCCGGCGAGCAATTCAGGCCTGAATTCCTTGCCATTTCTCCCAACAATAAAATCCCGGCCATTGTTGATAATGAACCCGTGGATGGCGGCGCGCCACTCAGTGTCTTTGAGTCTGGCGCAATTTTGCAGTATCTGGCAGAAAAAACCGGCAAATTCCTCAGCCAGGAACTGCGCGAAAGAACCATCACGCTGCAATGGCTGACCTGGCAGGTTGCCGGATTTGGCCCGATGCTGGGTCAGAATCACCATTTTACCCACTACGCTCCGCAACCTGTGCCTTATGCCATCGAACGTTTCCTGCAGGAAACCCGGCGGTTATATGGGGTACTAAACCGTCAGCTGGAGAAAAATGCCTATATCGCGGGCGAGAATTACAGCATTGCTGATATTGCCACTTACCCGTGGGTGGTGGCGCATGAACGCCAGCGAATTGATCTGGCGGAGTTTCCTGCCGTGCGCAACTGGTTTGAGCGGGTGAAAAGCCGCCCGGCGACGCAAAAAGCCTATGCGTTAGCGCAGGCATAATCCGCCCCGATGCCTCCGTACTTTGCCGGAGGTGTTTTCCCTTCTGCAAAATAAAAACACTTAATTGTGCTCCATATCGCGAGTTAATGGCGGTGACTCATCTATGATTATAGTCAGTTCATCCGCGAATTCAGACAGTTAAGGATCACGATATGAAAGTCCTGATAACCGGCGCAACCGGGCTCATCGGTCGAAAACTCACCGGGCGACTTCTTGAACAATCTCATCAGATTACCGCACTGAGCCGCGCCCCTGAACGAGCGGCGAAGCTGTTAGGCTCGCAGGTTCAGGTATGGGAAACGCTGGAAGGCAAAACCACCCTCGACGGTTTCGACGCCGTCATCAACCTTGCCGGTGAGCCGATCGCGGACAAACGCTGGACGAAAGAACACAAAGCCCGATTATGTGAAAGCCGCTGGCAGCTCACTGAAAAACTGGCGACGCTGATTAATGCCAGTCAGACGCCGCCTTCAGTCTTCATTTCCGGTTCAGCGGTCGGGTATTACGGCGATCAGGGGCAGGCGCTGGTGCCGGAAGATGAGCCGCCGAACAAGCAATTTACCTGGCAACTTTGCGCCCGCTGGGAAGCCCTGGCGATGTCCGCTCAAAGCCCGTCCACGCGAGTTTGTCTGCTGCGAACCGGGATCGTACTGGCCGAAAAAGGCGGTGCGCTGGCAAAAATAGTGCTGCCCTTCCGCGCCGGTCTCGGTGGCCCGATCGGCGATGGTCAGCAATATATGCCGTGGATCCACATCAATGACATGATTGACGGGATCCTTTTCCTCCTCGCCCACGAAACGCTCTCAGGCCCATTCAATATGGTATCGCCTTATCCGGCACGTAACGAACAATTCAGCGCCCTGCTCGGGGAAGTCCTCCACCGACCGGCATTTATGCGCGCACCCGCGCCTGTGGTTCGTTTGCTGATGGGGGAATCAGCGGTGCTGGTGCTGGGAGGCCAGCGTGCCGTGCCACGCAGACTGGAAGCCGCAGGGTTTGAGTTTAAGCATCAGGAATTGAAGGAAGCACTGGAGGATTTGCTGGCGTGAAGGGTCTTGCAGCCCTTCACCCTGCTCGACCAGATGGGGATGTTTCGGCTTCTCATAGGTACAATGGCGCGGTACTGGCGCTTTTTAAAAACTGATCGGGGGGGGATGTTTCGGTTTCTCAATAACTGCGCTCACATAGGCTATTTCGCCGAAACCGAGCAGAGGGGAAAAGCTTTTCCCCTCTGCACTCCCCTCGCTTTTTCACTGCGCGCTGTCGCTGGAATGAAGGACATGTTCCGGCACATTGGTGTGTGGCGCAAAATGTCATCGCTCCGCGATGCCCTCATTTCAGGATTCGAGCCTCTGGTCTCGAACCATTCATTCGGTGCCATTTTTGAGCACGCCAATCAACTTATCTAAAAGATAAAAAACGGTCAGCCGTTGAATTTAAGATCTCACGGGCGAATCAGAAATCTTGCTGAACGGAGCGGCTTCGAGACCCAGGGCTCGAAGACCGAGAGAAGGAACCGCAAAGCGGCAAGATTTCCAGCCTGTCACTGTGGTTGCTGAAACATAGCCAGCGAGCGAAGCACTTGTTGAAAAGGCGAGGAGGAATCCAAAGGAGGAAAAGCACTTTCCTCCTTTGGGCGGTTTCGGCGCAGAAAATTATGTGAGCACAATTATTGAGAAACCGAAACGTCCACAATTCAATTCCCCCCCCTCAGGTTCTACTCCTTCACATCCACCTGATAAAAAACATGTTTCCCAAACGGATCCACTTCATAGCCGGTCACTTCTTTGCGGACCGGTTCGAAAATGGTCGAGTGGGCGATCATCACCGCAGGGGCCTGATCGTGCATCATCTGCTGAGCTTGTTCGTAAAGCGCGACGCGTTTGGCATGATCGGTGGTTTCTTTCGCTTCGGTAATCAGCTTGTCGAACGGTGCGTAACACCATTTGGCTGAGTTCGAACCGCCCTTCGCGGCGTTACAGGTAAACAGCGGACCGAAGAAGTTATCCGGGTCACCGTTCGCCGTCGTCCAGCCCATCAGTGCCGCCATGTGCTCGCCGTTACGGATGCGGGTCTGATATTCGCCCCATTCGTAACTGACGATGTGCGCTTTCACACCGATTTTCGCCCAGTCCGCCTGAATCATCTCCGCCATACGACGGGCGTTCGGGTTATACGGACGCTGAACCGGCATCGCCCACAAGTCGATATCGAAACCGTTCGGCATTCCCGCTTCAGCCAGCAGCGCTTTGGCTTTCTCAGGCGAATAATCGTAATCCACCAGCTTGTCGTTGTAACTCCAGACACCGGTCGGCAGCAGCGTTTTGGCGACGGTTCCGGTGCCATGGAATACCGCTTCGATGATTTGCGGTTTGTTAATCGCCATGGTCAGTGCCTGCCGTACTTTCACATTATCCAGTGGCGCTTTCTGCGTGTTGAACGAGAGGAAACCGGTGTTAAGGCCAGCCTTGCTCATCAGATTGATGTCTTTATTTGCACGCATACGCTCGAGATCGGCCGGATTCGGGAATGGCATCACCTGACACTCGTTTTTCTCGAGTTTAGCAAGACGCATTGAGGCATCAGGGGTGATGGTATACACCAGACGGTCAATTTTAGATTTGCCCTGCCAGTATTCAGGGAACGCCTTGTACAGCAGACGCGTGTCTTTCTGGTATTGCATCAGCTCGAACGGGCCGGTGCCGACAGGATCCTGATCGACCTTTTCCGGCGTACCGGCTTTAAGCATCTGATCGGCATATTCCGCAGAGAGAATCGATGCGAAATACCACGCCAGATCCGCCACGAATGGCGCTTCCGGACGAGTCAGATTGAAGCGGACAGTGTAGTCATCCACCTTATCGATACTGCCGATAAGGTCACCCATTTTCAGGCTGTCGAAGTTCAGGTACGTGCCGCCGGAAATTTTATGGTAAGGATTATTTTCATCTTTCTGGCGCATGAACGAGAAGATCACGTCGTCAGCATTGAAATCGCGCGTCGGCTTGAACAGTTTGTTGCTCTGGAATTTCACGCCCTTGCGCAAATGGAAGGTATAGGTTTTACCGTCCGCACTGACATCCCAGCTTTCCGCCAGGCTTGGGATCAGCTCCGTGGTACCGATTTTAAAATCCACCAGACGGTTATAAATCGGTGCCGCGCTGGCATCCACAGAGGTACCCGAGGTGTAAAGTTGCGGGTTGAATTGCTCAGGCGAACCTTCAGAACAATACACCAGCGTTTTTGCAGAAACGCCACCTGTGATGGCCAGCGCCAGTAAACCTGTGCTTATTTTTAATATGTTGTGTTTCATTATTTTCCCTTTTTCCCTGTCCGGAGAGTGTTTAAATCTTCTTCATCGTGGAACATAAAGCAAAAACAGATTAACATCTGGATAACACGTAGTAATACTTTGTTATATATGAAAATCTTATAACAGGGAACAATATTTGCGCACATTCAGAGGTCAAGATGTCGACAACAATCGCAAAACAGCTTACCGAACGTTTCTACCGCTATCTCTCCGTGACATCACAAAGTGATGCCAGCGCGACCACTCTGCCAAGTACACCAGGCCAGCACGATATGGCGCGCTTACTGGCCGATGAGCTGCACCAGCTCGGTCTGGAAAACATTCAGATCGACGAATACGCGACCGTCACCGCCGTAAAATCCGGGACTAAAAAGGGTGGTCCGCGCATCGGTTTCATCACGCATATTGATACCGTGGATGTCGGCCTGCGCCCGGACATTCACCCGCAAACCTTGCGTTTTACCGGCGAAGATGTGTGCCTCAATAGTGAAAAAGATATCTGGCTGCGCCCTGCCGAGCGCCCGGAGATCCTGCCGTACAAAGGCGAAGACATTATTTTCAGCGACGGCACCAGCGTGCTGGGCGCGGATAATAAAGCGGCGGTGACTGTCGTGATGACATTGCTGGAAAACCTGACCGCTGAGCAGGAATACGGCGATATCGTGGTGGCGTTTGTGCCGGATGAAGAAATCGGACTGCGCGGCGCCAAGGCGCTGGATCTTGCGCGCTTCGATGTGGATTTCGCTTACACCATCGACTGCTGCGAACTCGGCGAAGTAGTTTACGAAAACTTTAACGCAGCGGCTGCTGAAATCACCTTTACCGGCGTGACCGCGCATCCGATGTCAGCCAAAGGCGTGCTGGTGAATCCGCTGCTGATGGCACAGGATTTCATCCGTCATTTTGACCGTGCAGAAACGCCTGAAAATACCGAAGGCCGTGAAGGTTATGTCTGGTTCAATGGCATGAGCGCGTCGCAGCAAGGCGCGGAACTGAAAGCCTCCATTCGTGATTTCGACAGCGCCAGTTTTGCAGCACGTAAGCAAAAAATTCATGATGTCGCGAAAGAGATCGCCGCGCAGTATCCGACGGCGAAAGTCTCAGTTGATATCAGTGACACCTACAGCAATATCAGCAGCGCCATCGGTGAAGATCGCCGGGCGATTGATCTGATCTTTGCAGGTTTGAAAGAGATCGGCGTTGAGCCAAAAGTGATCCCGATGCGCGGCGGCACCGACGGTGCAGCGCTGTCAGCCAAAGGTTTACTGACGCCGAATTACTTTACCGGCGCGCATAATTTCCACTCGAAATTCGAGTTCCTGCCGGTGAATTCGTTTGTGAAATCCTATGAACTCACCGTTCAGCTTTGCATGCTGGCGGCGAAGGGTTGATTTACTTTAGGTAAAATCATCCCAGCCTTCCCCTCGTGCGAGGGGAAGGCGCATAAGGATATTACTTCAACGCACCTGAAAGGAACTGTTGCAGGCGGGCACTTTTCGGGCGGCCAAAGACTTCCGACGGATCGCCCTGCTCTTCAATCACGCCCTGATGCAGGAAAATAACGTGGCTGGAGACATGACGGGCAAACTCCATTTCATGCGTCACCACCACCATGGTTTTCCCCTCTTCTGCCAGTTTTTGCATAATACGCAGCACTTCGCCGACCAGTTCAGGATCGAGCGCAGAGGTCGGTTCGTCAAACAGCAGCACTTCAGGCTCCATCGCCAGTGCGCGGGCAATAGACACGCGCTGTTGCTGACCGCCTGACAAATTCACCGGATATTTACCCTGTGCGCGGGCGTCAATGCCCACTTTATCGAGATACTTCACCGCACGTTCACGCGCTTCCGCTTTGCTTAACCCCAGCACCTGCACCGGCGCTTCCATAACGTTTTCCAGCACCGTCATGTGGCTCCACAGGTTGAAATGCTGGAACACCATCGTCAGTTTGGTACGCAGCAGTTGCAGCTGTTTTTTATCAAACACTTTCAGCTGACCGTCGGTGTCGCGCACCATGCGGATATCCTGATTATTGACGCTGATCGAACCTTCACTTGGTTTCTCAAGAAAGTTAATGCAGCGCAGGAAGGTACTTTTTCCGGATCCTGATGAGCCAATAATACTGATCACATCACCCGCATTGGCAGACAAAGAAACGCCTTTCAGCACTTCATGGTCGCCATAGCGCTTGTGGAGATCGAGAACCGCTAATTTGTTTTCTGGCATAGTTTTTATCCGCAATAATTATTGGTTGGCTTTTTTAATGGGCAGACTGAGGCTTAACATGCGCCAGCCAGCGTTTTTCCGCCTTGCGGAACAGACCAATCAGGACAAAAGAAACACAAAGATAAATCACTGCTGCGATCCCGAAAGCATAAAACGGCTGATACGTCGCCGAGTTGATGTCGCGGGCGATTTTCAGCACGTCCGGTACCGTGGCGGTAAACGCCAGCGCGGTGGAATGCAGCATCAGAATGACTTCATTACTGTATGCAGGCAGCGCTGTGCGTAATGCAGACGGCAGAATAATGCAGGTATACAGTTTAAAGCGTGAGAATCCGTAGGCATTGGCCGCTTCAATTTCACCGTGCGGAACAGAACGGATCGCACCGGCAAAAATCTCGGTGGTGTACGCGCAGGTATTGAGCGTCAGCGCCAGAATCGTACAGTTCAGTCCGCTGCGGAAGAAGGCATTCAGGAAGTCTGTGCCACGCACGATTTCCAGGCTGTACATCCCGGAATAAAACACCAGCAACTGGACATACAGCGGTGTTCCGCGGAAAACGTAGGTATACAACCAGATCGGGTAGCGGATGAATTTGTTGGAAGACACGCGCCCCACGGCCATCGGCACTGCCAGTAACCCGCCGATGACGACGGAGCTGATCAGTAACCACAGGGTGATGGCCAGACCGGTGAATCGGTAACCGTCGCTGTAGAGCAGGGACATACCGTACTGTTGTAAAATCTCGATCATAGATCAGCCCTCTTCACACCCAGCGAATAACGGCGATCAAGCCATACCAGCACGCCGTTCGACAGCGTGGTGAAAATCAGATAAACCACACCCGCCACAATCGCAAAGTAGAACGGCTGATACGTGCCTTTACCGGCCAGCTGCGTGGCTTTGACCACGTCATTCAGGCCGAGCAATGACACCAGCGCGGTGGCTTTGAGGATAACCTGCCAGTTGTTGGCAATACCCGGCAGCGCAAAACGCATCATGGCCGGGAACAGAATTCGACGGAAAATTTGTGAGCCGCTGAAACCAAATGCGGTCGCCGCTTCGATTTGCCCGCGTGGAACCGCCATAAACGCGCCACGGAACGTCTCTGTGAAATAAGCGCCGTAAATAAAGCCCAGCGTGATGATACCGGCGCTCATCGGGTCGATATCAATCTGCGACATGCCGATGGATTCGGTCAGGCTGTTGAGAGCAATCTGCAAGCCGTAAAAAATTAATAACATCAATACCAGATCAGGTACGCCGCGGATAAGCGTGGTATAGCAACCAAAAAAACCAGAAATAATCCGGCTCTTCGACAGTTTCCCACCAGCCCCGATAAGCCCTATCACCAGCGCTAAAATAACTGACGAAATCGCCAGCTCCAGTGTCACCAACGTGCCCTGGATAATTACCTGGGAATACCCATACAGCATGGTTTTTTCCTGTCTTTAATGGATCCCTGCGCAGGCAAAACGGCAACCTGCGTCAGAACCGCAGGGAGCGGCAAACCGCTCCCTTTGGCACATCTCACAGCGCAAATCAGCCGCCGTAAACGTCAAAATCGAAGTATTTTTTCGCCAGTTTGTCGTAAGTCCCGTCTTTACGCATGCTGTCAAACGCCTTGTTCAGTGCGTCTTTCAGGTCGGTTTCATTCTTACGCAGACCCATACCGGTGCCCACGCCAAAGAATTTATCGTCTTTCACTGAAGGGCCTGCAAACGCATAGTCTTTGCCCGCAGCCTGTTTCAGGAAGCCTTCACTGCCTGCCACTTCATCCTGGAATGCTGCGTCCAGACGACCAGATGCCAGATCTGCATAAATCAGATCCTGGTTCTGGTAAGCCACCACGTTGATGCCTTTTGGCTGCCATTGTGCGTTGGCATAGGCTTCCTGAGTGGAACCCTGCAATACGCCAACGTTTTTGCCTTTCAGGGCATCCAGAGTGGGCAGAATTTTGGAGCCTTTAGGCGCGATAAGGCGGGCGTTAGCGGCATAAAGTTTTTCAGTAAAATCAATTTCCTGCTGACGTTTTTCGGTGATGGATAACGAGGAAATAATCGCATCAATTTTCTTGGCTTTCAGGGAAGGGATCAGTGCATCGAAATCACTTTCAACATAAGTACATTTGATGGCTGCACGTTTGCACATCTCGTTAGCCAGGTCGATATCAAAGCCAACCAGCTTGCCGCTGGAGTCTTTTGATTCAAATGGGGCGTAAGTCGGATCAGTACCGATATTAATTGCTTTAGGCGCGGCAGCAAATGCACTACCTGCACTGGCTAAGACCAGAACCAGCGGAAGAACCTTGAACAACTTTTTCATACATTAGCCTCAGTGATTATTCATCTGTTGTGGTTGTGTGTGCGTGAATGAACGTCTTTTTATAGTTTGCTGAACGATGCAAATGGCTTTTTGCCAGATTTTCTCATGCACTTTTCGTGCCGTTTCTCAGCACAGCCACTTTCCGCTGTGAGAGAACGAAAACCGGTCAAAAAAGCATCGGGATAATGAAAGTTTTCAAAGGTCTGAAGGAAGAATAGCTGAAGGGGCGGCGAACACTGCACCTTAATGAATCAAATTGTGATCATTGTTGGTGCAATGTAACTGAACTGCGCGAAATGAGTGCGGATTGGGAGAAGAAAGATTAACGACTGCCCTGCCATCGAACAAATAAGTCTTCAGGGAGCTCAATATCAAACTGATCAATCACCCGGTTTACAGTCTGATCGATAATATCTTCGACAGATGTCGGACGGTGATAAAACGCCGGAACCGGCGGCATAATAATAGCGCCGAGCTCAGCGGCCTGGGTCATGAGTCGCAAATGCCCGAGATGCAGCGGTGTTTCACGCACGCATAACACCAGACGGCGGCGTTCTTTAAGCACTACATCCGCTGCACGGGTCAGCAGGCCGTCGGTGTAACTGTTCACGATACCGGAAAGCGTTTTGATTGAGCAGGGTAAAATCACCATACCTGCTGTTTTGAATGAGCCTGAAGAAATGCTGGCAGCGATATCACGTGAATCATGCACCACATCTGCCAGCACCTGAACATCACGCAGCGTCAGATCCGTTTCCAGGGTCAGCGTCTGGCGGGCGGCATTGCTCATCACCAGATGAGTTTCGATATCAGGCACGCTCTGCAATACCTGCAAAAGCCTGACACCATAAATTGCGCCGCTGGCGCCGGAAATACCGACAATAAGTCGTTTCATGAACACTGCCTTAGAAAAATGTAACCAGACCTGATGCTGCCAATACTGACATAAATCCAGACATAAAAAAACGCGCCCGCCCGGTTGTTCACCGGAGGGACGCGTTTATGCAGATGTCAGCAACCGGCTAATCAGCCTTCGTTGTGCATCTCAAGGTTTTCAGCTTCCTGCTGACCACGTAATGCCTGAGCATCGTCGTTACGCAGGGCTTCGAGGTATTCCAGATAGTTCTGGTCAACGTCTTTAGTGACGTAAACACCGTCGAACACTGAACATTCAAATTTCTCGATGTCGGTATTGTCTTCTTTCACTGCGGCGATCAGGTCGCTCAGATCCTGGAAGATTAACGCATCAGCACCAATCATCTGATTGATTTCGCTGACTTCACGGCCATGCGCAATCAGTTCATTGGCACTTGGCATATCGATACCGTAGACGTTCGGGAAACGAATTTCCGGCGCCGCTGACGCCAGATAAACACGTCTCGCACCCGCTTCACGCGCCATCTCAACAATCTGCTGAGAGGTGGTGCCGCGCACGATGGAGTCATCCACCAGCAGCACGTTTTTATCGCGGAATTCAGCACGGTTGGCATTCAGTTTACGGCGTACCGATTTACGACGTTCCTGCTGACCCGGCATGATAAAGGTACGGCCCACGTAGCGGTTTTTCACAAACCCCTGACGGTACGGTTTATTCAGGATACGGGCGATTTCCAGCGCGATATCGCAGGAGGTTTCCGGGATAGGAATGACCACGTCGATATCCAGATCTTCCCATTCACGGGCAATTTTCGCGCCCAGCTTTTCACCCATACGAACACGGGCGCTGTAGACGGAAATCTTGTCGATGAAGGAGTCAGGACGCGCGAAATACACGTACTCGAACAGGCACGGATTGTACTGAGGATTTTCAGCACACATGCGGGTGTAGAGCTGGCCTTTTTCGGTGATGTACACCGCTTCGCCCGGCGCAACGTCACGCAGGAACTCAAAACCTAATGTATCGAGTGCCACACTTTCAGATGCCACCATGTACTCATTACGGCCACCTTCCAGCGTGCGCTTACCGATAACCAGCGGACGGATACCGTGCGGGTCACGGAACGCCAGCATGCCGTGACCGATGATCATCGCCACACAGGCGTAAGCGCCACGGATTTTCAAATTCACCGCGGCAACCGCAGCGAAAATGTTATCGGCTTCCAGCGGGTAATGCTGGAAACGATCCAGTTCACTCGCCAGGATATTGAGCAGAATTTCAGAATCGGAAGTGGTGTTCACATGGCGACGCTGGCCTTCAAAAAGGTTGCTTCGCAATTCGTGAGCATTGGTCAGGTTACCGTTATGCGCAAGAGTGATGCCGAACGGAGAGTTGACGTAAAAAGGTTGAGCTTCTGAAGCGCTGGAACTGCCAGCCGTTGGGTAGCGCACATGGCCAATACCCATGTTGCCCTGTAAGCGTTGCATATGGCGGGCTTCGAAAACATCCTTCACCAGGCCATTCGCTTTCCGTAAACGGAAGTTATTATTGGCATCAATGGTGACGATGCCTGCGGCATCCTGCCCACGGTGTTGTAACACCGTTAACGCGTCATAAATCGACTGGTTTACCGGCATGAAACCGGCGATACCGACAATACCGCACATGTTGTCTTTTCCTCTTCAGCGCTGCCAGAACTAAATATGTTTTGGCAAGAAACTCGACGTGCTCTGCAGGTAGTCAAAGAACCACCTGATGATATAACTGAATTGTGGGATCAACTGGGATTGTTTCCAGTCTTCACTTTGTGAAAAACTGGTGAAGGTATCCAGGAAGAACAGCATCGCAGAGACGATTAACACCCCGCGCAGTGCGCCGAAGCACACACCTAACACCCTGTCAGTGCCGGACAACCCGGTTTTTTCCACCAGTGAACTGATCACATAGTTGACAATTGCACCTACGATCAACGTCGCGATGAACAAGATGGCAATTGCGATCCCGTTTCGAACTAACTCATCTTCGAAACGCGTGAAGTAGATGGCGAGATAAGGGTAATAATGGCTGGCAACAAAGAAGGCGCAAGCCCAGGTTACCAGCGATAAAGCCTCGCGAACAAAACCACGGATCAAACTGACTAAAGCAGAAAATCCGATAACCGCAATAATGACGTAATCAATCCAGACCATTAACTATTCCAGTGTCTAATCCAGTCACGTCTACCCCGGCATCCAGTTCGCGGCGAATTCTAACAGAAAAAGAAAACGTTTGCGTAGGGGAAATCTGCCGGTCAGACAAATTAATAATAGCGATTAAAAAAACCTCAATCGCAGCATAAACCTATAAAAACCCAGCCAGAGGATCTTATAGAAAAAGGGCACAAATCGCTTGTGCCCTCCGTGGTATTTATCATTATCAGAACCAAGCAATTGGAGTTGCAGCAAGGCAGCAAATGAGAGGATCCCGATGAGCTGACATTAGTCAGTGATTCGGGTCCTTGATTGCAGCGAACACAACTGCGGCGTCAAGTGCGCAAAGTCAGTGAGCGCTGTATGCCCGAACCTGCCCACCCAATCCGCTCAGCTGTTGTAACTGAGGCAATGACGCTTCAAGTTTCTGCTTCGATGCATCCGGCCCGACGTACAGACGCGTGATCTGCCCCTGAACCGGCGTTGCTGGCACGGTATAGGCGCGGAAACCGGACAACCGCAGATTGGCCACAATCTCATTGGCTTTCGCGGCGTTCTTCAGCGCACCCAACTGCACAACATACGACTGCCCTGCCGGTGCTTTCTCTTCCGCCGCAGGTTTAGGTTGCTCAACAGGTTTTGGCTGCTCGGCAACCGCTTTAGGCTGTTCAACCGGCTTCGGCTGTTCAACAGGTTTAGGTTTCACCGTCGGTTTTGCTTCCACCATCGGCTTAGGCTCAATCGTTTTCGGCTTCTGCTGAACGGGTTTGACCGGAGCCGGCTGCACCGGTTTTTTCTGCTCAGGCATCGTGGTGACCGGCGGCTGGGATTCCACCGTGGTATTGCCCGGTGCCACATTGCCATGATTTGCGGCGTTGGTGTTGTTGGCGGAACTGTCAGTATTCTGCCCGCCCGTCATGGACTGATCTGCCCCTTCCGGTGGCTGAGCAGGCAGCGATTGTGTGACCGGAGGCACCGAATCCTGTTCCTCAACATCACCCGGTTTTGGCACCAGGGGAATCGACGCAAATTCGTCTTCGTAATGCTTTTTCTTGCCGTCGAGTAAACCGGGCAGAATGATGACGCCCAGCGCCACCAGAATAATGGTCCCGACCAGACGATTTTGAAACTTACTTGCCACTGGTTTTCCCCGTGTCTATAGCATCCATTACGTGAGCTACGGTATGAAACGAGCCGCAGACAATCACAATATCCTGAGGAGCCGCCTCCTGCATAGCCTGTTTCCAGGCAGACTCCACATCATCAAATGGGCGTGCCTGCGGTAAATGTACCGTCAGTTCGGCAACGCTGGCACCACGCGGGCCTTCCAGCGGTGCGCAATACCATTCATCGACCTGAGGCGACAGACAAGCCAGCGTACCGGCAATATCTTTGTCTTTCAACATTCCGACGACGGCGCGCACTTTGCCGCCATTACGTGGCTGTTCAGCCAGGCGTCCGGCCAGATAAGCTGCGGCATGCGGGTTGTGGGCGACATCCAGTATGAGTCGCGGCGACTCACTCACCGTCTGGAAACGCCCCGGCAATGCGGCGCGCTGTAAGCCGCTGCGGAGCGCCGCTTCAGGAACATTCAGACCGGAATAATGCAGTGCGGCCAGCGCGGTGGCCGCATTCGCCAGCGGCACATTAGGCAACGGCAATGCATCCAGAATATTCACTTCTTTACCGGCGTCGAGCGCCACCCAGCGCCAGTATCCTGCATCAGCAGAAAAATGCCAGTTCACATCGCGGCGGTATAAATCAGACTGTTTTTCCTGTGCGACGTCAGCAATGGACTGAGGCATATCCGGCTCACCGACTACCGCAGGTTTACCCGCACGGAAAATTCCGGCCTTTTCGCGACCAATGCTTTCACGGTCAGAACCCAGCCAGTCAGTGTGATCGAGGGCAATACTTGTGACGACAGACACGCTGGCATCAACAATATTGGTCGCATCCAGACGCCCGCCCAGACCGACTTCCAGGATAACCACATCCAGCTTAGCCTGTTTAAACAGATGCAATGCCGACAATGTGCCGTATTCGAAATAGGTCAGCGAAATATCGCCCCGCCCGGCTTCGAGTACTGCAAAAGATTCGCAGTGCGCAGATTCCGGCAACTCCTCGCCCTGAATACGCACACGCTCGGTATAACGCACCAGATGCGGGGAACTGTAAACACCCACACGGTATCCGGCAGCCATCAGGACTGATTCAAGTGTCGCGCAGGTCGTGCCTTTACCGTTGGTTCCGGCTACGGTGAAAACACGCGGCGCAGGAGTCAGTAAATCGAGTTTTTCGGCAACCGCTCTGACCCGGTCAAGGCCAAGCTCTATGGCCTGAGAATGGAGATGTTCGAGATAATAAAGCCACGTGGCCAAAGGCGACGTGGCTTGGGGAATAAGTTGATTTTGCATGAGTCCCGTTCAACCTTATCAGGTTCACTTCGACACTACATCACCAGACTGTGAAAGCAGGCAATGCCCTCTTTGTCAGAATTCACCGACAGAGTAAAAGCACGGGCTGCCTGTTTTGCAGAGAAACAGCGGGCGGCACAACATCAGATGGCCGCCCGACTTACTGACCGGCTTTTACCCTGTTCGATCAGGCGTCCTGGTTGTCAGCGGCAGAACCGTTGACAGGAACATGGACGTCAACCACGTTCGGCTCCGGTTGCCCGGTCAGCTTCGCCAGAACGCTGCCCAGTTTGGCGCGCATATCCGGACGACGTACGATCATATCAATCGCACCTTTCTCGATCAGGAACTCACTGCGCTGGAAGCCCGGCGGCAGTTTTTCACGTACGGTTTGCTCGATAACACGTGGACCGGCGAAACCGATCAATGCTTTCGGCTCAGCGACGTTAATGTCACCCAACATCGCCAGACTGGCAGAAACACCGCCCATGGTCGGGTCAGTCAGTACAGAAATGTACGGCAGGCCGCGTTCCTGTAATTTCGCCAATGCGGCACTGGTTTTCGCCATCTGCATCAGCGACATCAGCGCTTCCTGCATACGTGCGCCGCCACTGGCAGAGAAACACACCAGAGGACAGTTATCTTCCAGCGCCTGTTCGACGGCACGTACGAAACGCGCACCCACAACAGAAGCCATTGAACCGCCCATGAAAGCAAATTCAAAAGATGCCACCACAATTGGCATACCGTACAGGGTGCCTTTCATGACGATCAGTGCATCTTTCTCGTTGGTTTCTTTCTGAGCAGCCACCAGACGATCTTTATATTTTTTGGAATCTTTAAACTTCAGAACATCTTTAGGCTCAAGCTCGCTGCCTAATTCAACCTCACTGCCCTCGTCCATGAAAGTGGACAGACGCATACGCGCGGTAAGACGCATATGGTGGTCGCACTTAGGGCACACCATGAGGTTGCGCTCAAGCTCGGCGCGGTAAAGAACCTGCCCGCAGCTGTCGCATTTAGTCCAGACGCCCTCAGGAATGCTTGCCTTACGGGTTTGCGAGTCAGTGCTCTTACTAAGAATTCGTTCAATCCAGCTCATCGATAACCTTTCTGTTTGAACCCGGCCGAAGCCAGTCCGCTGTTCATGCTGTAACAAGTCCCCTGAAACCTACCCAAAATCGCCTGTGTGCGGGGTGATAAAAAATCTCACATACCGCGCCACAGAAGGGTTGTTCGCAGGAACAGACCATAAATTGTCGCTCATTAAACCATAACGGCCAGACACTGTGGATAAAAAACTGGTCTTACCCTCAGGTTTAATGCCTTAAATTTTAAAGCGCTCGCACAAAAAAACGTCAGAGATTAATCCTGCTGACGCTTTTCTTTCGCCGCTGCGCGTTTGTGCCGCCAGATTTCAACCACACCTGGCAGGATTGACACTACGATGATAGCGACGATCAGTAATTTCAGATTTTCCTGAACAATCGGCAGATCGCCGAAAAGGTAGCCAGCATAGGTAAATAACAGCACCCAAACCAGCGCACCAATCACGTTATACGCAGCAAAATGACGGTAGGACATATGTCCCATACCGGCCACGAACGGCGCAAACGTGCGGACGATCGGCACGAAGCGCGCAAGAATAATCGTTTTGCCGCCATGTTTCTCGTAAAACTTGTGCGTCTTGTCCAAATAACTGCGACGGAAAATCTTTGAGTCCGGATTACTGAACAGACGTTCACCAAATACCCGACCGATAGTGTAATTCACCGCATCACCCACGATCGCCGCAATCGCCATCAGTGCGACCATCACGTGAACATTGAGATCATTGCTGGGTAATGCCGCCAGCGCACCCGCCACAAACAGCAGCGAATCACCCGGCAGGAACGGCGTGACCACCAGACCCGTTTCGCAGAATAAAATCAGGAATAAAATGCCGTATACCCAGATGCCATACTGCGCAACCAGTTCCGCTAAATGCACATCAATATGCAAAATGAAATCAATGACAAAGTGAATAAAGCCCATTAGATCCTCCACCTCTTCCTGGTCAAAAACGCTGTATTAATAAACGTTAATGCGATAAACGTTAAAAGTGTCCCTTAATCTTCCAGGAACAGTGGCCCCATATTCACCTGAGGTAATGCAAATTTCTCAGGATAATCAACAGACACCAGATACAAACCTTCAGGCTTGCCCGTCGCCGCGGCGAGGTTACGATCTTTCGCCGCCAGCAATTCAGACATCCAGCCCACCGGCTGATTGCCCGCACCAATCTCAACCAGGCTGCCGACAATATTGCGCACCATATGATGCACAAAGGCATTCGCTTTGATGTCCACCACCACATAATTCCCGTGACGGCTGACGTTAACATGCATGACGTAACGCCACGGCGTACGCGACTGGCATTGAGATGCGCGGAAAGACGTGAAATCGTTTTCGCCCAGTAACGCCTGCCCGGCCAGCTGCATTTTTTCCACGTCCAGCGGCATATGCACATGGGTCACCCCAGTGTGCAAAATCGCTGAACGGTAGCGGTTATTGTAAATAACGTAACGATACCGGCGGGCGGTCGCACTGAAACGGGCGTGGAAATCCTCGCTCACGTTTGCGCACCAGCGAACCGCAATGTCCTTTGGCAGATGGGTATTTACACCCATCGTCCAGGCGGCATCTTTACGCAGAACCGGTGTATCAAAATGCACCACCTGTCCGGTGGCACTGACACCGGCGTCAGTTCGCCCGGCGCAGAACACCACAATCGGCGTATTGGCCACGCGACTCAGCGCTTTCTCCAGACATTCCTGCACACTGGCCGCGCCCTGCTGACGCTGCCAGCCAAAATACGCGCTGCCATTATATTCAACGCCTAACGCCACACGTCCGGCGACCGGAGCCGCACCGACGTCAGCGATAACTTCATCGGACATAATCAGTACCAGTACTCGTTAATCAGCTTCTCGGCGGTTTCCACTGCCATCAGCGCGCCGCCGAAACGAACGTTGTCAGCCACTGACCAGAATTGCAGCAACTCAGGAATGCCGTAATCATTACGAATACAACCAATGCTCAGATTGGCGTTGCCGGAGGCGTCGCTGACCTGAGTCGGGAAATCATCTTCATCGCTGAGATTAATGTCATCAATACGCTCAAGTTCAGCACGCGCTTCTTCCGCCGACAGCGGACGCAGACCTTCGAGATGCACCACCTGCGCGTGACCGTAGAATACCGGCGACTGCACACAGCTGACGGAAATCGGCAGCCCCTCGTCCTGCAACACTTTACGCACCTGATCAACCAGACGACGTTCCTGACGCACGCTGCCCTCTTCATCGCTCACCAGCGGTAAGAGGTTGAAAGCCAGCTGCTTGCTGAAAATGCCTTCTTCTGCCGGAATACCGTTCAGCAGACGCGCGCTCTGACCGGCCAGATCGTCAACCGCGGCTTTACCCAGCGCTGAAACGGAAAGCAGAGAAGTAACATGCAGACGGGACAAACCGGCCTGTTCGGTCAGCGGTTTAATGGCAGTCAGCAACTGGCTGGTCAGGCTGTCAGCCACGGCCACGATGTTGCGGTTGCGATAGTGTGAAAGTGCATCCGGGTTAACGCCCGGCACCACCAGAGGAATGTCGTGTTCAAGGGAGAACAGACCGCTGCTGTCGATCACCAGACAGCCCTGATTTGCCGCTTCTTCGGCGTAAAGCGCAGAGGCTTCAGAACCGGCAACAAAAAATGCCAGCTGAACCTGCGACCAGTCGAATTCAGATGCCTGCTGCACGCGCAGGCTTTTGCCGTTAAAACGCACGGTCTGACCGGCGCTGCGCTCACTTGCCAGCGGGAAGAGCTCACCAACCGGGAACTGACGATCAGCCAATAATTCCAGTAACGCATCACCGACTGCGCCCGTTGCGCCAAGCAGCGCAATATTCCAGCCATCAGACATGTTGGTATTCTCCAGATATAAAAGTACAAAATACAAAGGGGCGATGAATATTCACCGCCCGGCTATTCAAAATATTTATCGCATCACTGCAGGCGAAAAAGCGTAAGGCTGTGTTAAGTCGTCGCTCAACTCAACCTAACTGGCTGTTGAAACCCAGTTTTTTCAGCACATCAGCGGTGGCTGCATCGTCGCAAATCACCCGTAAAGATGACCACTCACGACGTTCTTCATAAAACTTACGCAGCTTGTCGAATTCACCCGGTTTCCCGGCGACACGGCGCAAAGGCCGGTCATCGCGGCGCACATCATACACTAAGTGAATAAGACGCAGCAGTTTGGCTTCGCTCAGCGCGCCACTCAGCGTCACTTCGGCAAATTCCGGCGCCGGAAGTAAGGATTCCAGCGGCACGGTTTGTGGCTGACCGATAAACTGGCTGAATGCTTCAAACACCTGCGTGGTGCCGCGCGCTTTGCCTTCCAGGCTGTAACCGGCAATATGAGCGGTACCGATGGCGACTTTATCCAGCAGCGCCAGCGATAAATCTGGTTCCGGTTCCCAGACATCCAGCACGGCGGTCAGTTTTTTATTGCCGCTCAGCGCATCGAGCAGTGCCGCGTTATCCACCACTTCACCGCGACAGGCGTTGATCAGAATGCGATCAGCGGGCAGACGCGCCAGCAAATCCGCATCCACCAGATGATGCGTCGCATAAGGGCCGGACATATTCAGCGGCGTATGGAAAGTCAGGATATCCGCTTCTGCCACCAGTTTTTCCAGCGGCCAGAACTCACCGGCATCGCCACGGTCAGCACGCGGCGGATCGCACAATAACGTGCGCACACCCAGTGCTTCGAGGCGGGCATTCAGGCGTGATCCCACGTTACCGACGCCGATAATTCCGACCGTTTTGTCGCGCAGCTGGAAACCGTCGCGCTGGGCAAGGATCAGCAAGGATGAGAAAACATATTCCACAACGGCAATGGCATTACAGCCCGGTGCCGCAGAGAAACCAATCCCGGCGCTGGCCAGCCATGCATCATCAACGTGATCGGTGCCCGCGGTGGCGGTCCCCACAAATTTCACCGGTTTTCCCGCCAGCAAACTCTCGTTCACTTTCGTCACAGAACGCACCATCAGCGCATCGGCATCATTCAGGGCGTCTTGCGGGATGGGACGGCCAGGAACGGCCTGCACGTTCCCCAGTCGGCTAAAAAGCTCGACGGCATACGGCATATTTTCATCAACCAGGATTTTCACGTTTGTCTCCGGCAGCATGGCCTAAAGAAAGAATAGAAAATAAAGAGGGCATTGATTTTGCCACGATACGGGGGCAGATCCCAACTTTCAGGGCACAGCTTTACCTGTCGTTACGAAAACGCTGCGGCGTCGTGCCGGAAATCTGCTGGAACATGGCGATAAACGCCGAAGACGAGCTGTAACCCAGATCGAGCGAGACGTCGTGCACCGTTTTACCCTGCTCGAGCAGAGAGATCGAATGCAGAAAACGCAACCGCTGACGCCACTGTGCAAAGCTCATCCCCAGTTCCTGCTGACAGCGCCGCGAGAGAGTGCGTTCGGTGGTATAGACCTGCTTTGCCCACTGCGCCAGCGACGTATTATCCGCCGGGTTTTTCTCCAGCGCATTCAGAACCGGTGCCAGCAGCTTATTTTCGGACGTCGGTAAATAGGTATTCTGTCGCGGTGCCAGACTGATTTGATCCAGCAAAACGCGGCACATGCGCAGGTCCGCTTCAGTTTGCGGCTCGGTCATATTTCGCGAGAAACAATCATCGGCAATAGCATTAAAAATGGCCGTCGGTGTCAGCAAACAAGGCTCAGCGGGCAAATCCGTATCGAGTTCCGGCGCAATATCGATGGCACAAAAACGCGTGGTCTTGCGGTTATAGCTTGAATGCTCAACCCCGGCAGGTACCCAGATGGCGAATTCACGCGGAGCCAGATAGCGCTGGCCGTTGACCAGCATAGCGAGAACGCCGGATTTCACACAGATAATCTGGCTCCACGGATGTGAATGACGCACATATTCGGAATTCCCTTCCACAATCTCGCCGCGAAAAAGCAGCGTGACCGGCATTTTCTCGGGCAGTGGCGGATAATAACGGGGAGGTGCTGTACGGGGAGAAAGCATAAAAACCTTTTGTCTGTGACACGCGCGAGGGTTGTCTGAATTGCGCGATGTGTTGTCTGATTATCGTTATATCTAAGAAATAAGACAACCGTACACTAGCGTGACGATTTACTCAGGGATAATAATCAATGAATGCGCTGTTTCCTCTTTTTGCTGTACTCATCTGGTCGCTGAATGCGGTGGTGAGTAAAGCCTCGGCTTCCGCGATCGATCCGGCGGCCATTTCGTTCTACCGCTGGCTGCTGGCTTTATTAACGCTGACCCCTTTTGTGCTGCCCGGCTTGCTGCGTAATCTGCAGGCGGTAAAACAATATTGGTGGAAACTGCTGATCCTCGGTCTGCTGGGTATGGTGCTGTACCAGAGTCTGGCGTATTACGCCGCCCACAGCGTCAGCGCGCTGTTTATGGGGATCCTCAATTCGCTGATCCCTTTACTGACCGTGCTGATTGGTCTGGTGGTGCTGCGCATCGTCCCTACCGTCGGCGTGGCACTGGGCAGTATCATTTCACTCGGCGGCTTATTGTGGCTGGTGAGCGCGGGTGATCCGTCGCAACTGTTGCAGCACGGCATCGGCAAGGGAGAACTGATGATGTTCGCTGCGTCTGCGTCTTATGCGTTGTACGGCGTATTAACCAAGCGCTGGGCGATACCGCTGCCGAACTGGCAATCGTTGTACGTGCAGATCATTTTCGGCGTGTTGCTGCTGTTGCCCAACTTCCTGCTCGCCAGTGATGTCAGCCTGAACGCGCATAATATTCCGCTGGTGCTGTTCGCGGGGATCCCGGCGTCGATTATTGCGCCCTTCCTGTGGATCCAGGGCGTTATCCGCCTTGGTGCCAATAAAGCGTCTATTTTCATGAACCTGTCGCCAATTTTCACGGCGGTGATCGCCGTGCTGTTCCTGCACGAACAGCTGCATAGCTATCATCTGATCGGCGGCGGTATCACGCTTGCCGGTGTGATCCTCGCGCAGCGTTTACGTAAACCTCTGTACTCCCGCAAGCCGCCTGCGACACAAAAAGACCTCGGTTAAACTATTGCGCCATCCGGAAAAAGGATGGCGTTTCTTGCTGCTTTTCGCTTTCGCGCCCCGCAATACATTTTCGCCCACCGTTTTAAGCAAAAATATCTTCAGGAATCTCCGCCAGTCAGCTTTTCACTGTGTCGGTGAAAACACTTTGCAGGTATGATGAGGCGCTTCCGCGCTCTGCGCCGTACTTGTTACTTTTAACCTGAGTTTATTAACCTTAAGTTTAAGTGACGTTTTTAATTTCCAGCGAAGGACGGTGATATGCAACCTTTGAGCGGCCCGGGTATGCCGGTTGGCGACAACAGAACACAACCACAGGGTCAAACCGTTCCTGCAAAAACAGGCGCTGAGCTGCCATTAACGCCGGTACAGCGCACGACGCTGGAAAAACTGATCGTCAAGCTCATGGCACTGATGCCGGTCAAATCCGCTGAAATCTGGGCCAGCCTGCGCCACGAGCTTTCGCTGCCGCATGGCGCAGAAATCACCTCACAGCAGTTCCCGCAGGCTGAAAGCCTGTTACAGGGAAAGCTGACTCAGGCGCAGGACAGCCACGCCTCGCGCCAGCTGATGGTGCAACTGACCGAACTATTGCCACAGGGCAATAACCGTCAGGCAGTCAGTGATTTTATCCGCCAGAATTTCGGGCACACCGTGCTGAGCCAGCTGACGCATCCGCAGCTGCAACAGGTGCTGGACCTGATCCAGACCCGTCAGATGAATATCCCGCAACCGCAGCAGACGCCGGTCACAGACCGTCCTTTACTGCCTGCCGAGCACAACAGCCTGCAGCAGCTGGTAACCCGTCTCAGTGCAGCGACCGGCGAAGCACCGGTCAAAGTCTGGCAGACGCTGTTTACACTGGTGGGCGTTAAAGTCGGTGAACCTATCCCGGCAAAACATTTCCAGGTGCTGAGCCAGTTCTTGCAGGTGAAAGCCTCACTCAGCCAGCAGACCACGGCTCCGACGCTGACCACGCTGCTCAGCGTGCTCAAGCAACCGGCCAGTACGCATGAAATCCATCAGCTGACCGAATATGCCGATAACCGCTTCAGTGCGACGTTGTCTACACCGCTCAATCAGGCGCAGATCAGCGACCTGATCGGTGTGCTGTTCAGCCAGCGTGTTGACCGCTCACCGCGTGCGGACGAGACCGACGATGTATTCACGACCGTTTCGCGCACCGATCCGCAGCCGATCATGAATCCGCTGATTGCTATGTTGCCGCCTTCCATGCAGGCGATTGGCGGCAAACCGCTGCTGTTTATTGCGTTCGTGGTCGTCGCGATCCTGCTGTGGATCGTGTTCTAAACGCAGCCGCAATCATCAGGGGCCTGTGCCTTTGAATAGTTTCCGCGTTCTTCACCTGTTGCCAGCGGGTGCTGATCGCGGATCCAAAAATCCAGCCCGCCAATCATTTCCTTTACCCTGAATCCCAGCGTCGCCAGTTTGTACGCGCCCTGTGTTGAACCGTTGCATCCGATCCCGTCGCAATACGTCACATACACCTGCTCTTTACTGAGTTCGCGGGTGCTTTCTGCCGTCATCAGTTTATGCGGAAAGCTGACCGCACCCGGTACATGACCGCGCGCATAATGTTCAGCAGAACGGGTATCAATAACCACAATCCCGCTGACTTCATTTTGCAAATCCGCAGCGACATCAGCGGCATCGGTATAAAAGCTCAGTTTCGACAACAGATACGCCGCGCTGATTTCCGGCGACGGGGGTGCAAAATCCAAAACATAAGACTCTTGTTGCATAAACGCTTCCTTATAAAGTGATAGGACTAAAAACAGTTCCATCATCGCTGTTTTTGGTCTTATGATTAATGCCAATTTATGATCAACAATAAGACCGATTATGCCCGCGTCCCCTCAGCCATCCGCACTGATTACGCTTTTCGAAAACACGGCAGCCACAGCGTCAGGAACCTCCGCGGGTTTACGCGACAGGCTGTGTGCAGCGTTGCGTCAGGCAATAAATACCGGCGCTTTGGCTGGCGGAGCACGTCTGCCCTCTTCCCGGATGCTGGCGGCCGACCTCAAACTGTCACGCGTCACCGTGGAAGCCGCTTATGCACAAGTTGAAGCCGAGGGATATTTACAACGTCAGACCGGCAGGGGCACTTTCGTCAGCGCATCGCTGCCGGAAACTCGCGTGTCGCGCAAAAACAAAACCGCCACTTCGGGGCTTTCAAGGCTGTCAGCACGGGGGCACAACATGGTGGCTACCGGCGGATGCCGTGATCCGCTGTCACCGGTTCCCTTCGCCGCTGGTTCCCCCGATCTGCGTGCTTTTCCGCTGAAGATCTGGAAGCAAATCACCGCCAGACAGCTACGGGCGCAGGGCGAACGGTTGCTGGGGTATGGGGATCCACAAGGGTATCGGCCTCTGCGTGAGGCGGTCGCCAGCTATCTGCAGCAATCGCGGGGCGTTTTGTGCAGCCCGGAGCAAATCCTGATTACCACCAGTTCGCAGCAGGCGCTCCAGCTGTTGGCCATGTTGCTTGTCGACTCTGGTGATACTGTCTGGCTGGAACAACCCGGATACTTAGGCGCACGAAATGCCTTTGCCAGCGCAGGAGCCGACATTCGCGCTATTCCTGTTGATGGTCAGGGAATAGCGCCGGAACCAGATTTACCCGTACCGCGCCTGATCTATCTGACGCCGTCGCATCATTATCCGACGGGCGTAAGTCTGAGTTTGCCACGCCGTCTGCACCTGCTCAATTATGCAAAACGTCACGCCAGCTGGATTATAGAAGACGATTACGACAGCGAATTGCATTACGACGGGCGACCACTGCCTGCTATGCAGGGGCTGGATAAACATCAGCAGGTCATTTATCTCGGCACTTTCTCAAAAGTATTATTCCCGTCTTTGCGGCTGGCCTACGTCGTATTACCACCCGCCCTCGTTGGACCGATGGTGACACTGCGTACGGTGAATGACGGTCATTCTTCGCAGCTGATGCAGGCCGTTACTGCGGAATTTATGCACGCCGGACATTTCGCCTCGCACCTGCGTTTCACCCGCCAGCTTTACCACAGCCGCCGTGATCATCTGCTTCAACAAATCAGACAGAAAATTGAATGGCTCCGTCCGCAAATAGCGGCGGGCGGATTACAACTCGCTGCCCGTCTTCCTGCCGGACAGGAACAGTATTTCAGCGAACTTGCCGCGCGGGCTGGCATTGAAACACCGCGTCTTTCACCGTTATTTTTCGGCAATACCGGCCAGCACCAGGACGGCTGGCTGCTGGGGTTTTCAGCATTAACGCCTGCTGAAATCACCGCTGCCGTAAACCGCCTGGCCTCGCTGAAAGTTGCCGTTATTTAGCGAACAGCGCCAGCAAAAACCAACCCGCAACACCGCTGAATAGCAGGAACGGGAAGGAATAATAGTGAAATCTGAGCCAGATCTTTTTGTCATTCGCCATGCGCAGCGCGATGAGATTTGCCAGCGACCCGATCGCCAGCCCGAAACCACCTGCATTCACGGCGTAGGCCAGCAATGCGCCGGAAGGCAAATAGTTGATCATCAAAATCGTCGCCGGTACATTGCTGATCACCTGAGATAGTCCGATGCTGAGCAGATAATGCGCGTAATCCGGCAGGCCGTGGATCTGCGTAAATGCCGGCTGTAGAACCGGTAGGCCTACGATCAGGCGTACATCGATAAACATCACGATGAAAACCAAAATCAGCGGCCAGTCAATGCGCAGCAGAACCCCGCGCGCCAGCAGCAGGAAACATAAAACCACCGCCAGCAAGCCATACAGCGCCAGCCCCAGATCCACACAGGCGATAAACACTACGTACAACGCCACGCAGCAAACCAGTAATCGTTTCTGGAATGGGTAGCCCTGATTGCTTTCCAGCTTTTTCAGGCGGTGTGAAGGAAAACAGAACCAGGTGACCGCCAGCAGCGCGACCAGCGTGATCAACGCCAGCGGTGCCATCTGCCCGATGAAATGCAAAAACGATAAACCGGACTTATTCCATAACAGAATGTTTTGCGGATTTCCTATCGGCGTGAGCAGCGAACCGGCATTCACCGCCAGCGCCTCAAATATGATCAACCGCGTCACCGGCAACGACGTCATTTTTTTCAGTGTGATCGTCAGCGGAATAACGATAAACAACGCCACATCGTTGGTCATAAACGTGGAAAGCACCGCCGCCGCCATCACCAGAAACAGCGCCAGCCTGCGTTCATTATCGATGGCGTTGATCATCTTGCGGCCAACAAAATCAAAATAACCGCTGACCTCAACGCCTTTGGTCAGCATCAGTAATCCCAGCAAAGTGACGATGGTGTCCCAGTCAACAAACTGCGGGAACTGGAGGATTTTTGCAGGCTGAAACAGGGTCAGTGCGATACCCAGCACAATCAGAAGATGCAAAAATCTGTCCCGTAAAAAAGGTTTCAATACAGTGCCAAACGCCGCTATCAACATGGTTATTCTTCGCTGAACAAGATGCGCTGACGTTACCCGAAGAATCAAACCTCTGCCACTGCAAAAATGATTTCTCCGCGACATCGCGCAAAAAAAACGAGGCTCATACAGAGCCCCGTCATGATGTTGCGGCACGTCCCGCAAATTGTTTATTTCACGTCACGTCCGCGCAGGTTTAACCGACCGCAGACTGGACTTTCACTGCACGCCTGTTTCTCTGCCAGCGAAAAACATCTATCAGCAGAAAAATCACCAGACTCGCCCCCATCACCGGCAGTGAAATCGCCAGCCCGAGAGTGATGACAAAAATCGGGCATTGCAGGCTGAACGGAACGGTTCTCCAGGTTTGCAGCAGCGTAACAACCGGATTACCGCCGTCATTGCTGAGCGTTCTGCGCAGCCACCACAGGCGATATCCCCAGGCAATCATCACGCATAGCCCGAGACCAAAAATCACCAGAATGGCCTGATTCCAGATACCGAAGAGAATCCCCATATGTGCATCCACACCCCAGCGGGTCAGTTTGGCGAGCAGAGGAAAATCAGCAAAACGGGTGTGATCGACAATCTTCATCGAACGGGGATCGACTGAAACCGCATCAACCTGCGTTGGCCAGCTGCGGTCGACTTCCGTCACCGTCCAGGCTTTACCGGCTGAATAAGCCGGGCGAATTTCGATTTTATGCGCCTCAATCCCCGAATCACGCGCCGCCTGAACAACGGCATCAAAAGCCGGAGAAGAAACTGTGACAGCCTGCGGCACAGCAGGCATTGCGTGTTCTGACATGTCCATTCCCGGCATATCAGGCATGTCTGCCATTTGCGCATGATGCTCCGCATGTTCATCGGCCGGTACAGCCTCTGCCAGCGGATCCAGACTGGTTTTCACGGCAGGCGTCATCCAGCCCATATAAGCGCGCAGTACGCCAATATTGTCTCCAGCCCATTGTGACCACGTCAGACCGGTAGCGGAGAAGAATAGCAAGCCCGCCAGTAATATCAGACCGAGCGAGCTGTGCCAGCGGCGGCTGTTCTGCTGTTTCTCGATTTTCTCACTCAGCTTGCGCGGCATACGGGATTTGCGGCGGCTGCTCAACCACAGGACGACTCCGCCAAGCGCGGCAACCCACAGCCATGAAGCGGCGAGCTCACTGTAAATGCGCCCTGCATCGCCCAGCAACAGGCCACGATGTAAATCATCCAGCCAGGTACGGAAAGGCAAAATGCCGCTGGTGCCGTACACCGCCATGTCGCCCTTCACCGCCAGCGTGATGGGATCGATAAAAATCGCACGGCTTTTGGATGCCCCGAGTTGCGGATCAGAAAACATCACCCGCGTCGTTTCCCCCTCGGACGGTGCCGGTCTGACCGCATAAATCTTTTTATCCTGACCGGTTACGTTTAGTGCCGCATCAATCTGTCGCGAAAGGGGCTGTGGTTCGCCCTGTGAGGACGTAAAGAGCGCATCAGAATAGAGATAATTTTCGAACTGAGGGGTCAGCACATATAACGTGCCGGTCAGTGCCGCGACAAAAATGAACGGGCCCACGAACAGGCCAATGTAAAAATGCACACGGCGCAGCAACGCCATAAAGGCCGCTTGCGCAGGCATTTTTTTACCCGCGCCGGAAGGCAGGTTTGCTGGTTGATTCATAAATCTGATTTCCTGAATTTCAAATAGCACGCCGTCAACAGCGACAAGAATCGCGGTTAACTTGAAAGAAATTATTCAGAGGCAGTTACAGAAAAACAGGCGGTGCGCGGGGTTGGGAATCCGTGAAGAACAATGAAGGGATCAGACGTTGTATGACAGCGCGCGGTGGGGCACGGCTGGAGAAATCCAGCGACCACTGCATCGGCATGGCCTGTAAATCGAGCATCGGTAAATGCACCAGCAGCACGCAATAACCGCACGCGGCATCGCTCATGTCACCGGAAAGCATCGCTTTCACCGCATCCTGTGGCGCTGATTTACAGGTTTGCTTCTGACAATGTTCCATAGATGAGGCGTGATGGTCTGACAACGCCATGTCAGCCATCTCTGCGTCCGGCATATCCATGTCCATATCGGACATCATCATGCCGGGCATCATCATATGCTGCGCACCCTCAGCCACCAGTGATTTGGAAATCACCGGCGCAATAAACAACATCAGGATCGCCACAATTCCGAGCCAGGCCGGAACATGCAGATGTCGATGATGGAGGTGTCTGAGTGAGAGCATTATGTCAACAAGGTGAAAATAAGAAGCGGCTAAATTGTACCTGAATTGTTGAGAAACATATCCAAAATCATTCGAGTTGCATCAAGGCGGCGAGAGAATGAATCCTCAGGAGCTTACAAAAGTAAGTGACTGAGGTGAATGAACGAAGACAACGCAGAGGCGGTTCGAAGGATGATGGATGTAAAAAAGCCCGCTCGGAAGCAGGCTTTTATTCAGACATCAACGACGGGAATTATTTGTCGTTTTTCAGCTTACGCATGACCAGCGTGGCGTTGGTGCCGCCGAAGCCGAAGCTGTTAGACATCACTGTCGTCAGCTCGCGCTGAGTCGGTTTAGTGATGATGTCCATGCCTTCTGCCTGCTCATCGAGATTATCGATGTTGATGCTTGGCGCGATGAAGCCGTGTTCAGCCATCAGCAAGGTGTAAATGGCTTCCTGAACGCCAGCGGCACCCAGAGAGTGACCGGTCATGGCTTTGGTAGAAGACAGCGCCGGGGTTTTATCGCCGAACACTTCACGGATAGCACCCAATTCTTTCACGTCGCCGACCGGAGTAGATGTCCCGTGCACGTTAACGTAATCGATTGGAGTATCCACGCCGTTCATTGCCATTTTCATGCAACGTACTGCACCTTCGCCAGATGGAGCCACCATGTCTGCGCCGTCAGACGTCGCGCCGTAGCCAACGATTTCTGCGTAGATGTGTGCGCCACGTGCCAGAGCATGTTCCAGCTCTTCGACAACAACCATACCGCCGCCGCCTGCGATAACGAAACCGTCACGCGCTTTGTCGTAGGTACGGGAAGCTTTGTCTGGTGTTTCGTTGTAGCTGGTGGACAGTGCGCCCATCGCGTCGAATTCACACGCCATTTCCCAGCACAGTTCTTCACCGCCGCCTGCAAACACAACGTCCTGTTTGCCCAGCTGGATCATTTCTACCGCGTTACCGATGCAGTGAGCAGAGGTGGCGCAGGCAGAGCTGATGGAATAGTTCACACCGCGAATTTTGAACGGCGTCGCGAGGCAGGCAGAAACGCCGGAGGCCATCGCTTTGGTCACCATATATGGGCCAACGCCGCGCAGGCCTTTGGCACGCATACCGTCGGAGCCCGCAACCTGGTTGCGTGGTGAACCGCCGCCGGAACCTGCAATCAGGCCGGTACGTTCGTTGGAGACCATTTCAGGGGTCAGACCGGAGTCTTCAATCGCCTGTTGCATGGACAGGTAAGCGTAGATCGAGGCATCACTCATGAAACGCACAATCTTACGATCGATAAGGCCTGCGGTGTCTAATTTGACATCACCCCAGACGTGACTACGCATCCCGGCATCTTTCAGCTCTTGCGAGAAGGTGATCCCAGAGCGACCTTCCTGCAGAGATGCAAGAACTTCCTGCTTGTTGTTACCGATGCTCGAGATGATACCCAGGCCAGTAATCACTGCACGTTTCATTTAATACCTCTTGTACTATTCACCATTTGGGATTTCGTCACGCACTCTAGCGTACAGTTGTACGCCGAACAAGTCCGATCAGCAATTCCTTGTGTAAATCGTGGTAAATTTGCGCAGGGTCAAACGCAGCGTTAAACTCCGGCATCGCCTTGAACTGAGAGAGTTTCACGTGAGCCATAACCCGATCACGCCCGCCGAATTAAGCTGGAACGAACAGGGTACACCTGTTTCCCGACATTTTGATGACGTCTATTTTTCCAACCAGAACGGCCTGCTGGAAACCCGTCATGTTTTTCTCAAGGGCAACCATTTTCCGGCGCGTTTTGCCGCGCACCCTCGCCCGCTGTGTATCATCGCGGAGACCGGTTTTGGCACCGGTTTGAACTTTCTGTCGCTGTGGCAGGCCTTCGATGCGTTTCACGCCGAAAACCCTGATGCCACGCTGCAACGTCTGCATTTCATCAGTTACGAAAAATTCCCGCTGTCTGCCCGTGATCTCGCGACTGCGCACACGCAGTGGCCCGAACTCGCTGCGTATTCCGCACAGCTTTGCGAACAATGGCCGATGGCCTTTTCCGGCTGCCACCGCCTGCTGCTGGCGGGCGGACGTATCACGCTCGACCTGTGGTTCGGCGATGTGACTACCCTGCTGCCCGCATGTGACACCAGTATGAATCAGCAGGTCGATGCCTGGTTTCTTGACGGCTTCGCGCCTTCCAAAAACCCCGACATGTGGACCGAAGACTTATTCCGTTCGATGGCGATAATGACCCGTCCGCAAGGCACCTTCGCGACATTTACCGTGGCCGGTTTCGTGCGCCGCGGATTGCAGGACGCAGGTTTTGACATCAGCAAGGTGCCGGGATTCGGCGAAAAGCGGCATATGTTAGCCGGTGTGCTGCCGGCAAAAATTGATGTACCGCATCCCGCGCCATGGTATGTGCGTCCCGCAGCAAAAAATGCCACAGAGTTTGCGGTGTCAGGCGGCGGTGTGGCCAGTGCCGTGTTGTCGCTGGCGTTACTTCGCCGTGGATTTGCCGTCACGCTGTATTGCGCCGATGAAAAACCAGCACTCGGCGCTTCCGGCAACCGTCAGGGCGCGGTCTATCCGCTGCTCAATGGCCGTGGTGATACGCTGGAAAACTTCTTTGCTCACGCCTTCACCTTCGCCCGCCGTCAGTATGCGCAGCTTGAAAAACGGGATGTGCCTTTCGATCACGGCTGGAGCGGCGTGACGCAACTCGGTTACGACGAAAAAAGTCAGGGCAAAATCGACGGGATCCTCAAAGGCGGCTGGCCGGAAGAACTGGCAAAAGGACTGAGCGAAGAAGACGTAGAAGCGTTGTGCGGATTACCGTGCGGCAGCGGCGGCATCACCTATCCGCTCGGTGCCTGGCTATGTCCGGCCGAACTGACCGCCTCGCTGATTTCACTTGCCGAAACACAAGGCTTAACCGTGCATCACGGTCATCGCGTGACCGCATTAGAATCTGACGCGGATTCGCAGTGGACGCTGACCTTCGCCGGCGGCCATACGACCCGTCATCAGGCTGTCGTACTGGCGAACGGCGCGGACATTACAGATTTCAGCCAGACGGAAAAACTGCCGGTTTACGCGGTCAGCGGTCAGGTCTCGCATATTCCGACCACACCGGTGCTGAGCAAACTGAAGCAGGTGCTGTGTTACGACGGCTATATGACGCCGGTCAGCCCGCAAAATCAGCATCATTGCATCGGTGCAAGCTATCACCGCGCAGACAAATGCACGGATTACCGCGACGACGATCAGCAGGAAAACCGCCAGCGTCTGATCAGTTGTCTGCCGGAACAGCAATGGCCGCATGACGTGGATGTCAGTGAAGGTGAAGCGCGTAACGGTGTGCGTTGTGCGACGCGGGATCACCTGCCGATGATCGGCTCCGTATCGGATTACGATGCGTTACTGGAAAGTTATAAAAAGCTGGATCTGGATGTTAAGCGCCATCGCCCTGTTGCAGAAGCACCGGTCTATGAAAACTTGTTCCTGTTTGGTGCGCTGGGCTCACGCGGGCTAAGTTCCGCACCGCTGGGTGCAGAAATACTGGCCGCGCAGATTGCCGGTGAACCGATACCTATGGACAGCGAAACGCTGGCAGCATTGAACCCGAACCGCATGTGGGTCAGAAAACTGCTGAAAGGCCGCCCGGTCGAATAGCATTAACCCGTCCCTTCTCAGGCAATAAAAAAGCGCAGCCGGTTAATCCGTCGCTGCGCTTTTTTTTACTGAAAAGAGATTACTGAGGGAGAGATGCCTGATATAAATTTTCCCACATCCCCTGCACCAGAAGCTGATCGCGCGGTGAAAGTTCACCGGCTCTGATGGCTTTGTCCAGACCATCCTGAACACGAATTTTCAACGCTTCAGCGGTGTGTTCACCGTTCTCTTCCGCTTCTGCCACGGCAACGGTCAGGTGGCCTCGCAGATAGCCACTGGCAAATAACTCATCGTCGCTGGCGCTTTCGACCATATCGTCGATCAGCGTTAAAATCCGCGTTTCAAATTCTGCGATCATTACTCTTCCTCTCGTGTTCAGTTCTTATTCGATCGGCTGCAATGCAGGGAAATCTGCAGGCGTCAAAGGGGCTGTATTGTAAAACGATTGTAACGCCTTAATAAAGCGCGCCGGTCTTTCAGGGATGCCCTGCTCCAGCATACGCAACACTTCTTCACGGACTTTATTCTGGAAACCCACGCGGTCCGGCTCGCAATCGCCGCTCAGGTTGTCACAACTGACGTTGAAATTAAAACCCGCCGCCGCGCAGAACAGCCATTCGTAAGATTGTGGTTTGATTTCCACTTTCTCAAATTCACTTTGCGTTTGTGCGTCACGACCGTCCGGGCAATACCAGTAGCCGAAATCCACCAGTTTATGGCGCTCAGCACCGGCCACGCACCAGTGAGAAATTTCATGCATGCCGCTGGCGTAATAACCGTGCGCGAACACAATGCGGTTAAACGGTTCTTGTTCATCAGCAGGCAGATAGATCGGTTCGTCGTCGCCTTTCACTAAGCGAACGTTAAATTCCTCAAAAAAGCAGGAATCAAAAATGTCGATCAATTGATGATAGTTATGTGTTGCAGTCGAATCAGACATAATTGCAGTGAAACTCGTTAAAGTAAGATCAGGGGCGACAATATACCCCTGTTTAAACGCGTGTTTTCATGACTTCGGGCAAGCATTCTGCTGCTCCGGACATTATAAATGCAGGCTTAACCACTGATGAATTTCGGCACCATGATTGTCGTAAATCAGCTTGCAGCTCATGACGACGGAAACAGCGACCACCATCGGGCGGATCATCTTCTGCCCCTTACTGAGCACCATACGTGCGCCCAGTCTTGCGCCGATAAACTGTCCGGCGGCCATCACAAATCCCAGCACCCAAATCACTTTGCCGCCCAGTATAAAGAAGATCAGGCCGCCCAGGTTTGAAGTGAAATTCAGGACTTTCGCATGTGCCGTGGCTTTTGCCAGGTTAAACCCGCATAACGTCACGAAGGCCAGCGCGTAGAAAGAACCGGCACCGGGACCAAAAAATCCATCATAGAAACCAACACAACCGCCGCCCACCAGCGCATAAGGCAGTGCATTTAGGCGTCTTGCCCGGTCACTTTCGCCCAGCCGTGGCGTCAGTAAAAAATATAAACCGATGCAGATGATCAGCAGCGGTAACACCTGACGCAACATGTCTGCGCGAAGGTGCTGGATAAGGATCGCGCCAATCACCGAACCGGCAAAGGTACAGGCAATATTCAGCTTCTGATCGTTAAGATCCACCACGCCACGCCGCACAAAGTACAGACTGGCAGAAAAGGATCCCCCTATAGACGATAGCTTATTGGTCGCAATCGCCTGAGCTGGCGGAACCCCCGCCGCGAGCAGCGCTGGCAGGCTGATCAGCCCGCCGCCGCCCGCGATGGAATCTATGAAACCGGCAAACAGTGCAACGAAAAATAAAACGACTAAAACCCACGGGGCAACAATCAACCAGTCCATTTTTCTGTCAGCTCGCTATGCGTGGCGAAGAGTAAGTGAAACCTGTTAAAGAACGTGTTTATCCAGCAGCGCCTGACATGATGGCGGCAACGGAGGCGGCTCTTTTTTCACAGAGGTTCCGCTGCCCGGTTTCGGCGGCAGGAACCAGCTTTGCAGCTCAGCGCCACAACCATCACCCGGAGGCGGCGGTGCCTGATTCTCACACTCGAGATTACCGACCGGACAACGCAGGCGAACGTGCATGTGTGCGCGATGACCAAACCACGGACGCACTTTATGCAGCCACTCACGATCCGTTCCGGCATCCAGACATAATTGCTGTTTAATGGCCGGATTGACGAAGATCCGCACGACGTCTTTATCCTGCGCGGCCATTTTGATCAGCGTTTCAATCCGTGGCTGCCACTGGCTGGTCACAATGGATTTACCGTTAGCACTGACCAGATCGATAGGCTGCGGTTTGAGCAGCATCTGCTCGCTCCAGCGCTGGCGCGGCAGTTGCAGCCAGATATCCACATCCAGCCCTGACTGATGGCTGGCGTGACCGCTGCTGAAACGACCACCGGCTGGCATCGCCATATCACCGACCAGCATTGTGCCCAGGCCTTTTTGCTGCGCCTGAGTGCCGAGACGGGTAATAAAGGCCAGTAAATCCGGCTGCCCGAAATAACGGCGCTGATCGGTGCGCATGACCTGATAAGCCGGCGAGTTCAGCGGCAATGGCTGAGCGCCAACCTGACAACCGTTGGCATAGCTGCCGATCGCTTCAGGCGTGCCTGCAACAGGATGGGAGATTTTCTGCCACGGCGTTGCTGCCATCGCAGGTGCGCAAAGCGCCAGCGCCAGAAGACCGGCGCTGACGGCTTTTATCGCTGCAAATGTGCGTAAGGTTTTCATCAATGGATTACCAGCGTGGCACGGAAGAATGAACGTCGCCATTCTGGGCGCGCTGACGCAATAAGTGATCCATCAGCACGATCGCCATCATCGCTTCGGCAATTGGCACGGCGCGGATACCCACGCAAGGATCATGACGACCTTTGGTGATCATCTCGACCTGCTCGCCTTCGCGGTTAATAGTGCGTCCCGGAACGGTGATGCTGGAGGTCGGTTTCAGCGCCAGATGAGCAACAACCGGCTGACCGCTGCTGATCCCGCCAAGAATGCCGCCCGCGTGGTTGCTTTCGAAACCGTTCGGTGTGATTTCATCACGGTTTTCACTGCCGCGTTTATTCACCACCGCAAAGCCGTCACCGATTTCGACGCCTTTAACCGCATTGATGCTCATCAGCGCGTGCGCCAGATCGGCATCCAGACGGTCAAACACCGGCTCGCCAAGACCGACCGGCACGTGATCTGCTACGACGGTGATTTTAGCGCCGATGGAATCGCCTTCTTTTTTCAACGCGCGCATCAGTTCATCCAGCGCTTCGAGCTTGCTTTCATCCGGACAGAAGAACGGGTTGGTTTCGACCAGGTCCCAGTCTTTCAGTTCACAGGTGATATCGCCCATCTGGGACATATAACCGCGCACTTTAACGCCAAATTTTTCCAGAAGATATTTCTTGGCAACCGCGCCAGCAGCAACGCGCATCGCCGTTTCACGGGCAGAAGAACGGCCGCCGCCACGGTAATCGCGCACGCCGTATTTTTGTTCGTAGGTGTAATCCGCATGTCCCGGACGGAACACGTCTTTGATCGCGCTGTAATCCTGAGAACGCTGATCGGTATTCTGGATAATCAGACCGATGCTGGTGCCGGTGGTCACGCCTTCAAAAACGCCGGAAAGAATTTTAACTTCATCGGCTTCGCGGCGCTGCGTGGTGTAACGCGAGGTGCCCGGACGACGACGGTCGAGATCGTGTTGCAGGTCTGCTTCGGTCAGCGCAATACCCGGCGGCACGCCGTCAATAATACAGCCCAGTGCCACACCGTGGGATTCGCCAAAAGTAGTGACGCGGAAAAACTGCCCAATACTGTTCCCTGCCATCACGGCTCCTTAACCATTATGTTGATTGTTTTCTGAATGACCGGTGATGAACCGGCCATTATTTTTAGTCGATCAATCGCAATTTTTTGATCAGTCGCGGTACGCTTTGAAATGTTCAGCGCAATCTATCAGCTGCTGCCTGGTCAGCATGAATACGCCGTCGCCACCGTTTTCAAATTCCAGCCAGGTGAACGGAATATCAGGATACTGGTCCATCAGATGCACCATGCTGTTACCCACTTCGCACACCAGCACGCCGTTATCGGTCAGGTAATCCGGCGCACAGGCCAGAATGCGGCGGGTCAGTTTCAGGCCATCGCTGCCGGAAGCCAGACCCAGTACGGGCTCGTGGCGATATTCCTGCGGCAGGTCAGACATATCTTCTTCATCCACATACGGCGGATTGGTCACAATCAGGTCGTACTGCAACGCAGGCAATTCGCGGAACAGGTCAGAGCGAATTGGGGTCACCCAGTTCTCGATGCCGTGCGTGTCGATATTGCGCTCGGCCACTGCCAGCGCGTCGGCAGAAATATCTACCGCATCCACTTCGGTTTCCGGGAACGCGTAAGCGCACGCGATAGCGATACAGCCGCTGCCGGTACACATATCGAGAATGTGCTGCGGTTTATCCTGCAGGATCCCGGCGAAACGGTTGTTGATAAGTTCACCAATCGGCGAACGCGGCACCAGCACGCGTTCATCGACATAAAACTCCATGTCGCAGAACCAGGCTTTGTTAGTCAGATAAGCGACCGGTACGCGTTCGTTAACACGACGGATCACGCGCTCAACAATACGGTGGCGCTCGCTGGAAGTCAGACGCGCGGTGTGCATATCTTCAGGAATGTCGAGCGGCAAAAACACGCTTGGCAACACCAGCTGCACTGCTTCGTCCCACGGGTTATCGGTGCCGTGACCGTAATAGACATTGGCCGCGTTCAGGCGGCTGACGGTCCAGCGCAGCATATCCTGAATGGTATGCAGTTCACTGACAGCTTCGTCGACGAAAATTTTGTCCAATTTTATTCTCCAGGCAGTGCACGGGTTTTTAACAGACGTTTAACCCATTATTTGCCGCATAGTTTGCCACGAAGCCCGCCACAAATCAGCAGCTAGTCAACGCACTTGCGCGATGTCTCGAAGAATTTAACCCTGAGTTTTCTTTAAACCGCAGGGCGACGGAAGGTACACTGTGTGGATTGAGCGAAAATGACGATGAAATGATGAAGAAAAAGCACCTGCTCAGCCCGGAAGAAACGGCGTTATTCCGCGAGGCTGTACCGGGCGTCAAGCGCCTGAAAAACGATACAATTACGCACCGCCCGCCGCGAAAAAAGGGGGCAGAACTGTCACCTAAAAAGCTGATTCAGGAGCAGGTGGACGCGAGTTATTATTTTTCTGATGAATTCCAGCCGATGTTGCAGGAAGAAGGTCCGGTTCGCCATATCCGGCCAGACGTCAGTCATTTTGAATTGAAAAAATTACGCCGCGGGGATTATTCGCCAGAGTTGTTTCTTGATTTACACGGCTTAACGCAGAAAGAAGCCAAGCAGGAATTAGGTGCGCTGATCGCCGCCTGCCGCCGCGAGCACGTCCATTGCGCCTGCGTGATGCACGGTCACGGCAAACATATTCTCAAACAACAAACGCCTTTATGGCTGGCGCAACATCCTGACGTCGAAGCCTTCCACCAGGCGCCTAAAGAACTCGGTGGCTCCGCCGCCCTGCTGGTGCTGGTAGAACTGGACGACAAAATCAGCTGACCCATCCCGACGTTCAGAAACGAGAAAGGCACAGCCAAAGCTGTGCCTTTCTTTTGTCTGTCGCTGAACTGTCTGTCTCAGAACAGATCCCCTAAATAATTCGGATTGCAGCAAGGCGGCAAGTGAACGCATCCCCGGGAGCATAGATAACTATGTGACCGGGGTAAGTGAGCGCAGCCAACGCATCTGCAATGCGAAGTATGACGGGGATTATACCTTAGCCATTACCTGGCATGGGCTGAACTGCCAGTCAAAGCTGCCCTGCCCGGTTTCACCGTTTAACTCGATGCTGGCCATGGCTGACGTGGCGAACATCGGCGGGCAAACGCCAGGACAGAGTTCTGCAACCAGATAACCGACCAGCGGCAGGTGAGACACCACCAGCACGGCACTGACGCCGGTCAGCGCCAGATGTTGCAGTTCACTGGCGACCAGAGCAGGATCACCGCCCGGCGTCAGTTCCTTGAGAATATCAATTTCTACGTTTTCAGGCAGAGACAGACACTGGCGAACTTTTTCAAGCGTCTGCTGCGCACGCAGATACGGACTGACCAGAACACGATCAATTTTGACGCCACGACCATTCAGCCAGGCCGCCATATGTACTGATTCGTCACATCCGCATTCGCTTAACGGGCGAACTGAGTCGCTTGCAGCTTCGAGCACTGCATCACCGTGACGCATAATTACAACTTGCATATTGCACCGCTTTTGTTAACAAAAATAGCGCTATACAGAAACGCCGTGCGTGCTGTATTACCCATTGCCCAGCTGTTTTTCATCATATTTCAAATGACCTTTCTCATTACAAGATAGCTGTAAGGCAGTACATCCACTTAACCGGCTGTGCCCACATGCTTTGCATGGTAAGTATCAGCGGTCGGGCATTTTGCCTGAAAGTTCACGTAAAGAAAACGCTGTTTTTTACACCAACACTTACTGCTTGTAAACTGCTCAGGCGATTATTTAACCACTTGGGTTGTAGATCAATCGTTTGGGATTGTTTCTGTACAAAGTCAGTCTCACCATAAAAAAGATCCCGCAGGCCTTCGGCTGGCCACAAGCAGGATCTATTCCAGATTCCCGCGAAACTCAGTAATAAGCAGTGACAGCTGTCACACTTTACTGACCTTTTCACCGGGGCCGTCTGTCAAAAAACAGGGCTCGCCCTGCTCAGCCCTGCGCACCAGCCCTTCGCATGGCCGGAAATGCTCGCCATAGCGTTGCGCCAGCTGATCCAGCGTTTTCACCACGTTCGCTGCACCGAGCGTGTCTATGTAACGGAACGGACCACCACGGAATGGCGGGAAGCCAATGCCGAACACTGCCCCCAGGTCACCATCCCGCGCACTGCGGATCACCTGTTCATCCAGACAACGTACCGCTTCGTTAAGCATCAGCATCACACAGCGCTGCGCAATCTCTTCTTCCGACTGCTGCGCTTTCGGCGTGACATTCAGCAGCCGGTAAATCGCAGGATCGACCTGTTTCTTCTTCGCCGTCCGGCCTTTTTGCCCGTAGAGATAGAAACCTTTGCCGTTCTTACGCCCTTTGCGATCGTCTTTCAGCACAGCATCAAAACCCGATGGCGCAGCAAAACGCTCACCAAATGCATCCACCAGAATCGGACCTATTTTAGTGCCGACATCAATACCGACTTCATCCAGCAACTGTATCGGGCCGACCGGAAAACCAAAATTCACCAGCGCTTTATCGATGTGATCGACGGGTTCGCCCGCCAGCAAACAGCGGGCAGCTTCATTGATGTACGGCGCAAGAATACGGTTTACGTAGAATCCGGCGCTGTCGCCGACCACAATCGCTGTTTTCCCCTGTTTCTTCGCCAGGGAAACTGTGGTCGAAATCGTCTGCGCACTGGTTCCTGCATGGGGTATCACTTCCACCAGCGGCATCTTATCCACCGGACTAAAATAATGCAGGCCGATCACCTGCTCAGGCCGGCTGGCCTGCTCTGCAATCTTATGGATAGGCAGTGAAGATGTGTTTGAAGCAAATATTGTGCGCGGAGCGGCGTTATTCTCGATTTCCGCCACCATCGACTGTTTGAGAGACAAATCCTCAAACACCGCTTCCACCACGATATCTATCTGCGCAAAACCGCTGTAATCGGTGGTGCCGGAAATCAGCATCATCTGGCGTTGCTGTTCATTACGGGTCAGCCTGCGGCTGCGCACCTTTTTCTCCAGCAAATCCCAGCTGTATTTCAGCGCATGACGGATGCCTTCCTGATTAATATCTTTGATGCGTACCGGCAGTCCGGCTTTGGTGGCAGTGACGTTGGCGATACCACCGCCCATCAGGCCGCCGCCCAGAATGCCCACACGGCGTACCGGCAAGGGTTCGGCATCACCGCCCTTCTCTTTTTTCAGCGCAGTGGATGCGAAAAACAGGCCGCGCAATGCCGCCGATTCCGGCGTCATGACCAGTTCGCCAAAGGCTTTCGCTTCAGTCTGATAGCCGTTGCCGCTGCCCTGATCGAGACCGGTTTTCACCACATCAATAATTTTTTCGGTCGCCGGGTAATTGCCGTGCGTTTTGGCACGGGTTTGTTTGCGTACAAAATGGAACAGCACACTTTTGCCCAACGGGCCACCGGCCAGCCGCGCCTGCCATGGCAATGGCGGACGTGACTGACGCCCTTTCGCCACGCGCTCAAGTGCCGTTTGCAGCAAAATTGAATAAGGTACCGCGTCATCCACCAGTCCCATTCTCAGCGCCTGTTTCGCGCGAATGCTGCGACCGGTAAGCATCATATCCAGTGCTTTCGGCGCACCGATTAAACGCGGAAGACGCTGTGTGCCGCCGGAGCCCGGCAGCAGGCCAAGCTGCACTTCCGGCAGACCGAGCTGCGTTTTATCATCGAGGGAACAGACGCGTGAATGACACGCCAGCGCCAGTTCAAGTCCGCCGCCCAGACAGGCACCGTGGATGGCCGCAACAACGGGCACCGGAAACGAAGCGATCTGCGACATCACCGTCTGCCCTTTTCGCGCCAGATTGCTGGCCTCATCGGCGCTCTTACAACCCGATATCATGGTGATATCCGCACCGGCAATAAATGAGTCGGATTTACCGGAAACCAGCACCAGCCCCTTCAGACTGGGATATTGCTGGGCTTTTTGCAGAATGGTACAAATTTGTTGAGCGAATTCAGCCTTTAAGGTATTCACCTTTTCGCCGGGAACGTCGATGGTGATAATCCCGATGTGCTCCGCGGTGAACATCAGTGAAAAAGCAGAAACCGGTTCTGCCGGAGTGATTTCCGGAATGTTTGGGTTTTCCATATTATCCCTCATTGCGCTGCCTCCAGAATCATTGCTGCGCCTAAGCCACCGGCGGCACAGGCCGTCGTCAGCCCGTATTTTCCGCCACGACGGCGTAATTCATGCAAAGTCTGGGTGATCATTCGTGCGCCTGTCGCGGCAAAAGGATGGCCGTAAGCCAGTGATCCGCCCAGAACGTTAAATTTATCCCAGTCTATTTCGCCAACTGCCTGACTGCGGCCAAGTTTCTCACGGGCAAATTCATCACTGGCTAACATTTTGATATTCGCCAGGGTCTGCGCGGCAAATGCTTCGTGCATATCAATCAGGTCAAGATCACCGAGCGTCAGACCGGCACGATCCAGCGCCAGCGGCGTGGCATAAGCCGGACCAAGCAGCATGTCTTCCCAAACGTCGATGGCGGCAAACGCAAAACTTTTCAGATAACCGAGAGGCTGCAAACCGAGTTCACGCGCCCGCGATTCGCTCATCATCAGTACCGCGGCCGCGCCGTCGGTCAGCGGCGTACTGGTCGCGGCGGTCACGGTGCCGTGTTTGCGATCAAACGCCGGACGCAATTTGGCGTATTGCCCGATTTCAGAATTCAGGCGGATGTTGTTGTCTTTTTGCAGCACTTCACGGTAAGGCGGAACCTGCGCGGCCATCACCTGAGAATTCAGATAGCCCTGCTCCCACGCCTGTGCCGCCAGCGTGTGAGAACGGTGCGCGAGTTCATCCTGCTGTTCGCGGGAAATATTATGACTTTTCGCCATCTGTTCCGCAGTATCGCCCATGCGCAGACCGGTGGAATATTCTGCTACGGCAGGCGGCACCGGCATCAGGTCGCGCAGTTTAAGTTTGCTGAAAATGGACAGACGCTGCGACAGCGTGCGCGCTTTGTTGACGTCCACCAGGGCGCGGGCGAGACGTTTGCTGACGCCAATCGGCAGAACCGAAGACGAATCGGCTCCGCCTGCAATCCCGACGCTGATCGTGCCGCTCATAATGCTTTCCGCGACGTTGGCGATCGCCTGAAAACTGGTGGCGCAGGCACGCGAAACGCTGTAGGCGTCAGTCGACACATTCATGCCGGTGCCGAGGACGATTTCGCGCGCAATATTTGGTGCTTCCGGCATCTGCACGACTTGCCCGAATACCAGCTGATCGATGATCTTCGGGTCGATCCCACTTTTCGCCAGTAACTCACTGACCACTATTTTGCCGAGGTCTACGGCGGGAATGCCGTGATAGGCGGTGGCCTGTTTGGCAAACGGCGTACGCAAACCATCGACAATCGCAATGCGATCGCACTCACGTGTCACCAGTGGAATGACTTTATTCATACAAGCTCCTGAGAAAAAATAGGGTCTTAAGAGGTCAGACCTGATAACTCAGTTTTAACTATGTATTTACATTTGGCAAAGTGAAAGGCAATGAAGTGCGAGCAACAGCAAATTTTTCTGAAATAAGAATGAGAAGAAAGGCAGCGGGCAGAAATAGCGGACAAAAAAATACCGCTTATATAAGCGGTATTACAATTTAAAACTTCCCCTAAATAATTTGAGTCTCAGAAAGGCGGCAATCGAAGTAATCCCGATGAGCTGACATAAGTCAGTGATTCGGGTTACTGAGTGCAGCCAACGCATCTGCGGCTCAAAGTATGACGGGGATCAGCGCAAGGCTAACTGGAAGATCATGGTTTCTGCCTGGCAGCTGAAAGTGAAATCGATATTCAGCTCAACGCCGCCTTCCACTTTTTCGATACGGCTCTTGATTTCGCAAGGCTCGGATTCGACGCCGCGTGCGCGTTCGGTCAAGGCTTCCAGCGTTTCTTTAGCCTGTGCTTCATTTTCAAAAACGCGGCTGTAAGATGCGGTGCAATCGGTGTTATCCATGATGGTGCCCACATCAACGCAGCAGCAGGCTGCGGTTTCTTCTGCGCCGCATTTGTTGATGGAGTGCAGAGGTTGGGTGGATTTAGAGGACATGGTTACGTCAGACATAATTTTCTCCCCGGCATCAACGGCAACGTCCACCGTCTGGCCTGTTTGCGAATAAAGTTTTATTTCCAGCCTGTATTTTACGCCACCGTTCTGGCAACACACTAGCACTTACTTATTATGTGCCTTTGAAGTGATCCAGATCACGTATATGTAAGTAATCGATTAAAACTACGTCATCGTTCTCACTTTAACGTTTCTTAATTGAACTTTTATTGTTGGTTTTTTGTTAAGTGGATCCAATTTCTTGCATCATTTCTTAAATATCAATGAAACATTATTGCAACTACACCACAGGTCAGACCTATACTTCGCTCACTGGTCTGATTTGTCAGACTGATAACGAACCCTACAATCCCGCGCTCATTGTTACTTGATGTAACATTGTTTGATAAAAAACATAATATTGAGGTTTTGGTCATGAACCAGAAAAACCTGTTTAAAAGATCAGCTCTGGCAGCTGCAGTGGCAATTGTTTCCTCCAACGTATACGCGGCAGGTTTTCAGTTAAATGAATATACTGCTGCGGGTTTAGGTCGTTCATTCTCAGGCGAAGGTGCTATTGCTGACACCGCCGCATCCGGTAGCCGTAACCCGGCAACCATGACCATGTTTAATCGTCCGGCGTTTTCTATGGGCGCGATTTATGTCGACCCGGACGTCAGCGTGACGGGGAAATCCCCGGTCACCGGTGCCAGCACCAGTGATGATAATATTGCGCCAAATCAGTGGGTGCCGAATATCCACTTTATTATGCCGCTGGATGATCAATGGGCGGTTGGCGCATCTGCGACGTCTAACTACGGTCTGGCGACAGAATTTAGCGATAACTATCCGGCAGGCCCGATTGGCGGTGAAACAGATCTCACCACCATAAACACTAACTTAAGTGTTGCTTACCGTTTGAACCAGAATTTCAGCTTCGGTTTGGGCTTTGATGCCGTCTACGCGAAAGCAAAAATCCGTCGTACTGCCGGTGAACTGGTGCCGATTAAAACCGGCGGCTTACTGCCAGCAGATACTGAAGCCGCCAAGCTGAAAGGCGACGAGTGGGGCTACGGCTGGAACGCCGGTATTCTTTATGAAGTCGATGACAATAACCGTTACGGCTTTACTTATCGCTCAGAAGTTAAAATCGACTTTGACGGCGAGTACCGCAACGGCATTCCTCAGGCGTTAGGCGGCACAGGCGGTCACACCGTTCCGGGTTCCCTGACCCTGAACCTGCCAGAAATGTGGGAAGTGTCCGGTTATAACAAAGTGGCACCGAAATGGGCGATTCACTACAGCCTGGCTTACACCAGCTGGAGCCAGTTCCAGGAGCTGAAAGCTACCGGTTCTAACGGCCAGACCCTGTTCCAGAAAGAAGAAGGCTACCATGATGCTTATCGCATCGCGTTAGGTACCACCTATTACTACGATGATAACTGGACGTTCCGTACCGGTATCGCCTTCGATGACAGTCCGGTTCCGGCTGATAACCGCACCATTTCTATCCCGGATCAGGACCGCTTCTGGGTTTCTGCGGGTACCACGTATGCCTTCAATAAAGATGCATCCGTCGATGTGGGCGTGTCTTACATGCATGGCCAGACGGTGAATATCAGCGAGAAAGTGGCTGATGGCGTGCCGAACTATGAATTCCAGGCTAAAGGCACCGCTATGCTGTACGGCGCTAACTTTAACTATAGCTTCTGATGAACCACAGATTCTGATGAGCTGAATGTTACGTCAGATATGAAAAAAGCGCCGAAAGGCGCTTTTTTTGTATCTCCGGAACCGTTATTCCGAGTCGATATCTTTCAGGTCGCCCTGAATCAATGCCGCGTTCGGGTTTTCCTGTGGCGTCAGCTGACCGCCTCTTGCCAGGAAGTCGTGACGCTGGAAGTAAGCTTCACGGATAAACAGATACGGATCAGAAGAGTTACGGATCAGACCATCTGAATCGAGAAGTTCTGCACGGGTTTCGACGCCTTCCAGTACCCATTTACCGGCTGACATCCAGAATGTCAGATAGCTGAGCATCGGATACAAATCATCCACCAGATCGCCACCTTCGTCACGCACAGTCGCGCTGCCGTAACCAGGCAGAACCACGTACGGACCGTATCCGACACCATAATGACCGAGCGTGCTACCGAAGCCCTGGGCTTCTTCGCGTGCCAGTTTCGGGTTCGCCATACCGGCCACGTCAATCAGACCGCCCATCCCCAGAAGCGTGTTCAGGAAGAAACGGTTGAAGTGGATTGCAGCACGGTACGGATCGCCTTTCAGCAAGGAGTTGACCATGCTGGCGGGTTCATCGAGGTTGCTGAGGAAGTTACTGGTCCCGTTACGCGCCGGTTGTGGCACGTAATCACGCCATGCGACGGCAACAGGCCGCACAAGGTAAGGATCCATGTAGTTATAGTTGAAGTCGAACATCACCCGGTTGAAACCTTCGAGCGGATCAGAACGTCCCTGCTGTTCGCTGTCCGAAGATCCGGATGTACCGGCACAACCGACCAGTAAAACTGTCGCAAACGCCAGCCCAGTCAGGCGTAAGTTCATGGATATCTCCCTGTTTTTGATCGTCGGTTCCTGATTAAGGAACCTGCTGATTAATCTCAATGCTGACCTGACCGTTGCCGGAAAAATCAGTCAGCGGACTGTCGCCGTACCAGTCACCTGAGGCTGGCGTTGCCAGACCATTCTGTGAAATACGAACGCGTACTTTTAATTGATGCAGCGAAGAAAGCAAGCGTTCCGGCATCATTGCGTTACTGTCATCGACAGTAATCGCCAGCGGGAAGCGGCTCAGCGGCAGCTTTTTCACCGCAACCGGCACCGGACTGCTGCCATCTGTCACGGAAATAAAGACCGTGCCATACTGCGGAAGTTTCTGCTGCGCATCCGCAGAAAGCGTCACGTTTACCGCCAGTTTAACCTGATCAAGACCGGCTTTTTGTTTTGCCTGCGCAATACTGGCGTTAACCATCTCAAGGCGTTTATCACCGGCTGGCAGGATTTTCTGCATAACTTCCCACGCGCCAATGGCTTGCGGATAATGACCCTGCTCATATTCATTATAGGCCAGCAGACTTAACACACGCAGATCACCCTGAGATTTTTCCAGCATACTGCGTAAAAGATTGCCGCCGGTAAGGTTATCTTGCGGATCAGAAGAACGGGTCAGCACTTCGGCATAACCCAGTTTCACTGACATGTCGTTCGGCGCAAGCTGATACGCATGAGCATAAGCCTGTGTCGCGGTGGCGGCATTATTGAGCGCCATCCCCACACGACCAAGCATCACCCAGTCCTGCACATTATCCGGATTTGCCTGTAAATCGGTACGCAATCCGAGCCCTAAATCCTGCACATCCGCAGCGGTCAGCGGCGCACCGTGATCATCGGCAATACGATGGCGCAAATCCGGCATGTGCTGCATGACCTGATTCCACGCACTCACCTGGCCCAGACCTCCGGCATAGAGATATAAACCCAGCGTGATGATCACCAGCAGGATAGCGCCGGGCACCAGCGTCCAGCGGCCAATTGGCTGAATGGCAGCAGGCGCCTGACCCGACGGAATATCGGTCAGTAAGTTTTCCTGCAATTCCTGAATATGCGCCGGACGCTCGTCTACCACGCCCTGCGCTTCGTCTTCTTCCAGCTCAGTCAAACGGTGATGATAAAACGCTTTATTCAGCGCATCGCGGGACGTGTGTTCCGCGCGGTCGCCGCGAATAACCGGCACAATAAACAGCGCCAGTGCAACAACCAGCATCACTACAATGCACAGCCAAAAAATACTCATGATCCTTTCCTGTCGCTGTCTTTAAGTAACTGCGTCAGGCGCTGTCTCTCTTGTTCTGACATTACTTCGGTCGTATTTTGCAAACGCACTTCGCCCCGGCGGGAACGCATAAAAATCATGGCTGCGCCGATAATGACCACCAGCACCGGCCCGAGCCACAATATAAAGGTGGATGGCGTCACCGGCGGTTCGTAGGTCACAAAGTTGCCGTAACGTGCGACCATGTAATCCACGATTTGCTTTTTGTTCTGCCCCTGCTGAAGCAGCTGGAAAACTTTGGTGCGCATATCCGCCGCGATAATAGAATCCGACGCCGCAATATTGGTGTTCTGACATTTCGGACAGCGCAGCTGCGCTGTGATATCACGGTATTCCTGCTCCTGAGCCGGAGAGGAAAACTGATAAGTATCAATGGCCGCGAAGGCGCTGATACTCACCATCATGCCCAGCAGCAAAGCAGGTAAGGAAGAAATCAGCCTCATGCATTGCCTCCGTATTTTTTGTACAGCGGCAATACTTCGTTCTGCCAGACTTTCTCATTCAAATCACCGGCATGGCGATAACGAATAATACCCTTTCCGTCGATAAGGAAGGTTTCCGGCGCGCCATACACACCGAGGTCGAGTCCTAACATGCCGTCGCCGTCGTACAGACTCAGCATGTAAGGATTGCCCAGTGTATTGAGCCAGCTGACCGCTTTCTGCCGGTCGTCTTTGTAGTTCAGGCCAACCACGCGTACACCTTTCGCCGCCAGCGTATTCAGATAATCATGCTCGGCGCGGCAGGTCGGGCACCAGGTCGCCCAGACGTTGAGCAACATGGGTTTGCCGTCGCGCAATACCGACTGATCGTAGGTTTTACCGGCCTGCGCCAGTGATTCCAGTTTGAACACCGGCACCGGTTTGCCGATCAGCGCAGATTCCAGCAGCGTCGGATCGTCGCCGTTGGCATTGCGCGTCAGTTGCACCAGAAAAGCCGCAGCCAGCGCCAGGAACAAGATCAGCGGAATAAAGAGGAGTTTACGGTTCATGCTTCTTCAGCCTCCGCCAGACCTTGTTTCTTGAGTTTTTTACTCATGCGATAACGCGGATCGAGAATACACAGTACGCCGCCGGCCGCCATAAACAGGCCGCCCAGCCAGATCCAGCGGACAAACGGTTTGTAGTACAAACGCACCGCCCACGAGCCGTCGTCCATCTCCTCACCCAGCGCTGCATACAGGTCACGCGCCAGATTGCCGTCGATCGCCGCTTCAGTCATCATGCTGCGCGCCACGCTGTAGAAGCGTTTTTCAGCATGCAGCGTGGTGACTTTCTTGCCGTTCTGCGTGACATCGATATTCGCCTCACCGCCGGTATAGTTCGGGCCGGTGATGTCGCGAACGTCGCGGAAGATAAAGTGATAATCATGAATATCCACGGTATCGCCGGCCTTCATGCGCACATCACGTTCAACACTGTAATTCTGGCTAAAGGCGATGCCGATAACGGTCACCGCCACGCCGAGATGGCCGAGCACCATGCCCCAGTGGCTGCGGGAAAGTTTGGTCAGGCCGCGCCAGAACGAATGACGGTGCGTCGCGCGCTCGTGCAGTTCCATCAGCGTGAGCACGATCACCCACACCGACATCAGCAGACCGACCACGGTCATGCCAACGATTTTGTCCTGCAACAACCACGGCAGAAGAATCGACAAGACCAGCGTGACGACCAGCGCAACACCCAGACGACGCCACAGTTTGCTGGGCTCATCACGACGCCAGCGCACCAGCGGGCCGATCCCCAGCAGCAATGCCAGCGGAGCCATCAGCCAGGTAAACATCGTATTAAAGAAAGGTTCGCCGATAGAAATACTGCCCAGTCCGAGCTGTTTGTGGATAAGCGGCAACAATGTTCCGAGCAATACCACCAGCATCGCCGCCACCAGCAGCACGTTATTACCCAGCAGATAGCTTTCGCGAGAGTGCAATTCGTGCCGGCTTGGCGCACGCACCGAATTGCCTTTGAAGGCATACAGCAGCAGCGAGCCGCCGATCACAATCACCAGATACGCGAGAATAAACATGCCGCGCGCCGGATCTGAGGCAAACGAGTGAACCGAAACCAGCACGCCGGAACGCACCAGGAAAGTCCCGAGCAGGCATAGCGAGAAGACGGTGATCGCCAGCAGCACCGTCCAGGCTTTGAACGTCCCGCGTTTTTCGGTCACGGCCAGCGAGTGGATCAGCGCTGTCCCGGCGAGCCATGGCATAAAGGAGGCGTTCTCAACCGGATCCCAGAACCACCAGCCGCCCCAGCCTAATTCGTAATACGCCCAGGCAGAACCGAGCACGATACCGATGGTCAGAAATACCCACGCAGCTTGTGTCCACGGACGCGACCAGCGCGCCCACGCGGTGTCCAGACGTCCGGCCATCAGCGAGGCAATGGCAAACGCGAACGCCACTGAGAAACCGACGTACCCCATGTACAGCAATGGCGGATGGAAAATCAGCCCGATATCCTGCAACACCGGATTCAGATCACTGCCATCTACCGGGAAATTCGGCAGCGAGCGGATAAACGGATTCGACGTCAGCAAAATAAACAGCAGGAATCCGCCGGTGATCATGCCCATCACTGCCAGCACGCGCGACACTGCATCCTGCGGCATACGGCGGCTGAACAATGCCACGGCGAGCGTCCAGCAACTGAGCAATAACACCCACAGCAGCAGTGAACCTTCGTGTGCGCCCCAGGTCGCCGCCACGCGGTAATACACCGGCAGACGGGTATTGGAGTTATTGGCGACATACGCGACGGTGAAATCATTCACCACAAACGCATGGACCAGAATGGCAAACGCCAGCACGATGCAGGCAAACATCCCGTAAGACAAAGGACGCGCCATCGCCATCATCCGGTTATCCTGCCGCGCCGCGCCCCATTGCGGGTAAATACTCAGTAACACCGCCAGACCTAACGCCAGACAGAGTGCAAATGTTCCCAGTTCCGGCATCATGAGCGGTCATTTCCTTTATCGTTATCCACATAAGCCGAAGCTGGCCCTTTGTGGTTTTCTTTCATGGCGTCGGCAACTTCCGGCGGCACATATTTTTCGTCGTGTTTCGCCAGAACCTGAATGGCATTCACTACATTTCCCGGCTCCATCACGCCCTGCGCCACCACGCCCTGCCCTTCGCGGAACAGATCCGGAAGGATGCCGTTATAAGTCACGGCAATCGCGCCGCGCGCATCATAAATTTTAAAACTCACCTGCAGGCTTTTCGGATCACGCTTCACCGAACCGGGCATCACCATGCCGCCGATACGCAGGCGCTGGCCGACCGTCGGCATCTCGTGGTTTTCGCCTTTACCTTGCAGAATTTCACTGGGTGTATAGAACAAATCAATATTCGAGCGCAGCGCGTACATCACCAGTGAAATGCTCAGACCAAGGCCAATCAGCACCACCAGCGCCAGCGACAAACGCTTTTTACGACGTGGATTCACAATAACTTCTCCGGGGAAGTGTCCGGTTCCAGCGGTGACGTCTGCGCGCCTTGCTGTTTTTTAGACTGAGACTGACTAATACGTTTTTCGCGTGCCTGACGGCGGCGAACTTCATCGAGGATCTGACGGCGCTGAATAAAGGTATGCGCCACCAGCGCAATCAGGGAAATCAGCGTCGCCGCGACCGACAGCCACACATAAAATGCATAGCCGCCCATCGCAAAGAAATCATGCCAGCTGGAGAATGCAGGGCTCATCCGCGGCGCTCCTTATTCACAAGACCGGCCACCCACGGACGCAGACGCTCCTGAACCAAAATCAGGTTACGTAAACGCATCAGCGTCAGGGTAATAAAGAAGAAGAGATAACCGAAAATCGCCCAGCGCAGCGGATAACGCATACTCGGGTCGATGGTCTGCTGCATGTTAGTCGAGCCCTGATGCAGCGTGTTCCACCACTGTACGGAGTAATGGATGATGGGAATGTTCACCACGCCGACCAGCACCAGAATACCGGCGGCACGGCCAGCCAGACGGCGGTCGTCGAAGGCGTTATACAACGCAATCACGCCAAGATAGAGGAACAGTAACACCAGTTCGGACGTCAGGCGTGCATCCCACACCCACCAGGTGCCCCACATCGGTTTGCCCCATGCTGAGCCGGTGACCAGTGCGATAAACGTGAAAACAGCGCCAACGGGTGCCATCGCGGATACCACCATGTCAGACATTTTCATCTGCCACACCAGCCCGATAAAGGCCGCAATCGCCATCGAACTGTAAATGCCCATCGACCAGATCGCCGCCGGAACATGGATATACATAATCCGGTAACTGTTCCCTTGCTGGTAATCTGGCGGTGCATAACCAAAGCCCCACACCCAGCCAATCAGCAGGCAGGCAATACCCAAAATTCCGAGCCAGGGAATGAACCGGCCACAGACGTGGTAAAGCCGTTCAGGCCTTGCGAGTTGATGTAACCATTTCCACATTGTTATCGTTGCTCACTATAAAATGTCACTGTGTGATGCCGTGGAGCCTCACCGGGCTCTTATGCGGTCAGTTAAAAATCATCCGCAGTTATTATCGGCGTCTCTATTGTTCACTATAGAGAAGTGTGATGTTAGTCAAAGGTTGCGATTTTTCTTCTCTATTGTAACGACACGTAAAAAAATTCTGTGTTAAGGCCAGCGTAAAAGTTAACCCTAAATACTTCGAGTTGCAGGAAGGCGGCAAACGACGCCATCCCGATGAGCTTACACGAGTAAGTGATTCGGGTGGCGAAGAGCAGCCAACGCATCTGCGGCTCGAAGTATGACGGGTTAGTGAACGCTGACTCGCAAGGCGGCGGCTGTGGCAAAAGGAGTCAGAGTGGCACTGCCCGCCAGCATCGCGCCAAGGATCGCCAGATAACCGCCGATGGGCATCGACATCGACGCCGCATCAATCGCGCCGGTGGCAAAAATCAGCACCGGAATATACAGCGGCAGCACCAGCAAACTCAGCAGAACGCCGCCCTTGCGCAGTCCGACGGTCAGCGCCACGCCAATCGCACCGATAAAACTCAGCGTCGGCGTCCCCAGTAAAATCGTCAGCGCGACGGCTTTCCAGGTTTCAAAATCCAGAGAAAGCAGCAAGGCAATCAGCGGGGAAAGGATCAGCAATGGCAAACCGGTCACCACCCAGTGAGCACATACTTTCCCCAGAACCGTGAGCGCCAGCGGAGATGGCAATAACAACAGCTGCTCAAGCGTGCCATCGAGATAGTCATCACGGAACAACCTTTCCAGCGCCAGCAAAGAAGAAAGCAGCGCCGCGACCCAGACGATACCGGGTGCAATCCGCGCCAGCAGTTTCGGCTCAGGGCCAATCCCCAGCGGGAACAGCGTAATGACAATCAGGAAGAACCACAGCGGGTTAATGATTTCGGCACTTTTGCGAAAGGCAATTTTCAGCTCGCGGCGCAGAACCTTAGTAAACATTCTGTTTATTTTCCTTTCGCGTCACGCCAGCTCAGCGCTGGTCAGACGAATTTTTCGCACATCGCGGTTAACGCCCTGTAAATCCTGATGCGTGGTCAGCAATACCATTCCGCCCTGCTGCGCGTGTTGTTCAAATAGTTCAATCAGCGTGGACACGCCCTGTTTATCAATGGCGGTCAGCGGTTCATCGAGGATCCACAGCGGTGCGTCACTCAGCCACAAACGCGCCAGCGCCACACGCCGTTGCTGCCCGGCGGACATTTGCGCCACCGTGACATCCTCATAACCCAGAAGGCCGACATTTTCTAACGCCTGATAAATAGCATCAGCACTGGCAGTTCCGTTCACGGACTGATAGAAGGCAAGGTTTTCATACGCAGTAAGTACTGACTTAACGCCAGGCTGATGACCGAGATACAACAGTTGCTGATGGAAAACGTCGCGCTGGCGGCGGGTATTCACGCCCTGCCAGCGGACCTCACCGGCTTCCGGAGAAGACAATCCGGCAAGAATTCGCAGTAAACTGGTTTTACCGGCGCCGTTGCGGCCTTCGATTTGCACCATTTCACCCGTTTCGATCGTGAAACTTAAGCCGCTAAACAAGGTACGCTCATCGCGTACACAGCTCAGGTTAAGGGCTTCAAACATGGTGATGTCTCTTATTTTTCACAAGCGCGCATCATATCACAGGCGTCAGGCGCGACGCAGCTTAGGGGGCCACAGTTTACAGGGTTGAAAACCCTGAAATCCAGCAAACAATCCGCAAAATGTCCCATAAGGTTCATGGGTTAATGGTTTGTAACTTTTCTGTATATCTCTTCATAATCTCGCAGCCTCGCCTATGCTTATCTCGGAACACATTGAAAACCACTTTGACGTACTTTTGGGGAATTACCATGACCGCCGAGAAACAACACCCTGACCACAAAGATGTCGACAGCGACGAACATTCTCAGGGCAAAGAGATCGAAACCGGAGAAGAGAATTTACCGTCGAAAGCGGCTGCTGTGCATGAAGTCATCCGCATGGAGGGTGAGAAAGAACTTGAGCGCGACGGACAGGCATTGCTATGGTCGGCGATTGCTGCCGGGCTTTCCATCAGCGCCTCGCTGATGGCTAAAGGCATTCTTCACGCACGCCTGCCCGACAGCCCCGAACGTTTCTTTATCGAAAATATCGGTTATACCGTCGGGTTCATAATTGTCATCATGGCGCGCCAGCAGTTATTTACCGAGAACACGGTCACCGCCGTATTGCCCGTCATGCAAAAAACGACGGGCAAAAACATTCTGCTGCTGTTGCGGTTGTGGGGCATCGTGCTGGCCGGTAACGTCATCGGCGGCGGACTGGCCGCACTGGTGTTTCATCTGGTGCCGTTCTTCGATTCCGCCACGGACGAGGCTTTTCGCACCATCAGTCTGGAGATTATGGAAAAAGACCCCGAGGGCATGTTCGTCGGCGGCATGGTGTCCGGCTGGCTGATTGCCACCATGGTCTGGATGATCCCGTCCGCAGGCACTGCCAAATTGTGGGTGATTATGCTGATGACCTACATGGTGGCGATTGGCGACCTGACGCACATCGTGGTCGGTTCGGTAGAAGTGCTGTATCTGGTGTTCTCGGGCGCCATTCCCTGGTACGAATTTATCTGGCCATTCGCGCTGCCGACGCTTGCCGGAAACATCTTCGGCGGCACCTTTATCTTCGCACTGATCAGCCACGCGCAAATCCGTAACGACATGAGTAATCAGAAGAAAGCCAAAGCGAAGAAAGAGGAAATGGAAGCGGCGAAGAAAGAAGCGTCAAAACCCTGACTGGCGACTAAACGACCAAACAGACCCCTGACGCCTTATTATTGCGAGAAAAACGAGTATACTACACGGGCGCTTTCCACAGGCGCCCGTGTCTCCTTAGTTAAACGGATATAACAAGCCCCTCCTAAGGGCTAGTTACAGGTTCGATTCCTGTAGGGGACACCATAACCACTTTCCACGACATCCCACCAAGTACAAAAACCCCATTAAAATCATAAAGTAAAACAGAAATAACATCCCATTCAATCCCATATAAACCCACGACAGCCCATTTTTTCTCGGGTATAAAAACGGGTATAATTGGTTCGATAAAATTTGTACCCGTCGAACTAAGGAAATTTCATGCCATTAACTGACACAGGCATCAGGAGCTCGAAGCCAAAAGATAAACCCTATAAACTCACTGATTCCAATGGGTTATATCTTCTGGTGCATTCTAATGGTTCGAAGTATTGGCGCTTCAGACGCACTATTAACGGGAAGGACACCACTCGAGCTTTAGGCATGTACCCAATAATGACACTTGCAGAAGCAAGGAAGGCGCGGGATGAGTTTCTGAAAAGTTTGTCTCAAGGGATCGATCCTTTGCATGCAGAAAAAGAAAAAATCGCCTCGTTTGAAGAGATTGCGCGGCAGTGGCATGCCAGAAAGAAAACTTGGTCTTCCCTACACTCTCTCAATGTCATGCGAGCCTTCGAGACTCATCTTTTCCCTGAAATCGGCAGCAAAGCGATAAATCGGTTAACCACTCAAGACCTTTTAGCTCCGCTTAGAGCAATTGAAGAAACTGGGAAACACGAATTAGCCTCTCGTTTACAACAACGCACGACTTCAATAATGCGATATGCAGTACAAAGCGGTCTTATTAAATACAATCCTGCACAAGAGCTGACTGGAGCGATAGAAACCCATAAGTCACAGCACCGGCCTGCTTTGCCACTTGAAAGAATCCCTGAACTATTGCAAAAAATCGACAGTTACAGCGGCCGGAATCTGACAAAAATTGCCGTTAAATTAAATCTGCTGATTTTCATTCGCTCAAGCGAACTAAGATTTTCGAGATGGACTGAAATTAACAAAGAGCATCGTCTATGGGAAATTCCAGCTAATCGTGAAGAATTGGAAAAAGTACGCTTTTCTTATCGTGGCAGCAAAATGAAAATGCCTCACTTAATTCCTCTTTCAAATCAAGCTCTCGTGCTCGTAGAAGATCTTGAAGCACTCTCAGGTGATGAAGTGTTGATGTTCCCCGGCGATCATTACCAGCATAAGCCTATGAGCGAGAATACGATTAATAAAGCATTACGTACGATGGGATTCGATACGAAAACTGAAATTTGTGGACATGGATTCAGGGCAATGGCATGCAGCGCATTGATTGAATCAGGCAGATGGTCGCGTGACGCAGTGGAACGTCAAATGAGCCATCAGGAGAGGAACAGCGTACGAGCTGCTTACATACATAAAGCGGAACACATGGAAGAACGTAGACCGATGCTGCAGTGGTGGGCAGATTATCTTGATGCTTGCAGAAAGGAATTTATCCCTCCTTACGCATTTAGTTGGGAAAATAATTAATTAGGTAAAATGTACTAATTCAGGCTTGAGATAAAAGCGTTCCATAGCAGATAGAATCTTAATATGAGAGTCAGTTATCTATATTTGTAATACATCATAAGTAAAATGGCGCATCAGCCATTTAGCAAAAAGGAAATCATCTATGATAGACAATCTATGTTATGAGTTTTTTCGAGAATTTGCTCGCTATGAGTACTGCCTAAAAGTGACAGGGCTTCGATACGATACTAAAGAGGCCAAAGCAAACTGGGACTCATATGCAGCAGAGGTCGCCCATGTCTTTGAATCATTGAAATCTCCTGAATTTTTAGCCGCAATCGATTATTTTTTAAAATCTCCACCAAAAAAACAGATTGTTAAAGACGGCATCCTTACATGGGATACAACTCCGCTTGAAGAAAAAAACATTCCTCTTAAAATTTTTATTTTGATACGTCGTGTTAGAAACAGTCTCTTTCATGGAGGGAAATTTAATGGCAACTGGTTTGATCCAGAACGTAGTGAGGAACTAATGCGACATGCACTAACCATTCTGAAGGCTTGCGGTCAAGGCCATCCTGAAGTGAATAAAGCGTATACAGACAATCAATTCTAATGAGGCATCCAAACCGACGTAGTCAGACGGCTCCGCCTATCTCAAGAATTGTCTTCCGATTCTGACAATTAATACCCTGCCATATTAAATTGCACCTGATGGTAGAATTCCATCGATTTAAGTTGTGGAAACTATATTTGGGCATATTATGCCCATCTATTTCTGTCATTGAACCAGACTGCCCAAATAATTCTCAATAAATATTGTGATGTTCATCACAAAAAAAGACATGAAATCATCGTATTAAAAGCTTAATTGAACAAATAAAAACCAATTTGTCTGCATAACCTTAGACCACTTTCTTTAATTATATTTCTTCTCCGATACTCAAAACCACTTAGAACCATTTAGACCTGTTCATACTCTTCAATATTCTATTTCGCTTTATTCATTGTTTTGTCAACCCCCCCGTAATTATGCAGCGTTTTACAAGACCACAATGTTTTGTTTATTATTTTGACGTCCCGTAAGCAACCATAACTTACTGCCATAAAAGTACTTAACAATCAGTCAGGAGTAGAAAATGCATTCGCAAACTCAAAATGAAAACTCTTATAAATTAATTCGCCTCCCAAAGGTAATTGAGAAAACAGGGAAATCGCGGACGAGAATTTATGAGGATATAAAAAACAATGCATTTCCTAAGCAAATTAAGACTGGTATTCGCACAGTTGCATGGATTGAAAGAGAGATAGAAGAATGGATAGAAGCACAAAAAAACCAACGTTATTTACAGCAATAATACCTCCCCTTTTTATTCCAGAGAGGTATCTGGTCAACATGATAACTATTCAATCTTTGACTATCGTCTGCTGCCCTTTTTTACGCAACTCTGCCTTGAGTTTTCTTTCACAAGCATCAAGCACCCATGAGGAAAAGTTAGCTCCAGGAGAATTGTTTTTTTCACGTTCAATACTCGCATCTATCTCGTCAATTAATTCATGGGGAAAGCGAATATTTTTCTTGGCCGATTTGTTGTTTGTATTACCGCTAGTCACGTTTACGCCTCAAAACTGTCATTGTCATGTGCGCACACGATACAACAAAAAATGGCAAAATGTAAGAGTTGACATGTGCGCACACTTGGAAACATACTGTGCGCACAGCATCCTTATCAGATGCTACAAAAAGCAACGCCCCGAAGTGCTTGCAACACTGCCGAGGCGTTTAATCACAACGTAATCGAGATTTACGCTATGACTACCAAGAATGATATCACACACACACCAACTGTATATTATTGGTTATTCCTCGCGGTAAGCCGTACTGACGCTCCTAAGCTCCCCCATCGTAAAGCAGTGATAGCCGCTAATGAGCAAGCGGCTAGAAAATTACTCTCTGATAAGTTCATCCTTTTCTTTGCAGGTCGCCTGCCAGTTCTGGAGGTTACTCATGCATAACCAAACAGATAATAAAACTCAGGTTACAGCTCAAATTGATGATGTTAGCAATGATGTAAAAGTAACACTCAGCCTTGAAGCATTTCGCAAGCTTAACCGCTCACAGGAGCTGACCTATTTTTTAGGATGTGATTTAAGAAAAAGAGAAATCGACGGGCTGACGCCATTTTATCTGCCCCATATCCTCAGCTATGTGGACGAAGATTTGTCTTTTGTATTGGCAGAATTAAAAGAAAAAGGGATGTGCGGGAATTTTTAAAAATCAGCGCCTCTACTCTTTCTTTATAGGTAATTATTATGTCAATTAAAAAACTCACGGACGCTACATATCTTGTAGATATTCGGCCACAAGGCTGCGACGGAAAACGTATACGCCGCAAATTTAATACCAAAGGCGAGGCGCAGATTTTCGAGCGCTATATTATTGCCCGTTATCAGGATAAAGCGTGGTTAGATAAAAGCGCTGACAGACGAAAGCTGACCGAACTTCTCAGCCTCTGGTGGGTATATCACGGCAAACATCATGTGCGGGGAGAGATTGACCGGAGCCGCCTGCACAGCATCGTCAATCATTTGTCAGAAATGGGTGTCACGCGCGCAGACCAGCTTACCCATAAAGCGATCATTAACTACCGGATTATGATGCTGGATTTGGGGCTCAAACCCGCCAGCGTTAACCGGCATCAGGCCATTCTGAGCGGCATGTTCACCAAGTTAATCAGCGCTGGTGAGTACCATAACGCGCATCCTTTCAGGGAGGTAAAAAAGCTCAGGGAAGGAACAACGGAGATGGCGTTTTTAACCACGGATGAGATTAAGGCACTGCTGCAAACGCTTGAAGGCGATAATCTGAAAGTGGCTCAGTTATGTCTGGCCACGGGTGGCCGCTGGGGAGAAGTCTCTAACCTCAAAGGTGAGCATATTATCAAGAACGTCATCACGTTCATGAAAACTAAAAACGGCAAACGCAGGTCAGTCCCTGTTTCGGATGAATTGGTGCGCAATATAAAAACAAAAGCCAGCGGGCGACTTTTTGTTTCAAATTACAATACGGTTCGGATGACATTAAGAAAGGTAAAGCCCGACCTGCCAAAGGGACAGGCGGCGCACGTATTACGCCATACGTTTGCCACCCATTTTATGATGAACGGCGGGAATATTATTACGCTTCAGCGCGTATTAGGGCATGCCACTATCCAGCAAACGATGACCTACGCGCATTTTGCACCCGGATATCTTCAGGATGCCATTACATTCAACCCGTTAAATTCCATCACGGTTTAAAGACTCATTAAGCTCCGGTAGCCCCGTTGAATAAACGGCTATTACTGATGCGCGAAAGCGCAGGGTCGCTTACATCTGAGGTATATATTTATGAATATGCACGTCTCCGGCACGTTAAAAAATGCCTGCGGAAACTGGCCTTTTATTTTGCCAGCGTTAGGGATAAATGTTCCTGAAAATAACAAACATGGAACCTGCCCTAAATGCGGTGGTAAAGACCGGTTTCGCTTCGACGATAAAGACGGACGCGGCACATGGTTTTGTAATCAGTGCGGGAACGGTGACGGTCTGGATTTACTCTGCCTATTATCAGGAAAGAATAAGTCAGCCGCGGCCGCTGAAATAGAAAAACTGCTTGCCGGTAAAGTGGCCACTGCCCCCGCGCCTGCCAAGAAAAATGCCTCTGACGCACAAAAAAGGGCTCAGCTGATAAAAACTTATCAGGCTCTGTCCGCTCAGTCCTCTCAGGGGGAAAGCCTTTATCTCAAAGGTAAGGGACTCACTGGTCATCAGTATCCGCTGACCGCTCACCCTGTTGTACTGGCGGGAATGACCTTTGCAGAAGGCTCTCTCCTGCTGCCGCTGGTCACGCTGGATAACCAGACCACCGGCGCACAGCTCATCAGCCCCACGGGCGATAAATGCCTGCTCTCTGGCTCAAAAATGTCGGGGGCTTTTCTGGCCGTCACGCCCGTACCGGATGACTATCCTGAACGGGTCATTATTACTGAAGGTTTTGCCACGGCTATCACCGTCTCAGGCCTCAGTGAAGGCTGGTGCATCGCCGCCGTATCGGCAAACAATCTGCTCAACGTGGCCAAGGCGGTGAGGGAAAAGTGGCCTGACACCCGTCTGGTGATCGCCGGTGATAATGACTTTGCCGACGGGAAAGATAATCCCGGTCGGGAGAAAGCATTTCAGGCCGCGCAGGCCGTCAACGGGTGGGTAACCATCCCCTCTGGCCAGTTTAAAGCGGACTGGGATGATTTCCGGCGTGAATTTGGCGTCCAGCGAGCCCGTGACGCTTTTACCGATGAAATGGTGAACCCTAACGACACTGAAACCCGTCTGCCTCACGGCTTTCGCCTGACAAAGGATTTTCTGTGGTTCGATAAGCCGGTCAACGACGACGGCGACAGCGGTCAGGTCAGGCAAATCAAAATTTGCAGCCCGCTGCGGGTGACGGCCATCAGTTGTGATGCCGACGGTGGAAAGTTTGGTCGCCTGCTGGAATGGGAAGACTCAAACGGGATTAATCATCAGTGGGCAATGCCCATGACCGTATTAGCCGGTAGCGGTCAGGAGCTGCGGGAGGTGCTGCTGGAAAATGGCCTGCACTTTATCAGCGTGAACGGTTCAGCGCGGGGCTATCTGATGGAATATATTTCCACCTGCCGCCCCGTGCGGAAGGTCACCTGCGTGAACAAAACCGGCTGGCACGGCTCCGTGTATGTTTTGCAGGATGAGGTCATAGGCAGCGGTGCCGAGTCTGTGATTTTACAGTCAGCCTATTCTTCCAAGAACGATTTCAGAACGGCGGGCACCACGGCGGAATGGATCGAACAGATAGGCCGTTACTGCATTCATAACTCACGCCTGACCTTTTGCGTCAGCCTCGCACTGGCGGCGCCGCTGCTCCATTTAATCGGCGCGGGCGGCGGTGGCTATCACCTGAAAGGCGAGTCTACCGACGGGAAAACCACCACCATGAAGGTTGCCGCTTCACTGTGCGGCAGTCCCGACTTCTGGAAGACGTGGCGCGCCACCGGTAACGCGCTGGAAGGTATCGCCCTGCGGCGCAATGATGCCGCCCTGATGCTCGATGAGATCAGCGAAGTGGACGGCAAAGAGGCCAGCCGGATTGCTTACATGCTGGGTAACGGTCAGGGTAAGGCGCGCGGTCGCGTCGATGGCAGCGTACGTGATCCGGTGACGTGGTCGATGCTCTACATGTCTACTGGCGAAGTCTCCATTATGGAACATGCCGCAGAGGCAGGCGAAAAACGCACCGGCGCGGGCGTGGGGGTACGCATGGTGCAAATCCCCAGCGATACCGGCGTACACGGTGCCTTTGAAAACCTGCACGGCTTCGACAGCGGTAAGGATTTTGCGGAACATCTTGAACAGGCCAGCAAGCAGTACCACGGCGCGCCTTTTCGCGACTGGATACGCTACCTGACCGCGAACCTTCAGGACGTCACGCACCGCGCCAAAACGCTGAAAAAAGAGTATGAACGTACCCTGCTTCCTGCCGAATCGGGTAAACAAGTGGGGCGCATTGTAGATCGCTTTGCCCTGCTGGCCGTGGCGGGCGAGCTGGCTTCGCTCGCAGGCATAACCGGATGGCCATCCGGCGAGGCGCTTCGCGCCGCACAGGCCTGTCTTGATGCGTGGCTGAAAGACCGCGGCCACTCAGCCAATCAGGAAGAAGCGGATGCGCTGGAGCGGATACGGCGTTTCATCACGGCCAATCAGTTCACCCGTTTTGCTGACTGGAATGATGATAAAAACCGGCCTGCCAATATGGTGGGCTATCGCAGAGTGGTAAGGGGTGATAATGCCAGTGATGCGGTGACCACTTTTTACGTATTGCCAAGTGGCTGGAAAGAGATTTGCGGCACATCAGACCAGAAGAAAACCGCCCTGCTGTGCCGTGAAAACGGCTGGATCACGGAAACCAGCGAAAACCGGATACAAAAGCAAATTCGCCTGCCAGAAATAGGGCCGAAGTTTGTTTACGTGCTCAATCAGGAGGTCATCGGCTGAGGTCAGTGCCTCGCGTATCTTATATTATTATTAATACATGTAGTACATGTCGTACACCGCGTACAAGCTCTGATATTTAAAGGGTTTTTCATGTACTACATCGGCAACAGCGTGTAGTACATGTCGTACACGGCTGATTTGTCATTACATGTCCCCAACTGTACTACATGTACGCGGTGTAAATGTGGCATGTAGTACAGGATTTTACATTGCAAATCATAGCTGTACGCACCTGTACTACATGTACGCGCCGAGAATTACTGAATAATACAGAAACCCGAAGCGTTTATTTCTGGCAGGCGTTTTTTTCATCGCCCGACGGGTGACAAATACCCTCAACAGTTTGTCAGCGTGTCCTTCGCGCCTGAAAAGTGATTTACCGGCTTATTCACAGACTGCGGCTGAGAGGAAAGAGTCAGATCCCCAAGATGTAGCGCATTCCTGCCCGCGCCGGCAGGATCTTTAATTGCTAACATCATGCCTTCAATTAACCGCATGGCATCACGCTGAGTGAGTGTGATTTGCTGGGTGCCGAGTTTGAGTGTGAGCATTGATATTTCCCCTTTCTTTTCTGAAGTTATTAGCGATATGCTTAGATTACAGCATTGAAAAATATGCGTTAGCTTCCACCGTTCTGTCGTCCACAGTACGTCCTGCCTCAATAGAAACGCTCTCCGGTCAGGCTCATAATTATTGATATTAACCGACCCAACGTGAGAGCCATTTATGAAACCCAATAAGCCTGAGTCAGAATTATCGCCTGCCGTTCAGCAGGCTATTTCGCGTTATCTCGATACCAAGCAGACCCAGCAAGGGAATGTGAATAAAATGGAGAAGATAATTGCCGACATGACCCGCTGCAAAAATCAAAAAGAGGAAATAGATAAACTCAGTGAGCAGTCCGGTGGCCAGTGGCGCGAGGCCTTTTTGAAAATGCGCGGTCAGGTCAGCGACGAAATGAAAACGCAGCAACTGCAACGTCTGGCAAATCAGGAAATGTCACGCGAGCTGGGACACCTGCTTCTCAGTCTGGACATTGAAAAAGACCGTCAGGAAATTACCTGTTCAGGCTCTGGCAAAGCGCTTTTAGACAGCCATGAAAATGCGTTAATGGCCTATGCAGAACAGGAACTCAAAAAGGCGCTGTCAGCAGGACTTGAGACGCTGATCCGGGCAGTATCATTGAAACGTACAGCCTTAAGATACCAGCAGGCTACCGTAACGCTGGGCGGCAGGCTGAGCGACTACGAAGTCAGTCCGGATGCCGTCATTTTTGAAGAAATTAATCAGTATCTGAAAGATGAAATGACGCGCTACAAATTCGACATGGCTCAGGAACCCGTTTTAGCACAACTTGGCGTTCACCGGCCTGAGACGAAGTTTTTCAGCGCGAAACTTGCCAGCGGTGGCGGTCGTTCAATGGCTTTTGCAGCCGTTAAACGTAAGGAAGAACAGCTCAGCGTAACGGCACCATAACTGCCCAAATTGCTCATCACATACAATGGGTATCTCGGCGTAATCATGCTTTTGAGATGCTCATTTTTTATTACCCCATCCCCAACTTTCCCTGCTCTTGTACTGATCCGCTTCCCTTCAAACATTCATGATAAAAACCCGAACAAATTATTGATTTTTTCTAAATCAGTGGTGCATTCTGACTGCATGCTTTTGCATTAAAAAATGAGTATTTTTCAGTAACCTTAAGGCCTGTTCTGACGGGCTCTGAACGTGCCCATGCATATGCATTAAAAGCGATATGAAAAGCGGGCAGGCGTGGCGGGGATAGCATTGCGCGCGAGGATAAAAACGTTATAGTTGTTAATCTTGAAATCATCGGTTGGTTTGATGGTTAAATTACAGCATAAACGCTACGAGAATAAGGATACATTCATGCATGTCGTAAGTGGCGAAACTAATATCAACGATGTTGGCATAAAAAAGCGTTTTAAAAATAGCGAGCCATTTCAATCAATTATAGAACTTGCATGGAACGGTTTCGATGCCAGAGCGAAAAATGTCTCTATCGTCCTACAAAGGACGGAATTGGGTGGGATGCAATCTTTATTTGTTCTTGATGATGGCGATGGAATAGATATCGACGACTTCGATTCTAACTTCAATAGATTCGATGATTCATTAAAAAAGGATAGCATTGACCAACATGGCTCCCAAGGTAGAGGACGACTTGCATTTCATAAACTCAGCCATAGTGCTATCTGGTTTACAAAATTTAAAAAAATTAGCGCTAAGATTGAAATCAACAGTGCATCAATAAAATCTTATCAAGCTTATATTGACATAGCCAATCATGACCAGCACCCCCAATTATTAGAAAAAAATAGTGGAACATGTGTTGTACTCGATCACTTTCATAATGAGTTACCGACCGACAATGAAATAATAAAACGATTGCAAAACGAATTTTGTTGTCACCTAGCATTAAATGAAAACCTTACTCTTTCATTTAATGGAGAGGTGATATCTGCACCTGAACATGATTTTCACTCATTTGACACGGACTTTGATGGTTCGCAATTTGCCATTAAAGCGCTAAGATGGAATGAAAAGCCCGCCAAAGAAAGATCTTACGTTTACTTGGTAAATTCAAAGGGTAAAAAAGTTCACGAAGTCCCTAGCAAATTTAACCTAAAGAAAGACTTCCATTTGTCAATTTTTGTCACATCCGATTGGGCTGATACATTTAGCAGTAAGGGCGATGACATATTTTCCACTGCAAAAAGCAATCCAACTTCATCAACTTGGAAAGAATTAATAAAATTTGTTTGGAAAATTTCCAAAGACATATATGACGATTTCCTTAAGAAAAAACTAGAAGAAACTTTAGAACGTTACCAACAAGAGGGGGTTTTCCCCACTTATAGTGAGTATTCAGACCGCGACTATGCTGACTGGAAGCTGGGGAATATTAAAGCCATTGTTAGGGACATATATATTGCAGACCCTACACTTCTAGAAAATTTAAATATTAAACAAAGAAAGATATTTGTACGTTTATTAGATAAAATATCCGACTCTAATAATAATGAAGATTTGTTTAATATTTTGGAAAGCATACTTGACTTAAGTAAGGAAGGGATTAGTAAATTCTCTGACCAATTAAGACTTACTAAGCTTGATAACATAATCAGTACTATAGAAGAATTGCAGAAAAGAAGATTAGTTGTTGATAAATTGCGTCATTTAATGGATTTCCATTATAAAGAAATAAAAGAAACACCTGACCTTCAAAAGATAATTGAAAATAATACTTGGCTCTTTGGTGAACGCTATGAAACCATGGGTGCGGAGGAAGATACATTTACAAAAATTGCTAAACAACTCAGAAATAACATTCCAGAAATTAATATAATTGAAGAGCATGATGTAGAAGATATTAGTGAGTTAGAAGGTGCTCAAAGACAAACAGATCTCTTTTTAGCCAGGAAATTCCCGTGCCTAGACTCAAATGGTAAGCCTTATTTTAAGTGCATTATCATTGAAATTAAAAAACCAAGCATCTCCTTGAATGTAAAACACTTAAGACAACTTGATGACTATGCCGCAATTTTACAACGTCACCCGGGCTTTCGAAGCCAAAATTTGCATTTTGAACTCATCCTCATCGGTAGAAAAATTTCAAAAGATAGTTTCGAAATTGAAAGTAGGATGAATTCCCATATACAAAAGGGTGACATGGGATTGGTTGCTGATGACGTACGTATGAAGCGGTATGTTAAAAATTGGTATACTATTTTTGACAGTTTCGACCTAACCAATCGTTTCATGTTAGAAAAGTTGAAACTTGAAAGGGATGCAATTGAAATTGCAAAACTGGATGAAAAAACATCAGAAGACATTGTTACTTCATTACAAAATGATGTTTAAAAATAGTAGATAGATATAGATATTTGGGCTGCATCGGCCAACAGATATACGATACAGCCCATGGGTACAAATGCGGGTACAAAAAACACCTTAAAAAATAAAAACAATAATAATCAATGCATTAAATAAAAATTCGATTCCTGTAGGGGACACCATTCCGACATTCACCCGTCCATTTCCCCGAAAGACCTGTACCGCGCAACGCCTTGTCAGCGCCTTTTTCTTATCAAAACGGTTAAAAGCATGGAAAGTGATGAAAAATTTTTGATTACCACACCCTAAAGCAATTTTTCACCTAAAGTATAAACAAACACCAGAAATAACGAGCAAAACAAGACCGGCAACTGAAAGTAAATATTCGATGATAAACCAGTTTTTTAAATTACCGGGAAGATTCTGCATAAATACAACATCATTGAATTTACTGTGCGCCGATTTCTTGCCAAAAATGATAGGATTAATTATGAATTGAATTTTCATAGCATATCCTTCACTAAATCCAATAATATCTGATTCATAAAATGTCTGCACACTGAGGGGCAAAGAACCAAATTCTTTTTCATACAAAACACATATTTTAATGAATCTCTTTTTATTTAAATATGACAGGACAATAGTAATAATACCTAAAATGAATCCCATGACTGCGACTGTACATATAGCAAGGTCAATTAAAGATATTGTCATTTAGTGATCTCATATATAATCTCACCTATGTACTCGCCACTTTTACCGCCGAGTTCACTGATACCATATCCAGCCGCGCCTGATACAATAATGCCACATGCTAAAGCCCCAGCACCACCAACTTCAACGGTTAAAGCGCCAAGGACAAAGGCACAGACTGCGGTAGATGCGCTGGTAACAGCAGGGGCCGCATAAATTGGTGCCAGAACAGCACCGCTAAAACTACCTACTTCGGTGTAAGAGATCTCCGCACAATCACTTCCTACCGTACAGGCTTCGTATACTTTATCCAGCCGGTTAACTCCGTCTAAGGCAATACCGACATAACCGGCTTTTTTCATCATTTTCACGTATTTGGCGGCATTCTCCATATAAGTAGCATAACCTTCAATATCTGACACGCCAGTTTGATTCCAGCGATGTGTTATTGCGCTTGATGATAAACCAAGAGAACGGCGAATGTCAGGGTAATCTTGCAAACCTATTTTAAACTTAGTGAAATCTGTTAATACGCCCTCTAACTCTTTGAATAATTTCTTGCGTTCAACAAAGAACTGCTCGCCAATTAATGTGCCACTGGTAACATACTGGTTTTTATATGTGGCTTGAATTTTTGCTAAGATACTTTCGACTTTCTCGAAATACTTACCCGCAGCATCCGCAGCTACCCCACCGTATAAGCTGGTGTGTGAGGTAAATAAATCAATAGTGTCTTTATTGCGGTGCAGAAAGTTAGCCTCCTGATGAGTGAGTGGATCCAGCGCTGCATCAATTCTCGCCTTAGCCATCTTCATGTGCGTGATTTGTTCGCGGTCCTGCTTCAACGGGTCGACCACTAGCAAAATTGAGCCTGCCTTAAACTGCCCGTTGCCGTTCAGGGAATGATAAAGCGCTTTAGTCCCCTCTGGCGGGGTAGACATAAATAACCACGGCTCAAATGCTTCTGCGGTTGCCCCGAATGGCAGAATGCAGAACCCCGGGTCAACGGCTTTACGAGGGACAACTTTAGGTTCATCTCCAGACGTGGCTTTCTTCGGCGTTTTCTCAGACTGAGCATGTTGTTCCGGCACTGGTTCCTGTGCAGGGGGGGCTTTGGCCGCCACTGGTGAGCCCTGTAGCTCGTAGGTGCGAATCGTTTGCGAAGGAATAAAACATGCCTGACACGGGCAGCTGCTGTGGCTGTGCAATGTGCCGGCAAACTTACGTCCGAAGACTGTATCATTTGGAATATGCCCCACGATGCTGTAAGTCCCCGGATGTTTCCCGCAGGTCACTCTATCTAGTTCACGCGCCACGGCCTTTCCCATGATGGTATGTCGTGGTTCGCCTTCTGCAATAATACCGCCGCAGGTAGTTTTATCCCGTATGACCAGATAGTAGCCTTTGGTCATGACGCCATTTCCCAGCACACTCTTACTGTTAACTCGAAGCTGTACGTCATTTTCATGCCAATCCCTTTTTTTTTATTATGGGTATTCCGGCATCATACTCGTGATTTCTCTTGAGCTAAATTATTTTAAACAAGGAAATATTTGAAGGAGTATTCTGATAAAAATATTGGATAAATGCGCCTGGCTTAGCATGCGGTTTTACAAATTATACTCCCGATGATAGACGCTAATATTTAATTTCCATTTTTCACTAAAATGATTAAATAAACGATTCCTGAAGGGGACACCCTTTCACAGTTCACATAACGACGTTCGATAAGACAATTAACTACTGATTAAATATCAGTATTGTCTGTATGGGTATAAGGAGTAATCTCCTCGCCAATCATTCAGGTATTACAACCATAACAGGGACAAAGTGCGATCATGCGCTTACTGGGATTTTTGCTATTTGCAGTCAGTCTTTTATTGAATCCGGCAATTGCCAAACAGCACACGCAACCTTCCTCAACCGATAATGAGCTTATCGAGCAAGGAGATTATACCAATTCAGATGGGCAGGAAATTCACCGCCCGGCGCATACAAAGTCGGGCAATGCTCCTGATGGCGCATCGGCCCAGTGCAGAGATGGAACCTACAGTTTCAGTGCTCACCGTCGAGGGACGTGCTCGCGACATGGTGGCGTGGCAGAATGGCTTAACTAAATTAAAAGCCCGCAATTAAGCGGGCTTCTGTAAATAGCAGATTTTGTAATGCAAACTCCATCACCAGCCCGGAACCGCCCCGCCGTTAAAGATTTTCTCGGCTGCTTTCGCCACTTCGGGAGACTGATACGATTTCAGAAACTCCTGCACATTTTCCGCGTCTTTATTGTCGGGACGTGAAACCAGAAGATTCACGTACGGCGAATTTTTATCTTCGATAAATACGCTGTCATGCACCGGCGATAATCCGGTTTGCTGGATATAGGTGGTGCTGATGATGGCCACGTCGACTTTCGGGTCGTCGAGCACGCGTGGCAGTTGCGCGCCTTCCAGTTCCATAATGTTCAGGTGATGCGGGTTTTCAGTGATATCCAGCGTCGTCGGCAACAGGCCTTTGCCGTCTTTCAGGGTGATCAGTTTCTCTTTTTGCAGCAACAGAAGCGCGCGGCCTAAGTTGGTCGGATCGTTGGGGATCGCCACGGTGGCGCCGTCTTTAAGCTGATCAACGGTTTTAATCTTTTTCGAGTAACCCGCCATCGGGAACACAAAGGTGTTGCCGACCGCCACCAGATGATAGCCGTGAGCTTTGTTATCCTGGTCGAGGAACGGGCGGTGCTGGAATACGTTGGCATCCAGGTCGCCGTGTTCGGTTGCGTCATTCGGCAGTAGAGAGCCGCTGAAACCAACCAGTTCTACGTCCAGACCGTATTTGTCTTTGGCGACTTTTTTAGCGACTTCCGCCACATCCTGCTCGGCGCCGTTAATCACGCCGACTTTGATATGTTTGGCATCACCGCTTTTTTGATCACAGCCCGCCAGCAGTAATCCCGCCAGCAAAACCACGGCACCAGTACGTAAATGAGGGAAGGTCAGTTTCACTTTTTTTCCTTAAAAAATAACCGCTAATGCGTAATGAACTGACTATAACAGGAGGATTAACGCGGTTTAAAAAACCAATAAAGCACTACTAAGAAGAAAAAAGCATATAGATGACTCCGCTTATCTCCGGCATCCAGATCTTTTACTTATATCTGTGATAAACAGTTTGCCCTCCCAGCTCCTTTTCGGAAAGAGTAGGCTATAGCGAAATCACCCACGAGACCGGAAAGATGGAAATTATTGAAGCAGATAAACAACATATCCCTGCCATGCAGAAAATTTATGCCTGGCATGTTTTGCATGGGACGGCCTCGTTCGAAACTCTGCCGCCTGATGAACATGAAATGGCGCTGCGCCTGAAAAAAATTCAGGAAGCCGGTTTGCTGTGGCTGGTGGTTTTGCATGAGGGGGAAGTGAAAGGGTACTGCTATCTGGGCCGCTATCGCGAGCGTTTTGCTTACCGCTATACGCTGGAGGATTCGATTTATATCGATCCCGGTTTTCAGAAACGTGGTGCGGGTAAAGCGTTACTTCGCCGGGCGATTGACTGGGCGGAAATGCACGGTTTTCGCCAGCTGGTGGGGAATATTGGCGACAGCGAAAACATGGCGTCGATTAATCTGCACCTCGCTGCTGGTTTTCAGGTGAAGGGCACCATGCATTCTGTCGGTTTCAAGCATGGCCGCTGGCTGGATACAGTGTTTATGCAGCGTGCGCTGGGTGACGGGAATCAGACCTTGCCTGCGCAGGAGAGCTGACCGGAAATGAAAGCGGGCAGACTATCTGCCCGCATTTTACTGATTATTCTATCGCTAATTTTTCCCTGGTATTTTTTTGCGTTGCGCTGCCGCCCCACACCTCATTGTATTCGTAACCCGTCAGGTCTTTAATCACCTTGCGTGATACCGCGTCGCAATCTTCCTGGGCGCCGCCCAGTTTCAGGCGAGCAGTTTCTTTGATCAGAATTTTATGCGTGTCCCGCGTCAGCTTGAATTTGAAGGTCATGTAGAAACTGATTGCCAGCAATGCCCCGGTGGCAAAGATCATCAGTCCGATGATCGCGTTTAACGCGCTGAGCGGTTGCGCGCCTTGCCCTTTCACAAATCCGCTTTCTTCCAGCACCAGACCTACAATCATAATGGCAATCGCGACAGTACTTTTACGGGTAAATACCATGACACCGGCAAAAATACCCTCGCGACGTTTTTTGGTGACTATCTCATCGACGTCCGGAATAAAGCTGTAAATATTCCACGGGATATAATAGAGCCCTGAACGACCAAAGCCTAAAACAACGAAGATGGAAGTAAAGAGAATTAGCGGCACCGCTGTGTTGGTAATATAAATATAAAACAGCGCAGCCAGAACAAAGAAGATACAGCCATACGCTATCCGCAACGCAGCGGAAGGCGAAACATTCAGCCTTTCCATCACCATCATATAAACAACTGTTGAAGGTACAGAAACAAAAGCTGCGACGCTTAAATATCCCGAAACCGCCCCAACATCCTGATGCAAGCCATAAACCACATAATAGGTAAATACGGCACCAAATACGTCCATTGCAGTGAATGACGCAATATAAATAACAATATGCTGACGGAACATGCGAATATTAAAGGACGAAATAAAATCCAGCACCAGACTTTTCAGATGATGCCAGAGGCTGCCGCCCGTTTCCATTTCCGGTTCAGGCTCATTCGGATCCCGCACATCCTTCGCCTCCCAGGTACATAACCAGGTAGTGAATACCGCAATACAAAATACTGTGGCGAAGAACATCCCGGTATAGGTATACGTCATCGGATTATCTTTACCGGTAAACATCATGATCACGCCCGGTACAGACACGGCAAGAAAACCGCCAAGCTGCGAGCAAATCATGCGCACACCGGCCAGGCGGGTACGTTCACCGAAACGGTTAGTCATCTCTGCAGCCAGGGTTTCCCACGGCACCAGCACCATCGCCGACAGTAATTCAATCGACAAATACGTTCCGAGATAATACCAGTAGCCCATGTCCTTGACCCAGACCAGCGCATACAGGAACATTAGCGGCGAACTGATCAGCAGGAAAAAGCGACGGCGGCCAAACCGTTTACCCAGCCAGGTATTACCAAAGTGGTCGGTAATATAGCCCATGATCGGACTTAATATTGCGTCAATCACTCGGGCGATAGCGAAAATAGATCCCGCTTCTAAAACAGTCAATCCGCAATACATGGTATAGAAGAATAAAAGCCAGGTACCGATAACGGCGAATGCACCGCCACCAAATAAGTCAGTTACGCCATAGCCTATAGCCGTGCCGTAACCGACTCTGCGCTCAGTAGGTTTCATTATTATTATCCTGTGAAGGTAAAGTTATTATTAAAATTATTTAATCAGCCAGAGTTATCCATTTTCCTGATTGTGAAGAGCGATAAATCGCCCCGACCATATTCAGAGACACTTCGGCCTGTGAAACAGAGATATAATTTTTTTCTTCAGGATGACGAATGGAATAATAGAAATTTGATACTGCCTGACGGTGACTGTCGCCCCAGTAGCTTTTGGTGGTTCCTGACGGACTGTCGTCGCTGACCAGCAGCGTTTTATTTTCTCCTTCAATCAGCCACAGCGCGTTGTGATGTAACTGCAGCAGTCCTTTTTCACAATGAATTTCCAGCAGCAACGGCGAGTCAGTGCTGTGACAATTGGTTGCGTAAAACAATCCTCGCGCACCGTTAACCATTTTCAGGCTGGCCATCGCGGTATCTTCATTTTCAGTCAGATCACTGAGAAACGTTCTTTCCACCACGCCCTTCAGCGCCAGCACGCCGCCGCTAAACCACTGCATTAAATCCAGCGTGTGGATCGCCTGATTGATCAGCAGGCTGCCGCCTTCGGTGGCAAAACGCCCGCGCCACAGGCTTTCACTGTAATACGCCCCGCCGCGTGACCAGGTCAGAACGGCTTTGATGCTCAACATGTTGCCCAGCTGCCCGCTGTCCAGCAGTGCTTTGATTTTCTGACTGGAAGGATTCAGGCGGTTCTGATAACACACGCCAAGCACTCCGTCAGCCTGCGCCTCTGACCGTTTAATGGCGCTGACTTCACCGATATTCAGCGCCACCGGTTTCTCGGTGAAAACATGCTTTCCCGCCGCCAGCGCGGCGAGAATCGCTTCCAGATGTAAATGATGTGGCAGACAGATATGCACCACGTCAATCAGCGGATCAGATAACATTTCGTGATAATCAGTATAAAAATCACAGCCATATTCCAGCGCCAGCGCCCTGCCTTTGCCAATATTGCACTCGGCAATGGCCCTTAACTGACAATCTGGCTCATGCTGAATCGCCGTGACATGGCAGGTATGGATGGCACCACAACCGATCACCGCAGCCCCAAGAGTTTTCATGATCCGCTCCCGATTCAGTGGGTTTCGTTAGCCAGCATCTGCGCCCGCACGCACAGTTCGGCGGCCTTAAACGCATGTTCCTGCGTCATGGCTTTTTCGGTGCGGTTAAGGCAATCCAGTATCAGTTGACCGAAGAACGGGAAGCCGACGTTGCCGGAAACCGGATAACGGAACTCCCCTTCCCGGTTCACCAGATACACCACGTCCTGCTCGCCGCGTGTGAGATCGACATATTTGCGGATCTCGATATAACCTTCAGTACCAAGCAGCGTCAGACGCCCGTCGCCCCATGTGCTCAGCCCTTCCGGCGTGAACCAGTCGCAGCGGAAATAACCGCGCGCACCGTTTTCACCTTCCAGCATGGTGTCGCCAAAATCTTCAAAGTTCGGATATTGCGGATGATTGAAATTCAGTGCCTGAGCCGCTACGACGTGAGCATTGCTGTTGCCGGTGTAAAACAGAAACTGTTCAATCTGATGGCTGCCGATATCACAGAGAATGCCGCCAAACTGCTCTTTCTCATAAAACCAGTCTGGTCGTCCTTCGCCTTCGCGATGCGGACCGGTGCCGAGCGTCTGGATCACACGTCCGATCGCCCCTTGCTGCACTAATTGCCCGGCGAATACCGCGCTTTCCACGTGCAGACGCTCGCTGTAATACACCGCATATTTACGTCCGGTTTCGGCTACTTTTGCCTTCGCCGCTGCCAGTTGTTCCAGCGTGGTCAGTGGCGCCTTATCGGTGAAATAATCTTTCCCGGCCGCCATGACTTTCAGCCCCAATGCACAGCGTTCAGACGGAATGCCCGCACCTGCCACCAGTTGCACTTCTTTATCATCGAGGATCATTTGCAGGGATCCGGCAACTTTCACCTGCGGATACTGCGCAACAAATTTCTCTACTTTTGCAGGGTCAGGATCGTAAACCCATTTCAGGCTGGCTCCTGCTTCAATCAATCCGTTACACATGCCGTAGATGTGCCCGTGATCCAGCGCCGCGGCGGCAATCACGAATTCACCCGGTTTTACCACCGGCTGCGGTTTGCCTACCGGCGCATAATTCATACCGTCTTTGTTGCTCATGTTCAGGCTCCTTTATCCATGTTTTTGCCGAGCGGGATCGCGTCTTCATTGGCGAAGTTTTCTACCGATGCAGATTTCTCATAAAAGTGCGGGGCGAGCGAAACCAGTCCGCCGGTCTGATAGAACGGGTCGGTGGAAGCCAGCGGGAGGGTCACGATACTGCGGGTGATGGCGGATTTATAAATGGCGGCGATAAGTTCCAGCGAACGCTTGCCCTGCACGCCGTCGATCAGCGGCGCGGTGCCGGTTTCCAGGGCGGTGAGGAAATTGTCAATCTGGCCGATATGCAATGTATAAGTAAGTTTGGGGATCGACTGGTAAATGTCTTCGAGCTGATTTTCACGATCGGTATCGCGTTCATCTATCGGGAAGCCGTTCGGCGCAGAAATGCTGGCGTATTTATCCCACGGGGCAGAAATTCGCGCTTTCTCGCCCTGAATGACAATCTTCTGATCTTCACCATGATGCACTACCGAGGCCGTCAGCTGGGTCAGCGCGCCGGTGTCATATTTGAAAATGGCTGCCGAGAGATCTTCCACTTCGGCGTTATCGTGCGCGGCATTGGTGATCATCGACACCACTTCAGACGGGAAACCAAGCATCCACTGGATAGCATCAATATGATGAACTGCGTGATTCAGCGTGCAACCGCCCGCCTCTTTTTCCCAGGTGCCGCGCCACCACAAATCGTAATAGGAATGACCACGCCACCAGAATGAATCGACCTGCGCATGGCAGACTTTGCCAGTTTCGCCGGAATCGAGCACTTTCTTCAAACGCCAGAACGCGTCGGTAAAGCGGTTCTGCGCAATAATTGACAGCGTTTTACCACTCTCTTTAGCTGCACTGATCATGGCATCGCATTCCTGCAACGATGCTGCCATCGGCTTTTCACACAGCACATGCTTGCCCGCATTGAGGGCGTTGATAGAAATTTCGGCATGGACATACGGTGGCGTACACACGTCAAAAACGTCGATCTCAGTATCGCCGAGGATTTCCTCATGGCTGGCATACACCTTCGCATTGGTCAGGCCATAATGACGTTTTTTCTCTTCCGCCTTTTCAGGATAAATATCTACCAGCGCAACAATCTGGCAACGATCCGCAAACTCTAAATATCCCTGAATATGATTATGCGAAATATTACCTGTACCAATAATTGCTATTTTGAGCATTATCTTTCTCCTTCTATTAAAGCGGGCAGCAGGCTGACTTAAGCCGGACACAAAGGGGCATCGCGTTGAAATTTTTAAATATTCAGCGCAAATAAAAACCTTATTTTGTGTTGCTGAGATTTATATTCCGGAGAGTAGTAATGGTTTTTTTTTCCAACAACCGTTATTTGTGACAGGAATTGCAGTGCAGTTTTCGCAATTTGCTATCATCCTCAATAGTCCATCAATTACAAACGGTTAAGCGTGGCAATAAGTCCATCAGCATATGAGGCATTGATCACAAAATGACGGGAAAATTAAAAATCAGGCAAATTGCGGAGTTAACCGGGCTTTCTCCGAGTACTGTTTCCCGTGTGCTGGCGGGTAAAGCCAATGTCAGTCCGCAGGCAAAAGAAAAAGTATTTAACCATGCAAGAAAAATGGGTATTTTACGTGACATTCCGGCCAGCCGTTTGTTAATGAATTGCCTCCTGATCTGTGCGCCCCCGGCGGCATTCTCTCCGCACGAAGACCGTTATTATTATGAAGTGATCCAGGAAATAACCACTGAAGTGGGGCGCTTTGATATCCATGTCCGCAAATGTGCGCTGGCCGTCAATGAACCGGATATCGCGGTTTTTATGCAGGCACTGCACCAGCCGGATGTCGACGGGATCGTCATCATCGGTATAGATGACGTGATGCTGTACCGCCTTGCCGCGGAATCCAACAAGCCGGTGGTGATGATTAATGCCAAAGACAGCGAAATGCGCCTCGATTGCGTGTCGGCAGATCATTATTCCATTGGCTACAGCGCGGCCAATTACCTGTTTCTCAGAGGACATCGCCCGGTGTTGTTGTTCACCGACCTGCGTCGCGAAACCATGATGCAACGCCTCGATGGCTTTAAACGTGCCTGCCTCGAACATCACATTGCGTTCGATGAAGCCAGCCATCTGCTGATAAATCATGGCAACGGCAAAGAACAGGCCAGGCAAACGATGGATAAATACTTGCGGGAACATAAACGGGAGATGCTGCCTTCCGCCATTATTTGCGGTGGCGATCCGATGGCACTGGCTACTGTGGAAGTGCTGACGGAACATGGCATCAGTGTGCCGGAAGACATTTCGGTGATGAGTATTGATTTTGCCCACGATGCCAAAAATACTCTGGCACAAGGTTTCACAGCCGTGCATCTGCCTTGCCGCGAACTGGGGACTGAAGCGGTTTATATTCTGCAGAGCCGTTTAATGCGGGCCACAGGTGCGAAATTCAATCTGTTGCTGCAAGGCAACATTCACACCGGCCAGACAGTGGCCGATGTGAAATGGAAGCGTAAAGGGTTGTATCCTGCGGCCAGTTAGCCGCATTGTCTGAGGGCACATTCTCAGCGTCATCGTTGAGTATCTCCTGCTAGACTTTTGAGTCTTAACCTCAAAAAAAGATGCGGAGAATGTCATGTCAGAACAGTATCAGCCACCAAAAGTCTGGACCTGGAATAAAGACGAAGTCAGCAAGTTCTCGAACATCAACCGCCCGATAGCGGGCCCGACACATGAGAAAACGTTGCCGGTCGGTAAACACCCGCTACAGCTTTATTCGCTGGGCACTCCAAACGGCCAGAAAGTGACGATCCTGCTGGAAGAATTGCTGGAACAGGGTGTCAGCGGTGCGGAATACGATGCGTTTATTATCCGCATCAACGAAGGCGATCAGTTCTCCAGCGGCTTTGTTGACGTTAACCCGAACTCGAAAATCCCGGCACTGCTGGATAACTCCGCTACGCCGCCGATCCGCGTGTTTGAATCCGGCAATATCCTGCTGTATCTGGCCGAAAAATTCGGTAAGTTCCTGCCGCAAGATCTCGCCGGTCGCACCGAAACCCTGAACTGGTTGTTCTGGCTGCAAGGCTCTGCGCCTTATCTGGGCGGCGGCTTCGGACATTTCTATCATTACGCGCCGGTGAAAATCGAATACGCCATCAACCGCTTCACGATGGAAGCCAAACGTCAGCTGGATGTACTGGATCGCCAGCTGGCAGAGCACCGTTTCATCGCCGGTGAAGAATACACCATTGCCGATATCGCTATTTTCACCTGGTACGGCAGTCTGGCGCAGGGCGGCTTGTACGAATCCGCCGAATTCCTCGACATCAAATCCTACAAGCATTTCCAGCGCTGGGCCGCTGATATTGCCAGCCGTCCGGCGGTGAAACGTGGCCGTATCGTCAACCGCACCTGGGGTGATGAACAGCTGGAAGAACGCCACGATGCGTCCGATTTTGATGGCGTGCTGAAGTCGTAACGCACTGACAGCAGATAAAAATCCGCCTTCGCATAAGGCGGCATTGCTTAGAAATAAAAAAGGTTCATCGCGGTTAAGCATGAACCAATAGAAAACGGCGGTAAAAGTGGTTAGTTTTGTATTCGCCAAAACACCAACCAGCCACTCAACCGCCGTCTGCCATGAATGCTAATCTTTCTTCCCTCTTCTGGGACGGCTTCACTGTTGATTCCTGCAATCATCCTGCACCGGATGCTCTGCTTATTACTCTCCGGCCTGACAACCATTCCCACCAGTGTGGCGGCCAGTAGCAGCGTAAACACCAGCAAAGCAAATCCGATTTCCGTCATGCCTATGGCTCCAGAGTACAGCGCGGACTATAGGAGTATGACAATCCGAAAAACGTATCAGATTCGGTAAGTATAGTCAGAACTGAAAATCACCCCATTCATTGATAATGATAACCCTACGAGTGAAGGCGTAGAGACATAAGAAACCATAATCACAAAGCAACGTTTTGTATTTTTGGTACAGCAGAGATGGCAGGAAACCGCGCTGGCAACACAAACAACGCGTTTATGGTTCAAGCGAAAAATTTTCACATTCCGCAGGTACCCAAAGCATATTCAAATGATAGACAGAGAGCGTAAATGAGGTTTTAAAAATGAATATTTCCTCGGTAGGGCGGGAGATGTCGCGAAGGAAAGAAAGATGGTCAATGAGTCGGTATAAACCCATAACATCTGGCGACCTTATTTGTCTTTAAAATAAAAATCGCCAGATGAAGTTAACTGGCAGAATTAAGAGTTGAGGATTTTCAACCTATATCAGGATCATTCAATTTCAGTGTTGAACACTTCAATTAGCGCATGGGATATGATATCCCAATGCCAGATAAATATAACAGACAAGAGTATTTCACTTAATATAAAATACTCCTTTCTTTTTATTAAAAAAATTGACATTTAAAACTAAGAGGAAAGGCCTCCGTCAATAATTAAACTTTGCCCTGTAATATATGTCGCAGCATCGCTTAATAAAAAATCTACAGACTGGGCAATCTCATCAGGTTTGCCCAGTCTGCGTAATGGAATTTGGGCCTGGAGTTGTTTTCGCTCTTCCCTTGACATTGCTGCAACCATATCGGTTTCAATAAGCCCCGGCAATATGCAGTTAACCCGCACATTAAAACGTGCAACTTCATTTGCCAGCGAACGTGAAATTCCCGTCATTGCTGCTTTGGTGGCACTGTAAGCAACCTGCCCGCAATTGCCTTTGATGGCTGAAACAGATGACATCAGAACAATGCTGCCACCGTGCATAAACATTGCGGGGAGTAATTGCCGGTTCCAGTAAAAAATCGCATTCAGGTTAGTGTCGATGACATTCTGCCAGTCTTCATTACTCTGATGGATGTGAAGAGCATCACGCGTAATACCTGCGTTGTGTACGATCCCGGCAGGCGCTCCTTTATCAGCTAACAGTTTAGTCGCTAATGTTGCTACTTGTTTTTCGTCGGTACCATCACATTGATAACTTTGCACTTTCCCTGGAAGGCATGCACAACTTTGCTCAATCTCTTGTGCCTGCTGTTGATTTTTTTGCCAGGTAAATATCACGTTCCACGATTGGGCAAGCTGTCGTACAACTGCCGCTCCAATCCCTCGACTGCCTCCGGTTACAAGGATCCATTTGTTATCAGGCATCAGGAGAGACTCGCTGGGCATTCAATAATCCGCACATATCCATAAGGCTCATATCTGGATGATCAATAAACATTCGTGCATTCAATGTGATATCAAATTCACGTTTCGCCAGCACCATCAGCTCAACATAGTCAAGACTGTCGAGTTTTAAAGTGTTCAGGCGAGTATCCGCATCGCTGGTTTTAAGGCTTTTTTTCGATGAAATCTTTCAGCGCCCGGCATTCCAGACTCAGAACGGCAAACATCTGCTTCAGACGACGATTCTCGTCCTCAAGATCTTTGACCTTTTTGATATCTGCGGGCTTCCATACCGCCATATTTCGCCTTCCAGTTGTAATAGCGGCTTTAGGAATAGCGGCCTCGCGACACACATCTTTGACGGTCCTGCCCGCTTCGAATGATTTCAGGACGGCAATCATCTGGTGCTCGGTGAATCTGATCTTACGCATAGCGATCGCCTCAGGGGACATAATCAGTATGTCGGAAGATCTCTAAAAGTGAATGGGCCGTTTTGGTGGGGTACTTACAATCCGATTCCTACATGTGAAGGATTTCGCCTACAGCACGATATCAACGAACCTATATTTCTCGCTGTGGCATAACGCTATGCTCTCCCACCGAAAATCTTGACAACGACTTTACATATTCATTTGAGATTACAGAGAGGGTTTAGTGACTGAAACAATTATTGCCGCGCTACTGCCGATTGTCGTGACGCTTATGATGGGTTTTTTAGCCGGTTGGCATCATGACTTTGACGCCAAGCAGGGCACGATCCTCAATCGCATGGTAATGCTCTATGCACTTCCATTGACATTATTCGCCGGGATGATGGGACTCTCGCGCTCCGTGTTACTGGAGCAAGGGAGCATGGCGATCTTGATACTGATTGGTATGGTGGGGGGATATACTGTCGTCTATCAAATTGCGCGTCATATTTTCCGCCAGCCGAGTAAGATCGCTGCACTGTTGGCACTGGCTATCAGCGGCCCTGCTGTACCTTTCGTCGGAGTGCCAGTGCTTGGACATTTGTTCGGCGATCTCAGTACTATCCCTATCGCACTATGTAGTATCATCATGAACCTGGTCCAGGTACCGGTTACGATACTGATTCTTTCGTCGGATAATGTCGATGGCACTAAAACGACGTTCAAAAATAGTCTTGTTCATACCTTAAAAGAACCCGTCGTGTGGGCTCCTATTTTGGCGCTGATTTTATTGCTGTGCAATCTGCATATTCCAGCGCAAATCCGTTCGTCTTTACAGCTTCTCGGTGGAGCAACCGGCGGAGTGGCCCTTTTCGCTTCGGGTATCATTCTATATTCCTTCCACGTGGCATTCAATCGTACGATTGCAATGGCTATTTTGACAAAAAATTGCCTACTCCCGTTCGCTGTGCTAGGGGTGGCGTTATTATTTAAAGTTGATACCACTACGTTAAGACTTTCTGTCATTAGCATTGCGATCCCAACGGCATCTATCTGCGTAATACTGGCTGTGCAATACAAAACTGCAGAACAAGATATGGCTTCAATACTCTTTTTCAGTACGCTTTTATCCATCCTCACTATGGGTGGATTATTATATTACCTTCATTGATCGCTAAATTATCAATAAATACCAACACTTAAATTGCCGTAAATTAATCAGGAGTTTCACCATGTTGAATGACCAGCAGAGCGTCGCCGAATTTATTGTTTCCTGCCTTGAAGCCGAAGGTGTTGAGTATGTCTTCGGTATTCCCGGTGAAGAAAATATTAAGTTAGTGCGCGCCATCACCGCCTCTGAAAAAATTCGCTTTATTCTGGTGCGTCATGAGCAGGGTGCCTCCTTTATGGCTAGTATCTATGGCCGCTTAACCGGGAAAGCGGGCGTATGTACTGCAACGCTTGGCCCAGGTGCCATCAATCTACTGCTGGGTGTAGCCGATGCACAAACAGACTCCAGCCCTCTGGTCGCCATTTCTGCACAAGTGGGCCTGAACCGTATTTATAAAGAATCACACCAGATCGTCGACCTGGTCGCCATGTTTAAACCTGTCACCAAGTGGGCTGATACCGTCTTGACACCAGCTGCGGTGCCAGAAATGGTGCGAAAGGCATTCAGCCTTGCTGAGCAAGAACGCCCAGGTGCCACTTATCTCGCCATCCCGCAAGACATTGAAGCAATGCCCATGTCAGCATCACTCACCCCAATTCGACCGAGGAACGCGGTTAATACCTATCCCGCACCAGAGCAGATCCAACAGGCCGCTGAACTACTGCGTAATGCGCGTTACCCGGTGATTTTGGCAGGCCATGGCGTGGCCAGAACCAAGAGTTCCGATGCACTCACCGCCTTGGCAACGCGCTACCAGGTTCCGGTAGCCACCACTTTTATGGGTAAAGGCGTTATCAGCGACAAGAGCCCGCACGCATTGGGCGTGATGGGCTTTATGCGTCACGACTATGAGAACTTTGCTTTCGATAAGGCCGATGTCATCCTGGCCATAGGTTATGAATTACAAGAGTTTGCACCAGAGCGCATGAATCCGCATGCAAATAAAAAAATAATCCATATCAATACGTTCAGCGCTGATACGGACAAACATTATTGTGTCGATGTCAACATTGAATCCGATATCGCACAGGCAATCACGGCGCTGACTGCAGAGCTAGGTAACGCTCCACTGCATAGATTGCCGAGTACAGCCAACATTCGCAAACTGCGTCTGGAAGAGTTGGATAAAGGCCAAAGAAGTTGCGATTTCCCCTTGAAACCACAACGTATTGCCGCCGATATCCGCAACGCGATGGATGATAGCGACATTGTGTTAGCCGATACTGGCGCAATCAAAATGTGGATGTCACGTCTCTATCCGACCTACCAGCCGCTGACCTGTCTGACGTCGAACGGCCTGTCCACTATGGCATTTTCTCTACCAGGTGCGCTGGGCGCCAAACTGGCCTATCCCGAACGTAAAGTGCTTGCAGTAATGGGTGATGGCAGCTTTTTGATGAACTCACAGGAAATTGAGACCGCAGTACGTGAAAACATTCCGTTAGTGGTACTTATTTGGGTGGACGGTAGCTACGGTCTGATTAAGTGGAAGATGGATATCGAAGAAGGTGCGCACGACACCGTCGACTTTGGTAACCCTGATTTCGTGAAGTATGCTCAGAGCTTTGGTGCCAACGGTTATCTTATTAATAGCGCAGAGGAGTTACTGCCAACGTTGAACAAAGCCTTCAGTGAGGGTGGCGTGTCTGTTATTGCCTGCCCAGTGGATTACAGTGAGAACATGAAATTGGTGAGCAAACTCGGTGAACTGACTATTTCACTTTAAGTAAGTGACCGTCCTTGCTCTCGCTGGTTATTGGGGGCAAGGAAGGTAATGATACCAACTTGCTGACTTAGTCGCTGGAATATCTTCTGAGGCTGCTGTCGGCCTTTGACGTGGTGGTTTGATGGCCGCTGGGAAAGCTACACGTTATTAGCAAGCGTTACACTCAGCCAATTGAGCGTCAAAACCTGAATATGAGACAGCACCTTGCAAGGTTAGGCAGGAAGTGGTTTGAATAGACCCTAGTTTCCTAGACGGTTCCGTGCCTCATGAACCAGGCACTTTCATAAACTGCAGGTGGGCTAAGTCCGTCAACATCCCGTTTTAAAAAACCCACGCGGTACTAAATTGCCCATCTTTTTATCACCTCCCCCGGATTAAAAGTCTTTGGTGAAGGGGAGTGGAAGGTGAAAAAACGATCAGAAAAAACACCGCGTTCGGCGGAAACTTTACCTGGCGGGTGGACGCCGGTGCTAATGAGGTTATCTACGCTGACCTGACCCTGAATAATGTGACTACGCAGAGGCATTGCCGGGACTTATTCGTTAGAGCGATCGGAAAGTAAGGTCGCTTCTGCCGATGACGCTTATCCCTGCGCGAGCTCGGGCGGGTTAATGGCCGGTGGGGTATGCGGACAGAAATCAGGCGATGGTGAGGCTATGACAATGATCATTCCCTTAAACAAAATGACGCGTGGAGGGATGCCCAAAAATGTGCAAATTTCCTGAGATAATAATTTATATGGGACTGTTTTTATCTAAACACGATTTATTCAAAATAAGCCCATCACAGCATGTCGAATGTTAATTTAGACAGAGTCAAAAGCAACTATTTTTAGTCTTTCTGCATCTGCTGTTTATGTTTCAAATTAGTACCACCCCATTAGACTCGCTTAACCCCTCCCCGATTCAAGTAGCGTTGACTGGATATTTTAAGTGATCTTCATTAAGCCTTAAAACTCAAAGACAGAGGATGAGGATTTAATATTATCCACTATAACAATAATCAAAAATATAACATTAAGGAAACCTGTTTATAACGATCAATAACGGAAATATTGATAGACGATACCTATCAAAAGAATTTTAATGATCGTTTGTGACGATCAATCTCTTGACTTCGCTCGCTACTTAACCTAAATTCGCATCAATGCTGAACGAACCAGCTTCTTTTAAGCTGATTTACGAGCAGCCAAAGACCTAACTAAAAAAATAATGCGAATATTGATTACTTAAAACACCAGGGGATTTCTAATTCTTTTTCATAATAAAAAGTATGCACGTGGAGGGAGTTGTGCGGACAATATACTTAAGCAAACCATAACGCTCATGAAACGTTTTTTGAAAGTAATGATGAAATAAAGTCTTTTATTTTTCGTTTAGGCTTTATTGACAAATCTATAGTGACAACATTCCATTTTTGATGAATTCGAACATCCCGAAGGCAATTCTGTGCACCGCCTTTAAGGCGGCACGTTAATTTTTTGGGAATTAACGAAAAGGACAAACAATGAAAAGAATTTCACTCTTCTTTACGGCGGCTACATCCGCTGTTATTAGCTGCGCAGCGTTAGCCGCAGACGGCACTATCAATTTTACGGGAAGCATTATCGATACTGCCTGCACCATTGATGCCGCCTCTGCAAATCAGACGGTCAAGCTGGGTACGGTTGCCGCCAGCTCGTTTTCGTCTGCGGGGGCCACCGCCGGCGCCGCACGTTTTTCTATAAACCTGACGGGTTGCCCCGCAGCGGTCAAAACCGCCAGTGTCCGTTTTGACGGGCCCGTGCCCAGCGGTAACAGTTCGGTTCTCAGTCTTAGCTCTGGGCAGACAGCCACCAATTTAGCCGTGGGGCTGTACCAGGTCGACAGCACGACCCTCATCCCCATTGGCAGCTCAACGCCGTCTGTGCCACTCACGACTTCGGGCACCAACACCCTTGTCTTCATTGCCAAATATTACGCACTTTCCACACCCGTTGGGGCCGGAACCGCTAACGCTAACGCAACCTTTACCGTGGCTTATAACTAATCTGTTGCGCTTTTTGCTTGTCATTTAAAAGGATTTATATGTGGCGTTTATCAGTAGGACTGAGCTTACTTCTTCTTTCCTGTTCGGGTATTGCGGGGGTGGAAATAGGCGGAAATCGCGTGATTTATGATGCAGGTGCAAAACAGGCCTCCATCAGCGTCAGTAACCCTGATGACCGCCCCTATCTTATTCAGTCCTGGGTGGATAAAAGTCCGGAGGCGGGAGACGGCGATGAGACGTTTATCA